>JABDAH010000010.1 GCA_013289265.1 Alphaproteobacteria bacterium
TGAATTTTACACGCGGCAAATGGTGGATGCGATATCGCCCAGCAATTTCTGGTTGACCAACCCCGAAGTATTGCGACGAACTTTTGAAACGGGCGGCGAAAATCTGGTCAAAGGACTGGAAAATCTGCTGACTGACCTGGAGCGCGGTAACGGCCAGTTGCAGATTAGTATGAGTGATTTGAAGGCCTTTAAGGTTGGCGAAAACCTTGCAACTACGCCGGGCACAGTCGTTTATCAAAATCATTTGATGCAGCTTATACAGTTTGCACCGCAAACGCCGACTGTGCATGCGACGCCACTCCTGATCATGCCGCCTTGGATCAATAAATATTACATTCTGGATTTACGCGAAAAGAATTCCTATATCGGCTATCTTGTTAAACGGGGTTACACGGTTTTCTGCATTTCTTGGGTCAACCCGAATCAGAGCCACGCCCATGTCCATTTTGACGACTACATGATGGATGGCTCGCTGGAGGCAATGCGCCAAATCCGCAAAGCCACGGGGCAGGATAATATCAATATCGTCGGCTACTGCATCGGCGGCACGCTACTGGCCAGCACACTGGCTTATTTGAATGCGGCACCGAAAGCGCCCGCCGAATTGCCGAAAGTGGTGAGCGCCACTTATCTCGTCACGATGGTCGATTTCTCAGAACCAGGTGATCTTGGCGTTTTCATTGATGAGGATCAGGTCAAAGCAATTGAAGATCGCATGCAAGAGCAAGGTTATCTGGAAGCCGGCGCTATGGCGACGACGTTTAATCTATTGCGCGCCAATGATCTGATCTGGTCTTTTGTCGTGAATAATTATCTGCTGGGTAAGGAGCCCTTCCCGTTTGATATTCTGTACTGGAACGGTGACAGCACTAACCTGCCCGCCGCTATGCAGAGTTTTTATCTGCGCAAGATGTATATGGAAAACAAACTGGTGCAACCCAGCGGCGTGACGATGAAAAACGTGCCGATCGATTTGCGCAGCATTACGGTGCCGAGCTTCCTGCTTTCAACCCGCGATGATCACATCGCGCCGTGGCGATCCACCTATGCGGCAACGCAAATATATAAAGGTCCCGTAAGGTTTGTTTTGTCTGGTTCCGGGCATATTGCAGGTGTGATTAACGCGCCGGTTGCCGAGAAATATGGTTATTGGACAAATGACCAATTGCCGCAAAGCCCGGATGATTGGGTTGCTCATGCCGAAGCCCATAACGGCTCCTGGTGGCCGGAATGGCTGAAATGGCTTGCGCCTTATTCAGGTGAACAAATCCCGGCACGCAAAGTGTCTGAAGGTATTGAAAGCGCGCCGGGCAGTTATGTGAAGGTAAGAGCGGTTTAAACGTGTAGTATCATTTCTGCATGCCGAGATACTCTGCACCCAACTCAGCATATTGCGTTGCGCGCATATCGAACTGCGCTATGTCATCCTCAGTTAGGTCGCGCCAGAATTTGGCTGGCGTTCCAGCCCAAAGCTGTCCTTTGGCAATGATCTTCCCTGCCGTTAGCAATCCGCCCGCAGCCAACATGCCGCCGCTTTCAATCTTGGCGCCGTCCATCACGGCGGATTTCATGCCGACAAAGCCACCGCTTTCAATTGTGCAGGCATGCAGTAGTGCCATATGACCTACGGTGACGCCGTCGCCGATGATTGTCGGATAGCCTGCTTCCGGCACAACTTTTGCGCCTTCACCCATGCGTGCGGGTTGCAGGCCGCTAGCGACATGAATGACGGTACCGTCCTGTATGTTTGTACGCGCGCCTATGCGGATTTTGTTAACGTCGCCGCGTATAACGCAGCCAAACCAGATGGAACTTTCCGGCCCAATTTCCACATCGCCGATCACCACTGCGCCCGGTGCTATGAAAGCTTTCGGGTCAATCTTCGGCATGATACCGCGGTAAGGCAGGATGATGGCATTTGTACTGGTCATGAAAGTGCCTTCCATAATGTCTGCGCCATAGCGCGGTAGATTTTTGCGATCTCACTATCAGGTTGCGATTGCACGATGGGGTCGCCGCCGTCCGATGTCTCGCGGATCGAAATCTCAAGCGGTACTTCGCCGAGGAAGGGCAGTCCTAATTTTTCTGCCTCATGCCTTGCGCCCCCATGGCTAAAAATGTCACTGCGTTCGTGACAATGGGGGCAGAGAAAGTAGCTCATATTCTCGATGATGCCGAGTACGGGCACTTCAACCTTACTGAACATATCAAGGCCTTTGCGCGCATCGATCAGGGCAATGTCTTGCGGCGTTGAGACGATCACCGCGCCGGACAAAGGCACTTGCTGTGCCAAGGTCAGATGGGCATCGCCGGTGCCCGGCGGTACATCGACCACGATAATATCAAGCTCTCCCCACCGCACATCACGAAACAACTGCGTAATAGCGCTATGCACCATTGGGCCGCGCCAGACCATGGCGGTTTCTTCCGGCACCAGAAATCCCATCGACATCGCCTTGATGCCAAATTTCTCTGGTGGGATCATTTTCTTGTCATCGGTGGAGTCCGGCCTGCCCGAGAGTTTTAGCATGCGCGGGATAGAGGGGCCGTAGATGTCCGCATCCAGTAAGCCAACCTTCAAACCGTTTTGCGCCAGGGCGATTGCCAAATTAACCGCCGTCGTTGATTTGCCGACCCCGCCCTTGCCGGAGGCGATGGCGACAATATGCTTAACATTCGGTATCACCATTTTCTCGCGGTGCTTTCCGGCCTGCATTTGCGGCGTCGTTTTATGTGCTGTCAGAAGGCCGGAGACCGATAGAACCTTATCCATTTTTTGGATGGCTTTCTCTGCTGTCCGCAGAACCGGTTCCATCGCCACGCTTTTATGCGGGTCGATTTCCAGGGCGAAGCTGATATGTGCACCGCCCTGAGCCTCTTTCACAATGATGCCGGATAGATGAACATTATCCGGCAGGATGGGCCGCAAAATATCGCGTATCTGGCTTTCGGTTGGTTGGGGCATGCTTGATTGACTTTCTTTATTTTCACCGCATAGTACGGTGTCTAAATTCGGTGGCCAGACGGAAGATTATCACCCCTGTTGCCTAACAACAATGATAGCACTTGGTGGTTCTTGCACGGCTTAATTAGGTAGGTGATCATGGCGCGTCTTAGTGAAAAACAACGGGTAAGCATTACTATTCTGGTTGCCGCTCTTGGCTATTTCGTCGATGTTTTTGACCTGCAGCTATTTTCGATGTTGCGTATTTCCAGCCTTAAGGATTTGGGCTTTAGCGGTGATCAGCTCATCACCATCGGTACTCAACTGCTGAATTGGCAGATGGCGGGAATGCTCTGCGGCGGCATTTTGTGGGGCATGCTGGGTGACAGAAAGGGCCGCGTCTATGTATTGTTCGGCACGATCTTGCTCTACTCTCTCGGCAATATCGCCAATGCCTTTGTGACAACAATACCGGCCTATGCGGCGGCGCGATTTTTTACCGGCCTTGGTCTTGCGGGCGAAATTGGCGCAGGCATTACCCTTGTCAGTGAATTGTTGCCGAAAAATACGCGCGGTTATGGTTCCAGCATCATTGTCGGTTGCGGCGTGATGGGGCCGCTGGTAGCGGGCTATATGGTCGATATTCTGGATTGGCGCATGTGTTATATCGGCGGCGGCGTCCTGGGACTTCTGCTTTTGCTGCTGCGTATTTCCGTCAGCGAATCCGGGATGTATAATGCTGTCAGCAAAAAATCCAGCGTCGCGCGTGGGCATTTTCAGATGCTGTTCAACAATCGCAAACGATTTTTACGCTACCTCTGTTCTATATGTGTTGGGTTGCCGATCTGGTTTATTTTCGGTGCTGTTATTATTTTTTCACCTGAAATTGCCACCGCGCTTGGCGTAACTTCACCGTTAAAGGTAACTACTTCAATGATCAGTTGCTATATCGGTATGTCTCTGGGTGGTTTTATTAGCGGATTGATAAGCCAGATTTTTGGAAACCGCAAAAAAGTGATGGCTGTGTTTATGCTGGGAGTCGGTGCAATGCTTATGACTATTCTGACATTGCGCGGCATATCGTCCGGATTATTTTATGGCTTGGTTCTGCTGATGGGGTTCTTCGCAGGTTACTGGACTTTGTTCATGACCTCAGCAGCGGAACAGTTCGGCACCAATCTGCGAGCGACGGCGACATCAACTGCGCCAAATTTTGTTCGGGCTTCGGTTATTCTGGATACGCTTCTTATCGCCTATTTGCGTCCCGGTTACGGAGTTGTCGGTAGCATAGCGATTGCATCTATCGTCTGCTTTGTGATTGCTTTTATTGCGCTATGGAAATTGCCCGAAACCTTCGGTCGCGATCTCGATTTTATCGAGCGCTAACTTGGCTCGTGGAAACGACCGCCGGTCATGGGTTCCGGCACGCCGGTAGTGCCGGGAACGCTGAGCGGCAGGCCAAGAT
Source organism: Alphaproteobacteria bacterium (assembly GCA_013289265.1). GTDB lineage: Bacteria > Pseudomonadota > Alphaproteobacteria > UBA9219 > UBA9219 > JAATFY01. Next base: position 4,410 of record JABDAH010000010.1, read on the forward strand.
GCGAGCGCACGGCAAGATAAGCAAAAGCTTCGGCTTCCAGCCCATCACCGCTCCAACCCAGATCATCGACAGGGCTAACAGGCAAGCCAGCCAGATCACGAATCCAGCGCATAAGGGTATTATTTAAACGTCCGCCGCCAGTGACATACAGATGGTTTGGCTTTTGCGGCATATATTTCATGCCGAGCGCTACCGCCCTTGCCGTGATCATGGTGAGCGTTGCTGCTCCATCGGCGGGGTTTAGGCTCTGTGGCATCAAATTCTTAAACACGTCGCGGTCAATTGATTTTGGCGGCTTCTGACTAAAGAATGGCAGCGCCAGAACTTTATCGACGATCTCGGTATGCACACGGCCAGTCGCCGCCAGCAATCCATGCTCGTCATAATCATTGCCGGTATGGTGCAGGACCCAGTCATCAATCATCGCATTGCCAGGCCCAACATCGAAGGCGCGGATCTCATCATCGCTTTCTCCTGCAATCCAGCTAACATTTGATACACCGCCGATATTCAAGATCGCCACGGGTTTCGGCAGCTTGGCCGACAACGCACGGTGATAGAGCGGTACCAGCGGCGCGCCGTTGCCCCCTGCCCGCACATCGGCGGAACGAAAATCATTGATAACCGGAATATTTGTTATTTTTGCCAGCAAGGCACCGTCGCCAATCTGGATGGTGGAGCGTTCTGCGGGTTGATGCCAGATAGTTTGGCCGTGAAAACCGATCAGGTCGATAGTCTGGGCAATGCCGTTAAATTTCTTCTGGAACTGCTGGACGATATCCGCATGCAATTCTGTCAGTTCACGTTCAAAGCTGGCGACTTGCGGGTCTTGGCAACCTGCTTTATTGCCAAGGTGTGACCGCAGCCGTAGCCGAAAGGATTTTTCATAGGGATTGGGCATAAAAGCCAGTGATTTGACATAGTTTAGGCCGTCAGTCTCCACCAAAGCGGCGTCAATGCCGTCAATGGACGTCCCACTCATCAGGCCGATAACGCGGAAAAGTTTAGGCTTCATCACTGTTTTGACCTCGGCTATATAGTAATGCACTTCTTGGAAAGGTTCTACACATGACAGGGTTAACATCCGATTTCTTAAAGCTTCTGAAAGAACGCGGATATATTCATCAATGCACCGATATCGAGGCGCTGGATAAGAAAACATCCAGCGCAACCATAAGTGGTTATATTGGTTTTGATGCGACTGCTGATAGCCTGCATGTCGGCAACCTTGTTGGCATCATGATGCTGCGCCGCTTGCAGCAAACAGGGCATAAGCCAATCGTCTTGATGGGGGGCGGTACAACCAAGGTGGGTGACCCTTCAGGCAAGGACGACACGCGCCAGTTGTTGTCGGATGAGCAAATCGCATCCAACATTTCCAGTATCAAAACTATTTTTGGTAACTTCCTAACCTTCGGTGACGGCAAGCAGGACGCCACCATGGTCAACAATGCCGATTGGCTGGACAGCCTCGGCTATATTCCTTTCCTTCGTGAAGTCGGGAGGCATTTCACAATTAACCGTATGCTGAGTTTCGATTCCGTCAAACTGCGGTTGGAGCGTGAACAGCCCCTTACCTTCCTCGAATTCAATTACATGATTATGCAGGGCTACGATTTTGTCGAGTTGCATAAACGCTTTGGCTGTACCTTGCAGATGGGTGGTTCGGATCAATGGGGTAATATCGTGAACGGCGTCGAGCTTGGTCGCCGTATGCGCGAGCTGGAACTGTTCGGCCTGACAACGCCGCTGATCACTACGGCATCCGGCGCGAAGATGGGCAAAACTGCTGCAGGCGCCGTATGGCTAAAACAGGAACGTCTGAAGCCTTATGATTACTGGCAATTCTGGCGGAATACAGAGGATGCCGATGTCGGTCGCTTCCTGAAATTATTTACAGATGTATCGCTGGACGAAATTGCCAAGCTTGAAAAATTGCGCGATGCGGAAATAAACGAAGCCAAAAAGATTTTGGCTTTTGAGGCGACCAAACTGGCGCATGGCGAGGCTGCGGCGCAGCTTGCCGCCGATACGGCCAAGGATACATTCGAAGGCGGCAGTGGTAAAGGCGCCAACCTGCCCGTATTTGAATTTTCGAACGCCAATCCGCCTGCGGTTATCGATGCGGTGCTTGCGCTCGGTTTTGCGGCGTCGCGCGGGGAAGCCAAACGTCTGATCGAGCAAGGTGGGCTAAAGCTGAACGATCAGCTTGTGACATCTTTGACGGCTACGATTACAGCCAAGGATTTGGATCAAGACGGCGTCGCGCGTCTCAGCGCCGGTAAGAAACGTCATGCGCTGGCGAAAGCGGTTTAGGGTTTTTTATTAAAGTTATTTTGCGTGCCAGCTGCTGGTGGCTCCGGCGGCTGAGCGCCTGTTGGTATCGACGCGTCGGGGGCGCTATCCGCCTCATCGCTATCGCCGAAAAATAAGTTACGCAAAAAGCCGGGTGTAAGCAGTGAGGCTGGATTGACGCTGACATTCGGGTTGTTTAAATCGCCTGTAATTGTATAGGCAACGGCCAGAACGCCGCCACCATTGCCGCCAGTTAGTACGTCACCAAGCAGTGGAATGGCGCCCAGAATATTATTAACCATAGAGAACGGCGCGACTACGCCGTGCAAATTGGCGGTGCCTGCATTCATATCAATTTTGCCTGCGACATCCATGCCGACTGCAGAACCCGGAATATGGACATCCTGCAATTCGATTATATCGCCTTGCCAGAGGAAATTACCTTTTAGCCGGTCGAAATCCATATTGCCGGAAAGTAAGTTCTGGAAACCAAAGGGCGACGTCGCGTTCAGCAGGATAACCAACGCTGGTAAATCCTTCACTGTGAAATGACTGATTTTTACAAAGCCTTCAATTGCGCGCGGGTTATCTGCAGTGTTTTGGCCGACAATCTGAATTTTGCCGTCTCTCACCGTGTCTGTCATGCCGAGGCCTTTGAGAGCGCGGCCAAAATCATCACAGTTCGCCATAAAATGGCGCTTACCGTCTTTTGTGCCCAGATCAATAGTCAGGGGAACCTGCCCATCAGCGAGACCCTTCAGGCTGATTTCTCTCCAGCCTTGAGGATCGCGAATAGCATAGCCTTCTGCGTTGGCAATCAGCCCGGTATCACTGGTGTAAAGTTTATCAACATGGATGTGATATTCTTTTGGCCGAGGATCACTGGCGGCGACCTCATGACCACCTTTCAGGCCAGTGACGTCTAATGATTTGCCTTCAGCCTCAAAACGTAAGGTATGATCCTCATCGTTCTTTTGCGCATAAGTCAGTGTCGCATTCGTGCGTCCCATTATTAGCGAGTCTAGAGTTGCTGATTGCAGGCTATCGCCGTCCGGTGACAAGGTCGCCTTGCCCTGAATGCTGATTTGTTGACCTGATAGATCAATCGATTTGATAGCGATGGGGCCAGTTACGGGAATATCAATCGTAGTTTTCAAGAGCGCAGGAACGCGTGGCGGCTTTTTCCAGTTCAGCTGATCAATGTGAATTTCTGCGCTGGTCAAATCGAAAACGCCAGACAGTTTCGTGCTTTCTTTTGCCATTTGCTGGACATCGATCGTGGCAAGGACGGGACCAGAACTGCCTTTTAATGCTTCTATGTTCATCAGTTTCCACTGGTCGTTGCTTAGAACACTGGTGATATTGCCAGAGCGTAAAGGTTTTCCTGCGACTGATTTAAAATTTTCCTGCCAGGTTATTTGCACAGGAATTTTATTTATCGTGGCCGTGCCTTTAACGCCCAGCCCATCCTTGGTTAGATCTAGTTTCACATTGCCTTGAATGATGTCGATTTTTTTGACCAGTTGCGACGAAGCCGCATCGGTCGCATCGGCATGGCCTTTGATATCGACATCTTTCATCTCCACAGTGCTCAGCAGCGGAAGGCGCAATTCCACGACGCCATTTGCATCACCAGTGATAGAATCCGGTTTCAGCCCAAGTGCCGTTGCGTAGCCAAGGCGCGGCGCATCGATAAGTTTCAGGATATCGGGAATTGGCCCTCTGAAATTGACCGGAATAGAAATATTTTGAACATCCTTGTCCAGATCAGTCATCGCAATTGTAAATGGTTGGAGCCGTAAGGACCCAATGCCGCCGCCGGAAATATCCACGTCCATATGAGCCAGATCGAATTCGGCTTTGGCATTAACGCCTTCAACTGGTGATAAGCCGTCGAGATAATTAATACGAGCGCCGGAGGCTGCAAGCTTGCCGCTCGCTTCGCTGATGGTCAGGTTATCGATATCATTCCATGCGAGATAACCTTTGAATACGCCTTCACCATGATCAAAGTTGCCTTTGGATAGGTTGGTGGAAATCCAAGTCCGGGGCGATGCGATAATGGGTTTGGGCCATAAGTCAGCGAATTGGTCCATCGGCCAATCATTCAACTCTACGGCAAATTCGAAATCGAGGTCGTGGCCAGCTGTAGTGCCCGGCGATGCCTTTCCGGTTAAACTTAGCGCTGGACCGTCAAAATCGGCAGCAAGGCTTAACGTTCCAGGTTGCGGCGCATCGCGATCATAAGAGGCTTTGATATCGACCGATTTAACTGCGCGTGGTTGATCCCAGAAATCAGGATAATTGATGTGTCCTGCATCGCCGTGAACATCGGCAACAGCCAATGCAAGATTAAGCGAACTGTCAAAAACAGTTTCAACACTACCTGTGAGGGGCAAATCAAGGATCTGTAGGCCGTTTAGCCCTAAAGTTCCTGGATGGCCGCCTGCAAAAAAGGCGGGCGTTATTGCTGTTAGTTGCGTTTCCAGCTTATGCTGAGCTTTGCTGCCGTCGTAGCTATATTTGACCTGAAGAGTCGAGACTTGGTCCTTTTGGGTTACATCCAGCAGGGCATGGCCGCTGAGGCTGGTCAGGGAATGTTCGATACTGATTTCAGGAACATGCACAGTCCAGTCACTTTGGGTTTTGCTGTCGTGCACATCAAGCTTGACGCCGGTAATACTGAGTTTACGTGTCCGAAAAGCGTGAGCAAGATCATCCAGTACGGGTGCCAGTGCGTCCTTAATATTGGTATTTTGCTGAGAAGAATTATTTCCACTATCCGCCTGAATACCGCCGAAGCGCATAATACCATTGCCGTCGCGGACCAGCTTGATGTCCGGTTGTTCTATATTAAGCGATAAAGGCAGAAACTGGCGAGCGAGCAGGCCCAAGGCACTCAGCTGGATATCCATATGAGGTACGGAAGCGATAATTTGATTATCTTTATCGCTGATATTTAAATCGTCGACATGTAATGCAATGACATGTTCGACATTGTCCCATTCTGTCGCTGTATGCGCGATTTGGGTGTGGGTACCCGGAAGATAGTGATCAATACCCTCCTCTATATAAGGGGTAAGATAGGTAGCATTTACAGGGTTTGTATTGAGCCACCATATCAGTAAAGCACAGGCCGCGACGATGCCGCCGATAAAAGCGGCAAACAGGCGGAGCATGATGCTGATACTGCGTCTCATAAGGACCTGAGGGTGGGTAAGGTAGGACCGAAGATAAAGGATGTTCTTGACAATGCAAGGACAGTCGCCTTTTCTTCCGCTATCTTATTGTATGGAGAATTTTCATGGCCCGAGCCGTTCAGAAGAAAAAGCCTGCTATCAAAGCTAAAAAGGCTAAGCCAGCGAAGAAGCTGGTTAAAAAAGCGGCGAAGCCTGCCAAAAAGCTTTTGAAAAAGGCGGCGAAAAAGCCCGTTAAGGTCGCAGCAAAAAAAATCGCAGCGCTTAAAAAGCCGGTCAAGAAAGTTGTCGCCAAACCAGTTCTTAAACTGGCCAAACCCATTGCAAAAGCGGCGCCCGCCCCAAAAACAATCAAGTCTGGTGCTTTGGCTGTCGGTTCAGCCCTTCCTGATTTTACAATGCCAGCGACGCAAATTGGCAATGTTAGTCTGGCGGACCTGAAGGGTAAGCCCTTTGTTCTGTATTTCTATCCGAAGGATGATACCTCCGGCTGCACTGCGCAGGCCTGCGAATTCCGTAATACCCTGCCCGCTTTTACCAATCTTGGCGCAACGGTTATTGGTGTATCGAAAGATGATATGGCCAGCCATGAAAGATTCAGCCGCAAATATAATCTGACCTTCCCTCTGGCCTCAGATGAAACAGGCGTTGTTTGCGAAAAATTTGGCACATGGGTTCAAAAGAGTATGTATGGCCGAACCTATATGGGTATCGAGCGCACAACATTTCTGGTGGATGCCAGCGGCATTATCCGCGCCATCTGGCGCAAGGTCAGTGTGCCGGGCCATATCGAAGAAGTAAAAAAGGCTTTGGAAGTACTCTAATTTGCAGATTTCATGACGATGCACGCCTCTATAGTCAATGCCGACGTCGCATCGATTCAGAAAGCCGCCATCCTTCTGGCCGAAGGCAAGCTTGTCGCCTTCCCAACCGAAACCGTTTACGGGCTGGGCGCTGATGCGACGAATGATCGTGCAGTAGCTGCGATCTATGCTGCCAAGGGACGACCACAATTTAATCCGCTGATCATACATGTGGCCAACCCAGAGGCGTTGGACGGATTAATTGAATGGAATGAAACGGCACGTTTATTGGCGGCCCAATTCTGGCCTGGGCCCCTCACCCTTGTTTTACCGCGTAAGAAAAGTTGCCCGGTATCACTTCTGGCTAGTGCCGGGATGGATACGCTAGCGGTACGTATCCCGTCGCATCCTGTAGCAAAACAGTTATTGGAAGCGGTAAAACGTCCGATTGCGGCGCCTAGTGCCAATGCCTCCGGCAAGTTAAGTCCGACAACGCCTATTCATGTTGCTGAATCTTTATACGATAAAGTCGATCTCATCCTCGCTGGTGGCAAATCCCAAGTCGGTCTGGAATCGACCGTCCTTAATCTGACCTCTACGCGCCCTGCTATTCTGCGTCCCGGCGGCATCACCAGAGAACAGCTGGAAAAAATTCTGGGTCCTATCGATATAGTGAGCGTTGCAGAAAATACCTCCCTAATGTCGCCCGGTATGTTAGCCAGTCATTATGCCCCAAACCTTCCGTTGCGATTAAATGCAATGCAGGCCGAAAGTGACGAAGGCTTTCTGACTTTTGGTCCCGATATATTGGCCAAGGGGGGAGCGCAACGCCTGAACTTAAGCCCTCAAGGGGATTTAAGTGAGGCGGCGGCAAATCTTTTCACAATGTTGCGTCAGCTTGATCAGTCGCAATTGCGCGGTATCGCAGTTATGCCCATTCCCAATATAGGGTTAGGTGTTGCGATCAATGACCGTCTGAACCGGGCTGCGGTCCGCTAAAACCATTCTTTACACTCTCCTTATGTATGAGGCTTTGGCTTCTTGCAGTTCTTTTACGTTGGTCAGCCTATTTTACAGCAGAATCTAAAAGAGAGGATCGGGGCTATGGCAGAATTTTCGAACATAACTGAATTCCCAAAATCATCGGTACAAAACAAAACTATACCGGAGATAGATAGCGAAATTCATGAATTTGTGACTTTAACAGATCAACTTGATCTTTTGCTAAAAAAGCATAAATCGACACTCGATGCTGAGGGCATGTCAGATAAAGTCGAAATATTAAAAGAATTAACCAAGAGATATAGTAATGGCTTAATGGCGGCAGAAACCATGGCGCAAATTGGCAGTAGCTGGATTGCAGAAATTAGCGAACATCTTAAGCTGGCCGCAAATGAATCCGGTCGTCTTGAAAACGAAGGTGGCCCCCCACCCTCAAAAGAGCAATCCGTACAGACCGATGATCTCAACAACGTTAGTCGTAAGTTAAACGAAGTCGCACCTAAAATTGAGTAACTTAACATCAGAGGTAAAATCATGAACAGTCCCACGACACGTAACATAGCCGTTTTGGCTGTTATTCTTGTATTGGCATTAGTTGCCTATAGCATTCTGACAATGCCTGACCGGCGCACAACCGGCGATAAGATCAGTGATGCTGTCCACGAATTGCCTAATGGCGTTGATAAAGCCGGCCGTCAGCTGGAAGACCGTACCCCCGGCCAAAAAATCGGCGACACCATTAAGGACAACACAGCAGCGCATTAAAAATTAGGTGGGATTGGTAGGCTTACCTACAAAACAGCTTGCCAATCCTGCTTTGACGATGCCTATATAGGCTGTCTTATAAAAATATCTAAGGCACACCGGCGGCGGGTGCCTATTCGCTTAAAAAGCGACGGTGGAGTCAAACCTTGAACATGACTATTCTTCCCAGCCTTAATGATGGCCAATCTCCCTTGGCGCAGTCGGATTCATTTGAGCGCGAGCGTGAGCGTATTCACCGGCAGATGCTATCATCCGTATCGCACGATTTGAAAACTCCTTTGGCTTCTATCATAGGTTCGTTGGAAATCTTCGATCGCATGAAAGATAAACTGCCCGAAGATAAAAAATTGTCACTGGTCTTGGTGGCGCTTCAGGAAGCTTATCGTCTGGATAATTTTATCACCAATATTCTTGATATGGCCAAGCTTGAAAATGGGATGGTCAAGGCAAGGCACGAAAAAACGGAAATTGGCGGCCTCATCCGCGACTGTCTGTTGCGTCTCAAAAGCCTTCTTCAGACATCACAAGTTGCTTTTGATCCAACAGGGCAGTTAACCATTACCACGGATGCTGTACTGCTTAGCCGTACCGTCTGTCTGGTTCTGGATAACGCAGTTAAATACGGCGGCGTCCAGTCCACTATTGATATCACCTATGGTCAGAATGGCGGCGAAGGCTATATCTGTATCCGTGATAATGGTCGCGGCGTACCGCCTGAACAGTTGGATGATATTTTCTCAAAATACACGCGCTTGGCAAAAGAAGATCAACAGAAAGCCGGTACCGGCCTTGGGTTGTCGATCGGCAAAGCCATTATGAATTTGCTGGATGGTGATTTACAAGCGTCCAACCACGTGGATGGCGGTATGTTGTTCACCCTTACTTTCCCTACTGAGCTGCAAGTTCCATAGGCATAAAAAAAGAGGCCCGAAGGCCTCTTTTCTCACCCGGAAAGGAATTTTAAAGTGGCGGCGCTACTGGTCGCTTGCCTGTCAACATGCTGTAGATCAGCGACGCAACAAACAGCACGACAAATATGACTGCCAGAAACTTCGCGATTTCAGCGAAGGTACCTGCAAGACCAGCAAAGCCCAGAACGGCGGCAATGACGGCTAGCAGGAAGAAAGTAACAATCCAGTTTAACATTTTATCCTCCAAAGTTTAGTATTACCGGCGATCAAGGTTAACTTGGTCCGGACGCGTCAGCAGGCCAGTGCCAGCGCCTACGACACCGCCGACTGCAGCACCTGCTAATGGATTACCGAGAGCGGCACCAGCAACAGCGCCGCCGGCAGCACCGATACCTGCACCACTTAATGCGCGTTCGCCAGGATCCGTGCCGCATGCTGACAGCATGGCTAGAGTTGCGATCAAGGTTATGTATTTTACTGATTTCATTTGATACCTCCCAGAGTGACTGAAAGTTTAACGTTAACCTGCGCAGTCTAAATTTTCGGCATTAAAGAGATCACGTAAGATAAAGGAACCATTACCAACTGAAGTGAACAAGGCTGGTTTTGCCGTGACCGACAACAATTTTCTTCTCTTTGGTTTGAGCTCCGCGTGTGGCCTGTAGTTTGTAAGTGCCAGGATGTAGTTGCGCAAAAAATAGCGGACCCATTTCGGTGTCCAGCAATGTTGTACCTTTTGCATTGAGTAGAAGAAGGTGAACCTCTCCGGTAAAACTACCGTCAGTTGAGGCGCTCATGACACGCAAATTGTAGTTCTTGGCCATTTCATGAAGTGTGTCGCGTTCTTCGTCACCAATGCCACCAGTTATGTAGGTAATATCTCCCGCCTGCATGGGTTGAAGAATGTCATCACCGGAATTGGTGGCGGCTTGTCCGGGCGCGGCATAACCCGATTGGGGGGCAGCCATATCACTCCGATGTAGAGTGCCGAGACTTTGGGGTGATGTAGATTGGTATGGCGCTGCACCGTAAGTATCAACAGGCATCATAGATTGGGCGGCGACATCACCTATATATGACATGCTTGCCAGACAAGCTGTAGCTCCGAAGATAGAAAGAATTAAGGTGTGTTGGAATTTCAGCATGATGATGTCCCCATTAAGATTACGTTCAATTTACTAGACGCTTATTGGAGTTAGGAAGGAATAGGATTGCGGTATCTGCGTATAAAAAATTCATAAGTATAAGAATTGATGGGTTTCTTATGTTTTCCTTATACGCCTGCCATCGCTTCCTGATGAGTCGTAAGGCAATTTGCTTTCTCAATCTTAATGTCACCCAGCACCCGTTTCGGAGGATCCATCCCATGTTAAAATCTACCGCTCTCGCTACCACTGCCCTACTTCTTCTGCTCGGTTCAACCGGCTCCAGCTTCGCGGATGTCCGCGATGTTGTTCATGATGAATCTAGCGGTACTATTGTTCGCTCGACTTCCGGCGCCTGTGTGCGTACCCAATGGTCGAATGGATATGATATGTGCTCCACAGAAGTTGCGGTTGCACCGAAACCTGTCGCTCATGTTCAGCAAACTGCTGCGATTTCACGCGAAGACCGCACGATCTACTTTGGCTTTAATAAATCTACTTTGAGCCCAGAGATGAAGCAAAGGCTGGATACGCTAGCCACCAACCTGCGTTCGAACGATCAGGTCAAGGGTGCCCATATTGTCGGTTATGCTGACCGTATTGGCAACGCCGGCTACAACGAAAAACTATCCAAGAAACGTGCTGATAGCGTTCGGCATTATTTGGTTGCGCGCGGCGTGATCAATACTGACATCGCCGATACGCGTTGGTTTGGTGAATCCAATCCTGCAACAAGCTGCCCAGATGGCTTGAAGCGTCCGCAGCTTATCGAATGCCTGCAACCGGATCGTCGCGTCGAAGTTGAAATCGACTTCGCACCAGATGTTCAGGCTACTCGCTAATATAAACTATCAAAACATAGAGGACTATAATGCATACAGCAGCACCACATCCGCATCATGACCCCAAAGCCGAAGGTCTCAAGCAGCGTATCAAAAAAGGCATTCATGAAGTTGAAGATGATGTCGAAAATACTTTTGACGCGGCGCGCGACGATTTAAGAGATCTCGCTCGCTCAGCAGGTCGTCAGGCACGTGATCTTGCTAACTCCGCCGAGGAAAGCGTTGTAACCGCGATTAAGGATCATCCAGTTAAGTCGGTCTTCGCAGCTTTGGCGACAGGTTTTGTGCTTTGCGCCTTGGTGCGTCGTAGCTAATACTGGCCAGCATGTTTGGTCTCTGTCAAAAGAATAACAATCAGTATAAGGGTAAAGCGATGTTGGAGAAATTGTTTGGTTTGGCGTCTCTTGGAAGTACGTTCGCCAGTGTATCTCTCCTTCATCGTTTCCTTTCCAAACTGATTGTTATTTTCGCACTTACAATCATTAGTTCTATAGCGGCGGGAATATTGCTTATCGCACTATTCTACGCTTTCTACTGCCTGCTCAATTATTACGGCTTGGATCCCTATGCGTCGCTCGCAATAGTTTCTTTCCTGCTATTGGCAGTAACAGTAATGCTGGCCTGTGTTACGGCTGAGAAAATTAAAAATCTGCGGCAGTTTCCACCTTCTACTATGCGCCAGAATTTTCCCTCCTTTAACCATGTGGAGAAAATTGTCGTGGCTTTTTTTGATGGTTTTCTAAGCCATTAAAAAGATGACCTTGCCATGGTTATCCTGATTCCCTAATGTTTTGCTTATCTTCCAGCATTTATGCTAATGATGCTTATTATTAACTAAGGTAGAATGCTCATGTTTTCTTCGCTCCAACCTACGAAGAAATATATTCTGATTACATTTTTGATTTCCTGCATCTTGCTGGAAGTTTTTACGCTGATTATCTATAACCAATCCAAAATCGCCAAAGACTCAAATGACTGGGTTATTCATAGCTATCAGGTTCTTCGTCTTGGACGCGCATCTTTGGTGAATGCTATTGACCTCGCCAATAGCGAGCAGAATTACATGCTTACCGGCTATGGCAGTTTTCTAAAAAGCTATGATGATAATTTGGCTGAGCTCAATGGAAATTTAGCGAAACTCACTCAAACTGTTACGGATAATCCCGAGCAGGAAGAAAATGTTACTTTTTTACGTGACAAAATTGAGCAGCTAAAAAAAATCAGTGCCTCCTATATTGGTGCTCTGCAAAAGGGGCATATTAGCGTCTATTCCATTCGTTCATCGGAAGTCGCTATCAAGCAGGCGATTGCAGAAGTGCGCACTGCATTTGATACATTTAGCCAGAACGAAGACAAGCTTCTTAATGAACGCATACGTTATGCAAGTGGCGGTGAGAAAAATTATTTTTGGACTTTGTTTATGGGGGCGTTCCTTGGTCTTGGCGCTCTTATTCTTGCGAACCTCGTTATTTTCTCTCTCATTAGTAAAAATACGCGTTCCGAAGAAAAGCTGCGCAAGAGCGAGGAGTTATTTGCCTCCATCGTCGATGGAATCAATGACGGTATCTTTGATTATAATATTGTAGAAAATACAGTCAGCTATTCGCCTTCTTTTAAAATAATTCTGGGATACAGCCCGGATGAGATGAGCGCCAATCACGATCACTTCATAGACATGATCCACCCGGATGATTTGGCGCAGGCCGTAGAAACCGTGCGCCAGTATACAGAACGTGAAGTTGATACCTACTACAATGTGTTCCGCCTGCGTCATAAACTGGGGCATTGGGTTTGGGTAATGTCGCGCGGCGTCGGTATCTGGGATGAAAAAGGCAAAATACAACGCCTCATTGGCACGCATGTTGATATCTCCGTGCAAAAGCAGCGCGAAGAAGAACTCAATTTCTTTATTCAGGAAAACGAATTGCAACGCCGTGAATTGGCGTTGGAAAAAGAACGTGCAGAGGCCGCTAACCAGGCCAAGAGCGACTTCCTTGCTACTATGAGTCATGAAATCCGGACGCCGCTCAATGCCGTTGTGGGGCTTGGCCGTCTGCTCATGGACATGCCTATGGATAAAAAGCACCACGAAATGGTGGAAATGATCCATGTAAACGCGGATTTGCTGCTGCGCTTGGTGAATGATTTGCTTGATCTAAGCCGCATTGAATCTGGACAGATTGAACTTGAAGAGCGCACATTCACTTTCCCCAGTACCTTCAATGCTCTGCAATCGATGTTTGAAAGACAGGCATCTGAAAAAAATATTGCTTTGAATTTTGATAATCAGGCGGGCGATTATACATATGTAGCTGACTCAACGCGCGTTCAGCAGATACTGGTAAACCTTATAGGTAATGCTCTCAAATTTACATCTAAAGGAAGTATCTCCGTGGTTTCGACGGCAGAGATACAAGATGATAAAACTGCCCTTGTTCGCGTAAGCGTTACAGATACTGGTGTGGGGATCGCGGCGGATAAACTTGCCGCGGTTTTCGAAAAATTTGTTCAGGCCGACCAGACCATTTCGCGCCGCTTTGGCGGCACCGGTCTTGGTCTTACCATTTCCAAATCTCTAGCCGCGCTTATGAATGGCGACATTACTGCGAGCACAACTCTTGGTGAAGGCTCCACTTTCACACTTATACTGCCGTTAAAGATTACGGACCAGAAAAAGAAGACCGCCGCCCTTCCCCTATCAGAGGCCGCGCAGGCCACTATTGCCAGCAGCACAATCCTTGTTGTTGAGGATTACGCGCCCAACGTCATGGTGGCGACGATGATGCTCGATTACTTAGGATATAAAGCGGATGTTGCTCGCAGTGGGGCCGAGGCTATTCAGAAAATCAAAGATGCAAAAACGCCTTACGCCGCGATTTTGATGGACGTTCAGATGCAGGATATGGACGGGTTTGAGACAACGCGGCGTGTACGCGAGTTGGAAAAAGAAAAAAATATGCGACACTATATTATTGGTGTAACGGCACATGCCTTGGCCAGCGACCGCGATCATTGTCTGGATGCTGGGATGGATGATTATATGAGCAAGCCTATCAATCCGGATTTGCTATCCCAGAAATTGGGCAAATTATCGCAAGCGGCTTGAGTTTAAGCGCGGGATAGAACTACATATTGCAAATCGTATCGCGGATCAGGCTCGTCAGGACCTAGCCACATCTCGGCCTTAACGCCTTCTTGTGCGAATATTTTCTCTAGCAAAGGTTTGTCGTGGGTTACAATAAAGCCGGTACAAATATCAAAATCTAATTCATCAAATCCAACAGCTCCATTCTTTTTTGATATGCGAGCTACATCTTCTATCATTAGTTTAACAAGTTTGGCACCGTCGGGCATAACTTCTGTATCAATACGCGGCTTTACATTCCGAAATGGATCGGTGTCATATGGAGGCAAGCTTTCATTTGGATAGGATAATATTCCTTGACGTACATATGTATAAATTCCTACCGCGAACCGTTTAACGGGGGGCGTATCATATATATTCCGTAGCAACCTGATTTTTTGCGTCAGGTTTAACCCTAATAGAATTTTATCCTGGGGTCTTAATACTTCACTCAGTCCCCCCAAGAACTGATGAACTTCAGTCCCTATAAAATTATGAACAGTTCCACCTGATAATATGTATATTATTGGTCGCGGGTCTTTACGTCGAGCCACGCATTCAGGTTGTGACAAAAAGTTTTTATCAAGGAAGTTGCCGGCAATAAACGGCGCGCCTTTCGTGTATCCCGAATTGCGAAGGTTCTTATAACTTATCCTGTTGACTTCCGGATCTATATCATTGCGAATGACGTCGGGGCCGAATAATTTATGCAGGCGCGCTGTTTTTACACCCGTGCCATCACCCCAACTAAAAAGTGTTGCGCCACCGGAAAATAATTCACCCCAGTAAGCTCTGTTGCGTTGTGCGTTAATAATATCCAGCTCGCCCCGGGTGAGTGGGTAGTCTGGTGATTTCATTACATCTTCAAAAAATTCTTCACCATTATAAATTTCACCCTTAAGTGGTACCCTATGTATGGGTTGAGGGCCAGTGGGGTCAACTCTTTGATGCGCAAACTTAATTGACTTATAAAAATTATGAGTACGTGGCACACGTGGGACTAGATAACCAACCGCGAGGGGAATACCGAATAAAGGAATTTCATTTGAATTTTGTGCTGGATCGCCGGCAAGCCTTTCCACCATCGATCTGTGAATGGGGAAGTATTTGTGTGCACTGACCCAAGTTCCTGGAACTGCGCTTCTACCATCATCCCAAACATCAGGATGTATGACCCGGTCCCTATGTGACTGTGTAACAGAAAGTAGAAAATCTATTTGTTTTTGGCTTGAAGGCATCAAATCTTCCAAAATCTATTATAAAATGCGGCTCTGATTTAATGCCTGCCATCTTTTATTACCATATTTGGCTTAGCAAGCTCAAACCTTAAGATACTTTCTAAATACAGAGAATATTTCCTTAACTATCTTTATGCCTGCAAATCCGTTGTTTTTAATTTTTTGGCATTTCCTGCATTAGTACAATTTCTGGCACATGCTGGTCAGTTTTGCCCTGTGACAGCCTTTGGCGGGCTTCCTGGGCAAGGATCTCATATTCCGCGCAAATAGCTTCCAGCTCCGTTGCCGTCAGTTTTTCGAGGTTTAGCATCATGGTATGGGCCCCCCTCGTCGCACGTATAAGCTCATTAAGCTTTAGTTGCACGGCGCGCGTTTCGCGGTTCTGGGAATGTTGAATCAGGAAGACAAGCAGAAACGTCGTGATAGCTGGTATGATAGCTATAACCAACTGCCATGTTGTGGAATATTTAAAAAAGGGTCCAACCCCCAGCCAGATTAAAACAAAACCCATGGCCACAATAAAGGCTATGGGTGACCCCGCCTGATAAGCGGCTTTTTCAGCGAAGGAGCAAAAAAATCTATCGACTCGTAAGCGAATGTCATGTTGCTCTTGCTCGTTCACAGAATCCTCTTGGGGTGATATATCATCGGGCATAAATTACCTCCTGACCACACCGATCAGATCCCACAGATCTTACGAGTTTGTTTTAACGGTTGGTTGATCGAACGATGATATCGTCTTTGACAGACTTAACCCCAGGTATCTGGTAAGCTTTTTCTACAGCGCGGGTTTCACTGGCTGGCGAGTCAACAAAACCACTAAGTTGAACCGTACCCTGCATCGTCTCGACATTCACTTGCGACGCCTTGATTTGCGGATCGGCAACAAACGCTTCTTTCACTTTTGTGGTGATTGTAGCGTCATCCACATATTGTCCGGCCGTTTCGCGGCCGGAGAATAAGGAACAGGAAGCCATTGATAAAACAAAGGCAGAAACGATGAGCGTGCGGGAAATTTTTGTGACTTGCATGTTATATTCCTTATTGTCCTGTTGTTGATGTGACGCGTAGAAGATCGGTTACAGACTTAACGCCATCAGCATGATTGGCCAGTTTAACGACTTCAAATTCCTGGTCCTTACTGCTTACCGTGCCGGTTAAGGCAACAACCCCTTGGGTTGTTTTGACTTCCACATCTGTATTTTTTAGAACGGTGTCCGTGGTGATAGCGGCTTTTACTTTTGTGGTGATGGTCGCATCATCGATGAATTGACCCGCTGTTTCGGCTCGTGCTGTTGAGGCTCCGAGTAAAAGGACGAAAGCGCTAAGTGTAAAGAGGCGTAAAGGTAAGCGCATGATGATTCTCCCATAAATTGCTTCAAACAAATTTTTATCTTTATAGGTAAAAGTTATCGCCGCTGCTGTCGGTTCCAATATATAAAGAACCCGTAATGATATAGCAGTATGGGTTCTTTATAAATCCTGTGTCACCAAACAATCGTACCTTATTAGCCGTTTATGAAATCAATTCTTGAGTAGTCACTTAACCTTTCGGGTAAACAAATGTTTTTACGCCTTTCTGTGCAGTCTTTTTTTATTGCCCTTCTTTTTATACTGATGGGTGTCAGTACAAAATTACATGCGGAAAACGCGAATTCTGGTTACGCCGCCTCGGCCAAACCGGATGATAGTCGTATCGGTCTCATAGAAGAGAACGATTATTTCGCGTCACCTGACGACAGGAATTATACGCAAGGTGCAAAAATCTCCTTCCTATCAGGACCTGTGTCGCCAACAGAAATGTGGAATGAGCCTTTTGCCTGGCTGCAAAATAGCTTACCTATTTTTTCAGGCGGCGACAGAAAAAGAAAATACGAATGGACTGTTGTTGGGCAAAGTATTTTTACGCCGACAAATACATTATCGCCAAATCCGTCGCCAAAAGACAGGCCCTATGCCGCCTGGCTTTATACCGGTGCTAGCCTGTTACAGGAAACCAATCACCGAGATTACGACACGTTAGAAAATGCAGAATTTCTTATGGGCGTTGTTGGACCGGCGGCCATGGGTGGCGTGACGCAAAATGATTTTCACCAGTTTATCGATGTGCATTCGGCCCTGGGTTGGCAAAACCAGTTAAAGAATGAGCCGGGATTTATTTTAAGTTATGAACGTAAATGGCGCTTTGAACAGCCACTAGTCAGTAATTTAGCAATTGATGTTATTCCAGAACTTGGCGCCAGTGGCGGTAATGTTCTGACATACGGTGAGGCTGGTGGCATGGTTCGTTTTGGTCAAAATCTGGCCGCGGACTATGGCCCTAACCGTATTCGCCCAAGTCTGTCAGGTACAGGCTGGTTTAATCCGGCTAAGCTGGATGGAAATCTGGGTTGGTATTTGTTTGCCGGGGCGCAGGGCCGTGCGGTTGGTCATAGTATTTTCCTCGATGGAAATACATACTCGCCTAGCCCAAGTATTGAAAAGAAACCCTTGGTTGCCGATCTTGTGGGCGGCGCATCCCTTCTATGGTCAACGAATGTTCGTGCTGATTTTACAGTTACGCAAAGGACGCACGAGTTTTACGGCCAGCGCGGTCACCCTGACAGATTCGGCGGTATAAATTTGGTTATCGGATTATAATGCTGCTTTCGAAACTGCGATTTATCGGCTTGATATCTCTCCTAGGGATGGTGAGTTGTGCAGCGTTGCCAAATGCACAGTATGATAATTTGCGCGCCATAGATAAAGGAACGGAAGCCGATCATATCGCCCTGCTCCGCCATGAAGGTGAAGAAATTTCAGGCACGCATTTTGTCAGCGGTAATAAAGTTACTTTATTAACGGACGGTGCAGCGACATATCCTGCCATGCTTGCGGCTATCCGCGGTGCTCAAAAACGTATTGATATGGAAAGCTTTCTTTTTGACGAAGGCGAAGGCAAGCAATTTGCGCGCGCTTTAATCCAGCGCCGTATGGCGGGTGTTGAAGTCAATCTGATATATGATTCTTTCGGTTCGATCGATACGCCGTCCGAAATGTTCGATCGGATGGAAGAAGCCGGTATACATTTGGTTGAATACAATCCTATCGACCCTGTTTCCGTTATCGACACATCTGCCAATCACCGTGACCACAGAAAATTACTTCTTATCGATGGTAAGACGGCTTTTGTTGGTGGTGTGAATATTAGTGCCGTTTATAAGTTAAAATTAAAAGTGAAGAACGCTCTGCATATTCATAACAAGGATCAGGATATTGAAAAACTTCCATGGCGTGATACGCATTTGAAAATTTCCGGTCCTGTCGTTGCGGAGTTTGAAAAATTCTTTATGGAAACATGGAATGAGCAAGACGGCGGCCCTATTTCTGACCCACCCCCCACGCCCCGTGCAAAACAAGGTGATATCCTGGTTCAAGCTATTGATGGTACGCCTGATATGGATAAATTTTCGATCTATCGCTCCCTGCTCATGAGTATTGCCTTAGCCCATACTTCCATACATTTAACGACCGGTTTCTTTGTACCCACGCCGGATTTAGTGGATGCTCTTCAAAATGCAGCGAAGCGCGGTGTCGATGTTACTCTTATCCTTCCTAGTCATAGTGATTCAGACCTCGCCCTCAAGGCAGGCCATGCTTCCTACGAAGATTTAATGGAAGCGGGTGTGAAGATTTACGAATTCCAGGATGCTGTCTTGCATGCCAAGACGGCTGTCATCGATGGTCTCTGGTCGACAGTGGGTTCCTCCAATCTCGATTGGCGTAGCGTCGTACTCAATGATGAATGCAACGCTGTCGTTCTAGATAAAGGGTTTAGCGATGATCTGGAAAAGCTGTTCCAGCAAGATATTAAGCATTCAAAGTATATCGATTCTGCCGTCTGGTCTGAAAGGCCCTGGTGGGAAGTATTGGACGAATGGAAAGCGCGCGCCGTCGAAGTTATGCTGTAATTTATGATGGGCTTATGCCGCTTTATGCATATCGCATAGAAGCTTTATTCAAAATTGATAAAGGTAAAACCTCACTGGAACCAGTAACTTATGAGGTCATCATGAAAAAATCGCTGCTAACTTTAGGTGTCGTTGCTCTGCTCGGAGGCGCGCCTGTTATGGGGTTAAATCATACTGCACAGGCTGGAAATATAGGCGTCGAAACGACGTTGCAAAGCTACGGTGATCTGTCTGTTTTCTATCAGGCGCTTCTGAACACCGGCGTCATTAACGAGCTTAGCGAAGACGAACATTACACAATCTTCGCGCCTACTAATGCCGCTTTCGCCCAAATTCGTCAGCAAACATATCCTTGCTTCTACCAATATGAATGCCGCCCGCAGATTGCAGTTTTGCTTCGCAATCATATCGTTGAAGGACGTTATGATTTAAGAAATCTGACCAGCTATGGTCAAGGTGTTCGTACGGCAGGCAATCATGTTGTTCATGTCAACGAGCAGTATGTGAATGACTATGCGGTCGATAATCACAAAATTCTGAGTAAGACGGAGGCCGGCGGCAATGTAGTTTACCGCGTTGATGGATTGATCACAAATCCGCAGGAGCTAGCACAGTTCCGTACGGCAGTAGCTGTTGTTCCGGCGTCGAATGTTGTTACAACGGAACGCACGACATATCGCAAGACGTACTCTGCCCCGTACTACGATCCAAATTATTCCGCTTATCAACCACCTGCGGGAATCATTCCTGAAGACGACACGCAAACAACAGTCATCACGCACACATATACGACTGAGCAGTAATATTTTTGAATTAGAGATAAATGCCGCACTTTAAGGAGTGCGGCATTTTCTTTTGTCAGCATTTTGTTCTTATCGAATCTAAATTGTCTCAGCATGGATTCTTTATTCATTTCACGGCGATAAATAATTTCCTACTCAAACTTTTACAAACAAATGGGAGATGAATATGAACTTCGGACGAGGATTACTACTTTGGTTGTTGGGCATTCCCCTTCCCATCATTCTCATTCTTGCTCTCTTGTGGCGGTAAGGAGATGATCATGCAACCATCCCCTTATACTGGAGGACCCGTTCCCATTGATGATCGCGACTGTGACGCAACCTGTCATTCAGGTGTTATGTGGTCGCCCATTATTGGGGGCGCATTAACCGCGACAGCTTTCACCTTTATTCTGTTCTCTCTTGCCACAGCTTTGGGATTTGCTTCCCTGTCGCCTTGGAAAGTCGATCTGGATAATGGCAAAGCATTCGCTATAACCGGCGCTATCGTTATCATTGTCATTCAATGGATAGCATCTGGTGTTGGCGGTTACTTAACCGGTCGCCTACGCACTGGCTACATCGGAGCCCATACGCATGAAGTATTTTTTCGTGATACTGCGCATGGTTTTCTGTCCTGGGCTTTAGCGACTGTTTTTGGTGTGTTGTTTCTGGCTTCCATGGCTGGTCACATGCATCATCATGCAACGTCAAAGGATGGAGATCACGCTGCAACTGCGCATTATGTTGACCGTTTGTTTGGAACACCTCAGCATAACGCAGTTGTAACCGATCAAGACCGCGCAGAAGCCGAACGTATTCTCGCTATAGAATCTGTTACCAACAAA
The DNA here is from genome assembly GCA_013289265.1 of Alphaproteobacteria bacterium. Lineage (GTDB taxonomy): Bacteria > Pseudomonadota > Alphaproteobacteria > UBA9219 > UBA9219 > JAATFY01. Next base: position 25,312 of record JABDAH010000010.1, read on the forward strand.
ATGGCACAGGAAGATAAGGCTAGTCTGACCAGCCTCGTTTCGGCGCGTACTGGCCTATCCGATGCAGAAGCGGAACAGCGCGTTAGCGATGTGGTGGCTCAGGAGAAAGCAGACGCTGACAGAATGCAGAAATATACCGCAGTGTCATCTTTGTTCCTGGCTTTCTCGCTTCTGGTTGGTGCTTTTGTAGCGAGTGCCGCAAGTGCTTTAGGTGGTATGCATCGTGACGTGCATTATACAAATGGGAAGCTGTATCTGGATTAAGTTGATCCAGATCAATAGAAAAGAGGCGCATATCCTGCGCCTCTTTTTTTATCTAAAATTTCGGCTCTAGACGGGGTCTAAACTAGGGAAAGCAGGCATGGTGGCTTCGAGATGTTCTTCCGCCTGCAGGGCTGCTCCGAGGGGCAAAGCTGTTGATGGTTGCGGACCGGCCTTAACGCTAACATTAGCAAATGGATCTTTCGTGGCAATGTTCGCAGCGTTTTTGGCGATAGCTTGTTTGCTGCCTTTTTCCTGCAGCAATCGCAGCAGCATTTGGACGATTTCTTCTTCTCTCATTTTAAGGCCGTTGGCAGTCGGCCGATCGTTCAAGGTGGCCATGAATTGCAGCCAGGCCCCTTGTTTAGATGCGTTAGCAACAGGGTCTTTTAGATAGGCTGCGGCATCAGCCAGATTCGCTGCGATTGTCATATTATGTTTTGCACAAAGCTCATGAAGAGCGCCGTGAATTTCCACGATATGATGCGTTAAGGCTGCAAAGGCGCTCATGGCTTTCCCCCCTTCTGGATGGTTTAGATAATTATCTAAAATCAAGAAGTATCAAAAAGCAGTAAGCTTTTATGTGCTGCATCAAACGGCGCTTATAAGCTGCGCAAATGACTCAAGTAAGTCAGGCAGCTGTCTGGATTTTTTCCTGAATAACTTCCATGCGATAACCAACGCCGGGTTCGGTGATGATGAGCTGCGGGTTAGCTGAATCTTTTTCCAGCTTGTCGCGTACTTGGCCAACATAGACGCGCAGGTATTGCGTGTCGTCGGCATGAGCAGGTCCCCATACTTCATTCAGGATTTGCTTATGTGTCAACATGCGGCCGCGATTGATCATGAAGAAGCGCAGCAATTCGTATTCCTTTGGCGTCAACTGGATTTTCTCGCCTTCCAGGAAGACTTCGTGACGAATCAGATCCATACGAATTTCGCCGTTGCGCAATTCTGGCTGGCCAGCTTCTTTTACCATTGCCTTGCGCAGGTTTGCATGAATGCGCGCAATGAGGATATCTGCGTTGAACGGCTTGACGATATAGTCATCAGCGCCGACATTCAGGGCGGCGACAACTTCTTCGTCGACAGCACGAACCGACAGAACGATGATTGGTACCTGCGACCATTGGCGGATTTGACCGATGACTTCCTTGCCATCCATATCCGGCAGGCCAAGATCGAGAAGGATTAGGTCCGGCTTGACTGAGCCAGCCATACGAATGGCTTGCTTGCCATTATCGCTTTCCTCGATCTTGAAGTTGGACGCATCCAGGAAGATGTTCAACATCTTGCGGATTTGAATTTCGTCATCAACGATCAGGATGGTGCTTTTTTTCTCGTTCATTGGGTTACCTTTGTTCAAATAGAATGGAAAGCCGCTGCAATCTTTTGTAAATTTCATATAATCGGTATCAAAAAGAGATAGCACTTCAGGGATTGGATGTAAAAAACCCATAAAGATTAATTTATATGCATCGATATAGGCCAAATTTGCCTGATTTTTCAGCAAATTACTTGAGGTGATAGATTATAACGGTTTTATTTTCTGCGACTTTCCTCGCATGGTTTAACAACAAATCCAGCTGTACTGCTTGAGGGCTGGCAAACAGCCAGAAGTTAACCTCACAAACAGGAGAGCGTTATGGCCATTCCAATACAACAATCTAACCAGCAACAGCAGTTGAATCAGCAGAAGCCAAAGCAGCAGGATAGCAAGCCAGATTTATCCAAGAATATGAGCAAAGAGAATCGGGATAACTCTACCCGCCAGACATGGCCGCAGGTCGAAGCCAAAGATGCTGACGCAAATACAGATGCTGATGCTGCTGAGTAAGCTTTAGCTATTGAATGAGAAATGCCGGGCTCATGTCCGGCTTTCTTTTTGTCTGATGCTATACTTAGCTTGCGCTTATGTCTTTGGTTAAAAGCCTGATCGTGATCTTAGGTGTTGTTTGGTCTAGTTGATGTTCAAGGCGTATTAACCCGATCTGCCTCATTAACAACAGGAGAAACACATGTTTTCAACAACAACCAAAGAATTTGCCGCCGCAACCAAAGATTCGGCTGCTGATGACGTTCGTAGCGCTGCCAACAAAGCAAAGCGTGATGTGAATAATGGCGCTGACCGCGCTGAAAGCAACGTTATTGACGCCGCATCACATGCCGGTCAAAGGGTTCGCGATTTTATCGACAATACATCCGATAAAATTCACAATGCCAGCGACAAGGTAAAGAATGAAGTCAATGATAACCCAATGCAATCAACCTTGATCGCTCTGGGCGCTGGCTTTGTTTTGGGAATGTTGTTCCGCCGCTAAACGAATAATAATGTGAGTGCGGGCAGGATTAAGTTTAAAGCTTAATCCTGCCCTTCTCATTTAATCTGATTTTACTCTGCCGTTACCACCAACTCATTACTCTTCATCCATTGATGATCTGGTCCCGCTGATAGATAAAGCGAAAATTTCTTGTCTCCAACTTTGAACTCTTTTGGAAAGAGAGAGCCAGCTTCCGAAGCGCCGCTTATTTCGCTGGTCTTCCCGTCTGGCTCGGTTAATTCAAAAACTTGATATGTATATCTTACAGGAGAGTTGGGAAGTGGGTGAATTTGCTTTGTACGTATGAATTGGAGCGAAAAATCTTTAAATTTTAGAAACACAGGATCTTTGAAGATAATCCCCGTCTTGTAGCGGGTGACTTCCCCATATTCAGCCTGAACTTCAGAAGCCATAGCGCCATTACCGCAAAAAGAAAAAAGGAGACCAACAAGAATAAGGGACAGAATTCTCATTTGGTGACATTAGAAAAAATCACTGTTTATACAAGGGCAAAACATTCACTGCGTTTCTCGGGGCATTACGGCGCGGCATATACGTATATTTTCCTTATATATGGGTGCGGAGACTATCCCATTGACATTTCACCGGTAAAAGTCCACAAACACGCCTCTTTACAGAACTGGTGAGAAATCACGAGTGAAGGTAAATGAGAAGAATATACGATCGCGGGGTGGAGCAGCCCGGTAGCTCGTCAGGCTCATAACCTGAAGGCCGCAGGTTCAAATCCTGCCCCCGCAACCAATTTGTGTATTCTTGCCAAGCCTTACTGGCTGAAATGGCGCTGACGTTCTTCCAACACACGAATATTCATCTCAAGCTCGGTATAAAGCTGGGCATTTTCAATAGCGACAGATGTCGTATCTGCCAGAGCTTGTAAGATCATCAACTCCTCACGTGAAGGCATGCGCTGCGTCGCCCAATAATTGCCGATAGCGCCAATCGGTGCGCTGCGACGAATGGGAACCATGGCTAGGCTCTTAACAAAGGTCGGTCGATACGCATCAATAGGAATGCGCGGGTCTTTATAAATATCCTCGATAATGACAGGCTCAGCATTCAACATAACCCAGCCACTGATGCAGGCGCTCATAGGAAAACGTTTGCCCTTCCATAGAGGGCTGATGGCGTTTTCTTCAGCATAAAAACATTGGTCGCCGTCGCGCAGGACGAAGGTAGCGCCGTCCGCACCCGTCAAATCGCGTGCCGCGTGACGCACAATCTCCGTTACCGTTTCTACGGTGTGCGCTTTAGAGAGGTCTTGGACAACCTTGACCAGTTTCTCCATCGCCGCCGTATACCAGGTGGAATAAGACGGAGTGATGGCCGACGCATTAGGTGAATCTTTTTCGATTTTTGTCATCGGGAACTCCTCTGCATGAGAACACCCTTAATTCGTGAGACCAATCGCTTGGGAAAAGCACTGGATTACCTGTAGCTATTATAGATTTTAAGCCACAACGGTAAAGCTGTCGTAAATTGCAATGTATATAAGGGGTTATTTGGTAGCACCGGACGGATTTGAACCGCCGACCAAGGGATTATGATATTTGCCCTTAAACTGATCGTAGCTATCACTCTGGCTCTGGCCCATCTAGCGGCTCAATTGTGCTTCTCGAATCCAGAGCTGTATCTCTCTTTTTCTCATCAATAGCATGCTGCAAATACCCATACCTGTGCATATCATCTTGAAATGCAGCATGAAAACCGTTGAGCCGGTCACGAGGCAAGCTTAAAATAATTACATTGCTGCTCCCGGCTTCCATAATTTCCGTTTTTCCACGTTGTGCGCCTTCAGCAATGGTCCGCACCGATGCGCGTTCTCCATGGAATAATTCGGGATGTAGTAGCGCCGTGCTAGTTGTAGCATCATGCACGGGCACCATGGGATTCCCATCCACGTCCCGACCAAAGCGCTCAATATCCCAAGGACCAACATCTTCAATGAAATCTGCCATAGTGGATGCCACACGGTTTCCCACACTGCGCAAAGCCACAGCATGTTCCTGATGGGAAAGCGCGGAATGTGTGATATCCAAGGAAGCCAACACGATGGTGATACCTGCGTCACTCGCGATCTGAAATACGCCTGCGGTGGCGATGGGATCGAAAATCGCATTGAACTCTGCATATTGGTTGGCAAATGCCGCCGCTAAATCCTCTGTGCGCGCAACCGGTGCATTTGCCTGTTTTTCGTCGAATACGCCGCCCATCATGAAAATAGCGGAAATACGACGCAAAGCCTCCGAGTCCTCTTTTTGAAGCCGTTCAAGCGTATGATACAGGTCGGTAAGACCGCCCGTAGAAATAATAGTGATTGCTTCCTCGGCACATTTAAGTGCCTCTACCGCAAACTCTACCCCATTTATCTCCTCAGCCTTCAGTGACGGTTCAGGCAGTTTGACTTTGCCAAAGCCAGTAAGCCCATGCGCGCCCGCCGCATTCTCCATTTCATTTTCTGTTTGCCCAATGGGTACGCTAGCACCGGGATAAACTTTCACATCCGTGCGGTCCGTCAGCTCCCCAATCTGCAAGGCATTTCTCACCGTATTTTTCAGCGTGGAATTGCCTGCGCTGGGAATAACGCCAATAATATTCAACTCATGTCTAGAATATAGCTGCGCCAACATGGCTGCGTCATCCTTACCAGGATGCAAAATATCAGTACATTCTTTGGAGGCTGCGGATAGAGGTGGATAAATTCATTTTTAAATTCCTGCCGCATAGTTTTTCCTTATTTATTTAATTAATTTTTATGAAATATACCAAACGCTATGCCTATGGTATTGGTAGCACCGGACGGATTTGAACCGCCGACCAAGGGATTATGATTCCCCTGCTCTACCGCTGAGCTACGGTGCCGCCAAGGGGGTGACAGATAGGCCAGAAGGGCGGCTTAAGTCAACTGCCAAGGTTTAAAACGTTTCAGAATGAGGGTGGGATCAGCCTTTGGCTATTGATCCTAAACGCCTGATTTCGTCCATAATTGTTGCGCCTAAGGGGCCGCCGTCGCCTTTAATATCCTTGGTTAAAAGCATGTCGATACTTTGCACATGCCATTTAATAATATCCCGGTCTTTGGTCGTGATGTTTTCCTTGTTAATAGCCTCGCAGTAAATCTGCAGCGATTTTGCCATTTCGGCGACAAGGTTGTAATTGCTGAGCCCTGTGCGGGCTTTGATAAAAAAACCCTGCTCGATAAAGACAGGTAAAAGCGCAGCCGTTTTTTGCGGATCTTTTTCGCTTTCGGCTTGGGCTTGTTTAATTTTGTTCAGGGCTTCTTTGGTTTCGTCCATCAGGGTCGTGGCAGCTTCGACAATCACCTGCTGCGCTGCCTGCACGATTTCCGGCGCAAAAACCTTGTTCATATCAGGCTTGCCGATTTTATTGTAAAGCGACATGTCCGGCGGAAGAATCCGCGTTTCGTCTTCTGGTTCATCAGCGGCCATAGCGGCACCTATTGGGCAAGGAGGTCGACATTATTTTTTCTTTCCTTTGCGGCGATCAGGCTTGTCGGGCGGTGGGTTCGCATCACTGCGCCGTCTTTCCGGGCCTTTATATACGGAAGAAATAACAAAAGGCCGGGGCCTTTCAATAATGCCGCGAATACGTTTGACGAGTTGTTCTGATGAAAAAGGCTTGATGAGATATTCGTTGATGCCGGTATTGCGGGCGCGGATGACATAATGCGCCTCGGTATTACCTGTCAGCATAATGATGGGAACTCTCGGGCATATGCAGGCCGGGTTGTTGCGAATAAATTCGACCAGGTCGATGCCTGTCAGATCACCCATTTGCCAATCGCTGATGATCAGATCAAAAGGTTGTTTGGAGACAAGCTCGATTGCTTGCCGCCCGCTATGGGCCATTGTGATGTCGCGAAAACCGAGACGCGCCAAAACATCATAGACCAGCCGCAGGATGGTTTTCTCATCATCGACGGTTAAAACGCGAATGGTTGCTAGCTGGCTTTTCTGCATATTGTACCGAAAGGAGTGGCCTACTTAGGGGGCTTGGAATCGGCCCCGCGGGGATTCTGTCACAACCGCAGTTAGTGGCAAGCATATATTTTAACTAACTTGGGGCTGTATATTTAGGAGGCGCTTATCCAGCCGCCGCCGAGAACGCGGTCGCCCTGATAGATTACGCCTGCCTGTCCCGGCGCTACGCCGAAAGCGGGTTCGTGCAGGGTGAGAATGGCGCCTGTATCGCTCATACGAAAATGGCCGGGTAATGGTGCCTGAGCCGAGCGCAGTTTGACGGTCACTGGAATATCTTCATTCGGCGCGGCGTGATCCAGCCAATTGATTTCACGCAAGGGAACGTTGATCTGGGCCAGCGCTTCTTTAGGTCCCACATAAACACGCTTGGCGGTGGCATCGACCCGGATAACGTACAAGGGCGCGTTGCTTTCGCCGTCGCGTGTGCCGATATTCAGCCCCTTGCGTTGCCCCACCGTAAAATGAATGATGCCTTCATGTTGGCCGAGGACATTGCCCTGCAGGTCTACAATCTCGCCGGGATCGATAGCGCCGGGGCGCAGCTTGCTGACGACGCTGGCGTAATCACCGTTCGGGACAAAGCAGATATCCTGACTATCGGGCTTGGAGGCTACTGGCAGATTAAAGCGTTCTGCCAGAGCGCGGGTTTCTTTCTTGCTCATCTCGCCTAACGGGAAGCGCAGGAAATCTAGTTGTTCCCGTGTCGTGGTGAACAGAAAATAACTTTGATCCTTGTTGTCATCAACGGCACGATGCAATTCAGGGCCGTTGGCGCCCATAACGCGGCGGACATAATGGCCCGTGGCGAGGCAGTCAGCACCCAGATCTTTTGCAGTTGCCAGCATATCGCGAAATTTCACGCGTTGATTGCAGCGCACGCAGGGAATGGGTGTTTCACCGCGCAGGTAGCTGTCGGCAAAATCATCCATCACGCTTTGGGAGAATTTGCTTTCATAATCCAGAACATAATGCGGGATTGCTAGTTTCTCAGCGACGCGGTGCGCATCGTAAATATCCTGCCCGGCGCAACATGCGCCTTTTCGGCCAACAGCCATACCGTGGTCATAAAGCTGTAAGGTAATGCCGACGACATCGTACCCCTGCTCAGCCAGCAGCGCAGCGGTGACGGAGCTATCCACTCCGCCCGACATAGCGACCACAACCCGCGTCTTTGCAGGCTCTTTATCAAATCCAAGGCTGTTCATGGGGGCACCATAGGGCTTTCGACACCCTGCCCGCAAGCATCCAAATAGTTGCAGATTTGACGGTTAAGCCGCCTGGCTACGTAGCATCCAGATGGTTTTATCGTGCGCAGCCAAGCGGTTATTCATCAAATCCTCGCTGGCTGTGTCTTCGATCTCACCGGCAAAAGCACGAGCTTCGGCTATACGCATGCGAACCTGTTCATGGGTCTTCAGCAGGTCTTTGACCATTGCCATGGCTGAAGGTGGTTGCTCCCCGGCCTCTTTTACCGCAGTGTGGTTATGAAAAGCTGCGGTGCTACCGGGGGCAAAGCAATCCAGAGCGCGAATACGTTCGGCAATTTCATCAACAGCCGTAAACAGTTCGTTATATTGGGTTTCAAAAAACAGATGGAGATCATGGAAATTGGGGCCGGTGACATTCCAATGGTAGCCGTGCGTCTTGATCATTAGCAGATAGGTATCACTGACGACATTCGCCAGATGCTTGGCCATTTGTGTATTGGAATTTTTGGTTGCTGGTTTGGATGCCATGATTTTTCTCCCATTGAATACTTATGATTGAACAAGTTAATCTTACTGCAGCGCTTAGTAAAGTTTCTAGCCGACACCATATAAGTTTAGGATAAGGAATGGTTTGGAATGGGGAATTAGCATGATCGATAGAATCCAGAAGTCCGATGCCGAATGGCGCGAAATACTGTCGCCAGAACAATATCAGGTTTGCCGTTGTGATAACACCGAGGCGCCGCATACGGGTAAATATACCCACTGCAAGGAAACAGGTATCTATACATGTGCCTGTTGCGGGCAAGAGTTATTCGATAGCTCTGCCAAGTATGACAGCGGCAGCGGCTGGCCCAGCTACTGGCAACCGATCGACGCAAGCAAAGTGTCCGAAAAAACCGACTATACCAACAGTACGACCCGAACTGAAGTGTTGTGCAGCCGCTGTGATGCGCATCTGGGACATGTCTTTTCAGATGGCCCCAAGCCAACAGGACTTCGTTACTGCATCAATTCAATTGCGCTTGAATTGAAGGAACGGGGTTAAGCCGCTGCCTGCCCGCCATTAGTCAGCTTACTGCAGGCGCGTTTGATGCGATTGCAGGCTTCTTTCAGCGCTTCCATGGATATCGCATAAGAAATGCGGAAATAGGGGCTGAGGCCAAAGCCGGGACCCGGCACCACGGCGATGCCTTCTGCCTCCAGCAAATATTTGGCAAAATCCTCATCAGAGTTAATAACCACGCCGTTAGGTGTTTTGCGACCGACGATGCCGGCGCAGCTCGGATAGACATAGAAAGCGCCCGCAGGCTTGCCGCAGGTAATCCCAGGAATGTCGTTAAGCATTTGCACGACCATATCGCGGCGCTGCTGGAAGGCGTCACGCTGCTTGACCATAAATTCCTGTGGTCCGTTCAATGCGGCGGTGGCTGCTGCTTGACTGATGGAGGACGGATTGCTGGTGGAGTGTCCCTGCACTTCCGCCATTTTTTTGATCAGCGCTTCAGGCCCGCCGGCATAGCCGATGCGCCATCCTGTCATGTTGTAAGCTTTCGACACGCCGTTAAGCGTTAACGTGCGGTCAAAAAGTTGCGGCTCAACCTGTGCGATCGTCATAAATTCAAAATTGTCGTAGATCAGATGTTCATAGATATCATCCGTTAGCACCCATACATGTGGGTGGCGCAGCAGGACATCGGCCAGAGCGCGAATTTCTTTTTCAGAATAAGTGCCGCCCGTCGGATTGCTCGGTGAATTAAGGATGAACCATTTCGTGCGCGGTGTGATCGCTTTTTCGAGATCCTGCGGCTGTAGTTTAAACCCACTATCGGCGCTGGTGTTGATAAAGACCGGCTCACCGCCAGCCAGATTGACCATGTCCGGATATGACACCCAGTAAGGTGCCGGAATAATGACTTCATCGCCGGGACTGAGTGTTGCCATCAGCGCGTTGTAAATTACTTGTTTGCCGCCGGTGCCGACGATGACCTGATTGGGTTGGTAGCACAAACCATTTTCACGCATAAATTTGCTTACGATGGCCTGCTTTAATTCTGGCGTGCCGTCGACAGCGGTATATTTGGTTTTGCCCTGCTTGATCGCTTCGATCGCTGCGAATTTGATAAAGTCCGGTGTGTCAAAATCCGGCTCCCCCGCCGCGAGGCCGATAACGTCCTTGCCTTCAGCCTTCAACCGCAAAGCCAGTTTGGTAATCGCCAAAGTCGGTGACGGCTTAACCTTGTTCAATCTTTCGGCAAAAAAGCTTTTTTCGGCGGGCATAATAACTCCATGGGGCTGTATAAGCTAAACAATAAACAGGAAGTTTAACGCTGGCAAGGCGTGGTTATGGAAATATAACCTATTTTTGGCATCATTCCGGCGAAGGCCAGAACGGCGCTGCAGCTACTTTCTTTTCGATACGACACCCAGTACCGGCAATCCCAACCGCCGCTCTAACCGTTCCGGCGTTAGAAAACCCTCGCTGATGAATTCAATCCAGGCAGCGCGGCCTAGCATCCAGAAGAGTGAGACAAAAAAGCCTGCGAGGATAATTACAAATTGCCAGCGCTTTGGCTCAGCCGGTGCTGAGGGCGCCTGAATAATGCGTACGCTCCCTGCCCGTTCCCGCTGCAAGTCTTCAAAAGCCGAAGCTTCGATCAATTTGTGTGAGGCATTGGCATATTCATCTTCGGCGATCTGTTTTTCGCGCTCGAGCCGGTCGTAATCGCGTTCCTGTTTATCCAGTTGGTCGAGCTGAGAGTTAAAGAAGCCGCGTTTGTTGTCTAATGCTGCGCTGTTTATGCTGGCGCGTTTGCGGTCGATTTCTGCCCTCGCTTGCAGCAGCGAAGCGCGTTGGTCCGTTAGCGAATAAATTTTATATGTATGTTTAAATGTTTCCAGCGCCTGTGCCGCGAGCATAGCTTTTTGATGCGTTACGGTTACCTGCGCCTGCGCCATTTCCGCGCGCGGCTCCAGATACAGCTGCTTGCGTTTGTCCATATAAAGCTTTAGCAGCGTGTCCAGTGTTTGCACGGCGATAGCGGCATCGGCATGTTGAAAACTTACCGTGATAACGGCGGATTCTTTCTCCAGATTGATATCAAGGCGCTTATCAAAACGTTGTAGCGCTTTTGCCATGTGCAACTGGTCGCGCTGTTCGTCTGTAGGAACATCCATCACGTCGAGCGATGCAAGCCAGTTTTGTATAGGTTGCAGAAATATACCGAGTGGGCTTTGTCGGACAATATTGGGATAGAGTTTTTCCAGCGTTAAGGCCTTGATCACCTGCTCATGCAAATCGCGGCTGTTTAAAATGGCGACTTCGGATTTAAAAATCTGGTCGCGGTCGAATGGTATCGCGGATTCCGGCCCGTTGCGGTTATTGGTGACTTCCGGCTGATAAACATATTCGGAGCCGAGCCGTACGATCAAAACGCTGCTGGCCTCATAACGCGGCGTCGGTATGAAGGACAGCGCGATGATTAATAAAAATGGCCCGAAGAACGACCGCAGCAACTGCGCGCGATGACGATAATAAAAGACCAGAACTTCCCGCATCGAAAAGGCATGTTGTGTCACGGCAATCCCCCGTGACTGAGAGTGTAGTATCCGCCAACAGAAGTATTGAATGGTATGATTTGGCGCAGATTGTGGTCAATCCAACGGTCGGTTGCGACGGCGTCGGAAGGCGGCACCAGAATAAAATCACCCGGCTGCACCATAACATTTTGCGTCATGTCTTCACCCGTCAGTAATTTATCGACATCTACCGGATAAAGTTTTTCTTTTCTATCGGCGCCGCGCCGTACCAGAATAATGCGCTCTGGTCCGGCGAACGGCGTTATCCAGCCTGCTTCGGTCAATACTTGCAGCATTGTTTCCGGCGCAGGTATTTGCACGGGACCGGGTTTGAATACTTCGCCACCGATGAAAACACGCTGACTACCAAAATTGCGCACAATCACGACGAGATCGAGTTGTTTGACATGGGATGCCAACGCTTTTTTGATAGCGTTGGAGAGTTGTTCAGGCGATTGGCCTGCTGCCTGTACATCCTGTGCGAACATGATAGAAATTTTGCCGTCAGGCCGTACCTGCATTTTGTCGTTCAACTCTGGCGCGAAGTAGAATTTCACTTCGACTTCGTCGCCGACACCAATTTTGTATGGCTCAGGCGCTGGTGGGCCAGCCTCAACGTTGGTTTTGATTTCTTCCAGCGGCGCAGGGTTCACCAGCTCCGGTTGTGCACACGCGGATAGGCACAGCGACACGCACAGAAGCAGCCGGGTAATACGGCATTTCTCGCTCACGAAAATCTCCAGAGATATTATCGGGTAACGGGTCTTGGGAAGGGAGTTGAGATTTGCCCGATATCTTTCGGTTTCGCAACAATTTTTTATGCGCTTATCAGGTGAAAGGTGAAGTGATAGGGTAATATTCCCTCCTGAAGGCCAGTCATGCTTTTTCGCCTGTTTGCTACTCTTATTTTGCTGTTTTGTGGGTCTTTCTCTGCATTTGCACAGGCTAAAGGCCCTGCCCTGCATCGCGGCCTGAATTTATCGAACTGGTTGGCCAATGCCGAGCGTCAACCCATGACAGAACGTGATTTTGCGCAAATCGCAGGGGCTGGCTTTGACCATATCCGCCTGCCCGTAAATCCGGAGCTGCTTGGTTTCCATTTGGATCAGAAGCCGGGGTCGCTCGACCTGAAAGCGGTCGATGCGGCTTTGGCGATGGCGGTGAAATATCATCTTGCAGTTATTCTCGATATTCACCCGAGCGGCACTTTTATGGATAAGTTGGAAAAAAATGCATCTGCTGAGGAAAATTTTATCGGTCTATGGGATGTTTTGGCACGGCATTATGATGAGAAGAATTATCCGCCGTCGCAGCTGAGCTTCGAACTTTTAAACGAGCCGCATTACTATCCTGCTGAAAAGCATTATGCCGAGTTTATGCAGAATCTTATGAATGCAATTCGGCAATCATCGCCGCAGCGATTGATCGTTATCGGTGCGCCGCACGGCTCATCGCTTGATGGTTTGCTGTCTATGCAACCTTTGCTCGACCCTAATATTATTTATGATTTTCATTTCTATGAGCCTTACATGGTCACGCATCAGGGCATCCATCGCGGCTTCGAGAAAAAGATGCTGCGCTATTTTCATGATGTCCCTTATCCTGCCTCAAAGGTCGATCATGAGGCTGATTTTTATGCCGCCGATGCCCCGAGCCAAGGTCAGGCCGAAAAAGAATTGCGTGATTATGTACAAGATGGCTGGAGCTCTGAAGTTGTGGCGGGGCGCATCGTACTCGCCAGCCACTGGGCTACAGAACATCACATGCGCGTGATGTGCGGTGAGTTTGGCGCGTTGCGTAATCATATCGATGCGCCGTCACGCTATCGCTGGATTGCAGATACCCGCAAAGCGCTGGATGCCAATGGCATCGGGTGGGATTTATGGGATTATGCCGATCTGATGGGCATCGTTCAGTTGCAGGGCGATGTCAGCACGCCGGATCCTGTCGATGGTTCTATTCGTCTGAACGATGTTACAAAAGGTTCACGGGTTTTTGAACCGGAAGCGCTACAGGCTTTGCTATCAGAAAAATAACTTATTCTGCAGGCGGCAGAAGTGCGTGATGCTCGCTATCTTCATGCATATGATGCGTGTAAGGAGCCAGCACTTTATGCTGTTTATTCCCGGTCGTTTGCTTTGTTACTATCAGGCCCTCTTCACCGGTGGTCGGCCAAGGTCCGCAATCGGAAACTTTGTATCTTAATTCGATAATTTCACCTTGCTGTACACCGCCTTTGATGGGTTGTGTTATTCGCGCAAGAGTGGCTGCAGGTTCCCCCTGCTCTTGGCCCTGCCACCCCTGCGTAATAACAACTTTCGCGATGACGTCAGCTTCTGCGGCGGCAGGAATATCTTTGAAAAAGATGGTTTCATGGGCGCCTTCCCAAAGGCAAGCTTCGGCAGGTGATGCAAACAAGATAGTTGTTAGCAAAAGCGCAAAAAACGCCCGCAAGCTAGTCATAGGTTTTAACGCTTGGGTCGATGCGTTCGGACCATGCATGGATGCCGCCTTTTAAATTAAGCGCATTAGTATAGCCCTGCTGCATTAGATAAGCGACGGCGCGACCGCTGCGACCACCGTGATGGCAATGTAGAACAACGGGCGCGTCCTTTGGAATTTCATTTAGGTGTTCTGGCAGCGAACCTAGCGGGATCAATTTATTGCCGGGAATCTGACACAGTTCATTTTCCCATTTCTCGCGTACATCGATAACGACTGGCGGCGTTGCAGATTGTAACATATCGCGGAGTTGTTCGACTTCAATAGCTGGTACGTTTGACATTTGTCCTCGCTTAAAACGCAAATTTCTTGGGCAGTGAAAATCCGGGCAACAACTTTACATTCGCATCGAACAAAGGGCGATGTGAAATCTGACCACGAATTTTCTCATATAGTCTGGCTTCGCCAGTGTGCGCTGCATGCGCGGGGCCGTATTGCCAGAGAACGGCAACCAGTTTCCCGCCTTCAGCCAACTGCGCTGTCAAAGCGTCCGGCACAAATTCAACACCGCCGTTAATGAAAATAACATCATATGGCGCTTTGGCTTTGCAGCCTTCGGTGAGTGGCGTCGATTGCACATCCGCATTGATGATTTGGACAGAGCCCAGATTGCTGACGGCCAGCATTTTCAGGCTCGGGTCATTTTCGACAGCGACAACTTCCCGGGCGAGTGAGGCGATCACCGCGGTGGAATAACCCGTCGCCGGCGCGATATCGAGTACGCGGTCGGTTGGTTTGATGTCCGCAGCTTCCAGCAGGCGTGCCAATATCATTGGCTCCAGCAGATAGCGTCCGGGTGCCACCTGTAAATCTTCGTCGATATAGGCGATGCCGGCCATGGCGGGGGGCACAAAAATTTCGCGCGGTAAGGCGCCGATGATATCCAGCAATTTTTCATTACGCACTTTGTTGGGGCGTATCTGGCACTCGACCATATGAAAGCGCGCCGCTGTGAAATCCGGAGCCGATAGTTTTTGCGATGTGGGGGCCATGATTACCTGTCGTTACATTTAATGGTGGTCTCGAAAGCGGCGGCATTCCAGAAATAGTTCGCATCGGCGGGTGGCGCAATGCTGTTTTCATGAAGGACGGTATAGCCCTTATTGCCACAAATATGCCCGGCTTTTTCGTAGCAGCTGGCCGTAGTGGCATAAGCGCCGCCGCAGGTGATACGAAACCCTTTGCTGCCATCAGTCAGCGTAACCGGTTCGCTCGGCGTGCTGCAGGCGGCAAGCATTCCAAGGAGAGCAAGGGCAATGGTTGGTATGATGGGTGATTTGATCATGAAGCGCTCCGGGGCAGATTCGATACCGGCGACTTTAGGGCATTCATTTGTTGCTGGCCAGTTCGTCGTTTGTTTCAATGATGGCTGTTCAAAAGCCTTTTATGCAGGCTTGACCCCCATGGCCTAAAAACATAAGGTGCTGCGCTTCTGGGGTGCGGTGGCAGAATGGCTATGTAGCGGACTGCAAATCCGCGTATGCCGGTTCGATTCCGGCCCGTACCTCCAGAGCTTAACGCCAAATAAATGTGGCCTTTAGGAATATATCGACGAGATCGAAAAAGCTGACCCTAATGCTGCGATCCGTTATTATGTCCGTCCATATGAAAAAAATAAGCAAAAGCTGTTAGGCTAAATTCAGACTGCGTTTAATCCGTAAATCCAGAGTCTCTTTACGCTAAAAGAGTATTTTAACTTAATAAACCCCTGCCCTTTTTATAATTTGAGCGGTTTTTTGCCATAATACTTGATGAAAGTATTTTGAGCAGCGGGTGGCTGAATGATATAACGCCGTCGAAACCAAAATTTTAACGAACAGAATTTAGAAAGAATATTTATGTCAAGAAAACCCACAGATAAACCTCCCGATGGTAAGGGTGAGGTGCACCATCTTAGTGCCATGCGAGGGCATAAGAGTCGGCAGCGCGCGCATGAAAATCCTATTTCTATTGAACAATTCAAGAGAGAGTTTCAGGAAGCTGCAGATGTGCTTTGTGGGCTAATTCTAGCATCCGATTTGCGTGAAATAAAAAACGATCTTACACATTTAAAGATAAAAATTAGCGATGAGGATGTAGAGTTATTTTCTAAAGTTGCGATTGCAAATGTTTTAGAAATGACCCAGGGGCTTGTGAGCCAGGAAGGCGATCAATCTTTGACGGCAGCGGATATTGCCTTCATGAACCCGAGGCATGGAGGGCTGTACCTCTTGCAAAGACTATCAACAATGCTGGCGGATCCAATTAGTAATCAGTTTCCTGCTAATTCTAATAAATCCCCCTATCAAATTCTCGAATTGACGACAGCTTTGCTTCAAAGAGAGTTTATGAGGGCTGAAATCATGAGTGGAAAGAACTTACTTATTTATAATTTTTTTCGACAAGCTGCTTTTTCATTTATGAGAGCAACCGTTAAGCATTTGGCGCAAAATAAAGAATTTAATGTATCTGTGGGGGCGATAGAAGAAGCGCGTCAACAAGGTAAGGTGGCCATTGCTCCCGTTGGAACGTCTAGTAAAGACAGCTATATTTTTTAAATTAACCCTCTCTAATAATTATCCACAGGAAAGTGAAATTTTTCTGTAGACAGACGCCTAAAGAATCGATAAGTTCACATCCATCGGCGGTTCTTCACAAATCGCCGGGAGCTATCTTATTCTCATAGCGACAATAAAAGGCGCCTAGATCGGCCAACAGGTCATTCTCGGATGTCCGTTTTTTGTCGCTTTTTCATGGGCATAGTATGGCGGGCTGAGGGCAACCTCGACCTTGTTCTTGAACATCGTAAATCTGATGAGAAGGGATGCGCAGACGGCGATCCGCGGTGGAACCTGTTGTCTTCGGACAGTAGTTTTGGCTGGTGATATCACAAACCTTTTGTTAGCCAGAAATGGTTAATAAACTGTATACGGTTTTGTCGTTTAGCATCCTTGATAATTGACAGTTTAATACCCTGTTTGGTGGTAAGCTAAACAGGTTAAGACCTTTTCGAGTAAAATCGGAAAGCGTTGTTAGTGTATGAAAACCCTCGAATATTTAAAGGTTTGCTCTTTTGTAGCAATACAGAAGGACAAAACTAAGTGGTTTTAGTCTAGGTCTTCGGATCTAGGCTTTCAAAGAACCAAGTCAAACTTGAGAGTTTGATCATGGCTCAGAACGAACGCTGGCGGCAGGCCTAACACATGCAAGTCGAGCGCCCCGCAAGGGGAGCGGCGCACGGGATAGTAACGCGTGGGAACCTACCTTTTGGTTTGGGATAACATCGGGAAACTGGTGCTAATACCGGATAAGCCCTTCGGGGGAAAGATTTATCGCCGAAAGATGGGCCCGCGTTGGATTAGCTAGTTGGTGAGGTAATGGCTCACCAAGGCTACGATCCATAGCTGGTCTGAGAGGATGATCAGCATCACTGGGACTGAGACACGGCCCAGACTCCTACGGGAGGCAGCAGTGGGGAATATTGGACAATGGGGGAAACCCTGATCCAGCCATGCCGCGTGAATGATGAAGGCCTTCGGGTTGTAAAGTTCTTTTGACAGGGAAGATGATGACGGTACCTGTAGAATAAGCTCCGGCTAACTTCGTGCCAGCAGCCGCGGTAATACGAAGGGAGCTAGCGTTGTTCGGAATTACTGGGCGTAAAGGGCGCGTAGGCGGTTTGACAAGTTGGATGTGAAAGCCCAGGGCTCAACCCTGGAATTGCATTCAAGACTGTTTTACTTGAATTCGGTAGAGGTTGGTGGAATTCCCAGTGTAGAGGTGAAATTCGTAGAGATTGGGAAGAATATCCGTGGCGAAGGCGGCCAACTGGACCGACATTGACGCTGAGGCGCGAAAGCGTGGGGATCAAACAGGATTAGATACCCTGGTAGTCCACGCCGTAAACGATGCATGCTAGACGTTGGAAGACTTAGTCTTCTTGTGTCGCAGCTAACGCACTAAGCATGCCGCCTGGGGAGTACGGCCGCAAGGTTGAAACTCAAATGAATTGACGGGGGCCCGCACAAGCGGTGGAGTATGTGGTTTAATTCGACGCAACGCGAAGAACCTTACCAACCTTTGACATGTCCACTTTGGATCTAGGAGACTAGGTCCTTCAGTTCGGCTGGGTGGAACACAGGTGCTGCATGGCTGTCGTCAGCTCGTGTCGTGAGATGTTGGGTTAAGTCCCGCAACGAGCGCAACCCTCATCTTCAGTTGCCCCCAGGTAATGCTGGGCACTCTGAAGAAACCGCCGGTGACAAGCCGGAGGAAGGCGGGGATGACGTCAAGTCCTCATGGCCCTTACAGGTTGGGCTACACACGTACTACAATGGTGGTGACAGTGGGCTGCGAAGGAGCGATCCGGAGCCAATCCCCAAAAACCATCTCAGTTCAGATTGCACTCTGCAACTCGAGTGCATGAAGTTGGAATCGCTAGTAATCGCAGATCAGCACGCTGCGGTGAATACGTTCCCGGGCCTTGTACACACCGCCCGTCACGCCATGGAAGTTGGTTTTACCTGAAGCCAGTGAGCTAACCGCAAGGAGGCAGCTGACCACGGTAAGGTTAATGACTGGGGCGAAGTCGTAACAAGGTAGCCGTAGGGGAACCTGCGGCTGGATCACCTCCTTTCTAAGGATTTAAATGCTGAAGACCCCGGTGAAAGCTTGCTTTCATTGCTTCACTTTTAAACTTAGCATTCGATATCTCGCTACTAGATCGACAGTTCGCAAGAACGGATCAAAATAGCCGGTCGCCGTCGGCGCATCCCTTCTCCGGAAAACAAAAAAGCACACTCGGATTCATTTCTGAGTGTTGCTAGAGCGGGCTTGTAGCTCAGTTGGTTAGAGCGCGCGCTTGATAAGCGTGAGGTCGTAAGTTCAAATCTTACCAGGCCCACCACCTTATTGAAGTGCGAAAGCAAAGGTTCGGGGCTGTAGCTCAGCTGGGAGAGCGCCTGCTTTGCAAGCAGGATGTCGTCGGTTCGATCCCGTCCAGCTCCACCACTTGCTCTGCTTATTGAGTTTTCACCGGAGAAGAAAAAAGTTTCCACAGTTACGACTGTGGATTGTGCCGAAAGGCATTGTTCTTGAACATGGTAAATAAAAGTTTGATGAATGACATCACATTAGTCTTGTTTCATAGACAGGATTAATGGATGAAATGAAAGTAATGTCTTTTTGGTGTGCATTGAAACTCTTGCCGAGGTTCGATGCGGGAAACACTGAAAAGACGGTCAGAATGAAAGTTGCATTATTACTCATATCCATCCCGAAGATGGTCTCAAGTAATTAGCCAGTCAGCGATGCAACGCAGATCGAACCCCTGCCCTACCCCTTGTCGGATAGACGCGGTGGTTCAACCCTAACACCCAACAGATTATGAAAACGGCTTAATTCAGGCCTTGAGGCATGAAATGTTGGCAAGAAAAGATCTGGCTTCTGATAAGGATCAAGCATGACAAGAGCATTTGGTGAATGCCTTGGCACTGAGAGGCGATGAAGGACGTAACACGCTGCGAAAAGTTTCGGGGAGTCGCGAGTAGACTTTGATCCGAAAATGTCCGAATGGGGAAACCCACACCGTAAGGTGTACCTACTGCTGAATACATAGGCAGATGGAGCTAACCCGGAGAACTGAAACATCTCAGTACCCGGAGGAAAAGAAATCAACCGAGATTCCGCTAGTAGTGGCGAGCGAACGCGGATCAGCCCAGTAATTCAGTCAATTAAATTAGAACGCTTTGGAAAGAGCGGCCATAGAGGGTGATAGCCCCGTATAAGCAGATAGTTGATTGGATTCTCGAGTAAGGCGGGACACGTGAAATCCTGTCTGAACATGGGGGGACCACCCTCCAAGGCTAAATACTCCTCAGTGACCGATAGTGAACAAGTACCGTGAGGGAAAGGTGAAAAGAACCCTAATGCAGGGAGTGAAAGAGTACCTGAAACCGAATGCTTACAAACAGTTCAAGGCCGCAAGGCTGAGAGCGTACCTTTTGTATAATGGGTCAGCGAGTTAGTTTATGCAGCAAGCTTAAGCCGTTAGGCGTAGGCGAAGCGAAAGCGAGTCTGAATAGGGCGACAAAGTTGCATGAATTAGACCCGAAACCTGATGATCTAGCCATGGCCAGGTTGAAGGCTGGGTAACACCAGCTGGAGGACCGAACCCACGCCTGTTGAAAAAGTCGGGGATGAGCTGTGGTTAGGGGTGAAAGGCCAATCAAATCAGGAAATAGCTGGTTCTCCGCGAAATCTATTTAGGTAGAGCCTCGGATGATTACCTACGGGGGTAGAGCACTGGATGGGCTAGGGGGGCGCGAGCCTTACCAAACCCAACCAAACTCCGAATACCGTAGAGTACAGTCCGGGAGGCAGTCCATGGGTGCTAAGGTCCGTGGACGAGAGGGAAAGAGCCCAGACCATCCGCTAAGGTCCCCAAGTGGTGACTAAGTTGGAAAGGATGTGGGAAGGCCAAGACAGCCAGGAGGTTGGCTTAGAAGCAGCCATCCTTTAAAGAAAGCGTAATAGCTCACTGGTCTAGACAAGCCGGCCTGCGCCGAAAATGTAACGGGGATTAAGTCATCCACCGAAGCGATGGATTTAGTAAAACTTCGGTTTTATTAAGTGGTAGCGGAGCGTTCCGTAAGCCTGTGAAGCGTGACTCGGAAGAGCACGTGGAGGTATCGGAAGTGAGAATGCTGACATAAGTAACGATAAAAAGTGTGAGAAACACTTTCGCCGTAAGTCCAAGGGTTCCTGCGCAAGGTTAATCCACGCAGGGTGAGCCGGCTCCTAAGGCGAGGCCGAAAGGCGTAGTCGATGGAAATGCGGTTAATATTCCGCAGCCTGTTGGTAGTGACGGAGTGATGAGAATGTCTGAGATTATCGGATTTCAAGGGCGTTTGATTTGCTTCCAGGAAATAACTCCAACGTATAGGCCGTACCCCAAACCGACACAGGTGGACGAGTTGAGTATACTCAGGCGCTTGAGAGAAGGGTGTTGAAGGAACTCGGCAAATTACCCTCGTAACTTCGGGATAAGAGGGCCCTGTTTATGCGCAAGCACTAACAGGGGGCACAGAATTGGGGGTGGCGACTGTTTACCAAAAACACAGGACTCTGCGAAGTCTCAAGACGACGTATAGGGTCTGACGCCTGCCCGGTGCTGGAAGGTTAAGGAGAGAAGTGCAAGCTTTGAACCGAAGCCCCAGTAAACGGCGGCCGTAACTATAACGGTCCTAAGGTAGCGAAACTCCTTGTCGGGTAAGTTCCGACCTGCATGAATGGCGTAACGATCTCCCCACTGTCTCCAACACCTCCTCAGTGAAATTGAATTCCCCGTGAAGATGCGGGGTTCCCGCGGTTAGACGGAAAGACCCTATGAACCTTTACTATAAGTTTGCAGTGGTATTAGAGATAGCATGTGTAGCATAGGTGGGACTCTTTGAAGCTTGGGCGCCAGCCCGAGTGGAGAGAACAGTGAAATACCACCCTTGTAATCTTTGATATCTAACTGAGTCCGGAGAAACACGGACCAGGACCCTGCATGCTGGGTAGTTTGACTGGGGCGGTCGCCTCCCAAAGTGTAACGGAGGCGCGCGATGGTTAGCTCAATCTGGTCGGAAATCAGATGCTGAGTGCAATGGCACAAGCTAGCCTGACTGCGAGACGTACATGTCAAGCAGAGACGAAAGTCGGTCATAGTGATCCGGTGGTTCTTCGTGGAAGGGCCATCGCTCAACGGATAAAAGGTACTCTAGGGATAACAGGCTGATGACCCCCAAGCGTCCATAGCGACGGGGTCGTTTGGCACCTCGATGTCGGCTCATCACATCCTGGGGCTGGAGAAGGTCCCAAGGGTTCGGCTGTTCGCCGATTAAAGTGGTACGTGAGCTGGGTTCAAAACGTCGTGAGACAGTTTGGTCCCTATCTGCCGTGGGTGTAGGAATATTGAAAGGAGTTGTCCCTAGTACGAGAGGACCGGGATGAACATACCTCTGGTGGATCGGTTGTCGCGCCAGCGGCATAGCCGAGTAGCTAACGTATGGACGAGATAAACGCTGAAAGCATCTAAGCGTGAAACTCACCTTGAAACTATTATTCCCTGAGAGCCGTGATAGACCATCACGTTGATAGGCCGGATGTGGAAGGGCAGTAATGTCTGCAGCTTACCGGTACTAATAGCTCAATTGGCTTGATCCTTATCAGAGGCCGAGAAATCGGCGTGTAGCAGCGGAGTGAAACACCTCCCTGCTCGTTCTGACCCTACTTTCATTTTTTGTCATCCGCCTTGACGACCTGGTGGTTTTAGCGAGGGATCTGCACCCGATCCCATCCCGAACTCGGACGTGAAAGCCCTCTGCGCTGATGGTACTGTGCCTTAAGGCCCGGGAGAGTAAGTCGCCGCCAGGTCTTCAAGACGGAAGACAAATAAGTTCATCAAACTTTTTTACCTGTTTAAGTCTTCACCCAAATAAAAATTGAAATGTGTAAGCTCAAAGCCTAGCTTTTGAGTATGTTTTTCTTTGGCAGCTTGTTTAGCAGCGTATTTTTTCAATGAAAATACCGTCTATCAGATTGATGTATGGACAAGCGGCTTTTGCCGTTACTCATCCTTTAACATCAATTCAAAAATCTTTTAGATTCGCAAAAGAACAGCTTAGGGATCCCGGCAAAAGAAAAATATTTCTGATAGTAATCGCTGGAAAGGCCTTTGTGTGGAGTTGTTACGGTGGGGCATGGGCGCTTAGAGAGCATAAGGAATTAGCTGCGACTGTAGCCCTCACTGGGCTGGTGAGCGGCCAATTTATCGGTTTTGCAAAAATACCTTTATACATTGCAGGTTTTATGGCGGCTAGGGCATGGGCCAAAAGATCTCCAATTTTTAATCCCGCTTTAAGAAAAACATCGAAACCGCCAGAGTTATAAAA
>JABDAH010000011.1 GCA_013289265.1 Alphaproteobacteria bacterium
CATCATCCAGCACGACAAGTTTCTTGGAGATGCGCGCTTTGTCGGCATGTTCAATAAGCACTTCGCGACGCTTGGGTTGTTTAATTTCGGCGGCCCTGCTCAGCAAAGTTTCCAGATCGCCGTAGTGATTGATAAGCTCGGCTGCGGTTTTCACGCCGATCCCCGGAACGCCGGGAATATTATCGGTGCTGTCGCCTGCGAGAGCCTGCACATCCACGACTTTATCCGGCGTCACGCCGAATTTTTTCATCACTTCGTCAGCGCCAATGACAATAGATTTCAGCGGGTCGAACATTTCAACGCCGGGCCGGATTAGCTGCATCAAGTCTTTGTCGCTTGAGACGATGCGCACATTCTGGCCTTTGGCCAATGCCGCTTTGGCATAGGCGGCGATAAGATCATCGGCTTCGTAGTTCGGCGCTTCAATCGAGGGCACGCCGAATGCAATCGTTGCTTCGCGGATCAGCGGGAATTGCGGAATAAGTTCCGGTGGTGCTGGTGGGCGATGCGCTTTGTAATCCGGATAAATTTCATTGCGAAAGGTTTTGCGACCAGCATCGAAAATAACCGCGATATGTTCGGCGCGCAGTTCCGTCAAAAGCTTATGCAGCATATTGCAAAAACCGGCGACTGCCCCGATGGGCGTGCCGTCGGGCCGCGTCAGCGGTGGCAGAGCATGAAAGGCACGGAAAATAAAGCCGGAACCATCGACCAGATAGAGCGTGCCGTCAATTTTGCTGGCTGCGTTCATGTGCGGTGGACCGCCAGCGGGCCGGGGCCTTGCGTTGTCGGCATGACTTCAAGCCGGTTGATATTGACGCGGGGCGGCAGGGTTGCGGCCCAGAAAACGCTTTCGGCAATATCGTCCGCAGTCAACGCATCGGTGCCCGCATAAATTTTGGATGCCCGTTCAGCATCACCCTTAAAGCGGTTGAGGGAGAAATCCGTTGCCACCATACCGGGTTCGATATTGGTGACGCGTACTTTGGTAGCCAGCAGATCAGCACGCAGGCTAAGGCTGAATTGCTTGGTGAAGGCTTTGACCGCGCAATAAACATGGCCGCCGGGATAGGGATAGCTGCCGGAGATGGAACCGATATTAATGATATGACCGTGGTTGCGTTCCACCATGCCGGAGAGCGCAAGCCTCGTACAGACAACGAGGCCGAGATTATTGGTCTCGATCATATTCTGCCAGTCATCGAGATTGGCTTGCTGTGCCGGTTCCATACCAAAAGCGCCGCCTGCATTGTTGATCAGCAGATCAATAGCGCGAAATTCTTCGGGTAGTGCTGCGAAGGCAGCTTCAATTGCTTTACGGTCGCGAATATCCAGAATGATTTTATAAATCGGCACCTCAAGGGCGGCGGCGAGTTTATTCAGTTTTTCAGGACTACGGCTGGTCAAAATCAGTTTGCACCCGGCGGCCGCAAATCTTTTAGCAAAGGCCTGGCCGAAACCGCCTGTAGCGCCGGTAATCATCACGATTTTGGGAAGATAGGGCGCGTTCATGTAAGTTTAATGCGCGTCAACGCTATGGGCGTTTTTATCCAGAACAAAATGTCGCCCGCAATAAGGGCAATCGACGGTACCGCTCGATGTCATCGTCAAAAACACGCGCGGATGGCCGGACTCCGCATCGCCGTCGCAGGCTAGTTTAGAGGTGGTGACGTTGAGCGTTTCGGCTGGTTTCATGGCTAAACTCTTGATGATCTAAGGCAAAGTTAGATTGGCTAATAGAATGCCGTAAGCTATACTCACCGCGCAATCCTCGCAACTCTGTAGTTGTAATCCTAAACCCCCTAATCCCGGCCCTTTCATGACGCCTGCACCCAAAGCTCCTATAGCCCTTCCCACCTACGCTGTTGAAATTCAGGGCCTGACAAAAACCTATAAAGGTTCGAAAAAGTCGGCGCCAAAACAGGCCCTGAAGGGCATCGACCTGAATATTCCGCGCGGCCAGATTTTTGGTCTGCTGGGGCCAAACGGCGCCGGGAAATCGACGCTGATTAATATTTTGGCCGGGCTGGTGCTGAAAACCTCTGGCGAGGCGCGCATCTGGGGCTATGAAGTGGCGGATCAGCCGATGCAGTCGCGCTCTGCCATTGGTGTTGTGCCGCAGGAATTGAACCTCGACGCGTTTTTCACGCCGCGTGAATTGCTGGAATTACAAGCCGGGCTTTACGGCGTGCCAAAACGTGAACGTATTACCGACCAATTGCTGGCCGCCGTCGGCCTTACCGATAAAGCCAATGCCTATGCCCGTACTTTGTCAGGCGGTATGCGCCGCCGTTTGATGGTCGCCAAGGCAATGGTGCATACGCCGCCGGTGCTGGTGCTGGATGAACCAACTGCGGGTGTTGATGTCGAACTGCGCCGCGCCTTGTGGGATTATGTGCGGCAGCTGAATAAAAACGGCACGACGGTTTTGCTGACCACGCATTACCTGGAAGAAGCCGAGGAACTTTGCGACAGCATCGCGATTATTAATCACGGTGAATTGGTAGCGCATGACACCACGCAAAATCTGTTGCGTCGGATCGATAACAAGAAAGTCG
The DNA here is from genome assembly GCA_013289265.1 of Alphaproteobacteria bacterium. Lineage (GTDB taxonomy): Bacteria > Pseudomonadota > Alphaproteobacteria > UBA9219 > UBA9219 > JAATFY01. The sequence goes on from JABDAH010000011.1 coordinate 2,559, forward strand.
TGCTGACGATCGACCGCGACCTGACCGAGGTGCCCGCCAATCTGCGCCCGCATGGGTGGGAACTGACAAATCCGCGCCAATTGACGCTTGCCTATCAGCCCAGCAAGATTGTGATCGGCCAGATGGTTATGGCGGTGCAGGTCAACGGCTTTGCTATCACCGATATCTCTACCGAAGAAACCGATTTAGAAGATATCTTCCTGCAACTGACGCGTCGCAACCCTGCGGTTTCCTCTGTCGCATAAAAATTCTGGAATTTAGGTCTCATGACTTTTGCGTCGCCTGCTTTCCTGTTTATTTTTCTGCCACTGTTTTTACTTCTCTATTTTGCCGTTACGCCCAAACTTAAAAATGTGACGCTGCTGTTTGGCAGCCTCGCTTTTTACTCCATCGATAGCGGTTATGCTTTCTGGGTTCTGGTGCTTTCGATCCCCGTTAATCACTTCATCGGTCATGCCATTGCAGGGCAGAGCCGCAGTAAAAAATCGGCGTGGCTTCTGACGTTGGGTGTCGTTTTAAATCTGTTACCGCTGTTGATCTATAAATATTGGGGATTTTTTACAGACGTGCTGAACGATATATTCGCGCTCGGTCTTATGCCGCTCCATGTGTCCGTGATTAAATTTATGCTGCCGGCGGGCATTTCCTTTTTTACTTTTCAGGGGCTTTCCTATCTCGTCGATATTTATGAAGGCGAAATTGTGCCGGCGCGCAGCATGGTCGATTTCGGCATGTACCATACCAGTTTTCCGCAGTTAATTGCGGGGCCCATTGTCCGTTACCGCGAGATTGAAAATGAAATTGCTCGCCGCTCGCCGTCACTGGCTGATGTGCAAAGCGGCCTGATGCAGTTCTGCTTTGGCCTATCCAAGAAAATTATCATCGCCGATAATATGGGCAGCATCGCCGACCGCATCTGGAAATTGCCGGATCAGCAATTGGACGGGCAGCTCGCCTGGCTTGCCGCGCTCACTTATATGCTGCAAATCTTTTTCGATTTCGCTGGCTATTCGGATATGGCGATCGGGCTTGCAAAGGTTATGGGCTTTCATTTTCCCCAGAATTTCGACCAGCCCTACCGATCGCAAAATATCACCGAATTCTGGCGGCGCTGGCATATGACTTTATCGCGCTGGTTCAGGGATTATGTTTATATCCCGCTGGGCGGTAATCGCCGCGGCGTGCGCCGCACCTACATTAACTTGCTGATTGTTTTTGTTTTGTGCGGGCTGTGGCATGGCGCCGCCTACACTTTTATTTTGTGGGGGCTCTATCACGGCGTCTGCTTGATGGCGGAGCGTATTTTAAAACATCGTTTCGGGTTTGAGCTTTCGGGCATTGCTGGCTGGCTGCTCACCTTCCTGCTGGTCCTCATAGGGTGGGTTCTGTTCAGGGCCGACACTCTATCCAACGCGTTGTTCCATTACGCCCTGATGTTCGGTTTTAAAGCGGGGAGCGAGATTTTCTACGGCGTCGCTTTCTATATGACGCCGGACAAAATATGTTTCATGGCGGCAGGACTTTTTCTGGCTTTGGCCCCCTCCGGTTTCATGGAAAAAATTGGCAAGCAAACCGGCCAATTAATGCAAGCAAGTAAGCCTGTTTTTGCGCTGGCCTGTTTCTTTTATGCTGTCGCCTTGATGGCGGCGAATGGCTTTAATCCCTTTATTTATTCCAAATTTTAGGCAGATGATGAAACGCGGCTTTATCATCCTGTTCTTTCTAATCTGCCTGCTGCCATGTGTGCAGATGCTGATGGACTTGCCCGATGCGCCGGCTGTTGCGGAGCATTTGTCGCCGTTACCGGATGCAGAGTTCGCCGACACGCCGTTCGTCTGGCTAAAACAATCCAATATCTGGTTTCAGGATCATTTTGGCTATCGCTCTTTTTTCATCCGGCTGAAGGAACAAATCGACTACGATCTTTTTCATACATCTTCGCGCGTTTATGTCGGTAAAGACGGACAGCTGTTTTACCGATCGGTTGTCGATATCGAACAGCCGGAAATTCAGGAAGCGCTGCGTCTGCACGAAGACCAGATCCTGCGGAATGTAGGGCGATTGGCAGATGCTCTGGCCAAGCGTGGTGTCACGCTGATTGTCACATTCAATTTGATGAGCAACCGCTTTATTCCGGAAAAACTTCCCGGTTCTGTGCCTCATCCGTTAGGGGAGCCGCGCATCCATCATTTCCTGCAACGGCTACGCCAGATTCAGAATGTCGATTATTTTGACACGACGGCGATTTTGCAAGACATGCCTAAAGACCAGTCGCTATTTCCGAAAACGGATTTCCACTGGACTGATTTTGCGGCGGCCACAGCAGGGCGCGAGTTAATCCGCGTACTTGCCGAAAAAGAAAACCGTGCGCCGCCGCAATGGCAACCGCTCCAAAAAGCCGTTACGCCGAATTACAGTGGCGGCATTGCCGATGCCATGCCGCTATTGCTTGGCAATCTTAGGGAAGAAAAAATCGGCATCCTTCCTGATATTCCTGCACCAGACGGCGCCAGTGAAACACGTGACGACGACACTATTAATTACGTATTTCATACAAAAACCTATAATCCGACCTTGCTGAAACCAATGTTTTTGCTGGGTGACAGTTTTTCTTTCGGGTTGCTGTCGGAAGGCATCGCGCATCTTTTCAACGGCTTTTACATCATGCGCCTGGGCCCGAATACGCTCATCAACCAGGCCATGGTCGTATTCCCGCCGGATGCCAAATATTTCATGATCCAGGCTATCGAAGTGCAAAAAGGATTTTTCAACTCCTTCACCAATGACGATGAAGTGACGCGGGCGATAGAAACCTTTAACCAAAGACCCCTAACACGGTGAAAGCCGGATATTGGCTTTGGGCCTGATCTCTGATAGCTGTATTCCGTCCTTAATAGTGGACCCGTAGCTCAACTGGATAGAGCGTCGCCCTCCGAAGGCGAAGGCTGGTGGTTCGAATCCACTCGGGTCCGCCAATTTTGACAAATGTCCGGCCAACTACCTGATAAATTGTTAATATTGTGTCCCAATAAATAATCTCTTCTTTACCAATGCAAGGTAAAATGAGGAAATTTTAAAGGCGCTATAAACAGATGACATAAGGGTTGCGTCGTATGGCGACACGGGCTGGACATGGGGCGCTATTTTTGTCGCTAATGCTCGTATTGATTTGCGGGAGTACGGTACTTGCGTGCGCTGATAATTTTATCGTTAATGCCGTTGTCTCCGGCACTCCGCATGACGGCGATCCACAAATCGGAGTGATCTTTGATGGTCAAGTTGTCGGCAGTGGCCCAGTAACTGCACGTCATGCGCAAGATGAATGGCAGGAACTGGCTTTCAATCTTTCTGCGCCGACCAAACCGCAGGCTATTGGCATCGGCTTTATGAATGGGGGCGACGGCGTCAAAAATGGTCGCGAGCTGTATGTACAATACGCCACAATTAACGGTGTTACTGTCGATCCCGAAAAAGGTTTCTTTTTTGGAACGACAGATAAGCAGGCGACGGTCGGCGCTAACACCATAGACCGGCGCGGCGTTTTATTCTGGAGTGTGGCTGATCTAGCTCCGGCCGTAGCACAACCGGCAAAAGCCACAGAGCAGGCGTCATTACAAGATGCTAATACATCTGACAGTACCAATGCCGGAAATGTGGCCAACCCTGTAGCAAGCTCCGGCAGCGGAACAAGCGGCGGAGGTGGTGGGGGAGGCGGAGGCAGTAGCGGTGGTGGTATGCAAATGGCTGCCAATATGTCGTTACCCGGCGGCTCATCTTCAGGTGGCGGTTCTGGTGGCGGAGGTGCTGTATCCGCATCGCCTGCTTCAAGCTCTACTTCTAGTCCGACAACTGCTCCTGCGACATCACCCGCTGCTCCGGTCGCACCATCTTTAGCGCCAGTACCACCGGGGCCTACGCAAATTCGTCATATCAAGGAATGGGTCCATTGCGATGGCAAGGCGGATGATTGGGCTGGTGTCGTTCAGGCTTTTGATGCGGCCAAGAATAATGCGTTCTCATTACAGGTTGATTGCCCCGTCTTCATCCATGTTGGGATGGATATCGCGCGTCCGATTTTTGTCGATAACGGCACCTATGTTATTTTTACGGATGGTGGCCAGTTCATTGTTGATAACGCCCTAGTTCCTTCATTTGTTATTACCGATAGTACCAACATCGTTTTCGCCAATTGGAAGGTAAAATATGTCGGCACCGTGCCCATGAATTACCACACCGATGGATATTATAATAATGGTGTATGGATTCCCGGCGACGCGTCGCCGGCGGGTTTTTTCAATGACCGGACGCGCACCACATGGCTGAAAGAACATCGCGGTATCAAGTTTCTCCATACGGGGGCAGTGTGGGTCGGGCCGACAAATTTATCGGCACTCGTTTTTATCGAGGGTGACTCGCAAAATGTCACAGTCGTTAATATGACAGTGACAGTTCCACCGGATGCCCCGCCGAATAAATTCATGCCCATGGTTTTTTCATTTACACCCGGCTACAAGAGCAACGTAACGGCTGTCCCGCCACCACCGCCACCGGCCAACGATTCGAACATAACCGACTATGCCCCGCTCGAAACCATTATCGCCACGCCCAGCAACCTGACTTTTTCCAACATCACGCTCGATGGTTATTATATGGGTTTTCAGGGCACCCTGCAAAATGGGACATTTAATAATATCACCGCGCTTCGTTACAGCGATCTGCAAGATAGTAACGGTGGCACTGTTGGTGGGGTGAATGCGTGGCTGGCTCCCCCGCATCTGTTTTATTTCAACGGAAGGCAGACAAGCGCCTATGATCCTTACAATGATCATTACGACCCAGTCCTGAATTTGCACAACATCACCATCACGCATGTGCACGATAATGGCCCTCATGTCGGGACCGGCGTGCGTACCGTCGGTGGTTTTGACAACTCCCTCAAAATCAGCGGCGTCAATGTTTTGGTCGATGATTATTTTTCCAACAGGCCGGACGGGCTGCTGCAAATCTATCAATGCAACGGCATGAAGCTTAGCAACATTACGGCTGTCTATGACTCGAGTTTTCTTAAAGGCCTTTATCCCGGCGGTATGATATTCCCCAATGCTGGTTACTATCAGAATTTGACACTTGAAAATGTGACGATGATCGATACGGCGGCTATTCCTCAATCGGTGCCGGTTGGCGGTAACAATAATCCGCACTGGTCGCTTGGGAACGAGCACATCAAATTCAAGAATGTCACCGCAAATTTAAAGCAGTTACCTCAAGATTCTTCGAGGCAGCCTATCACAAATCTGCAACCGATCATTACCGGAACGGACATCGATGCATCTGTTACTGTTAATATTGGCAAGTAACGGTAAGTAAGCTTGGTAGCGGCCCTCTATCTTGTTAGCCTGACGATCTCACGCTATAACCTAGATATCTTGAAACATTAGGCCTGAGGTATCAGATGCTGATGAATGTGCTCTACGTTCTTGCCGTCGCTCTCTGCGTCTTTCTAGTCTTGGCTACTATGCAGCCCAGCCAGTTTCGTGTGACGCGTTCAAAAAGCATGAAGACTTCGCCTGAAGCTGTTTTTGCGCAGGTGAATAATTTGCATAACTGGGAAGCCTGGTCACCTTGGGCACGACTTGATCCAAACGCTAAATCAGAATTTGCAGGTCCTGCTGAGGGTGTCGGTGCCGTCATGAGTTGGGACGGTAATCAAAAGGTCGGTACTGGCAGTATGACGATTGTAGAGAGCAAGCCTGCTTCGCAGATTAAGTTCAGGATGGATTTTAAGAAGCCTATCAAGGGCACCAGCGAGGTTGAGTTTACATTTGCCCCGCAGGGTGACCAGACAATGGTCAGCTGGAGCATGTCCGGTCAAAATAAATTCATAAACAAGGCGATGAGTTTAATTTTTAATTGCGAGAAAATGGTCGGCGGCCAGTTTGAAAAGGGTCTTGCTAACCTGCAGGGCGTCGTAGAGGGCTAAAATCCGCAACTAAATCGGGAAAATATTAACCTTGTCTTGGGGCCTAGGCATCCGTTATACATAGCCGCCAACAATTGGAACCCTTACTTAAGTGGGCAATGTATGGCGCAATCTCCCCGTCTCTTTCGTGAAGCTCTGACATTTGACGATGTGCTGCTGGTGCCAGCCGCATCTTCTGTGCTGCCTGCTGATGTGCAAACGACAACGCGCCTGACCCGTACCATCACCCTGGGTATCCCCCTGATTTCCGCTGCCATGGACACGGTAACCGAAAGCGCCCTAGCCATTGCGTTGGCGCAGGCGGGCGGTATCGGCACCATTCACCGCAATATGCCAGCGGCCGATCAGGCTGAAGAAGTACGCAAGGTCAAACGCTACGAAAGCGGCATGGTCGTCAACCCGATCACAATCACCCCTGAAGCGCCGCTGGCCACAGCCTTGCGTCTGATGGCTGATTTCAAAATCTCTGGCATACCTGTCGTCGAAAAGCCAAGCGGCAAACTGGTCGGCATTCTCACCAACCGCGATGTACGTTTTGCCAGCAATATGCAGCAGCCGGTGTCCGAGCTGATGACCAAAGATAAACTGGTGACAGTACGCGAAGGTGTGGATCATGCCGAAGCCAAGCATCTGCTGCACCAACATCGCATCGAAAAACTGGTTGTAGTCGACGATGCTTATCGCTGCATCGGTTTGATTACCGTCAAGGATATCGAAAAAGCGCGGCTGTTCCCGAATGCCTGCAAGGATGAAAAGGGGCGTCTGCGCGTCGCTTCTGCTGTTGGTACCGGCACAGACGGCCTCCAACGTGCCGAAGCTTTGATCGATGCTGGCGTTGACGTTATCACTGTCGATACGGCGCATGGCCATTCTGCGCGCGTGATCGAACAGGTCAAGCATGTGCGCAAGATTTCCAACGGTACACAGATTATCGCGGGTAATATCGCAACTGCCGATGCCGCCAAGGCGCTCATCGATGTCGGCGCTGATGCCGTGAAAGTAGGCATTGGGCCCGGTTCCATCTGCACCACGCGTATTGTGGCTGGCGTTGGTGTGCCGCAGTTGACGGCGATTATGGATGTGGCCGAAGCCTGCCAGAAACAGAATATTCCTGTTATTGGCGACGGCGGCATCCGTCATTCCGGTGAAATTGCCAAGGCGATCGCGGCGGGCGCCGATGCTGTAATGCTCGGCTCCCTGTTCGCAGGTACTGACGAAGCGCCCGGCGAGGTGGTGATGTTCCAGGGCCGGTCTTACAAAAGCTATCGCGGTATGGGCAGCGTAGGTGCGATGGCGGGCGGTTCTGCCGACCGTTATTTCCAGAAAGCGGACGATGCTAACAAGCTGGTGCCGGAAGGCATTGAAGGCCGCGTGCCGTACAAGGGTGCGGTCGATAAAATTATCCATCAGATGATTGGCGGTCTGCGCGCTGCAATGGGCTACACTGGCTCAGCTTCGATCGCCGATTTGCAAAAGAACGCGCAGTTCGTGCGCATCACCGGTGCTGGCCTGCGCGAAAGCCATGTGCATGATGTGCAGATCACCGCCGAAGCGCCGAATTACCGGGCAGAGTAATTATTGCGCTTTTCTAAAACGGTCCAGGTAAGTTGGCAAAATCACTTCCAGCGCGGTTGGATTAATTCCTAAATCGGTCGATGCTTTCGCACCGGATGCAACGACATTATCCGTTTTCAGCATCTCGACCTGATCGCAGGTGAGCGGTGGCTTCGGCGCCAGTTCCAGAAACGCCGCTTGCAGTTTGGCCAGGCCCCAGGGCAGGTTGATAAGGCAGCGCTTGCGTCCTGTTTGCTCCAGCATCAATTCCAGTAATTCACGGAACGTATAAATCTGCGGTCCGCCAAGTTCGAAAGTTTTTCCGGCGGCATTGGTGTGCGTCAAGGCGCGCGCCGTCGCTTCCGCCACATCACCGACATAGACAGGCTGGAATTTTGTTGTGCCGCCGCCGATTAAAGGCAGCGCAGGGGCAAAACGCGCGAGTGATGCAAACCTGTTAAAGAAATGATCTTCCGGCCCAAAGACAATGCTGGGGCGAAAAATTGTGGCATCCGGGAAGAAAGTGCGAACGGCTTTTTCGCCAGCATATTTGCTGCGCGCGTATTTCGCCGATGCGTTTTCGCTGGCACCCAGCGCCGACATATGGATCAGTTTTTTGGCGCCCGCCTCCTTGGCAAGCCGCGCGATACGCGCCGCAGTTTCGACATGCAGCGCTTCGAAAGTGTTGCCGCCTTTTTCAAAAAGAATCCCGATCAGGTTAATAACGATATCGGCATTGCCAATGGCCTTTGCAACAGAAGCATCGCTTCTCACCGAACAGGCGACGGGCACGATCTGCCCGACATCACCCATGGGTTTAAGCAGCAAGGCTTTTTCTGCATCGCGCGTGGCAATGCGAATAGTGGCGCCGGTTTTGGCCAACCGTCGCACCAAATGCCGCCCGATAAAGCCCGTGCCGCCAAAGATTGTTATAGTTTCAGGATTAACCATAGGAATGAGCCGTGAAGAGGATAAAGATGAATTATAGCAGTGAAATCGCAGCTTACAGGCCCAGCCGTTAATTTCCAACAGCGAAGCCAATAAATGCTTATTAATTGCATATTCTTTGCAAGCGCATGTCCGGCAAGGCCTCAAAGAAGTTTGAGAATGTTTTGTGGCTGAAAGCAGACTTTCTTGACTTTACATGCCGGTCGGCTTACCAAAGCCACCTTGCATTTGGCGGGTTGAAACCTGATACCGCCAATCATACGGGGCCCAGGTGGCGGAATTGGTAGACGCACTAGCTTCAGGTGCTAGCGGTCGCAAGATCGTGGAAGTTCGAGTCTTCTCCTGGGCACCATTTTAGTTTTTGAAACTGATTTTCCTTCTATCGTCGGGTCCGCTTTATGAAATTCAGGCTTTACCTCGCCGTTTTTATTTTAGCTTTTTGGCCCTTTCATGCGCGGGCCGCAGCCGGTCAGCAGTCATCTTCCCTTGTCGGCAGCGGCAAAAGCTTCACCATCGACAGCAATCCGGATATGAGAAACAGCCCGCATGTCGATCTCGGCACCATCAAACAAATTGGTGGCGAGTTTGAGGCTGTTATCAGTTGGTCATTTGTGACGCCAAAACAAAAGCAAGCTCATCCTGACTTGCCAGACGATGCGCAGATTTTTGAGCGCGACCGCATTGAATGTCAGCCCAACCGTGTTTTTTATTATACGATAGAAGAGGGCATTCAGACGCCGGATGGGAAAATTCTGGACAGCCAGAAATTGGACCCGGCCAAAAAACGTCAAGAAGCAACGGGTGACCCCTTGCTTGTCGACGACAGTTACCATCCCAACCCCAGCAGTCTGGTCTGCTGGGCTGCGGCGCGTAAATGTGAAGGAAAACCTTTATCATGGCCACCGCCGCCGATGGCATATTCCGATAATGGCAAACTTATGACTCAGATACTCAATGACTGGAACAAATTATTTGTGCCCAGTTGCCGGTTATGAATTTTCTTGCCCGATATTCCGTGCGTTCAAATAATTGCCAACTCAATCCTTCTCCGTTCTGCTTTCCCAACATAGACATCTTGGCTTATGGCTTTGCATTAACCATAAATAGTCAATTGCTGCAGGCGTAGAAATTTTCCCTTCAAATACTGTGCGACAAAACTCTCCCCAATGTTGGTATCGACCAGTATTGATTGTAATAAACTGTAATAAATAATGGGAACTTATTACCTTACTACGGCTAGACAACTTAGCGAGTCAGTCCTAGACACGGGTCACCAAGGCGTCGAACCGTGGGTGCCTTTTTAGAAATCGCCCTAAGTCTGACATAGCCTTTTCATTTTAATTCATCCGGAGGAATTGCCTCATGACCTCGACCACCACTCAGTACAAAGACATCAACGGCAAAGTTGAAGCAACTTCAGTCGTGAATAGCGATGGTTCTGGTTATGTGCAAACAGTTAAGGCTTCCGAGGTCATTCGTTTTGGAACAAGCGCAACTTTGCAAGGCGTGCAAGTTACGACGGCGGGCGATGTTGCCGTTGGCATCAAAACATCGGGCGGTGAGGTTGATACGGTTTCCCTGACGGGTACTGCCACTGTTCCCGTTGTGGTCATGGCTGTAAACGGTCACAGCTTTACCGACAGCGACCAAATTACAGATATCAATACAAATGCAGATGGCTCGGTAATTGTTAAATCTAACGTACCGGGTTTTGCGCAAAGCACGTTGACGGTCAGCAATGCTGGCGCTGCCACTTATGCGCTTGGCACCGATAGTCTAAATTTTGCAGCTGGTACTCTCACGGCTCTTGCCGGTAATGCTGCAGAAGCAGCTGCCCTGAAACTAGCTGACACCAATAGTGGAATGGCTTTCGGGCTTGCGTCTGCGGCGACAGGATTTGCCGAAGATATCAGTTGGAATGCAACAACCGGTAAGTTGGTACTGAATCTAACCAATACATCAACCGGAAAAACTTTCTCGACTTCTCTGGGTTCAATCAATCCGGGCGACGCACTGAAGGTAACGAGCAATTCAACTATGGGTCTGTATGATGCCTCTGGCCATCAGCTCAACGGCACCAAAATCAATGCTGATGGTAGCCAGGTTGACACCAACTATAACGTCGACGGTTCCGTCGCCAGCGTTTATAATTATAATGCCGCAGGTAATCTGACATCCATCATTACCAGCGGCGTCGGCACTCTTACCAATTATTATGACAGTAAGGGCGTCCTGCAAGCCGTGCAACAGGTCAATGTAGATGGTTCCGGTTATGTCTATGACCAAACAGCAGGCGGCACGATCCGTTTTGCAGCCGGCAGCAAGGAAACGGTGTCGATGGGAGCGGGAAGCGCCGGTGATGTGCATGTTGACCTCACCGCCGCTAATGGTGTGAAGGATTCGATAGACATGGCCCCTTATGGCGGCAGCACCATATATGCCAATATGAACATCAATGGTCATACTTTTATAGATTCGTCTTCGATCAAAGATGCGACCATGAATAAGGATGGTTCGTTCGATATCACGGCTGCGATTCCAGGCGCTGGTTTGGGCGACCTTCATTTCAACACTGACGGATCAGCAAGCTATAAAATCGGTAATGATGTGATCAACTTTAAGAAGTTGCTTCAAGTGGGTGGCGACTACACGGGGAACATGTCCGATACCTATGGTTCTTCCACCAACCCTAAAACGGACGTGGCATTCGGGGTTACGGGATATTTGCAGAACGACGGTGACGTGCTCGGCTTTGACCCAATCTCAGGGCAGGTGGTCTTGCATGTGCCCAAACAGTCCGGCACACAACGCGGCGGGTATGCCATCAATATCGGCCAGCTAAATCCGGGCGGTCATCTTGATGTGGATGCTAATGGCGGGGTTGCGCTTTTCGACAGTTCAAACCATGAATTAGTATCGGCAACAGATAGCGGCAATGCGGTTGTCAAAACGTATAATACCAATGGTTCAGTCGCTAATACCGTGACTTACTATCTTGGCAATCCAGGGGCAGCAACCAGTCAAATTGCCGCTGATGGTTCCGGCTTTATTACGGCAGAGGGACGAAATGAAACGATCCATTTTGCTGCGGGGGCTGTTGTAAACAATGTGACATTGCCTGGTAACATTGTTGCGCTTACAACCAACATTAAATCATCTTCCGGCGTAACGGATACGATTACTCTTACTCAGGCATATTTTACGAATTCCCTTTCGGTCCCGAATGTAAGCGTAACTGTTAATGGCCATACCCTTGTTGATGCGGACAAGATCACGGACATCTATCAGGATAAGAATGGCACGATTGATATTAAAGCCAACGTCAACGGTTTTGGGCAGAGCGATCTGCGCATCTCCACCGACGGCATCGTAAATTATACCCTTGGCAAGGATACGCTTACTTTTGCGCCCGACATTCTCACCTCTTTTGGCGGCGGCGGTAATTTCTCCAAGGCACTCTCCTTGGTGGATGCGAATGGCGGTGTGGATTTCGGTTTGAAATCTGCAGCCGTGGGATTTGCCGAAGACATCAGTTGGAATCCGACAACGGGTAAAGCGCTGTTGAACCTGACCAATACGACGACCGGAAAAACCTTCTCTTCCTCGTTGGGCCAGGTCAACCCGGGTGAAGCGATCAAGGCGGATAGTAATACATCCATCGGCCTTTATGATGCTTCCGGTCACAGACTAAGCGCCACCAAGATCGGCACCGATGGCAGCCAGTCGGACATCAATTATAATGCCGATGGTTCAGTCGCCAGCATTTATAATTATGACAACAAGGGAAATCTCACCAGTTCAACCGATAACACGGGTACTGCGACCAAATATAATGACGCCAGCGGCAAGTTAATAGCTTTTGGCGAGAACCATACCGATGGTTCGGGCTATTTGTATTCCGAAGAAGGCGACACGCTACGTTGGGTTGCAGGCACCAAGGCGGCAAGCATCACGCCGACGGCAACCGGAACATCGCTTAATGTGGCGCTCACCGCCGCCAATGGCATAAAGGATGCTGTCAGTTTCTTTGGAGCTTCAGGTCTTTCCGATACCCACTATCTCGATCTCACTATCAATGGTCATTCAATTACAGATGATGATGTGATCAGAGATGCCGTTATGAACAAGGATGGTTCATTCACCAACACGGCGGTGACCCAGCATTTTGGCCTCAGCCAAACGACCATAAATACGGATGGCACTGGAAGCTACAAAGTAGGCAATGATACCATCAGCTTCGTAGCACCATTGGCCGGAATTTATGACTATGCTGCTATCAAGAATATAGCAGAAAGTAGCCTGCCTGCAGTTGTGGGAGACATATATTTTCAGACTTACGGCGAATCTATTCTCTTTAATGCAGATACCGGACAGGCAAGACTGATTGGCAGCAGTGGCGGCGGTAGCCATCCCAATGATTTCGCAATCAATATTGGTCGCGTGGATCCCGGTGAGACGCTCAAGCTTCTCAGCAACGGCACGCAACTTGTCGATGGGGCGGGCCATGTATTGGAAGCAGCGACATATAGCAGTAGTGGCGCGACGGTAACCACTTATAACGCCGATGGTTCAGTCGCCAGCTTCTATAATTATGATAGTGCGGGCAAGCTCACGAACTCAGGGCACGGTACTGCCGGCGATGTGGTCAACTACTCTAATTCGAAAGGTGTTGTTGAGGCTTTCGGTCAGACCAATGCCGATGGTTCGGGTTATGTGTATTTCGAGCAGGGTGCTACTTTACGTTTTGCTGCAGGCGCGACCAAGCAGCCTGTTGATGTTAAGACGTTTGATTCTGATGTTGTCGTGGCCACAGTCATTGCGGCTAATGGTGTGAAAGACGAGATTGTCGGCAGCGGAGGAGCAACGAAAGATATTCGCGACCTTCAACTTTCGATCACCGCGGCGGGCAGCACTTCTGGCCATATTCATTTTATTCAGGCGCCCGTTCACGATGTTGTTGTAGATAAAAATGGTAACTACACTCTGACGGCCGGAACCAATGGCTTTGGTCTCAGCACCACGGTGATTAATGCAGCTGATAACAGTGGCAGTTATACGATCGGCAACGATAAAATCACCTTTGCTGACTTCGGCGACCAGATTGACTCTAGCGTGGCTCAGAACTTTTTGCAGGAAACGAATATTGCGTTTGATCCAAACAGTGTCGTTTTCTCCACGGGTTCGGGCATTTTGGATTTTAACTCCAACAACGGGCAGGTAAATCTGATTGCTTCAAGCTTCTCGCAGCACGCCATCAATATCGGCCAGATCAATCCTGGCGATACTTTAAAAGTTGGCGCGCCGACAGGCAACGTAGCGAAGATTGATCTGGTAGATGGTTCGGGTCATTTGTTGGAAGAGACGACATTGAATGCAGACTTCACCACCAAAGTGCAAAAATTCAATAACAATGGCTCCGTGGCCAGCACATTGAATTACGATAAGGCCGGCAATCTGCAGAGCAACAGTCAGGTTGCACAACTGGTGTCAGCTATGGCAAGCTTCGGTGCATCGAGTGGTGGAACCACTGCAACTGCATCGCTGGCTGAAGTAACGCAACCGGTATTGGCTGCGGCACATTAAACGGCGCATTTATTAATGGGATAGTCCCGATGAAGCCCTTGTTGGGATTATTAATGGTAGCAGCATCCGGCATGATAGTGCCGGATGCATTTGCCGCTGAACCGCAAACGCTGCAAGACGCCTGGGTACAGGCTTATCAGAACAACCCCTCGCTGGAGTCAGAGCGCGCCAAATTGCGGGCTACCGATGAGCAGGTTAATCAGGCACTCAGCCATTGGCGGCCCAGCGTTGATATCACTGCCAATGCAGGTAAGGTTTATCAATATCTCCCGGCGAACAAACCATCCGGCACTGCTGATTTCGCCGACACATCCCGCAGCTACGGCGCGCAGGTAACGCAGCCGATTTTCCGCGGGTTCCGCACTTTATCGGAAACGGAAGCGGCCGAAAAGCAGGTCAAGGCCGGTCGCGCCCAGCTGCAGCAGGCCGAGCAGCAATTGTTACTCGATACGGCGACGGCTTTTCTGGATACGATGCGTGACGAGACAATTCTGGGGCTCGACCATAATTACGAAGATGTTTTGCAAAAGCAGCTGCATGAAACGCATGTTCGCGCCGAAATCGGCGAGCTAACGCAAACCGATGTGCAGCAGGCCGAATCCCGTCTTGCGCGCGCCGAAATCAGCCGTCTGCAAACTGAAAATGCCCTGACAGCCGACCGCACAGCTTTCGCGCGGCTGGTGGGCGATAGTCCCGGCACCCTGCAAAAACCGGAGTTTAGTGGTGATCAGCAGCAAGGGCTGGATGACACATTGCAACGCGCCATGGCGCAAAACCCCAATATTCTGGCGACCCAATATGCGGTTGAAGAATCAAAGGCGGAAGTGGATTTGAACAAGGGGAGTTTGCTGCCGGAAGTTAATCTGGTCGGCAGTACTAACCGCACACAGGGTACGAGTTTTTCAACGCCCGGTCGTTTTGATTCCAGCCAGATCATGGCTCAATTGACGATACCTCTTTACCGTTCCGGCGCGGATTATTCCAAAGTCAGGGCCGCGCAGCAGACAACCACTCAGCGTCGCATGGAACTGGAAGATACGCGCCGCCGCACGCATGAGTTGGCGCAAAATGCGTGGCAGTCGCTTCGGATTGCCGAAATTGCTATCAAAGCGGATCAGGTACAGGTCGATGCCGCGATGCACGCGCTGGAAGGCGTCAGGGAACAATCCAAAATCGGCACCCGCACGATATTGGACGTTTTGAATGCCGAGCAGGAATTGCTGGATGCCAAAATAGATACGGCCCGCGCCGAACATGACCAGATACTTGCGCTTTTACAAATCAAGTCGGCGGTTGGCGACCTCACAGCCGATGCGCTTAAACTGCCAGTTGATCTTTACGATCCGAAGCGCCATTACAATGATGTGCGCAGCTCCTGGCTTGGCTTTGGCGAGAAAGACGACGCCTATGCCGTTCATGCGCCCGCCGCAGAGCATGCGAAGGATTGAGGATATTTGAGATGTCGGATGCAGGCCAAACATCAACTGGATCAGGCGTAGCGGCCCTTGTGATGCTGCTGCGTTTTCAGGGTATTGCCGTAGATCCACAGCAGATCAGTCACCAATACGGCCAAAATATCGGTATCACCGAGATGCTGCGCTGCGCCAAGGAATTGCAGCTCAAGGCCCGTGTTGTTACCAGCACATGGGCGCGTCTGGCGCGGACAGCATTGCCCGCAATTGCCGAGTGCCGCGATGGTAGCTTTATCCTGCTGGGCAAAGTTTCCGAAGACAACATTCTCATTCAAGACCCTGCTGCCAACCGGCCGCAGGCTTTGAGCCGCGTCGAGTTCGAAGCGCTGTGGAGCGGGCAAATTGTGCTCATGACCCGCCGAGCGGGCCTTGGGGAGCTTGTGCGCAGGTTTGACCTTAGCTGGTTCCTGCAGGCGATGCATAAATATAAGAAGTTGCTGGTCGATGTGCTGGTGGCTTCGTTCTTCCTGCAACTCTTCGCTTTAGTCTCACCGCTGTTTTTCCAGGTGGTAATTGACAAGGTTCTGGTGCATCGCGGGTTAACGACGCTGGATGTACTGGTGTTCGGCCTTATCACCGTTTCGATATTCGAAAGCATCCTGACGGCGCTGCGCACCTATATTTTCTCCCACACAACTAACCGTATCGATGTCGAGCTGGGTGCGCGGCTGTTCCGGCATCTGGTAGCTCTGCCTATCGCCTATTTCGAGGCGCGTCGCGCGGGGGACAGCGTGGCCCGTGTGCGCGAGCTGGAAAATATCCGCAATTTCATCACCAGTTCAGCGCTTACTTTGGTGATCGATCTGTTTTTCACCTTCGTGTTTCTGGCGGTGATGGCATGGTACTCGGTTTTCCTGACTGTCATTGTTCTGATTTCTTTCCCGTTTTATATCACCGTCTCAATGCTGGTAACGCCGATTTTTCAGCGCCGGCTCGATGAAAAATTCAATCGCAGCGCAGAAAACCAGTCTTTCCTGGTGGAAAGCATCACCGGCATCGAAACGCTGAAGGCGATGGCGGTAGAACCGCAAATGCAGCGCCATTGGGAAGAACAGCTGGCAGGTTATGTGAAGGCCAGCTTCCGTGTTCTCAATCTCGGTAATTGGTCGAGCCAAACTGTTCAGCTCATCAATAAAATCGTCACGGCGTTGCTGCTATTTTTCGGGGCGCATCTGGTTATTGACGGCGGCCTGACTGTCGGCGAACTCGTCGCTTTCAATATGCTGGCGGGGCGTGTGGCACAACCTGTGCTGCGCCTTGCGCAGATCTGGCAGGACTTCCATCAAACGCGGTTATCGATCGCGCGGCTCGGCGATATTCTCAACACGCAGCCGGAGCCGATGTTTACGCCGGGCCGTGCGGCATTGCCTGCTATCCGCGGCGCAATCGCGCTGGAGCATGTTTCCTTCCGCTACCGCGTCGATGGCCCACAGATTTTGCATGATATCAACCTTCATATCCCTGAAGGACAGGTGGTGGGTATCGTAGGGGCTTCTGGTTCCGGTAAATCAACTTTGGCGAAGTTGGTCCAGCGGCTTTATGTGCCGGAAACAGGGCGCGTACTGGTTGACGGCGTCGATCTGGCGATGGTCGATGTTTCGTGGCTGCGGCGACAAGTCGGCGTGGTGTTGCAGGAAAATGTTCTGTTTAACCGTTCGATCCGCGATAATATCGCGCTGGCGGAACCCGGCATGCCGATCGAGCGCGTGATGGAAGCAGCGCAGCAGGCGGGCGCGCATGAATTTATTCTGGAACTGCCGAAGGGCTATGACACCAATGTGGGTGAACGCGGCGCCAACCTTTCCGGCGGCCAGCGCCAGCGCATCGCCATTGCCCGCGCTCTGGTGATGAACCCGCGCATTCTGGTGTTTGACGAGGCGACCAGCGCTCTGGATTACGAGAGCGAACATATCATCCAGAAAAATATGCAGCAGATCGTACAGGGCCGTACGGTTCTGATCATCGCGCATCGTTTGTCGGCTGTGCGTCAGTGCCACCGTATTCTTGCCATCGAGAAAGGCCGCGTTGTCGAGGACGGCACGCATCAGGAACTGCTAAAAGCGAATGGCCGCTACGCCTCGCTCTGGCGCATTCAGGGGGACCCGAATGCTGGGTAAAATCAAACTACATGCCGTCAATTTGTGGCGTTTGCTGGAAATAAAATACCTGCAGAGCTGCAATTTTATCCGAACGCATCTGCCGTTTGTTAAAACGCATTCTGCGGATATTTATCGTTTACTGAAGGCGCGCGATTTTGACGGGTTGCAGGATAAATATGAAAATTTGAGGAGCGATCCCAAATTCCGCGCCTTTGTCGACAAGCTTGATTTGCCGCCACTATTCGAGGGCCCGGATAACGAGACGGAATTTTTGCCGGCGGCGCTGGAAATTGTCGAAACACCGCCTTCGCCGTTAGGCCGCGCCATCGCCAAAACAATTATTCTGTTTTTTGTGATCGCTTTCCTGTGGGCCTGTTTTGGTTCGCTGGATATCATCACCACGGCGCCCGGTAAGATTGTTTCCGCAGGCCATACTAAAGTCATTCAGCCGCTGGAAAGCGGCGTGGTACGCAGTATCCATGTGCAGGACGGACAAAGCGTTAAAACCGGTGATGTGCTGATCGAAATCGATTCCACGATCAATGAGGCCGAGCGTGACCGGCTGCAAAAAGAATATATCGAAGCGCAGCTGAATGTGTCGCGTCTTCAAGCGGCGCTTAATATCGACAGCAGTCCCGATGAATTTGTCGCGCCGGAAGGCGCCACCGATCTGCAAATAGAAACGCAACGCACGTTGCTGACCAATCAGGTTCAGGAAATTCACGCCAAGCTGGACGGCCTCGATCAGCAGATCGCCCAGCAACAGGGTAATTTAAGCGCTGTACAAGCCAATATCGGTAAAATTACCGAAAGCCTGCCTTACCTCAAGAAACGCGCCGATGCGCGGAAATATCTGGTGGACAAAGGCTATGGTTCCAAACTGGATTATCTGACAACGCAGCAGGATCTGGTCGAGCATGAGCAGGAACTGCAGGTGCAGCAGGGGCGGTTGGCCGAAGCGACAGCGACAGTTGCCTCGCTGCAGCAACAGCGCAAACAGGCAGAAGCTGAATATCGCCACAAAAATCTCGATGACCTAACGCAAACCGGACAGAAGGCCGCCAGCCTGCATGAACAGTTGCTGCAGGCTGCGGAAAAATTCCGCCTGCAGACGTTAAGAGCGCCTGTCAATGGCACCGTGCAGCAGCTTGCCGTCCATACCGAAGGCGGCGTTGTAACGCCTGCGCAGATGCTGATGTCGATTGTTCCGGCAGACAGCCATATCGAAATCGAAGCGATGATTTCCAATCGCGATATCGGCTTTATTCACGTCGGTCAGGAAGCTGCCATTAAAATCGACACCTTTAACTTTACGCAATATGGCCTGCTACGGGGGCGCGTGCTGACAGTGTCGCAGGACGCTATCGCGCGTGAAAAACCGGCGGATAGAAGTGGCGACAAACAACAAACCGGCGCCGAAAGCGATACCAGCGAACCCAAGGGGCAGGAACTGGTCTATGCAACCCGCATTACCCTCGATCAGACGCAAATGCAGGTTGACGACCGGTTGGTGAATTTAAGCCCCGGCATGGCGGTCACGGCGGAAATCAAAACCGGTTCACGCCATATTATCAGCTATCTGCTCTCGCCTATTAAGAAACACGTGCATCAGGCGCTGCGGGAGCGGTGAGATCTAGCCGCGAATATTCGTCAGTGCATCCAGCGCGCCCTGCAGGATGTAGGCGGCAGCGGCTTTATCAATAACGGCATCGCGGCGTTTGCGGGTCATGTCGTTCTCGATCATGAAGCGTTCGACGGCGGCTGTGGACAGGCGCTCGTCCCAGAAAACCACAGGGATGGCAGGGTCAGGCAAATTGCCGCGCTCCAGCAGGTTGCGGACAAAGGCGCGTGCTGATTGCGCCGATGCGCCCTCAGAGCCGTCCATATTTTTTGGCAATCCTACGATAATGCCGCCGATTTTACGCTCCCGGATGATGGTGGCCATAGCTGCGGCGTCATCGGTGAATTTTTTGCGTGTAATGGTGGTAAGTGGTGAGGCCACGATAAAGCCCGGGTCCGATACTGCTACGCCAATGGCGACGCTGCCGGGGTCGAGGCCGAGCAAACACTCGCCTTTTTTCAATAGTTTGGGCAGTTCGATCAAGTTGCAGACAGGCATGGCGGATGATAGCCTGTCTGTGATTTTTTACCAATGAGAAGCTGTGGGGTTTTATGAAGAAAAATGCCGTTCTTGTGGCCGCCGTTTGCGGCGTTATTTTTGGCGTTCTGGGCGGCTGGCTTTTCTCACTACAAGCGCTGCATGCGGTGTCATCGCCTGCCAAAGAAACTGCTTATGAACGCGTCATGCGCACACAGACCTTGCGTTGCGGCTATGTCGTCTGGACGCCGTTCCTGCTGAAAGATCCAAATAATGGGCAGTTGTCCGGACTGTTTTATGATTATACCGAAGCCTTGGCGAAAGCGCTGAGCCTGAAGGTGGAGTGGACGGAAGAAATGGGCTGGGCTGATTTTCCGGCAGCGCTGAATTCCGGCCGCATTGATGCGATGTGCGGCGGGTCGTGGCCGAATTCGACCCGCGCGCGGGAAATCGATTTTGTCCGACCTATTCTTTATCAGCCGACTTTTGCCTGGGTGCGCGAAGGTGACAAGCGTTTTGACAATAATCTGGATGCGATCAACGATCCTGCCATCAGCGTGATTTTTGTCGAAGGCAGCACACAGGCTGTGATAGCTGCAAATGACTTCCCGAAAGCCAAGCATGTAGCGCTCTCGGAAATGACCAGCCTTTCCGATACACTTGTCAGCCTTGCGGACGGCAAGGCTGATGTTGGGCTTGTCAGCGCCGAAGCGGGCTACCAATATACACTCAATAATCCTGGTAAAGTGCGTCGCATCGAGGCTGCAATGCCTTTGCGGGTGTTCGGCAATGGGCTCGCCATAGCCGGCGGCGAAGAGCGGTTGCGGCGCATGTTGAACATCGCTACTGACGAGTTGCTCTCCAGCGGCCAGATCGCAAAAATGATTGGCAAATACGGCGCCGTTACTGATACATGGCTGCGTGTCGCAGCGCCTTATGAAAAGAAGGAATAAGAATGTCCATTGACCAGAAAACCGTTGCTCGTATCGCAAGCCTTGCGCGGCTTAAAATCCCCGCTGATGAACAGGCGCAGGTAGCAGGCGAGCTCAGCAAAATCCTCGACTGGATGGAACAGTTAAACGAGGTGGATGTCACCGGTATCGAGCCTTTGACGGGCGGTAATGACCTGCCGCTGCGCTGGCGCGACGATGTCGTGACTGACGGTGGCAAGGTGCGGGATATTCTTGCCAATGCGCCCGCCAAGACGGCCGACTTTTTCACCGTTCCCAAAGTTATTGAGTGAGTTCCGAGATGACCAATCTGACCGATCTGTCCCTGACCGATGCCTTGAAGGGGCTGGAAGCCAAGCAGTTTTCCGCCGTCGATATGACGAAAGCGCATATCGCCGCTGTCGAGAAAACGCGCTGCCTGAATGCCTTTATCACCGAAACGCCGGAACTAGCGCTACAGCAGGCAACGGCATCAGATGCGCGCCGTGCTTCCGGCAAGGCCAGCGTTATGGACGGTATCCCTATCGCGCTGAAGGATCTTTATTGCACCAAAGGTGTGCGCACGACGGCGGCAAGCAAGATTTTGGAAAACTTCGTGCCGACTTATGAATCTACCGTGTCGCAAAAACTGCTGGATGCCGGATGCATCACGCTCGGCAAAGTCAGTCATGACGAATTCGGCATGGGCGCGGCTAACGTCAATACGCCTTTTGGTGCTGTCATTAATCCGTGGACAGGCGCGGACCCAGAAAAATCTAACCGTAAACTGGTGCCTGGCGGCTCAAGCGGCGGCTCGGCAGCAGTAGTGGCAGCGCGCGCGGCGCTGGCGGCGACCGGTACGGATACAGGCGGATCATCCCGCCAGCCCGCGGCCCTCACCGGCATTGTCGGCATGAAACCCACATACGGGCGCTGCTCGCGCTTTGGTGTTATCGCTTTCGCATCATCGCTGGACCAGCCGGGCGCGATGACACGCTCCGTCGCCGATATGGCGTTGATGATGCGCACGATGTCAGGATTCGATGAGAAGGATTCGACTTCCGTCGATGTAGCAGTGCCGGATTACACATCGGCGATTGGTAATTCCATCAAGGGCATGAAGATCGGCTTGCCGAAAGAATATCGCATCGACGGGTTGAATGCCGAAGTCGATGCCGCTTGGCAGAAGGGTGCCTCGATGCTGCGCGATGCCGGTGCGGAAGTGATTGAAGTCAGCCTGCCGCATACTAAATACGCCTTGCCGGTTTATTATATCATTGCGCCTGCGGAGGCTTCATCCAACCTCGCGCGTTATGACGGTGTGCGTTTTGGCGTGCGCGTGCCGGGCGAGAATCTGAACAGCATGTATGAAAATACGCGCGGTGCCGGGTTCAGCAAGGAAGTGCGCCGCCGTATTCTCATCGGCACATATGTTTTGTCTGCCGGTTACTACGATGCATATTACCTGAAGGCACAGAAAGTGCGCCGCTGCATCCGCAACGATTTCGACGCGGCCTTAAAAAAATGCGATGCGATTTTGGCGCCAACCGCGCCGAGCACTGCCTTCGGCATAGGCGAAAAACAGGATGATCCAATCCAGATGTATCTGGAAGACGTGTTCACCGTATCGCTTAATCTGGCCGGCCTGCCGGGAATTTCAGTTCCCATTGGTTTGGCCGAAAACGGCCTGCCGCTGGGTTTGCAGCTGATCGGCCGCGCCTTTGACGAAATGACCTTGTTCAAGGCGGCTTCGGCTTTGGAAAAAGAAGCCAAATTCACCCATAAACCACCATTTACGGCATAAGATCATGAGTATAGTCAAAGGCAGGACGGGCGATTGGGAAATGGTCATAGGGCTTGAAGTCCATGCTCAGGTGATTTCCAACTCCAAATTATTTTCCGGCGCGGATACCACATTCGGCGCGGAGCCGAATAGTCAGGTAAGCCTGGTGGATGCTGCATTTCCCGGCATGCTGCCCGTCATCAATGGTAAATGCGTGGAACAGGCCGTACGCACGGGGCTTGGTCTGAAGGCGCAGATCAACATGGTATCGGTCTTTGACCGCAAGAATTATTTCTACGCCGATCTGCCTGCAGGTTATCAGATCAGTCAGTTTACGCAGCCGATTGTTGGCAAGGGTGAAATTCTGCTGGATCTGGCGGATGGCAGCGGCTGCACCGTTGGTATCACGCGTCTGCATCTGGAGCAGGATGCGGGCAAGAGCATGCATGACCAGAGCCCGACAGAAACTTATGTCGATCTCAACCGCGCCGGCGTCGCTTTGATGGAAATCGTGTCGGAGCCTGATATGCGTTCCGGCGAAGAAGCTGGCGCTTACCTTAAAAAGCTGCGCGCGATTTTGCGTTATCTTGGTACCTGCGACGGCAATATGGAAGAGGGCTCCATGCGTTGCGATGTGAATTTATCGATGCGTCGCGTCGGCGATACCAAGCTTGGCACGCGCTGCGAAATCAAGAATGTGAATTCGATCCGTTTCGTGCAGCAGGCGATTGATTATGAATCGGTGCGTCAGGTCGAAATTCTGGAAGACGGCGGCGTTATCAAGCAGGAAACGCGGCTGTGGGATACGACCAAAGGCGAAACCCGCAGCATGCGCTCGAAGGAAGAAGCGCATGACTACCGCTATTTCCCTGATCCGGATTTGCTGCCGCTGAAGCTGGAAGCGGCTTTCGTTGAAGCCATCAAGAAAACGCTGCCGGAATTGCCGGATGACAAAAAAGCCCGTTTTATCAAGGATTATGGCCTTACGCCTTATGACGCATCCGTGCTGGTGGCGGAACGCGCCTCTGCAGATTTCTTTGAGAAAGTGGCCAAGGGCAGGGATGGCAAGCTGGCGGCGAACTGGGTAACCGGTGAATTTTTCGGCGCGCTGAACAAGCAGGGCAAGACAATTGAAACCAGCCCGGTTTCGGCGGATGCCTTGGGCGGCCTTGTTGATCTTATTGCAGATCAAACCCTATCGAACCGCCTCGCCAAGGAAGTGTTCGAGGCGATGCTGGAAAGCGGCAAACCGGCGGCGCAGATCGTCGAGGAAAAAGGCCTGCGTCAGGTAACAGATACTGGCGCGATCGAAAAAGCCATTGATGCTATTCTTGCCGCCAATGCCGACAAGGTCGCGGAATATAGAGGCGGCAAAGATAAATTGTTTGCCTTCTTCATAGGCCAGGTCATGAAATCGACCGGCGGCAAAGCTAATCCTGCGATGCTGAACGAGCTGCTGAAGAAGAAGCTGAATGGGTAGTTTGTAAAATTTTTACAACAACTGCCACAGCGTCTGCACCAGATTAACATCCGCTGGCGGCATCGGGTAATCGCGTAGTTTGTCTTTCGGAACCCAGGCCAGTTGCTGGTTCTCGCGCGAGATTGGTGCGCCTTGCCAGACGCGGCATCCGAACACCGGCATCAGCAGCTGAAATTTCTCATAGCCATGCGAAGCGAATGCCAGCGGCCATAGACAGCCAACGGATGTGTCGATGCCTAGTTCCTCATGCAGTTCACGGACTAACGCCTGTTCCGGTGTTTCGCCGGGATCGACCTTGCCGCCTGGGAATTCCCACAGTCCCGCCATGGATTTGCCTTCCGGGCGCTGGGCCAGAAGCACGCGGCCTTCACGGTCGATCAGCGCGGCCGCCACCACCAATAATAAGGGGCGGTTGGGTGCTAAAGGTGGAACGGTTACATCGATGCAGGACATGTGACTAAACCCTTTTCATGTTTTGTGCGATGTAGCTCCCAGCGCGTAACGGTATCAGAGCCGCGCAGCACAATATCTGTTGTTGGACGTGGAAAAAGGCCCAGGTAATCAAAGCCGTTTTTGCGCAAAATATTTTGTGATGCTTGGTTTGCGGGATCAGTTGTAGATGTCATACGTTGAATAAGAGGGCGTTGGAAGGCAATGCTCACGACGGCTTTGACGGCTTCAGTCATGAATCCTTTACCCCAAAATTTTTTGCCGAGCCAATAGCCAACTTCAATTTCATCTGTTTTTGGCTTGGAGCCATAAGCAGGATGTAATCCCACGGCCCCCATTAACAAATTGTCAGTTTTGCTTGCCATAACAAAATAGCCCGGCACGTTGTGGGTATAGTCCACAGCAACTTTCTCATAAAACTCTTCCGCATCCTTTAGGGAATAAGGATACGGCACATGCGTTAGCCATTGGACAATAACCCAATCACCAATAAGTTCGGTTACGCGTGGTAAATCTCTTTTTTCCAAGCGGCGCAAATAAAGACGCTCTGTTTCATGAAAAATCATGGCAGCAGCTTAGCGAGGTTTTTGCCAAACAAAAAGGCCCGGGTTAAGCCGGGCCTTTTCAAACAATCGCGTGGAAAGCGATTATTATTTGGTAGTAGCTGCTGTCTTCAGCGGTGAGCCATCGGGATTGAAACGTTCAATCTTGGCTTTGGCTTCCAGCTTCTTGATGAGTTCTTCGGTCATCTTCTGGCCGACTTTGTTGGACAGCTGAGCCTTGATTTCAGCCATTGGAGGCGGTGCGGACTTGCGTTTGTCTTCAACCTTGATGACGTGATAGCCGAATTCGGTTTTCACAGGTTTGTCGCTAACTTCGCCTGGCTTCATGCTAAAAGCGGCTTCGGCGAAAGGCTTAACCATGGAGCCTTTGGTGAAGTAACCAAGATCGCCGCCATTCTTGGCTGAGCCTGTATCCTTGGATTTTTCTTCCGCGACCTTGGCGAAATCGGCGCCGTCTTTCAGCTGCTTGATAACGGCATTGGCTTCGTCTTCGGTCGGTACCAGAATGTGGCGCGCGCGAACTTCGTCTTCAGGCTTGAACTTCGCGACCACTTCGCTGTCGTAAACTTCTTTCAGCTTCGCATCGGTGATTTGCGGCTCAATTGTGTGGCGAACGTAAACGGACGCGACAACTTCGGCTTCCAGCTCCTTCAGACGCTGCTTGACTTCCTTGTCATTCTGCAAGCCTTGGGCATAGCCTTGGGCCGATACCAGCTTGGTATCGATCAAGCTATTCAGCAATTGCGGGTAGATCATCTGTGGCGGCATGGACTGCGCTTGCGGACCCAAAGCCTGCATGGCGCGCATGACTTCCACACGGTGAATTTCATCGCCGTTTACGCGGGCGACAACGGGGTCAGATGCAGGTGCAGGCGCAGCAGCAGGGGTAGTAGCTGCAAAGGCAGGTGCAGCAAAGGTAATCAGTAAAGCGGCGGTCGTCAGAAGAATTTTTTTCGACATAGGTGTTCCTTATGGTTGAGGGCCGTAGCACTTCATGGGGCCGGATCTTACCCGGTCTTTTGACCTGTTCAAATCAGACATTCGAACCTGATTTGCTCTAAGGCTTATTGCGGTAAACATCAAGCCCTACAGATGCCGGGGAAATACGGCAAGATTTAGTCTAAAACCGGAAAAACGGCTGATTTTTTGAATTGCAGCAAACACTTGCATTTCGGAGTATAAATCGCCATCTAGAAGTCTGGCAAATCCAAGGAAAATGATGATTACCTCACTCGCCCGCAAGTTTTTTGGCTCTCACAATGACCGTCTGCTGCGCCAGCAGGACCGGATTGTCGCGCAAATCAATGGGTTAGAGCCTGACTTCCAGAAGCTCTCGGACGCCGAACTGCGTGCCAAGACCGACGAATTCAAGGCCAGGATTGCCAAGGGTGAAAAGCTGGACCAGCTATTGCCGGAAGCCTTTGCAACCGTGCGTGAAGCCGCCAAGCGCGTGCTTGGCCAGCGTCCATTCGATGTGCAGCTGCGCGGCGGTATTGTTTTACATGATGGCCGTATTGCCGAAATGAAAACCGGCGAAGGTAAAACCCTCGTTGCTACCTTGCCCGTCTACTTGAATGCCCTCAGCGGCAAAGGCGTGCATGTCGTTACCGTGAACGATTACCTTGCCCAGCGCGACAGCGGCTGGATGGGCAAGATTTATAATTTCCTCGGCCTGTCGGTCGGCTGCATTGTCCACGGCCTTGATGACAGTGAGCGCCAACAGGCTTACGGCGCCGATATCACCTACGGCACGAATAACGAATTTGGCTTTGATTACCTGCGCGATAATATGAAATTCGCTTACGGCGATCTGGTGCAGCGCCCTTTTAACTTCGCTATCGTCGATGAAGTCGACAGTATCCTGATCGACGAAGCGCGCACGCCGCTGATTATCTCTGGCCCTGCCGAAGATTCGTCAGACCTATATATGAAGATTGATGCGCTGATCCCGAAGCTGACAGATGCCGATTTTGAAAAAGACGAAAAGAACCGCACCGTTTCACTGACCGAAGCGGGCAATGTGAAGATCGAGGAATTGCTGGCGGATTCGGGACTTTTGGCGCCGGGTGGCGGTTTGTACGATGCGCAGAATGTGCAGGTCGTGCATCACGTTAATCAGGCCCTGCGCGCGCATACGCTTTTTGCCCGCGATGTCGATTACATCGTCAAGGATGACAAACTGGTTATCATCGACGAATTCACGGGCCGCATGATGGAAGGCCGCCGTTATTCTGAAGGCCTGCATCAGGCGCTGGAAGCCAAGGAACGTGTAAAGATTCAGCGCGAAAACCAGACGCTGGCCAGCATTACGTTCCAGAATTATTTCCGCCTCTATCCGAAGCTCGCCGGTATGACGGGTACGGCGCTGACCGAAGCCGCTGAATTCGCCGAGATTTATGGCCTCGAAGTTATCGAAGTGCCAACCAATGTAGCCGTCAGTCGCGACGATATGCATGACGAAGTCTACGGCACGATGGATGAGAAGTATGATGCCATCGTCAAACGCATCGAAGATTGCCGCAAACGTGGCCAGCCGGTGCTGGTCGGCACGGTGTCGATTGAAAAATCCGAAGCTTTGTCGGAGCTGCTGAAGAAACACAAAATCCCGCACAATGTTTTGAATGCGCGTTTCCATGATCAGGAAGCCAGCATCATCGCGCAGGCTGGTCGCATGGGCGCGGTCACTATCGCCACCAACATGGCGGGGCGCGGTACCGATATTAAGCTTGGCGGCAATCTGGAATTGCGCCTTGCGGAAGAGTTAAAAGATATCACCGATGAAGCGGCGCGGATTGAGCGCACCACCGCCATTACAAAGGAAATTGACGAAGCCAGCGCCAAGGTGCGCGAAGCAGGTGGCCTGTTTGTGATCGGCACCGAACGCCATGAATCCCGGCGTATCGATAACCAGCTGCGCGGCCGTTCCGGTCGGCAAGGTGACCCCGGCGCTTCGATTTTCTTCCTGTCCTTGCAGGACGATCTGATGCGCATTTTCGGTGCGCAGAATAATACGCAGGCGATTTTGGCCAAGCTCGGCCTTCGCGACGGTGAGAAAATCGCCCATCCGTGGATCAGCACGGCCCTTGCCAAGGCGCAGCAAAAAGTGGAATCGCGCAACTTCGATATGCGCAAAAATCTGCTGAAATTCGACAATGTGATGAATGACCAGCGCAAAGTCATTTACGAACAGCGCCGCGATATTATGGCCGCAGCCGATGTCGCCGAAACCATTCAGGATCTGCGCGAGGAAGTTATTCATAACCTCGTCACTGCCGCCATTCCGCCGCATTCCTATATCGAACAATGGGATTTGGCGGGGTTGACCGCGCGGGCGAAAGAATTGCTCGCGCTTGATTTGCCGATCAATGAATGGGCGCAGGAAAACGGCGTCAGTGAGGCTGAGATCGAACAGCGCATCAAGAAAGCGGCCGAAGAAAATGTCGCCGCGAAAATGAAGCTCGTGACCGAAGATTCGATGCGCCGCGCTGAAAAAGCCGCGCTGCTCGGTGTGCTCGATCAGGCATGGAAGGATCATCTGCTCGCGCTCGACCAGTTGCGGCAGGGCATTCATCTGCGCGGCTACGGTCAGCGCGATCCGCTGAATGAATATAGCCGCGAAGCGTTTGGCTTATTCCAGCTGATGCTGAACAGCATCCGCGAGGAAGTGACGAAGGCGCTGATGCATACGGAAATCCGCCTGCCGTCGATGGAAGAAGTGATGGCGCGCAGCCAGATCGCCATGCAGGAACTGCATGGCCAGCTGCCGGAAGATATGATGGGTGCACCCTTCGGTGACGCACCGTTACCGGAAGGTATGGTCTTGCGCCATCCAGCGAACCCGCGCGGCGCTTCGGCGCCGGTGCAGCAGTCTGCGCAACGTCCGACACAGAATGTGTTTGATGTGCAAAACCCGGAGACATGGGCCTCAACCCCGCGCAATTCGCCGTGCCCTTGCGGCTCCGGCAAAAAGTACAAACATTGTCACGGCGCTGCTGGGTAAGGGACTGATTTATAAGGTTTAAGTTAGCGAATTACTTTCAATTTTTCATGTTATAAAAATCCATAATTCATTTATTTGTTAGGGAGAATTTTTTATGTTTCGTATTTTGTGCGCCGATATAACCGCCGAAGAACATGTTGAAGGCATTGCCTCAGGCCGATCGTATCCAATGATAAAATGCACATTGATGCGCGGGCAAGCGAGCATTCATCCGCCGTTACGATTCATCGACTCCTGTCTGCTGACGAAGACTTTATTCGGGTTGCTGAAACGGAATTTCCTAAAGCTTTTGGCTTTTATCTAGTCGAGTCCGAAACTTTCGGAAAGCCTACGGATGAAGGTAAAATTATTGATGGCAGCGCACGTTTAATTGGTATGGTGAAGTATGATGCAAAAAATGATTGTTTTGTTTGTGAGATAGATGGTGGCTCGCAGAAGATAGAACTCACGCCTGACGATATCATCCTTAACCCAGAAACGCGGGTACCGTATTTTGAGTGCCCTCAAACCACATACCATGGTGGTACGAAAAGAGGTGATGAGATGTTGACCGCGAGACAGTTGGCTGAGTTGGAAACCGGGCGTTCAACCACGCTTCGAGAAGGCCAAGCTGGTAAGCCAGCAGCCCGACCTTCATAACTTTCGTTTCTTCCCGCTCATCGGATGATGCTCGGTGATTGTCTTGGTCAGTCGGTCGCTGGCGACATGTGTATATATCTGTGTGGTGGCGATATCAGCGTGGCCCAGCATGGTTTGTACGCTGCGCAGATCGGCGCCGTGTTCGATCAGATGCGTCGCAAAAGCATGGCGTAGAACGTGCGGGCTGAGGCGCTTGGGGTCAAGCTTGGCGGCAATCGCTACTTCTTTCAGTAACTGAAAAAAACGCTGCCGCGACAGGAAAGTGTCTTTACCGCGTAGGGCTGACGGAAACAGGTAAACGGATTTCCTTTTGTCGCCGAGCGCTTCTTTACGGTAAGGCAGCCATGCCTTGAAAGCTTTGATAGCGGGCTCACCCAGCGGCACCATGCGTTCCTTGCCGCCTTTGCCGCGCACCTGCACAAAGCCGCGTTCATGCTGCACGGCGTTCAAGGGCAGCCCGACTAATTCCGTAACGCGCAGGCCAGATGCATAAAGCAGTTCCAGCAGAGCGCCCAGCCGCGCGCCGTCCGCGCCCTTCATCCGGTTTACGACGGCGAGCAAGCTATTCACTTCCGCTTCAGACAGATATTTTGGCAGGCTGCGGCCCAGTTTCGGCGCATCGATTGCGCGGCTGGGGTCGTCCTTGCGGTGATGCTCGGAACAGAGGAAACGGAAAAACTGCCGCAAGGCCGACAACCGCCGCGCTTGCGTTTTGGCTGCTGTCTCATTCATGGATTGCAGATAGGCGCGGATATCATCCTCGCCCGCATCCGCCAGCTCAATTTTCTTTTTGGCCAGAAACTGCGCGGCGTCAGTCAGATCGCGCCGGTAAGCCAGCCTGGTGTTAAGGGCTGCGTTGCGTTCGGCCAGCAGCATATCAAGAAAACTATCGATCAGCCCCGTCGTGCGCCAGCCGATTCCGTCCTTTGGCAGTTTCAGATTCACGGCTTGGGTGAGGCAAGAATATTGGTCGCATCTTCACGCGCCAGCATGGCTGCATCCGCTGTGAAGCCCGACAGGCGAAGGGCGCGGATCGATTGCATGTAGGTGAGGATGGGAATATCGGCAGCGTTTCCAGCCAGTGCAAGGCACAGCATAACGGTTTCGCCGTGGCGCGGTGTTGTGCTGGCCGACCGTAACCGTTCCAAAAAGACTGCCGATGGCATGATACGTTTTTCGTTACCGGGCGGATCAATCACTTTAATCCATGCTTCTTCTGGCACATTAAAACCGTCGGATTCCAGCAGCAGCAAAATAGAGGCGGCCTGATCGCGTCTCGTTCGCGCATCCAGCTTTGGATCCGCATTCTTCAGGAAGCCGTCCAGCCATTTGCTGAGGTCAGCCATGTAATCCGTATCGGATTCCAATCCTGCAAAAACCGTCACCGGCCAGAAATTATAAAGCTCCGCCGTCACTGAAGGTATACCAATGCCTGCGCGTTTGGCGAGTTTTAGCCAGTCGATAGCGGCTTCGTGCTTGTCCGCCAGCACATAAATATGCGCGATAAAGCCTGATGTCGAATTGAATTCCGATGTTTGCGGAATATCGCCCAGCATATCATCCATGATCGAACCGCCGACGCTGTTCAGCAAAGCAGGGCTTATGCTTTGCATGAATTTGGCAGCATCGATAATGCGGTTCTGCGGTGATTTATCCTGCAGTGCAGCCTGATACAGCATAGCATGCAGGCGTGGGCCGCTTTCGGGGGAATTGGCGGCATTGGCCAAAGCGTCAGGCGTGAAAGTAACACCGCGATAAAGCGTGACAAGATCGGCGGCATTGATCATGCCGCGTTCCGCTGCGCGTTCGGCTAACCCTAAACGCGCGACATCTTCCCGCGCTTTGGCCTGCAGCAGTTCCGGTATCAGGGTTGCATCGGGATGCATATAAATTTCGCCCGGCAAGGGCAGGTCGGTCAGTCGCAGCAATGCCAGTGTCAGCGGCTTCAGGGGCGTGAGCTGCCGCGGCAATTGTTTATTGCCGCCGATGATATTCTTCTCGGCAACCGCAAAATAAATATCATCCTTCACGCCCTGCGCATGCAACAGGTCCAGCGTCAGCTGCGCGGCTTTGGTATCCGTTGCACGTAATTGGCAGACCAGCAGTAATTTCTGCCATTCAGCGCCGCTATGTACCTTTACGATATCGGGCAGTTTGGCGCAGACATCGTCACGCGCGGGGCTGATCAGGGCGGCTTCTGCCATCAGCCGCAACGTGATTTCGTCGATCTGGTCGGACTTGGCCAGCATCGCCAGTTTCCACGCATCCTGCGCATCGCCGAGGGTCAGCAGCTTTTCAATCCGCATGGAAGTCAGGCTTTGATTGCTGTCGGATACGCCTTCTGGCACCGAAGCGGTGGTCAGCAACA
This sequence comes from Alphaproteobacteria bacterium, assembly GCA_013289265.1. GTDB lineage: Bacteria > Pseudomonadota > Alphaproteobacteria > UBA9219 > UBA9219 > JAATFY01. The sequence goes on from JABDAH010000011.1 coordinate 34,505, forward strand.
GCCGCTGCGCCAGATTGTTCAAGGTTTTAGAGGCCGTCGGCAAATTCAGCGTCGGGAATAATTTGGCGACCAGCGCAAGGCTAGTGCCCTTCCAGATATCCGCGCCCAAACCGCCTTCAGCCTTGGCCAGCAGGCCGATCGATTGCGGATCAATCGTGCCGATGGAAGCGGCCTCAACCGGTTTTGCAATCAGGGCCGGCGTCGTGGCCGGTGTGGCCACAGCGGGCATGACGGTGGGTGTCGCAGGTGCAGCGCTAGGCAAGGCAATAGCAGCAGGCGGCGCCACAATAGCGGGCGGAGTGGCAGTTAGTACAGGGGCTGGTGTGGGGGCTGTAATGACAACAGGTGCTGCTGTCGCAGGGGTATAGGAGTCAGGTGGTACAAAACTGGCATCACGGCCGGTATCAGGCGCAGGGACTGCAGGTGTCGCCGCCGATGGCATAACCACCTGCGCTGTCGCCGGTCCACCGAGAACCGCCAGTAAACCAAGAAGGAGGCAAGCTTTAGCGCGGGATACGGTCATCGGGGATCGTTTGCTCTATTTTTTGCGTTGGCGGCATCATAGAGCTATGCGACAGCCAGACCAAGCCCCCTATCGCAATTACCAAAAACAGTGCCAAAATCAGCACAACAACGCGTTCGGTTTTCATTCTTTAGGCCTTTCCTTGCACTAGCGCTGGCTAGCTATTAGTTTCTTGGGCTAGCAGCTTTAAACCTCTGACAACCCATTATGGCATGACTACGGCTTCCTCTTCCAGCTTTTCGCCGACGCGCACCATTGTTTTGGTCGGCATGATGGGCGCCGGTAAAACCAGCGTCGGACGGCGGCTGGCGGCAAAACTGGCTTTGCCCTTTGCCGATGCCGATGCGGAAATTGAAACCGCGGCGGGGATGAGCATCAGCCGCCTGATGCAGGATTACGGCGAACCAGAATTTCGGCGGCTGGAACGGCGTATCATGGCGCGGCTGCTGGATGCGCCGATGCATGTTTTGTCAACCGGCGGCGGCGCTTTCATGGATGAGGATACAAGGCAGCTGATCCGTGACAAAGGCGTTTCCATCTGGCTGAAGGCTGACCCGGAAGTGCTGCTGGAACGCGCCATGCGCCACGACAACAGGCCCTTATTGCGCGGTGGCGATCCGCGCGAGATTATGACAAAATTACTGGCCGAGCGCGAACCTGTTTATGCGCAGGCGGATATTACCGTTGAAAGCGATGACCGCCCGGTCGATGAAACGATTGAGCGGCTGTTGAGAGTTTTAAAAGAACATTCCGAGAAATAGAAATCATGACTGTAAAAGCCTCTTCTCAATCCAGACCTTATACCCAAGGCGCGTTGGTGCCGATTGACCTGTCGTCAACTAAGGGACCTGCGTCCTATGATATTGTTATCGGCGACAGCATTCTGTCTGAAGCCGGGAATCTGATTGCCGTTAGGCTTGGCAAACGTCGCTGCCTTATCATTACCGACAGCAATGTCGGGCCTTTATACCGGGTGCAGCTGGAAGCAGTTCTAGGTGTCGCAGGACACAGTGTTTTACCTGCCATAACTATTCCCGCAGGCGAAGCCAGCAAGGATTTCGCCACTTTGCAAAAAGTGCTGGATCATATGCTGGCTAGCGGCGTTGATCGCAAGACACTCATCATTGCTCTCGGTGGCGGCGTGGTAGGTGACTTGGCTGGCTTGGCGGCGTCGCTCGTAATGCGCGGTGTTGATATTGTGCAGATACCGACCAGCCTGCTGGCGCAGGTCGACAGCTCCGTGGGCGGTAAGACCGGCATCGATACCAAGCATGGCAAAAATACTGTCGGCACTTTTTATCAGCCAAGGTTGGTGATTGCTGATGTCGCCTTGCTGGATTCGCTGCATGAGCGCGAAATACGTTCGGGCTATGCCGAGGTTATTAAATACGGCCTGATCAAAGACGCGGCTTTTTATGAATGGTGCCGCTCAAACGGTGGCAAGCTCCTCGGCGGCGACCGTGAAGCGCAAATTTATGCTGTCAGCACCAGCTGCACCCACAAGGCCAAAATTGTTGCGGCGGATGAACGCGAAGCGGGCGAACGTGCCTTGCTTAATCTCGGTCACACCTTCGGCCATGCGCTGGAAACCATAACTGGCTACGGCAACTTGCTTTTGCACGGCGAAGCGGTGGCTATCGGTATGGTTATGGCAATGAAGCTATCAGCGCAGCTTGGTTTTTGTTCCCATAATGATGCTTATGGCTTGCGCGATCATCTGGTGAAGGTCGGCTTGCCCGTCACGCCGCCGGCTTTCGATTATGATATCGACAGGCTGATGGAATTGATGGCGCAGGACAAAAAAGCCGAAGCTGGAAAAATGGTGCTGATCCTGACCAAAGGCATCGGCCAGGCTTTTATCAGCCGCGATGTGAAAGACGGCGACGTGCGCGAATTGTGGGCGGAGTTTCTGCCTAAAACCTGAACATTTGCAGCTTGTGGCGGTCGAAATGCTCGATTCCTTCGAGTTTTTTTAGCTTGTTCACGGCAAGGGTTGTGACCGGCAGCATCACGAATTCATAGACGGATTTAAAGATCCAGCCGCTGAAAATCAGCGACAGTAAAACATCGAACGGAACCAGCCCGGCAAAGGCGACAGTGAAGAACAGAACGCTGTCGACAAATTGCGCGCCTATCGTTGAGACGGCGGCACGTAGGGGAAAATTATGCGCGTTCGACCAGACTTTCATCTTCGCCATAATGGCAGAGTTGGTGAATTCGCAAACGACATAGGCAATGTAAGAAGCGATGACGATGCGTACCTGACTGCCGTTAACGGCAGCGAAGGCGTCTTGTAGCTTGTAGCTGGGTGCCGGAGGCAGGGCGATAGCCAGCTGCGTGAAGAACAAATACAGCAAGCCGCAGGCAAAGCCGGTCCAGATCAAACGGCGCGTGCGATTGAAGCCGTAAATCTCGGTGAGGATATCGCCAAAGACGCAAGTGAGGGGGTAAACAAAATTGGCGGCCGATGCCGTCACGAAACCGACTGAGAATAATTTGCTGCCTGTGACCCAGGTCGAGATCAAGGCACAGATGTAAAGCCCGGCAATGACGTCAATATATTTAGGGTGCCACGTATTATCGGCACTGGTTTCCTGCAAACTTAAATCGCGTTCGAACATAGCCCCACCCTGATCCGGAAATACAAGCTTTCAGGATAAGGGTGGGATGCTTAACCGATCAAGTGGTTTATCCCCACATAATCCAGCCGAGCAGTAACCCCATAAAAAGCCCAGAGAGGGAGACAAGGCCGTAGGCTAGGGCGATGCCGGATTGGTCCCTTGTCCGGCTATGGCTTGGCAGCCGGACATAGGCAGTGCCGCAAGGCACGGCGGATGGTAGTGACATAACGACCCCTTACCGTATGGAGCCGTTACTATTCAAGCGGCCCATGCCGATCATGAAAGGTGCGGACGGTTTGATTTGCGCAGGCGCTACCTGAACGGCGGGCGTGCTCATGGTTGTCGAGGTTGGCGCGGCTGTGGCGGCAGGCATTGTCCGGGCAGGCTGCTGCATGGGGGATTGGGCAGAATTTTGCATCGGCGCGCGCGGAATGGCGTTATAACCATGCCCTGCTTTCAGATGACCGTCTTCGGTGGCGGCGAGGCGATAGTAATTCATGATATAAACGCGGATGGCGGCTGTGAGGGATGTATCCGTATCCTTCGCCTGCGCCACCTGGGTGCAGATATCATGCAGGGTTGTGCGCTGGCGACGGCAAAGCTCTGTCAGGCCGTTCCACATATCCGGCTCCAGACGTACGCTTGTACGGTGTCCGGCAACGGTCACGTTACGGCTGACCAAAGTGCTGCGGATGGTTTTTTTGGATATTTCAGGTAGCGTTTGCGCAGTGTTCGAATACATGGCTCATCTCCTATTAGTGTGTATGTTATTGCATATGCACTTATAGGTTGCAATGTAATACACACGTATAGGTTTGGCGAAAAGGTTTTTTACTTTCATTTTATTTAATTAAATCAGTTACTTATACGAAGTAACTTATTGCCAAAAAGCGGTATTTACAAATATTAACTACCTACAGTTGTATTCTTTCGTAGTAAAAGTTTTCAGGCTGAGGGCGTGAACCCGCTCTTTCAGTTCTTCTGCCAATAGATTGTAAATCAGCCTGTGTCTGGCAACGGCGCTCATATTTTCAAAACTGTCGCTGACCATCAGCATTGTAAAATGTGTTTCGCCCTTGGGGTCATGTCCGGCATGCCCGGCATGTTTTTTGGAATCGTCCTGTATTTCCAAATGGATAGGGTTCAGCGCTTTGGTCAGTTTGCTGCGCATGCGCTCGGCGTAAATATTTTTTTCAACCATATTTTCCCTGCATAAAGCGGTTTCATGATAGAATAAGCGGCTATGCCTGATGCTGGAGTTTAGAACGTGCCGCCATTTGAGGACAGTTATTTCGAGTTTTCCGATCGCCCCGTGAAGTTGCGTGGTTGCGACTGTCCCGGTTGCAGCCAGCCGGGTGATTACCGTGCGCCCAAAAACCGCGACCAGCTTGACCAATATTTTTGGTTTTGCCTCGACCATGTGCGCGACTACAACCGGCAATGGGATTATTTCGCAGGCATGTCGGTAAATGACATCGAAACCCACGTGCGCAAAGCCGCTGTCTGGGAGCGCCCCAGCTGGCCGATTGGCGGCGGCTGGCGCGCGCGCGAACAGAATATTCGCGATGAAGTGATGCGCGAATTTTTCAGCGAGGCAGCCGATGCTCCTCCGCCGACCCAGCCGATGCCGAAGGTCGAGCGCGATGCGTTGCTGCTGCTGGAACTAACGCCGCCGGTTAGTTTTGCTGCGATCAAGGCGCAGTACCGTATTCTGGTGAAACGCCATCATCCGGATGCTAATGGCGGCAGCCCAGAGTCCGAAGAGAGATTTAAAAACATCAATCAGGCTTTCACGGTCCTAAAACATATTTACGGAACGGACGAGGCGTGAGAGTAGCTTTGGTTCTCATGGCGCTAGCCATGCTTGGCTGCTGGCCTGTGCAGGCCGAGGAAGCGCAGGCGCTAACAGTTGCCAAAATAATTTCCGGCGATGAATTTTGGTTAAGCGATGGGCGGGATGTGCATTTGCAGGGAATCAAAGCGCCCGCTGCCGATACGCCGGAGCTTGAAAAACAGGCGCGGGATAAACTGCAGGAGCTGACTAAAGATCGCCCCCTTTTACTCAGCAACAGTGTGATCGATCGTTATGGCCGCAGCAATGCGCAGGTTTATGTAGTCTCAGAGTCGCATCTGAAAACCGGTTTACAAATTGAAATGCTGAAGGCGGGCCTGGCTTTTGTCTACCCGCCAGTTGGTAATGAGCCGGATCTGGCCGACATGCAGATCACCGAAAAACAGGCGCGTTTAGCCAAGCGCGGCATCTGGGGAAATGACGCTTATGCCGATCTGCCCGCCGTTGAGAACGAAGATATCCGTTATGGTGAGTTCGCCTTTGTTAGTGGCAAAGTCACGAAGGCCGAGCGGGTGAAGAATAAATTCTATCTGAATTTTGGTGATGACTGGCGCAAGGATTTTACTGTTGCGATCGCTGCGCATGACCTGAAATTTTTTCGCAAACAGGATATCGATCCTGCCGATTACGAGGGTAAAACCATTCGTGTGCGTGGCTGGGTGATGCGGGATTTCGGTCCCATGATCGAAGTCACCAGCCCGGCGCAGATTGAGATTGTGGCTGCTGGTGCCAAATAGTAGGGCTCGATTAATACTGCCGGATCAACCCAACCAGCTTGCCCTGAACCTTGACCTGATCGGGTCCGAAGGTGCGGGTCTGGTAATTTTTATTGGCGGGAACGAGGGAAACCTGCCCGTTACGTTTTTCCAGATATTTCAGCGTAGCTTCTGAATCTTCTACAAGGGCTACGACAATCGCGCCGTTCTCGGCAGTATCGCATTTGCGGATAATCACCTGATCGCCGTCCATAATCCCGGCTTCGATCATGGAATCACCGGAAATTTCCAGCGCGTAATGCTCACTGCTATTAAAGCCGCCGCGGCTGGAAGCGAGCAAGCCTGCAGGAACATCAATACTGGTATTAAATTCGCGCAACGCCTCAATCGGCGTGCCCGCTGCGATACGGCCATAGAGCGGCAGGCTGACGCTTGCTGTGTTGGCGGCGGCCATCGCAGCCATCGATGGCATCGGCGCGGGCGGTTCCTGCATGCGTGATTTACGGCTAGGTGTCTTGTTTTGCTTGGTTTCAAAACCTTCCGGCATGCGCAGAATTTCCAACGCGCGGGCGCGGTGCGGCATGCGTTTGATAAAGCCGCGTTCCTCCAGCCCCATAATCAGGCGATGAATGCCGGATTTGGATTTCAGGCCAATGGCGTCTTTCATTTCGTCGAAAGAAGGGGGTACGCCGTCGCTATTCAGCCGGTCACGGATCAATACCAGAAGGTCTTTTTGTTTGCGGGTTAGCATGGAACACCTGAAGGCAGGAGAACAAAAGTTGCCTATATGTTCTAGTTTAGTTCTTGTGTTCTGTCAATGTTCTCTTTTACAGTCGACTAACCGCGACATTATCCAGCAACCGCGTTGTACCCATGCGGGCTGCTGCTATCAGGCGGCCGATTTTGGATGATGCCGCAAGCGGCGTCAGATTGTACGCATCGACCAGTTCCAGATAATCCAAAACGAAACCGGCGCCGGTTATTTTTTCACGCGCTATTTTTAGAACTGCATCCGGTTGTTGTCCGGTGGATAGTTGCTCTGCAGCCTCATTCAGGGCTTGGGGCAGGGCGACAGCGCGCTTGCGCTCATCCGCGCTCAAATAAACATTGCGGCTGGAGAAAGCGAGGCCGTCATCGTCGCGCACAATTGGCGCGCCCACGATATGCACCGGCAGGTCAAGATCACGTCCAATACGGCGCAGGACCAGCAATTGCTGGTAATCTTTTTCGCCAAAGAAAGCGATGTCCGGCATGGCTTGCAGTAAAAGTTTGGTCACCACTGTGGCGACGCCTGCAAAATGGCCGGGGCGAATGGCGCCTTCGAATAAGGTGGCTATCGGACCCGGATCAAGTGAGGTCGAAAAACCCTGTGGGTAAATTTCATCAACGGAAGGCGCATAGAGAAGGTCAACACTCACATCCGTCAGAAGCTGTTTATCTTGCTCCAGCTGGCGCGGATATTTGGATAGATCTTCTTTCGGCCCGAACTGCGTCGGGTTGACAAAAATGGAAACCACCGTGCGTTTGGCAACACGTTTGGCGGCCTCGATCAGGGCCATATGGCCCTTATGCAATGCGCCCATTGTCGGCACGAGGGCGACAGTGTCACTGGCTTCGCGCCAGGTGAGAAGAGTAGTGCGCAAATCGCGCACGGTAGAGACAGTAGGGAGCATAAGACCTTAAGCGGCTAGAGAGTTTCAGGTTTGCATTTGCCGTTGCGCCGTTCGAATGGCGCTGCGCATCGCATCGTCCAATGTGTAGCCTGAAGCTGCCACATTTGTCACTATGTGCGAAACGCGGGTTGTGCCCAGAACGGCGCTGCTGATATGCGAATTATCCAATACCCAGGCGAGTGCAATTTTTCCGGCAGTATCTGCATCCATTTTCTTAAGAAAGCGAAAGGAAGCAGCGCGGGCTATATCGCCGCGATGATTTTTGTAGGCGCGCAGCAAATACCAAATATCGCGTAGTGCGCGTGGCTGATGCAAATTGCGACGATAAAGCCCGCCTGCCAGCGCCATGCCCGCCAGAATACCGAAATTGCGTGTCGCCAGTTTTTCAATCAGTGGCTGCCGTTCGGGGCGCAAAATATTGTAGTCGATCATCGCTACGCTGAAGACCGGCAGTTGTGATAGATATTCGATGATGGGTGGATCAAAACTGTTGGCGCCAAAATGCCGGACTTTGCCTTGTTGGCGCAACTGTTCCAGCGTCACGAGCAATTCATCAGTGAGATTTTCAATCTGCGGGCCGTGGAGCAAAAGCAAAGGCAAAGCGTCCAGCTTCAGGTTACGCAGGCTGGCCTCAACGCTTGATTTGATCCATGCCGGTGAAAAATCTTTACTGAGACGGCCAAAGGAGCCAAGTTTGGTTCCTGCTTTGGTCGAGATAACAAGCTTGTCTTTGCCAGAGTGCGTTGCCAAAGCGCGGCCCAGACGCGGCTCGGCATTGCTTTTGGAATAGCTGGAGCCTGTATCGAAATAAGTAACGCCGTGATCAAGCGCGGCATGCACAACGCGAATGGCTTCAGCTTCATCAAAACTGGCTTTGCCCCAATAACTGGCGCAACCAAGGCCGATTTCGGATACGGAAAATCCTGTTTTACCGAGAGGGCGGTAGCGCATGAACGTGACGTTAAACGAAAATTACTTCGCCGCCAATATCATGATCATCTGACGTCCTTCGAAGCTAGGCTCAGACTCGACCTTGCTGTAGGCGTCCAGTTCGGCCTTGACCTTGGCGATTACTTGCCATGCCACTTCCTGATGCGCCATTTCGCGGCCGCGGAAGCGCAAGGTGATTTTGACCTTGTCGCCTTCTTCAAGGAAACCCTTGGCGGCCTTCATTTTAATGCCGAAGTCATGGTCGTCGATCGTTGGGCGCAGCTTGATTTCTTTCAGCTCGATCACTTTTTGCTTCTTGCGCGCCTCTGCGGCCTTCTTCTGCATTTCATATTTGTATTTACCGTAATCCAGAACCTTACATACGGGCGGTTCGGCATTCGGGGAAATCTCGACCAGGTCTAACCCGGATTCTTCCGCCAGAGCGATACCTTCGCGGACTGTCATAACGCCGCGCATTTCGCCGTCGGCATCGACGACACGGATTTGCTTGGCAGTGATGGAACCGTTAACACGGGGACCATCATCTTTTTCACGGCGGGGGGCTTCAGTGCGGTCCCGGCTCATAGGCGGACGAACGACGATGTTAAACTCCTGTAGTTGTTAAAAGGCGCAGGCCCCAGGCCCGCGAGCCGCACACAATCAATGAAAATGGGGCTTTCGTCAACTGCTGGATAAGGTTAACGCAAATCCGGCGGCAAAGCCTCAGCTGCCAGTTTTTGCACGGCATCGGCGAGCGTGAGCATTTCCTGCGCTTCTCCGCCTAAACGGCGCAGGGCTACGGTTTTCTGCTCGGCTTCTTTTTTGCCGACAACCAGAATAAGCGGCGCTTTCTGCAGGCTATGATCACGGATTTTGGCATTGATTTTTTCCGGACGCACGTCTGTTTGCACGCGAAGCCCGGCAGCCGTCAGGGTTTTGTATACTTCCATCGCATAAGGTTCGGCGTCATTGGTGATGGTGCAGATAACGGCCTGAACTGGCGACAGCCACAGCGGAAATTTCCCGACATAATGTTCGATCAGGATACCGATGAAACGGTGCAGCGATCCTAAAATCGCGCGGTGCAGCATCACGGGGCGATGCTTCTGTCCGTCCTCGCCGATATAAACCGCATCCAGCCGTTCCGGCATGTTGGGGTCGACCTGCAAGGTGCCGCATTGCCATTCGCGGCCGATGGCATCGCGCAGATAGAATTCCAGTTTCGGCCCGTAGAACGCGCCGTCGCCGGGATTGATATCGAATTCCAGATTGGCGGCCTTGAGGGCGTTGGCCAAAGCGGCTTCTGATTTGTCCCAGGATTCTTCCGTGCCGATACGTTCCTTCGGACGGTCAGCCAAACGTACGCGTGCGACCTCGAAACCGAGATCGGCATAGACGGAACGCAGCAGTTCGCAGAAGGCAAGGCTCTCGCTCTGGATCTGGTTTTCGGTGCAGAAAATATGCGCATCGTCCTGCACCATCTGCCGCACGCGCATCAAGCCATGCAAAGCGCCGTGCGCCTCGTTGCGATGGCAATTGCCGAATTCGGCCATCCGCAGCGGTAAGTCGCGATAGCTGGTGATGCCTTGTTTGAATACCTGCACATGGCCGGGGCAGTTCATTGGCTTGATGCCCAGCATCTGTACGTCTTTTTCTTCCTCGCCGCGCTTCACTGCGACCTTGAACATATTGTCGCCGTACATGTCCCAATGGCCGGAGGCCTTGAACATCGAACTGTCATAAAGCTGCGGCGTATGCACTTCCTGATAGCCTGCGGCAGTGATGCGGCGGCGAATGTAATTTTCCAGCGCGCGGTAAAGCGTCCAGCCTTTGGTGTGCCAGAAAACGCTGCCAGCGGCTTCATCCTGGAAATGGAACAGGTCCAGTTCCTTGCCG
>JABDAH010000012.1 GCA_013289265.1 Alphaproteobacteria bacterium
CAGCGGCAACGCATTGCCATCGCGCGCGCTATTTTACGCAACCCGTCTTTATTGCTGCTGGATGAAGCGACATCGGCACTCGATGCCGAGAGCGAACATCTGGTGCAAGACGCCCTTAACAGCCTAATGAAGGATCGCACCACGCTTATTATCGCACATCGCCTTGCGACGGTTATGAATGCCGACCGCATAGTAGTGATGGATCAAGGGCGCATAATCGCCAGCGGCACACATGACAGTTTGGTATCAGAGGGTGGGCTTTATGCAAGACTAGCCTCACTGCAATTTAAAACCGCAGCTTAACTGACTGTAATATAAGCTATTTTACGAAACTATTGGGCATTCGCCGCTTACATCCTATAACAATCGGATAATTCAAATAATCATTACTTAGTTTATATTGGAGCTTTGAAGTGTTTGACGAATATTCATATTGCATTGTCATTAAACAAGACCGCACTGCGCCATCCCCCATTAAATATGTAGAAATAAGCACCGATGCCTCGGGCCAAGAAACTGGTCGAGTTTATGTGGAAGGGATGAGCTATAAAAACGCGTGGAACATAATTGGCTTTGCACTTCGCAGTCATGGATTAGGCATTAGCAAAGAAGAATCTTGCGTTGTGCTAACTTGCCGAAAGCACAAAGCAACATATGGCGATATTTTTGATAAGCTCAAAAGCATTGGTCAACTTACCCAAGATCAATATGATGATGCCAAAAGACAACTGCAAGAGCGACGGGAGTCCCGCGAAGCCGCACGACATAAATTGCAACGCAGGATACTATCTTTTAGTGGCGCACGCTTGTAACGAATAAATCTGCATTACACTTCAACAAAAAAGGGCATCCGTTTGGCGGATGCCCTTTTCTCTTACCGCAGCGTCATGCCCGCGAAGGCGGGCATCTATCTTTTTTAAATAAAATGGATTCCCGACAGCCGCTAAAGCGGCTTCGGGAATGACGCCATTATTGGACTAAATTCTACTTACCTTAAGCTGCTGTTGAACGTTCGCTGCGAGGTTTGAAAGAACGACGCTTGCCGGCATAACCGCCACCGCCGCCTTCTTTGCCGTCACGCTTGCCGCCGAAGCCGCCGGACTTGCCAGCATAGCCACCAGGCTTGCCACCACCACCGAAACCACGGCGATGATTAGGGCGTTGCTCGCTGCGCGGCTCATGAACCACGGGAGCGCCGGGGTTCATCAAACGATGAATGGCGTTCCATTTTTGACGGTCAGCAGGTGTCAGGAAGTTGATCGCCTTGCCCGAAGCACCGGCACGGGCCGTACGGCCAATGCGATGAATGTAATCTTCGGGGCACTGCGGCAGATCATAATTGATGACCAGTTCGATATGCGGAACATCAAGGCCGCGGGCGGCGAGATCAGTCGCCACAAGGACGCGGAACTTCTTGTCACGGAAGCCCTGAATAACCTTGTCACGGCGCGACTGGCGCAAATCGCCGTGAATCGCGTCAGAGACGTGGTTCTGTTTCGAGAGCTTATCCGCCAGTTTTTCGGTGCCATATTTCGTTTTCACGAAAATGATTGCCGAACCTTTATGCGCGGCCAACTGTTCCAGAAGCTTGGCGTATTTCTCGCTATCGCTGGTGTGGATCAGTTCCTGTTTAATATTCGGCGCAGCTTCGGTAGTTGAGCCGGCGCTGATACGCTTCGGATTATTCAGGTATTTCGATGACAGCTTGACGATGCCTGCTGGCAAAGTTGCTGAGAACAGCATTGTCTGCCGTTCTTTCGGAATATGGTTCACGATGCGTTCGATCTGAATGCCAAAACCCATGTCCAGCATGCGGTCGGTTTCATCCAGAACCAGAAAGCGCGTATTCGCCAGTTTTAGGCTGCCGCGTTGCAAATGGTCATTGATACGACCAGGCGTGCCGACAATCAGGCGCGGATACTGTTGCAATTGACGGAACTGCTTTGGCATCGGCTCACCGCCGATCAACAAAGCGGCTTTCAGGCCGGGGATTGCAATCATCTGCTGCAAGGCCGCCATAACCTGCGAAGCCAGTTCGCGTGTCGGGGTCATAATCAGGGCAGAAGCTTGGGGATTGTCCATCAGCTTGGCGATTATAGGAATGCCAAAAGCGCCGGTCTTACCGGTTCCGGTCTGGGCAGAACCCAGAATGTCATGTCCGGCCAAGGCTTCGGGAATTGCGTCTCTTTGAATTGGCGTTGGCGTTGTGAACTTCATACGCTCAAGCGCTTGCAGTAACTTTGGCGGCAAGCCAAAGCCGTTAAAATCTGTAGTCATGTTATTTCTCTTTTCATTAAGCAAGGTAAAAATTAACGTCATGCCCACGGCTGCGCACTGGCAGCCCTGATGGGATCCATAGTCAAGCGTTCACTTGCAGGAAATGGACTCCCGCTTGCGCGGGAGTGACGTCAAGATTAAACGCTGTCTTAAAGTAGCTAGTCGCTGATTAAGCGGCTTCGCCGATCAGCTTCAGATTTGCTGCCGAAGTCTTGCCCTTGTTCGTGGCAAGTTCGTAGCTGATAGACTGACCTTCTTTGAGGTCATTCAGGCCAGCGCGTTCCAAAGCGCTGATATGGACGAATACGTCCGCGCCGCCTTCTGAAGGCTGAATGAAACCGAAACCTTTATTGGTGTTGAACCACTTAACTTTGCCGTTTGCCATAGTACTTTTCCTTGTATCAGTTATCCGGCTTCGACATGAAACCGGCATTGAGCGTAGCGACTTTAAGGGTGTCCCATCATTGGAACATCCTTTTCAAAACTCATCACAAACGCAGGAAAGGTAGGCTTTAGGCCGTTCTTTCAATAATGCAGTCAGAAACGGCATAGCAAAAGCGAGAGTTATGTCTAAACTCAGGGCGTAACATACAGGTTATTGAAAAATAAGCAAGAAAATTAATGGTTGCGGGGGTTGTGTCTAGATAAAGGCACTATTTTTGCTGGGCTAGACCGTCAACAGTACGTTTGAGTTCGTCGATCTCATCCTGCTGTTTTGAAACAGTTTCCTGTAGTTTTGCTACAGTTTCGTGATCCCCATCGAATAAGGCTTTAAATTCTTGCATCGCCTTAACCAGAACAGGCGTTATTTTTGTATAACAATCAGGACAATTATCTCAATATATAACGAAAATGACTTCTGTTTTTATCGGCTTTATCGAAGTCGCGCATAGGCTCACTGATCATGTATGAATCTATATCCCCGGAAAGAAGCATTTTGTTATCGTAATAGCCAAATTCAATAAGCCGATTTTGAAAATTTCTAAAATAGCGCGGAGCCCTTGTTCGATTAAGCAACCCAATATGCCCGAACGGTTCATCAGCCTCATCGAGCGCATTCGGAGTGGTCATGCAAACCATCCCATCGTTTTTAACAAGAGACATGCATTTTTCTGTGAAATCGACATGTAAGTCAGCTGGCAGATGCTCAAGAATATCGACGGCAAAAACGACATCCACCTTAGATGCCTCCAATTTAAAGGCATCTCCGCATGCAAACTTTACATTCCTTAATGCATTAAATTTATTGGCATAAAGTATTGAATTCGGATCTAAGTCTACCCCAACAATTTGCGACTGAGGAAATACCAAGCCCAGATTGTACGTTGCGTAACCCATACCGCAGCCCACATCAAGAATAAGGCTTTCCGATTTTTTCAACGACGGATAGAACCCATAATACATGGCCCAATGTGCAAGCGCCCATTCCGCAAAAGGCTTAAATTTCTCCAAACTAGTCTGAGGTACACCTGCACCTGGCCATCCTGCCCTAATATCGCCCCCTCCATAACAAACCCTTCGCGTTAACTCGAGAATAGGTTCGTTGTCGCAAAGAGAACCAATGGGCAACCCAAGTTTAGGAAGCTCGGGTGATGATTCAGAAACTGCGACCACCGAATGAATGGAATCAGTTTCGGCTAGCGCCTGTTGAATGGATAAGTTGTCTGCCGAAAAGCGGTTATACTTGGTTCGATCACGCGTTGATGGCATTGCGAAGGCTTTCAAAAAAATGTAATTCGTACCCGGCAAATGCGCCCGACAGAGCCAAGGAACCACCCCCATCGAGTGGTCAGGAGTTAATGCTAGTGCATGTGTAGCCTTGGGTAAGAACTTCGAATGCAACGATGTTAACCATCCCTAACTCTTTTAGCCATAGAAATTCAGAACAGCTCCTCCTAAAATCTAAAGCTGAGTCGGCGTTTTCTATAGATTTGGCCCGAATTCCTTCAACATACACCTCGATTTTCAATGTAGCTTCACGTCCCCACCCTTGCTATACGTTTAAGGGAACCGCAGCCACCCACAGCAAGCAATAGGGACTGCAACCTGAAACGGTTAACACAATGAATTTTCGCATGAATCGTCGCCGCCGCCTTTATGAAGGCAAAGCCAAGGTTTTATTTGAAGGGCCGGAGCCCGGCACCCTTGTGCAATATTTCAAGGACGACGCCACCGCCTTCAATAATCAGAAAAAAGGCACCATTACCGGTAAAGGTGTTCTGAACAACCGTATTTCCGAATACCTGATGACCAAGCTGGGCGAGATCGGCGTGCCGACGCATTTCATGCGCCGCCTGAATATGCGGGAGCAGCTGATACGCAAAGTTGAGATTATCCCTATCGAAGTTGTGGTGCGCAATATCGTGGCGGGTTCTCTCGCCAAGCGCCTCGGCATCGAAGAAGGTACCGTTCTGCCGCGCTCGATCGTCGAGTTTTACTATAAGAAAGACGAGCTCGGTGATCCGATGGTGTCGGACGAGCACATCACCGCTTTCGGCTGGGCCAGCCCGCATGAGCTGGAAGAAATCATGTCGCTGGCTCTGCGTATCAATGATTATCTATCCGGTCTGTTTCTCGGCATCGGCCTGAAACTGATCGATTTCAAGCTGGAATTCGGCCGCCTGTGGGACAATGACGAAATGCGCATTGTTCTGGCCGACGAAATCAGCCCTGACGGCTGCCGCCTATGGGACGTTCGCACCAACGAGAAAATGGACAAGGACCGTTTCCGCCAGGATCTCGGCAAGGTCGAGGAAGCCTATCAGGAAGTCGCCAAACGCCTCGGCATTCTGCCTGAAGGCATCATTCCCCAGGAAATCCGCCCCGAAGCAAGTGAGAAAGACGAATGAAAATCCGCGTTGATGTAATGTTGAAAGACGGTGTTCTGGACCCGCAGGGCAAAGCTATCGGCCACGCGCTTGATACGCTTGGTTTCAAGGGCGTGCAGGATGTGCGCGTCGGCAAAACGATTGAACTGGATATCGCCGAAACCAATGCCGAAAAAGCATCCGCTACGGCAAAAAGCATGGCGGAAAAATTGCTCGCCAACCAAGTGATCGAAGATTTCCGCGTTAGCGTCCTGTAACTGTCCTCCATTTTTGTATTCCCGCCATGCTTAAAATCAAAACCATTCCATCACTTTCCACAGTCGGCGCATTTGCGCTGATCCTTGTCCTGCTTGCTGGTTGCGGATGCTTCCCCTGCAATGATGACAGTTTTGGCGGCAAGACCTATTTGCAACTGGCGCCACTGTCGCCGCCACCGGATATGTACGAAGCCGTACCTCAAGGCGCCAATTCCCGCACTACGACGTGGCGTCCCGGCTACTGGGATTTTGGCAGCGGCAATTTCACATGGGTTTCGGGTGAGATCATCGCGCGTCCTTCGGCAACAGCCGTCTGGTCGCCAGATCACTGGAACCGCCACACTTTTGGCTGGGGCTTTGTTCCAGGCCATTGGCAATAAGACATCATGCGGCGGCTGCTTTGTCTGCTGCTTGCTTTGACGTTATTTCCGGCCGGGCTACATGCTGCGGATAACTCCACCACCTATTACATCCCCCCACCGCAATTTAATGCGTCGCTGCAGATTATGGATGGCGGCTTTGTCAATCTGACGGCCCTGTTCCGCAACGCCACCGGCAGCTTCACTTTTGATGATACCGCTAAGGCGATTAGCAACTTACGTCTGGCGATTGATGCGACCAGCCTGCTTGCCAGTAACGATGCTAACCAGCGCGATATCGCCAATTTGTTAGACGCTTTCAAATATTCTGAGATCCGCATCACGGCACCCGATGCCGTTACATTCAAAGATGACAAAGCCGAGATCAAGGCTACGCTCTCGTTTCACGGCAGCAATAAGCCGGTGACACTGGAAGCAACCCTTAACCGTATCGGCAAAACACCGATCAGCAGCAGCATGTGGGGCGGCGAAGGTCAGGCAATCGGCCTCACGCTACACACCACGATCAAACGCGCAGATTTCGGCATGGCTGACGAAGCAGCAGCAGTCCCTGCCCGCTTCGGCGATACGATCACGCTGGCGTTGGATGTGCAGGCGATAAAACAGTGATTACCTTCACCGTCGATCTGGAAGACCCGACCGAGCGTTACGAACCCGACGGTCGCCATGTCATCATGACGCGGCGCATTCTGGACATGTGCAAAAAGATGCAGCGCCGTGCGACATTTTTTATTGTCGGTCGGGTGGCAGCGAGCGCGCCGCGGTTGCTGCAGGAAATTATCGCGGGCGGACACGAAGTCGCCTATCACTCCCATAATCATGTGCCGCTGACGGAAGAAAAGCCGGCGCGATTCAGGCGCGAAAGCGCCGAAGACAAAGACCGGTTCGAACAAATAACCGGCCATGCCGTTTGGGGCTTTCGCGCGCCGCGTTTTTCCCTGACACCCCAAAGCCTATGGGCGATTGATATTTTGGGAGAACTTGGCTTTCGTTATTCGTCCAGCGTTATGCCAACAAATATTTCTCTGTTCGGATTACCTAATGCGGCAAGGACACCAAGCATCTGGCCTAACGGGCTTATCGAACTTCCGCTACCGGTGGCCAATATTGGGCCGCTACGCATTCCTTATCTGGGTGGGATTTATTTATACGCTTTGCCGGATTTCCTCACCCGCTACTGGGTCAGCAAGGCGAGCCCGCAGGAAATGCTGTGGACCTATACACATCCCTATGATTTCGACCGAGAGAATAAATTTGCACCAATGCCGCATACGCCGCGTTGGGTTAGTTTAGTGCTCGGTGCCTCGCGCTATGTCGCTGAAGATAAAATCCGCCGTATTTTGAGGGGGGCAAACGCACCGCCACTGGCTGAGCGGGTGGCAAAACATATCATCAAAGAATAACTAATGCGTCATGCCCGCGAAAGCGGCTTCGCGAATGACGCTGAGAGGTGATTTAACTCTCCCTATACTTATTCGTAATGGGGTAGCGGCGGTCTTTACCGAGGTTGCGGCGGGTAATTTTGACACCAGGCGGCGCCTGGCGACGTTTATATTCGGCCTTGTCCAGCATCGACCACACGCGCTTGATCGTCGCAATATCGTGGTTGCGACCGACAATTTCCTGAATCCCCATATCCTTTTCGATCAGACATTCCAGAATATCATCCAGCACTTCATAGGGTGGTAGATTGTCCTGATCTTTTTGGTCAGGTTTTAATTCTGCCGTCGGCGCTTTGGTCAGAATATTTTCCGGGATGATAATGCCTTCCGGCCCCAGCACCGATACCAGTTTATTTTTATTGCGCCACTTCGCGACTTTATAGACTTGGGTTTTATAGAGGTCTTTCAGAACCGCGAATCCGCCGCAAAGATCGCCATACAATGTCGTGTAGCCGACGGACATTTCCGACTTATTGCCTGTCGATAAAACCATCGGTCCGAATTTATTCGACAATGCCATCAGGATCATGCCGCGGCAGCGCGACTGTAAATTTTCTTCGGTCGTATCAGCAACGCGCCCGACGAATGGCGTGGCAAGCGTCTGTGAGAAAGCCGCCATAACCGTGGTGATTGGGATAGTTTCAAATCGACATTTCAGATTACGGGCAACTGTCTCCGCATCTTCCAGACTTTCGGTTGATGTATAGGGTGACGGCATCATCACGGCCCAAACCCTGTCAGCGCCGAGAGCGTCTACTGCGACAGCTGCGACCAGCGCGCTATCAATCCCGCCGGAAAGACCCAAAATCACGCCAGGAAAACCATTTTTGTTCACATAATCGCGCAAACCAAGCACCAGAGCGTTATAAATGGCTGATTCGCCCTGCGGGATTGGTTTCATAACCCCTGCCTCAGGACGACAACCTTCCGAGCCTATTGTCCAATGGGTTAGGATAAAATCCTCATCCCAAGATGCAGCCTGAACGGCGCATTTGCCCTCAGCATCCAGAACGAAGGAAGCGCCGTCAAATACCAGCTCATCCTGCCCGCCGACCTGATGCACATAAACCAAAGGCAATCCGCTTTCCTTGATGCGCGCTTCGGCCAACATTCGGCGGCTGTCCATTTTGCCGATCTCGAACGGACTGCCATTCGGCACCAGCAACATCTGCGCACCGCGATCCTTCAGGATGCGTGTGACTGTGGGGATCCACATATCTTCGCAAATCATAACGCCGAGCCTTAGGCCGCGAAAGCTGATCGGCTCCGGCATTTGCCACGAAGTGAAAACCCGCTTTTCATCAAATGGGCCGTAATTTGGCAATTCGCGTTTATATGTTTTTCCGGCGATGCGCCCTTCGCTGAGCAGCAACATCGCATTGTAAAGTTTGTCTTCTTCTCGCCACGGCGTGCCGAGTAATATCGCGGGCCCTCCGTCTGAAGTTTCGCGGGCCAGCGCCTCAACCGCTTTATGAATGGCATTCTGAAAACTGGGCTTTAGGATCAGGTCTTCCGGCGGATAGCCGCAAATATAAAGCTCCGACGTCATCAGCAAATTGGCACCCTGAGCGGCCGCCTGTTTGCGGATTGTGCGCAGCTTGTTCAGATTGCCCGAAATGTCGCCAAGCGTAGGGTTCAGTTGCGCCAAGGCAAGCGTCAGCTTTTCCGGCATTCAGTGAACTCCCGATCCGTAACTGATTATTTCTTGAGCGATGCGCCGAGGGCATCAGCCCGTAGCTTGGCGCCTGTGATCTGTTCTTGCGCTGCGCTGATAATCATAGCCGAAGCCTGATTGGCGTCAGCCTGCGCTTCGCCACTCATGCAATTCATATAGGCCTGAACCTGGGTGATATAGACGTTGTATTGCACGACGCGGCTATTCACATCGCTGGCTGCATCTTCGCTACCCACGCCGCTAAGCAAGGGTGGTATGGCGGGGGCCGCGCATTGCGTCGATTTCCATACGGCCTGATTATTGGTGATACTGACTTCCCCGGCAAAGGCTGGGGCGGCGCATAACAGGGTCAGAAGAGCAACGGCGTATTTGATCATGATTTTTCCCTCAGATGAGAAGGTTTGGAACAGTTATCAAGGATAGTAGTCGCATCAAAGAAAGGATGCTAGAGAGTATCCTACTCTATTTTAACTCCAGCTTCTTAGGATTATTTACCAATGATTCCGCGTTATTCCCGCCCTGAAATGGCCAAAATATGGGATCCCGAAAACAGGATGCGCATCTGGTTCGAGATCGAAGCCCACGCTTGTGATGCTTTGGCGCAATTGGGTGTTATCCCTAAATCCGCTGCCAAAAATATCTGGAAAAAGGGTAAATGGGAACTCGCCCGCATTGACGAGATCGAAAAAGAAACCCGCCATGACGTCCTGGCGTTCCTAACCAACCTTGCCGAATATATCGGCCCCGATGCCCGCTTTGTTCATCAGGGCATGACATCAAGCGATGTGCTGGACACGGCCCTTGCGGTACAGCTAAAGCAAGCAGCCGAATTGCTTTTAAAAGATATCGACGGCGTTCTGGCTGCGCTGAAAAAACGTGTGGAAGAAAATCTCGACGTCCTCACCATTGGCCGCAGTCACGGCATTCATGCGGAGCCGACCAGCTTTGGTCTGAAGCTCGCGACACATTATGCCGCCTTTGCCCGCGCCAAAAAACGCCTGCAGATTGCGCATGATGATATTGCGACCTGCGCTATCTCCGGCCCTGTCGGCACTTTCGCCACGATTGATCCGCGCGTCGAAACGCATGTCGCCAAGAAACTAGGCTTGTCGGTTGAGCCGATCTCCACCCAGATCATTCCGCGCGACCGTCATGCGATGTTCTTTGCGACGTTGGGCGTGATTGCCAGCTCGATCGAAAATCTGGCCATCGAAGTGCGTCATCTGCAGCGTAGCGAAGTACGAGAAGCGGAAGAACCTTTCGCCAAAGGCCAAAAAGGCTCGTCGGCCATGCCACACAAACGTAATCCCGTTTTGGCAGAAAACCTGACGGGGTTAGCCCGCATCGTACGCGCGTCCGTTACCCCTGCCCTTGAAAATGTCGCTTTGTGGCATGAACGCGATATTTCGCATTCCGCGGTGGAGCGTGTTTTTGGGCCGGATGCTACCATTGCTTTGGACTTTGCCCTGACACGCCTCACCGGCTTGATTGACGGCATGGTTATTTACCGGGAACGTATCGAGGAAAACCTGAACTCTCTCGGCGGCTTGCATTTCTCGCAACGTGTTCTGTTGGCTTTAACGCAAGCGGGTGTCAGCCGTGAAGATTCATATAGAATTGTACAATCTAATGCGATGGCTGTGTGGGCCGATTTGCAAAAAGGAAAATCAGCCAGTTTTGTTGACCGCCTGAAAACCGACAAAACCATACGCGAGCATGTAAAGCCTAAGGACCTGGCTGCCTGCTTTGATGTAAAGTTTTATATCCGCCATGCGCGAACGATCTGGAAACGGGTGCTGAAGGAAGGGTAAGGGTTACTTTCCGCCAGCTATAGCGCGACGGGTTGTAGCGCCGACATCGTCAGCAATACTGATAAGGTAAGCTAAATCTTCGGCTTCGCGCCAGTTGCGGTATAGCGTATCCACACGCTCGGTGTGTCCCGTGCCGCGTTCCACCTTGGCGAAAGGATTGTCATGATGGATTTGATATTCTTTGTGCGCCGCTTCAGCGCGGGTATCAAGATAGGCTGACAATTCTTCGATATCGACTTGTTTAAATTCGGAAACGCTTAACTCAACCTGCACGCGTTTTGCAACATGTGTTCCATAACGTTGATGGAGTTCTTCGTACAACATGACAAACCTGTTAGTGGCGGGTCTGGTAACGCATGTTTTCCTTCATCAGGCGGAAAACGTTTTTCATGCGTTCTTCGGGAGGTAACTTTGATACACGTACTTCCAACACACCTTCGAACTGTTCCAACATCGACAAAATGGCCAACGCATTATCCCGGCCGAAACGGGATTCGAGATCAATAAAATCGAGTGAACCTGAAATCAGATTAATGTCGCTCATGAACACTTCCATCTATCCAATTGGCATTTATAGTTAATTTTTTCCGCCATATACTACCTATTTTGGAGCATAACTTACCAATTACAGGTGGTCAAGCGCGAATCTCTACACGTTTTAGTTTCATACGGGTTCCCGATTATTAAGCTTTCTGATTTTGTTTTGGTAACCCTATTTTTGAAGACACCATAAAAATGCGTCGACCTTTTTACTCTCCTGACTGTGCCAAGACTTCTACGATATCATTGCCCTATCGATATGAAACCATTCCCACGCCGCAATCCTTGACATAGCAAATGTCAAAGGTGTACTTGGCGGCAAGCGTTAGGCGGGTCCGTCTGACAGAGATCAACTTATGAGAGAACAATGGACGGCGACAGTAGTTGCGGCTGGGCACAATATTCTCAGACCGTACATACAATGTCTCCAGCATTCCCTGCCCGTTGCAGTGTGAAGAGCGGTAGCTAAAGCCAGCTCTTTTCACCTCTGGTCGCGGGATTGTCCGGGAGGTGATAGATATGACGAACACTCCATCTGAAAACAATGGATCTTTCATGCAAAGATCCGTGTCTCTGGTCACAAATCTTTTTGCGCCACGCAAAGATATCATCGTTCAAACACGCGCATCGGAAATCTACGGCGTAGTCGCCCGCATGGAACCCGACATTGCTTTGCAGCATATGAATAGCCGCAACGAAGGCTTGTCGGAAGAAGAAGCTTCAGAACGTCTGGAAAAATTCGGCAAAAATCAGGTTGTCAGCGAAGAACATAAGAGCGTTATCAAACAGCTGCTGCAGCTTATTATTAATCCACTCAACATAATGCTGATTGCGCTGGCGATCCTGAATTTCTTTTTTCTGGATGATATGGAATCCGGCACCGTCGTTTTGACGATGGTCGTTCTCAGTGTCTCGCTTTCCTTCTTTCAGGAACGCCGTTCCAATAATGCCGCCGAGAAGTTGCGCGACATGGTCAGCACCACGGCTTCGGTCATGCGACGCATACAGTCCGAAGGCGGCCAGCTGGAAGACAGCGAATCCACCAATACCCGCAAATCCATGCGTCTTGAATTACCGGTAGATGAGCTGGTGCCCGGCGATGTGCTTTGGCTTTCGGCCGGGGATATGATCCCGGCGGATGTGCGCATTCTTTCCGCGCGCGATTTGTTCATCAACCAGTCAGCTTTGACCGGCGAATCCATGCCAGTCGAAAAATTCCCGGCGCTGACGGATACCACAGCCAAGAATTTTCTCGATTACAGCAATATCGCCTTTATGGGCAGCCATGTTGTCAGCGGGACCGCGAAGGCTGTGATTATCACGACGGGGACCAGCACTTATTTCGGTGCACTGGCCCGCACTATCGTTGGCCGTCGTGCCCAGACCAGCTTTGAAAAAGGCATCAATCGTTTTACCTGGCTGATGATCAAATTCATGCTGGTAATGGTACCGCTGGTTTTCCTCGTCAACGGCTTTACCAAGCATAACTGGATGGAAGCCTTTATTTTTGCGATGTCCGTAGCCGTAGGCCTGACACCGGAAATGCTGCCAATGATTGTCACGGTCAATCTCAGCAAAGGCGCTCTGGCCATGTCGCGCAAAAAAGTCATCGTCAAGCGCCTGAATTCGATTCAGAATTTCGGCGCGATGGATGTCCTCTGCACTGATAAAACCGGCACGCTGACACAAGACAAAGTCATTATGAAACGCCACATTGATTTACGCGGCGAAGATTGCGATTCCGTCCTGCATTACGCCTATCTGAATAGCTTTTATCAATCCGGCCTAAAAAACCTGCTTGATGTCGCCGTGCTCGACCATGTCGATATCAGGCAGGATCTGCATATCGACGATCAGGCTTACGGTAAGATAGATGAAATTCCGTTCGATTTCGTACGCCGGCGTATGTCGGTTGTCGTGTCGAAGGCCGAGACCCAGCAACATATTTTGATTTGCAAAGGCGCTGTCGAAGAAATCATCAGCATTTGCACCAAAGGTGAAATCAACGGCGAACCGTTTGATATGACACTTACGCATCGCGACGAAATGCTGAAACTCGCACGCGACCTGAACGAAGATGGTTTCCGCGTTATTGCTGTCGCCCATAAAGATATGCCGGCAGCCCAGAGCGTCTACGGCGTGAAGGATGAGAGCGACCTGACACTCATTGGCTATATCGCCTTCCTTGACCCGCCGAAAGACAGTGCCGCAGCTGCTATCGCCGCCCTTGGACGTCACGGGGTTGCTGTTAAAATTTTGACTGGCGACGGCGATATCGTCACGCGCCGCGTTTGCAAGGATGTTGGACTGAAAATCGAAGCACTTCTACTTGGTAGCGCTATCGAAAACATGACTGATGATGAACTTGCAAAGCAGGTTAACGGTACAACTGTATTCGCCAAACTATCACCCGCACAGAAAGCCCGCGTGATTGCAGCGCTTCACACTAACGGACATGTGGTCGGTTTCCTCGGTGACGGCATTAATGACGGCCCCGCCCTGAAAGCCGCCGATGTTGGCATTTCAGTTGATACAGGCGCGGATATCGCCAAGGAATCCGCCGACATCATTCTGCTGGAAAAAAGCCTTATGGTGCTGGAAGAAGGTGTTCTGGAAGGCCGCAAGGTTTTCGGCAACATCACCAAATATATTAAAATGGGTGCGAGCTCTAACTTCGGCAATATGTTCAGCGTGCTGGGCGCCAGCGCATGGCTACCATTCCTGCCGATGCTGCCGATTCAGATTCTAACCAACAATCTGCTTTATGATTTCTCGCAAACGGCGATACCGACCGATCATGTTGACGATGAATACCTGACGGCCCCGCGCAAGTGGGATATCAGCTACATCGCCAAATTCATGGTATGCCTCGGGCCGATTAGCTCGATTTTCGATTATGCGACTTTTGCGATTATGTATTATGGGTTTGGCGCGAACACAGTCGCCAATGCGCATCTGTTTCAGACTGCATGGTTTATAGAATCCATCCTGACGCAGACACTCATCATCCACATCATTCGTACGAATAAAATTCCGTTTATTCAGAGCCGCGCCAGCTGGCCGTTAATTATTACAACCCTTAGTATATGTGCGATTGGCATCTGGCTGCCCTACTCGCTATTCTCGCGCAGCCTGGGTTTTGTCCAGTTGCCCTGGGTGTTCTGGCCTATCGTCGGCGCGATTATTATCTGCTACCTGATGCTGGCACACATCGTGAAGAATAAATTCATTCGCCGGTTTGGATGGAATTGAAGCTCCTCTCCCCTTGAGGGAGAGGAAGCAAAAACTTGGGTTTAGCTTTAGCTAAGCCCTTAGTTTTTGCAGGTGAGGGGTTCTCTTACAGCTACCATCTTGGCCCTCCCCTACCCCGCAAGGGGAGGGTGACGCCACCGCTCTTAGGGCTATTATATTACACCGAACCCGCAGCCAACTTTACCTTCAAACCATCCAATTGCTTGGTGAAGATCAGTTGGCAGGCAAGGCGAGAATCTTCAGTCACGTCAAACGCACCGTCCAGCATGCCGACTTCTTCTTCATTCGGCTCAGGTAATTTGGCTTTCCATGCCGGATCGACATAAACATGGCAGGTTGCGCAAGCGCATGAACCGCCGCATTGCGCCAGAATGGGGATGCCGCCTTCACGGATAATTTCCATGATGCTCCATTCCTCGGTCGCCAGAAGTTCGTGATCCTTACCTTCCATATCAGTGCAAATAACGTGCATAATTCAGTCTCGTCAGATGTTAGTGGTTAGAATTTAGGCGGCGTCGGAAACGCCGAGCTTGCCCTGCAGGTCGCTGCTGGATGTCGTGTATTGGAACCGGTAACGGCGATCCGGATGTACATAGGCGAATACCTTCTTCGCCATCAGCGCCGCTTCGTGAAAGCCTGACAGGATCAGTTTCATCTTGCCCGGATAGCTGTTGATATCGCCAATTGCAAAAATCGTCGGCACGCTGGTCTCAAACGTCGATGTATCAACCGGGATCAAATTCTCATGCAGGTTGATGCCGAAATTTGCAACTGGCCCCAGTTTCATGGTCAAGCCGTAGAAGGCCAGCAGATTATCGCACGGCAAATCATGCGTTGTCTTGCTGTCATCCTGTAAAGTAACGCTGGTAACCTGTCCGTCGGCGCCGTTAAGCGTTGTGAGGTTGGCTATCTTTAGATCCATCGCACCTTCGGCAACGAGAGCTCGCATCTTCAGCACCGAGTCAGGCGCAGCACGGAATTCATCGCGACGGTGGATAAGTGTCACGCGTTTTGCGATAGGCTGCAGATTGATGGTCCAATCGAGGGCAGAGTCGCCGCCGCCTGCGATAATGATATTCTTGTCGCGGAACTGCTCCATCTTGCGAACAGAATAGAATACCGACTTACCTTCATAGGATTCGATACCTTTGATCGGCGGACGCTTCGGCACAAAACTGCCACCGCCTGCAGCAATAATTACAATTGGAGCCTGCAATACGGTACCGCGATCTGTAGTCAGCTTCCATTTACCGTCCGGCATCTTCTCCAGCGTTTCCGCCATCTGGCCAAAATGGAAAACCGGATGGAACGGATTGATTTGTTCCAGCAGACGTTCGGTTAGTTCAGCGCCTGTGCACACCGGCACAGCGGGAATATCGTAGATTGGTTTTTCGGGATAAAGTTCCGCGCACTGGCCGCCGGGGCGATCCAGAATATCAACCAGATGGCATTTAACGTCATTCAATCCCAGTTCGAACACCGAGAACAGGCCGACAGGCCCGGCGCCGATAATGATGGCATCAGTCGTGATAGGGTTTTGCGCGTTATTCTCGGTCATTTTCCATTCCTTATATTAAAGGAAGCGTCTTAGCGGAGTTGCCGCCCCGGTTCAAGTGTTCCTCTATCCTTGTGGACAGGTGCTAAATTTACGCCTTTTTCAACTTTCCCTTTATCATTTCGACAATTTCCGCCGGCTTCCATTCCTTCAGTAAACTGATGCTTTTGCCCAATTTCATGATATCGGCAATACGGCGGTCAAGGAATTCCCAGCTCGCGGCGCAATTCGGTGTTTCATCATCCAGCCAGAATAAAATCGTGGCTTTCAGGACACCTGCTAATAACGTGCGTTTGGTATAAAAATTAAAGTCGGTGGAGGTATCTCCCCCCGCACGCCACATCAAATCAACCGTTTTATAAAGACGTTTGACGCCCAAAGGCAAATGCAGCGGCAACGCATACCAATACATCATGCGGCGTACAGCCTCACGGTGCGGTTGCCAGACTTCCAGCCGCGTCCGAACTGCAAAAGTAATCTTGTCGCGCGTGCGCAATCGCGCAAAACCGGGTTCTTCGGCTATTTTCTGCTGCATCGCCTCATCGGCAATAGCGCCAAACAGTTCAATGACATCGCGAATCCCTTGCGGAAAAAGCAGATCAGCTTCACCGCGGCTTAATCCGGCAGCCGTGATTGCCCGTTCGAAAGCGACATTCGTCCAGCCATCGAAAGGAATTTGAGGCAGAATCGCCTCCAGAATTTGATGACATTTGCGATTTTTCGTGGCTTCTGCCGTGGTGGCTGTGGTTTTCTTTTTCATAGAATCCTTATACTTCATAGGTTTAGCCGAGCATACCCCCGAGGCAGGGTTAAAATAAACCCTTTTCCCTAAGCTATTGATCGTGTTATAGCAGCGCGTCTCGAGAGCCCTGAAGTAGGCACTCGAAAGGGGCTTCTTTTCGCCCGTGTTACAATTTTCGCCCTTAAGGAGGGATTGGTTCGTGCAGGTTCTCGTCCGTGATAACAATGTCGATCAGGCGCTTCGCGCCCTCAAAAAGAAAATGCAACGTGAAGGCATTTTCCGTGAAATGAAACTCCGCAAGAGCTATGAAAAGCCATCGGAAAGAAAAGCCCGTGAGAAAGCCGAATCCGTTCGCCGTCAACGTAAAGTTGAACGCAAGCGTAAGGAACGCGAAGGTTTCTGATTGGGGATCGGCATTCGGACTCAGCATTCAGGGATATTCTGAAACTGAGTTTTAAGGATTGTGAGCTATTTTTCCCTGAATGCCGAACACTGACCCCCGAATGCTCTCATGCTTGACCTCTCCATTATTCTCCCCTTCCATAACGAAGCCGACGGCGTGCGACATTTGTTCCACCGTCTTTATCCGGTTCTGCATAGCCTAGATGTTACCTATGAAATCATCTGCATAGATGATGGCAGTAGCGACGCGACATTTACCGCCCTTCAATATGAGCGAGAAAAAGACCAGCGCCTGAAAATTGTTCGTATGGCGCGGAACTTCGGCAAGGAAGCCGCTCTCACCTGCGGCTTGCATCTGGCGCAAGGCAGGGCCGCCATTACGATGGACAGCGATCTGCAACATCCGCCGGAAGTCATTCCCGACCTCATCAAGGAATGGCGTAAGGGCGGAGAGATGATTTTTGCCATTCGCAACAACCGCAATACTGACGGCCAGTTACGTCGTCTACTCTCGCGTGCTTTTTACGCGATCTTTCGCACCATCGCCGATATCAAAATGCCGGAAGGCGCTGGCGATTTTTGTTTGCTCGACCGCAAAGTAATTGATGCCGTTAACACGCTGCAGGAACGCAATCGTTTTATGAAGGGCCTCGTCAGTTGGGTTGGATTTCGTCGTGGCGTCGTGCCTTTTGATGTCGAGCCTCGTTTGGGTGGCCGGTCGAGCTGGAATTTTTTTCGCCTTGTGCGCTTTGCCTTTGACGGCCTCGCTGGCTTCAGCACGCTGCCTCTACGCATCTGGACATGGAGTGGTGCGATTGTTTCCCTCATGGCCATTGGCTACGGTATTTATCTAATCATCGATACCCTGGTTTCCGGCGTTGATGTCCCCGGTTACGCCTCCATGATGGTTGGCATCTTGCTGCTGGGCGGCTTGCAATTGCTCAGCCTCGGTATGATCGGCGAATATCTGGCCCGTGTTTTTACCGAAGTTAAAGCCCGCCCCATTTATTTTATTGCCGATCGAATTGGCTTCACGGAGTAAGTATCCGCTTATTTACAAAAGCCCTTATTATGATAGCGTCGAAGGCATTCTTTAACGCCTTCAGAGACTGTTATTGCTCATGAAATCCCCTCTGCGCTTACCCCGCCTTCTCCTCACTAACGATGACGGCTTTGATGCGCCCGGGCTTGGCATATTGATTGAAGTCGCCAAGGAATTTGCTGACGAAATCTGGGTTGTAGCGCCGGAGCATGACCAAAGCGGCACCGGGCAAAGCCTGTCGATCCATAACCCTCTGCGTATTTGGCCGCGCGGTGAGCGCCGCTGGGCCGTTACAGGAACGCCCGGTGATTGCGTTGCCATGGCGGTTGCGCATTTGATGCAGGATAAAAAACCGTCACTCATTCTATCCGGCGTTAACGCCGGCGCCAATATCGGCGACGAAGTTGGATTATCAGGCACGCTGGGTGCCGCCTTTACCGGATTGATGCTCGGCATTCCCTCAATTGCAATCAGTCAGGATTGCGAAACGCGGCAAACGGCGCGGTGGGATACCACACGCGTTATTTTGCCGAAAATGCTTAATCACTTTTTGGTGCATGGCTGGCGGAAAGAAACCTGCCTTTCCATCAACATTCCGGATTTACCGCATGATAAAATCAGTGGCTTCTCTTGGGCGCGGCAAAGCCACAAGAACATTACCGGTTTTCATATGGATAAACGCGAAGATCACCGCCAGCACAATTACTTCTGGTTGACGATTATCGAGCGCATGCCCGCAAAGAAGGAAACGCAGGACTATACCATTCTGGAACGCGGGGAAGTTTCCGTTACCGTTCTGGGACAGGACCGTAGTCATGACGTCATGGAGCCTTCAGTCAGTTTTGATGAAGCCGCAGATATCGACGCTGATCACAACGCATGAGCGACGCGCCCCTGCCCACCGACTTTATGATCTCCGCGCAAATTCGCATTGCAGCGCGTGAAGGTGTTCCTATTGTTGTCAGACAACGGGGCGATAACAACCTCGGCACTATCACGCTCAAAATCAATCTGCTGAATGGTTTGGCGCGGGTTTTAACGCAGGCGCGGTTAGATGATGAAATTGTCTGGAACCCCGTCAGCCGCACCGACCCCATGAATGATGCCGATGCTGAAATTTATCTTGAACGGCAATCTAAATTTGACCCCGATAGCTGGGTGATCGAGATCGAAGACAAGCAAGGACGGCACTGGTTTCCGGGCCGCATTGTTACGTTTTAGCATACTGGATTTTTAGCACCGATCCTGATACTTATCAGGACGACATTTCATACGGAGTTCCAATGCCGGATACGACACAGCAAACCGCCCCAGCCGAAAATGCACTGCCGATGTTTTATACATCGCCACGCCCCCTCGACCGTTCCAAGGATGGCAATCTGCGCCTGTCGCGCCCGACCCATTTCAATTTTACGGCCAAGACGAATGCCATCCCCCTGCTGGTTGATGAATTCCCGATGGCCGCCGCCTACTACCCGATCGTATTCGCGGCGGGACCGATGCCTATTCCTGCCGCCGTTGTTGGCCTGAAGAATGATAACAATTTATTCCTCGATAGTCAGGGACGCTGGCAGAACGGCGCTTACCTTCCGGCCTATGTCCGCCGCTACCCTTTCATATTGATGGATGACCCCGAACAAAAACAGTTTGTTCTTTGCATTGATGAAAAAAGCGACATGTTTTCCGACAAAGGCGAATATCCTTTATTCGAAGGCGACGAGCCAAGCGGCTTTACCAAGAGCGCCATGGAATTCTGCGCCGCCCTGCGTCAGCAAGGTGATGCGACCGATGAATTCGTCAAGGCACTCAAAGAATACAATCTGTTGATGCCAAACGATGCGCAGATTGACACTCGCGATGGCAGCAAACTGCAGCTCAGCGGCTTTCTGGTTATCGATCCCAAGAAATTCGATGAATTGCCCGATAATGTTCTGCTGGAATGGAAACGCAAAGGCTGGCTCGGCCTTGTCTATGCGCAACTTTTGTCATCGCATCGCTGGCAAAACCTGGTTGATCTGCTGCAGGTAAAGAAGTGATTGTGGGAAATACAGCTTACCATTCTCCTCCCCGCCAGGGGGAGGGAATCCTTGCGTACTTCCTGCAAATATCACTTTCAATTCTACTTATCTTTTTTGCGCTCCCCGCCCTCGCGCAGCAAGCATCGCACGGCGTGGCCCTGCACGGTGCTCCGAAATATCCGGCCAATTTTACACATTTTGAGTATACCAATCCTGATGCTCCCAAAGGCGGAGAGTTTCGCCTGTCTGCCATCGGCACTTACGACACGCTTAATCCCTATACGTTGAAAGGCATGGCCGCAGACGGCGCCGGAATGGTTTTCGAAACACTCATGGCTGGCTCAATGGATGAGCCCTTTAGCCAATATGGTTGGGTGGCGGAAAGTGTAGCTGTTGCGCCGGACCGCAGCTGGGTTTCATACAAATTACGCCCCGAAGCCAAATTTCAGGATGGTAGTGCCATAACACCTGAAGATATTATTTTTTCATTTGAGACTTTGCGCGACAAGGGTCATCCTTTCTATCGCAGCTACTATAAGGACGTGATTAAGGCCGAGAAAATCGGCGCGCACGATGTGAAGTTCACTTTCCGCGACACAACCAACACTGAATTACCCCTTATCATGGGGCAGTTGCCGGTGCTCTCAAAAAAATTCTGGCAGGGCAAGGATTTTGCGGCCACGACATTGGAACCTATTTTGGGGAGCGGCCCCTATAAAGTTGATAATATCCAGCAGGGCCGTAGCATTTCTTTTGTGCGCGTGAAGGATTGGTGGGCGAAAGATTTGCCAGTGAACAAAGGCCGCTATAATTTCGACAGCATCCGTTACGACTACTACCGCGACGCGACAGTGGCACTCGAAGCATTTTTTGCAGGACGTTATGATTTCCGTTCAGAAAATATCGCCAAACATTGGGCACTAGATTACAACACACCGGCTATCCAGCAAGGCCTGATTAAAAAACAGGAAATCAAAAACGAGCTACCTGCAGGCATGCAGGCTTTTATCTTCAATACGCGCCGGGATATTTTCAAGGACCAGCGCGTGCGCGAAGCATTGGGCTATGCATTCGATTTTGAATGGTCGAACAAGAATTTTGCCTATGGTTCCTACAAACGCACGGCCAGTTATTTCGAAAATTCAGAACTGGCAGCCCAAGGCTTGCCCTCGCCGGACGAGCTCAAAATTCTGGAGCCATATCGCGGTAAAATAGCGGATGAAGTTTTTACCAAGGAATTCAAACTGCCAATGACCGATGGCAGCGGTGACAATCGTGATAATATGCGTAAAGCGACAGAGTTACTGCGCAATGCCGGTTGGACGCTGAAAAACGGCAATCTCGTTAACGCCGAAGGCAAGCCTTTTACCTTTGAAATTATCGACGCCGAACCCATGTTCGAGCGCTGGATACAGCCCTTCCTGCGCAATCTGGAACGGCTAGGCATTCACGCGACTTTCCGTATCGTTGATACGTCGCAGATGCAAAATCGCCTCGATAATTTTGACTTCGACATGACGATTAGCGTCTATAGCCAGTCACTGTCCCCCGGCAATGAACAATATGATCTGTGGTCCTCGACCAAGGCGGATGTCAAAGGCAGCCGCAACCTGATCGGTGTCAATGACCCTGTGGTTGATGCACTGGTCGATAAACTGGTTCACGCCGACAGCCGCGAAGAACTGGTCACTATCTGCCGCGCCCTCGACCGCGTTCTGCTCTGGCATTATTATGTCATCCCGCAATGGCATATCGGCAGTTTCCGTATCGCCTATTGGGATATGTTCAGCCAGCCGAGCATTGCACCGAAATATGGCCTCGCCGTCAATGACAGCTGGTGGATCGATAGCGTCAAAGCGCAAAAAATTATGGATGGTCAGCGGCGGAATAGGTAGCTTGATTATAAAGTAAGATCTGAGCGAAACAGCATAACGCGCTCCGTCTCGACATAACCTCTGCGTTGATACATGCCATAGGCGGGAATATCTCGATTGGTATCAACTACCATCTGTGTCGCGTGCTGCTGAAAGGCAGCTTTCGTTAAACGATTTAGTAAAGCGCTACCTACACCTTGCCCTCGATGACCACTACACACAGCTAATTCTTTAATATAACATTGGTCAAGAACATCCCACGATTCAATTACGCCAAACGTAAATCCAACAATAGCTCCTTGATCGTCGACTGCGACAAACCCCATGGAGTCCGGCGTACCAATCACCTGCTGTAGTCGTTTCTCGGCTCTTTCTTGAGTCCACCTTTCGTTCCATTCGGAACCGTTAAAAATGGCCACATATGCTTCAGCTACTTGTGACAACAAGTCAGGACGATAAGGCAGAATATCAAAGGCGCTCATAATACTTTCCCTATATATTAGACGGCTTAGCCTATCAAAAACACGGTGTGTATGGTGATATTTAATAGTTGCAGATAACGGATTCAATCGTTAACCATAAAACATGCTTTATTTACCGCCAGAATTAAAATTCACATATCTTGCAAAAAATAGCATGGATTTAGCCGCCGATACCTATGTGCATGTTTTTGGCATGCCCCCATGGAATGAAAGTTGGTCACACGACCTAGCAAAAAATCGCCTCTTAGAAATTTTAAATATTCCAAATTCCATTAATATTATTATCCAAGACATCAAAGAACTAAAGGTCGTCGGTTTGGTAATGGGCACATGCGAAAGTTGGCACCATGGCCGCCAATTTCAAATAAGAGAGTTTCTTATTCATTATGAGTGGCGAAAAAGAGGCTTGGCGAAAATACTTCTTCATAAATTACAAGAAGAAGTGAAAAGCAAAGGCGTTGTCGAACTGTATTTATCAACTAGCCGTAAAAGCGAAGCTTACGGATTTTATACACACCATGGCTTTCTAGAAAGCCCGGAGGATGCTCTGCTTCGTATGCAATTAGTTTAGGCCGCCAGCGCAGCCAACTCCGTCAGCGTTTTCTTCATGCCGGTAAGGCGTTGGGCAGCATCACCCCAAGTGCGCATCAGCACCAGTTTCTGATCGGGCCGCACAATAACGGTGCCGCCCTGTTTGGTGATCCAGTGAATAAGACGTTCTGGTTGAGCAAAACGATCTTTATAGAAGGCAACAACAGCCCCTTTGGGACCGGCATCGATTTTGGCGATACCTGCTTTGCGGCATAGAACTTTTACCGCCACGGTTTGCATCAGATTCTCGACCTCCTCCGGCAGCGGGCCGAAACGGTCAATCATCTCAGCAGCAATTGTTTCAATCTCGCCTTCATCCGTAACATCGGACAGGCGGCGATAAAGGCCAAGGCGTACGTTCAAATCGGCAACATAGGTTTCGGGTATCAGCACCGACATGCCGAGATTGATTTGCGGTGTCCAACGGCCGTCTTCCGCCCCGCCTATACCGCCAGCCTTGGCGGCTGCAACGGCATCTTCCAGCATTTGCTGGTAAAGCTCGACACCGACTTCGCGGATATGGCCGGACTGCTCTTCGCCCAGCAAGTTACCCGCGCCGCGAATATCCATATCGTGACTGGCGAGCTGGAACCCTGCCCCCAGTTGATCCAAAGTCTGAATAACTTCCAACCGTTGCTGCGCGGTCTGCGATAATGCCGCCGTCGGCGAATAAGTCAGATAGGCGTAGCCGCGCAACTTGCCGCGCCCTACCCGCCCGCGCAATTGGTAAAGCTGCGCAAGGCCGAACATATCGGCACGATGCAGGAAAATGGTATTGGCGTTGGGAATGTCGAGGCCGGATTCAATAATGTTGGTCGCCAGCAGTAAATCATATTGTTTGGCGTCAAACGCCGTCATGATGTCGTCAAGCTGCGTCGGCGTCATGCGACCATGGGCGGTCACCAGTTTGACTTCCGGAACCAACTTGCGCAACTCCTCAGTAACGCCGTCGAGATCTTCGATACGTGGACATACATAGAAACTTTGCCCGCCGCGGAAATGCTCACGCATTATGGCATCGCGGATAACCATCGGGTCGTAAGGCAGCACAAATGTGCGCACCGCAAGCCGGTCAAGTGGCGGCGTGGTGATAAGGCTCAGTTCCCGCACACCCGACAGAGCCAATTGCAAAGTCCGCGGAATTGGCGTGGCGGTCAGGGTTAGCACATGCACTTCGGAACGCATTTCTTTCATGCGTTCTTTCTGTTTCACACCGAAATGCTGTTCTTCATCGATAATCAGCAGGCCGAGGTCGCGAAAGCCAACATCTTTGCTGAGCAATGCGTGCGTACCGACAACAATATCGACATTACCGGCTTTCAAATCTTCCTTGGTTTGCTTTGCCTCATTTACAGGCACCATACGTGACAGCTGCCCGATGCGGAACGGAAAGCCCTTAAAACGCGTCGTGAAATTGTTATAATGCTGACGCGCCAGCAATGTAGTCGGCACGACAATAGCGACCTGCAACCCAGCCTGCACGGCGGCAAAGGCAGCACGCAACGCTACCTCAGTTTTGCCGAAACCGACATCACCGCAAACAAGGCGGTCCATTGCTTTGCCCGTCGCCAAATCAACCAGAACATCATCAATCGCACGCGCCTGATCTTCCGTTTCAGGGTACGGAAACCGCGCGGCAAATTCCTGATACGTGCCTTCGGGCACCGTTATGACTGGACCTTTTTTAAGTTCACGCTCCGCCGCAATTTTCATCAATGCTTCGGCCATATCTTTCAGGCGCTTTTTGACGCGCGCCTTGCGGTTCTGCCATCCGGCGCCGCCAAGCTTATCCAGCACCGCGCCGCTCTCAGCCGAGGCGTAACGCGTGAGCATGTCAAGATTTTCGACCGGTACGAACAGTTTGTCGCCACCGTCATAAATCAGCTTCACGCAATCATGGGAGGTGTTGAAAACGGTGACTGTTTCCAATCCCTCGTAGCGGCCGATACCATGTTCAGCATGCACAACAAAATCGCCGGGATTAAGCGAACCCAGTTCCAGTTGGAATTGTGAAGCCGCGCGGCGCTTGCGGGTAAGACGCACAAGCCTGTCGCCCAGAATATCCTGCTCCGAAATCAGCGCAAGATCGGGCGAAACAAAGCCGTGCTCCAACCCCAGAATAACCAGCGCGATTAGCTTAGGGTCCAGCTTGCGGAGATCATCCCAGCCCTTAACTGCGCTGATCGCTGACATACCATGCGTGCGCAGCAAAGCCGACAGCCTGTCGGCGGAGCCTTGGCTGTAACAGGCAATCGCCACCCGTTTGTTGGTGGCCTGATGTTCAGCCGCATAAGCATTCAGCGCTGCATATAAATCTGTTTCCTGTTGTCGCGCGCGTGCGTCTGCGAAATCTCGGCCGCGACGACCATGGGCATCAATAATATGAGGAGATTCTGGAGCATTAAACGGCGAAAATGTTCCTACAGTCCTTGGCTCCAACGCTTTATCAAGCGCCCCTACATCCAAATATAATTTGGCGACTGGCATGGGTTTATAAGCGGTGACCGACTCTTCCTTATTTTTGCTGCGCTTGGCGGCTTGATAAAGCGACGACCTCGCCTGATAGAAATCCTCGATCTGCTGCAGGCGCGATTTGATCGCTTCATCTGCCTGATGGTCGAAAAGAACTGCCGATTGCGGCAGGTAATCAAACAGGCTGTAAAGTTGCGGGTAAAACAGCCCCAGCCAATGCTCTACACCAGGAAATTTACGAGCTGCCGTGACAGATTCATACAACGGGTCGCTACCCGTCATCGCACCGAATAATTCGCGGTAGCCGCTGCGGAACTGCGCGATCGATTTATCATCCAGCAATACTTCCGTAATGGGGCCAAGATGGAAGTTCTCAATCTTGTCGGTCGTGGTCTGCGTCAACGGATCGAACTGACGAATAGATTCAATCTCGTCACCAAAGAAATCCAGCCGCAGCGGCGCATTGTAACCGGGCGGATATAAATCGACGATGCCACCCCGCACGGCAAATTCGCCGGCTTCCCGCACTGTGCTTGCCGACATATAACCGTTGGCTGCCAAAAAGTTACGAATTTTCTCGACGCTTAATTCGTCACCTACAGAAGCCGTCAGGCTCGCCTGCTGCAATACATCCGGTGGCAGTGTTTTCTGTACGATGGCATTTACAGTAGTGAGAATAATGCAGGGTTGTTTGAAGGGCCGCGACAGGCGGCTGAGTGTCGAAATACGTTCAGCGATAATATCGGTGTGCGGAGAAATGCGGTCATAAGGCAAACAATCCCATGCCGGGAATGACAGCACCTCGCAATTCGGTGCGAAGAACGCCAGCGTATCCGCAATGACCGCGGCACGCACATCATCAAGCGCGACATGAATAACAGGCTTCCCCTGCGCACGAACTGCCAATTCCGCCAGTACGCGCGCGTCGTGTCCCGTCGGTGCTCCGGCGATTGTGACGCGGGATTTTTCTGATGGATTAAATGAAGACGCGAACATTTAAGGATTCCACCAAGCAGTTATAAGCGGTACAGTTCCCTCCCCCTTGCGGGGAGGGTTAGGGAGGGGGGAGCTCCGCAAACCTAGCACTTGGATTAATGGATGGCCCCCACCCCTAACCCCTCCCGCGAGGGGAGGGGAATTAGTGCGCTCTTGCTGCAGTATTGCTCTGTTCAACAACATAATTTACACAACCTGTTGCTTCGCATAGCGGTGAGCGCATAATTTGCGCATGACTTCGCTGCCATGCTCGGCTGGCACAGATTCGATGCCGGTAATCCAGTTGTACAGGTCCGGATCGCTTTGCTCCAAAATCGCTTCGTACTGAGTGACTTCAGCTTCCGAAAACACATAGATATACGCATCGGCGAAGGAGCCGAGCAACAAATCCATTTCCCTTGTCCCCCGGTGCCAGCTGCGAAAACGCAGCCGATCCCGGCGTTTATCTTCACTCACAATTAGTTCTCCGCAAATACAGGGCTATTCTCTATAATAAACGCGCCCGTAACACCAGATATTGCTATGCGCCCCAGCCTGCTCTTTCCTCTTTTTGTTCCTATAACCAGCTTGCGCGGGATTGGGCCGCGCTTGGCCCCTCTTTATAAGAAGCTTTGTGGCGAACATGTGGTTAATTTGCTGTGGCATTTGCCCACAGGTGTAATAGACCGCAGCTATACACCCGACCTGAAATATGCCGACCGCGACCGGGTTGCTACCCTTACGCTGACGATTATGGAACATGCGCCGCCGAAGCGGCCCAAACTCCCCTACCGCATTACCGGTGTGGTGGGTGATGAGCAGGTTATCATCAGTTATTTTAATGCCAAGGGCGATTATCTCAGCAAGCTCTATCCCACCAACGAGCAAGTGGTCGTGAGCGGCTCGCTGGAACGCTATCACGGCAACTGGAGCATGAACCATCCGGATTATGTCGTGACGCCGGATCGCATCAATGAAATTCCGAAGTTTGAACCAGTCTACCCATTGACCGAAGGTCTCACCAGTAAGATGCTGCGTAAGACGGTAGAGCAAGCCCTCAGTAAAGTGCCGGAGCTGCCCGAATGGAATGATCCCGCATTATTAAAACGCGAGGGTTGGTCAGGCTGGAAACAGGCGCTGCTAACCCTTCATACCCCATCTGCCGCTCTGAGCGATGAAGGTAATGGCAAATTGCCAGCACGTCGGCGCTTAGCTTACGATGAGTTACTGGCCGATCAACTGGCACTGGCTGTTATTCGCCGTCATCACCGTCAGGGCGGCGGTCGCGCTTTGCCCGGTACACGTAATTTGCAAGATAAACTTATATCCTCCCTGCCCTTTAAGCTAACGACAGGACAGATGCAGGCGATATCGGAAATCAGCGCAGATATGGCGGCGCCTAAACGCATGCTGCGATTGCTGCAGGGTGATGTTGGTTCCGGCAAAACAATCGTCGCACTTATGGCAATGTTGCAGGCAGTCGAGTCCGGAACGCAAGCCACCTTGATGGCCCCTACAGAAATTTTGGCCAAGCAACATCACGCCAAACTGAACGAATTTCTAAAGCCTTTAGGCGGCGAGATTGCTCTTCTGGTTGGCCGTGGCCGCGGTGGTAACAGACAGACAACTATCGACGGGCTCGCCGACGGCAGCATTAAGATGGTCGTTGGCACGCACGCCTTATTTCAAGAGGATGTGAAGTTCAAAGATCTGGGCCTCGCCGTCGTCGATGAACAGCATCGGTTCGGCGTCAATCAACGCCTGCAGCTTTCCGACAAGGGCAAAGGCGTTGATATTCTGGTGATGACTGCAACGCCAATACCACGCACGCTGACACTTACCGCTTACGGCGATATGGATGTATCGCGCCTGGCGGATAAACCCGCGGGACGATTGCCGATTGATACGCGCCTGATAGATATGGGGCGACTGGACGAAGTGATCGAAGGCGTGAAGCGTCAGATCGGCAAAGGTGCGCAGGCCTACTGGGTCTGTCCTTTGG
The DNA here is from genome assembly GCA_013289265.1 of Alphaproteobacteria bacterium. Lineage (GTDB taxonomy): Bacteria > Pseudomonadota > Alphaproteobacteria > UBA9219 > UBA9219 > JAATFY01. The sequence continues at coordinate 28,618 of JABDAH010000012.1, forward strand.
TGGAGGAATTGGAAACCAGCGATCTCGCCGCCGTGACGGAACGCGCGACTTTGTTGGCGAAACAAATAGATTCCCTCCCCCTCGCGGGGAGGGTTAGGGAGGGGGGAGTAAATTCAAGGGATGTATTTCAAAATTCTGAAACACCGTACCAAGCTTCACCCCCCCTCCCCCGACCCCTCCCGCAAGGGGAGGGGAGAAGTTTAGTCGGCCTCGTCCATGGCCGCATGGCAACAGATGCCAAGGATCAGGTTATGGCGGCCTTTGCGGCTGGCGAGATCAAAGTTCTGGTAGCCACCACAGTCATAGAAGTTGGTGTTGATGTGCCGCAGGCGACCTTAATGGTTATTGAACATGCCGAACGTTTTGGCCTGGCGCAATTACACCAGTTACGTGGCCGCGTCGGACGCAACGCTGAACAATCTAACTGCCTACTGATGTATCAATCGCCACTCGGCCAAATGGCCAAGGCACGCCTTCAGATGATGCGCGAAACAAATGATGGCTTTCGTCTTGCCGAAGAAGATTTGCGCTTGCGTGGCTCCGGTGAGTTACTCGGCACCAAACAAAGCGGGTTGCCGGAATTCAAACTGGCCGACTTAAACCTGCATCAGGATCTGCTGCATATCGCCCATGACGACGCTAAGCTTATCCTCACCCGCGACCCGAAACTGGATAGCGAGCGCGGCCAAGCCCTGAGAACCTTGCTGTATCTATTTGAGAAGGATGCAGCGGTGCCATTATTCAGATCGGGTTAACTCTCCCTCAAGGGAGGAGAACCTTACCCCATGTTCCGGAACATAGTATCCGGATCGATATCAGGCTGATCTTGCGAGCCTAAATCTTCCGAAGGATCGCGCGGTTTAAACAAGGGCTCATCAGTCGGAGCTTCCAGATGCGGCTGTTCTTCAGGAACGATGCCAGCCTTCTTGTTCTCACGCGCAACACGGCGTTGCGCACGTTTCAGTGCTGCGTCCAGATCGGCCTGCTTGCAAAGACCGGACAGAACCGGATTGCTCGGCTTAATGTTGCTGGAATTCCAATGCGTGCGGTCACGAACCTTGGCAATGGTATCTTTCGTGGTACCGAGGAGACTCGCAATCTGCGCATCCATAAGTTCCGGATACATTTTGACGAGGTAGGCGATTGCGTCCGGCTTGTCGGCACGTTTGGAAACCGGCGTATAGCGCGGACCCTTGCTGCGTGTGACAGGTTGCGGCAAATCACTCTTGATCATTTTCAGGCGAGCGCGCGGATCTTCTTCGCAACGTTTGATTTCTTCTGGCGTTAGCTGGCCGCTGAGGATCGGGTCCATGCCGTTGATGCCGATAGCCACTTCACCGTCGGCAATTGCCTGAATTTCCAGCTTGTGCAAGCCAACGAATTCCGCGATCTGGTCAAAGCTCAGCGTGGTTTTATCAACCAGCCATACAGCGGTTGCTTTCGGCATCAAAGGTATAGCGGCCATAGTCATCTCCTCAATCAATTGCCACAATAGGCAAAACTCTCTTGTCGCCGGACGCGCTAGGCCTCCGGACGATCCACAGACAAGATTTTCAGGGGATCGGTTAAAGCACTACCCTAAGTAGCAACTTCGAGGATGATCTTACCAATATGTGCGCTGGATTCCATCACTTTATGTGCCTCCGACGCATTTTTTATGGGGACAACTTGATAAATCAATGACTTAAAGCGTTTTTCTTCCACCAAAGGCCAGATATTTTGCTCCACCTCCCGCACTAAACGGGCTTTTTCTTCGCCCGGACGGGCCCGTAATGTAGAGCCTGTAAGAGTCAAACGCTTTTGCATTATCTGCCGCATATCGACGGTGACACTGCTACCCTTCTGGGTTGCGATGCTGACATGCCGTCCAAACGGCGCAAGAACGGACAGGTTACGCGTTACATAATCACCGCCGATCATATCCAGCACAACATCGACACCGCGTTTGTTTGTCGCCGTCATAATCGCGCTGACGAAATCTTCATCGTGGTAATTAATGGCCAGATCGGCACCCAGACTTTGGCAGGCAAAACATTTTTCATCATTGCCTGCCGTCACAAAAATTTTTGCGCCAAAAATCTTGGCAAGCTGAATGGCGGTGATGCCAATGCCGCTACTGCCGCCATGCACAAGAATTGTTTCATCTTTTCTCAAGCCCGCCGTTTCAAATACATTCGCCCAGACCGTGACTATCGTTTCCATCAAAGACGCGGCTTCAATCATAGATATGTTTTGCGGCAAAGGCAGGCACTGCCCTTCGGGGGCGGCGACATATTCGGCATAACCACCACCAGACAATAGCGCACAAACTTTGTCTCCCACTTTCCAGCGCTGCACATCGGGTGCTGTAGCCACAACTTCGCCAGATACTTCCATACCCATAATATGGCTGGCGCCTTCTGGCGGTGGATACTTTCCCTGGCGTTGTAATATGTCAGCGCGGTTTACACCGGCAGCTGCAACCTTGATCAGCACCTCGCCCACACCCATGATCGGCATAGGGCTCTCTACCCATGCCAGAACTTCCGGCCCGCCGTAACCGCGGCATAAGATTGCGTACATTATAAAACAAGTGGTCAGAGATTAGTGGTCAGAGATTGATTATCAGATAAATCTTTGCGATGCTAGATTCTCTGACCACTGGCCACTGATCTCTAATGAACCCGGACGAATTAGAACCTACCCGCCCTGCCCTGAAACCACTCGACCTGCAGCAAATGTCAGTGGCTGAACTGCAGGAATATATTCTGGCGCTGGAAACGGAAATCAACCGCGCCGACGCCATGATCGTCAAAAAAAACGCACACAAGAGCGGCGTCGAGGCATTGTTTGGTGGCACTAAATCTTAACGTCATTCCGGAAAAATCGCTTTTTACTGCACTAGCAGCAAAATGCGATTTTATCCGGAACCCAGTGATTGGTGACGCTAGCTCTCAAGAACTTCTTGATCCCTTACTGACAGCCTGACTAGGTTCCGGATAAACTTTCTTTCGCCTTGCTAAAGCAAGTCGAAAAGAAAGCTTTCCGGAATGACGTTATTTTATATTCTTCAAATCCTGCAACACATACAGCCGCAGCGCACTCGACAGATTACCGCCACGCCCAGAATCGACTTTGGCAACCAGCTGATTGAGCGAGAGCTTCTCCGCTTTCGCGATACGCTTAAGCTCAGTCCAAAACTCAGCCTCAAGCGTAATGCTGGTATTATGCCGCGCGATGCGGATGGAGTGTTTTCTAAGCGCCATAACTGATTTTTGATTTCAAATAGGGCGAATAATAACACCCATATTTTTTCTGTATATCTTCTCGCTGCCAATCGTTGGATGCAATCGTTTTTCGGCAACCAACGCGGCCACAACGACAGGTAAACCCCTTGTATGCCGTTTCACAAAAAGCATAATCAAAAACACATTCCACGGTGACTTCGATATCTTTGATCGCCACCAAGGTTATGGAGTTAATAAAACCCACATTAGGTTCACAGGAATGATTAAAGACACCAAACTCTTCCAATTCATTCCGGGTTGCAGGGACGATAAAGAATCCGACATCAGCCTGTATGCCGACCTGCCCCATTATTTTACGGTAGTCCTCAATTTCAGATGTTGGAACAATCAAGCCGCCTAAAACCCCCACAACCTCGCCTTTCAAAATTCGATCTTTGGCGAATACACCCATCCCTTCAATTGCGGAAGCTCCAGCTTTGGCTTTTGGATTGAGCCATCTATGATGCCAACGCTCTAAAATAGTGGAACTCATGTGATTCATTAATCAAGCGGATGCGTCATATCTTCTGGCTTGATCAGGCGGTCGAAATCTTCGGCTTTTAAAATACCGAGTTCAACGGCAGCCTGTTTTAGCGTTTTGTTTTCTGCATGCGCCTTCTTGGCTATCTTCGCAGCATTGTCGTAACCGACATGCGGGTTCAGTGCCGTAACTAGCATCAGCGAGGCATCGACCAGCATTTTGATCCGTTCGTTGTTTGGCTTGATGCCGCTGACACAATTATCGGTAAAGCTGCGTGCGGCATCACCTAGCAAACGAATGGATTGCAGCACATTGTGAATAATAACCGGCTTGAATACATTCAGTTCGAAATGCCCGTTAGAGCCTGCAATCGTTACGGCAACATGATTACCCATTACCTGACAGGCGACCATTGTCATTGCTTCTGACTGCGTGGGATTGACTTTACCCGGCATGATGGAGGAGCCCGGCTCATTTTCCGGCAGACTGATTTCACCGATGCCGCAACGCGGACCGGAGCCCAACAAGCGAATATCATTCGCGATTTTCATAAAGCTGACAGCAAGTGTATTCAGCGCACCAGAGACATCAACCAATGCATCATGCGTCGCAAGCGCGGCAAACTTATTGCGCGCTGTTACAAACGGCATGCCGGTCAAGCCAGCAACTTGTTTTGCGAAATCTTCGGCAAAACCTTTCTTGGCATTCAGGCCGGTGCCAACTGCCGTGCCACCCTGCGCCAGTTCCATCAATTCGTGCAAAACCCCTTTGGGGCCGAGGCGCATGATATTATCTTCAATCTGTTGTGCGTAACCGGAGAATTCCTGCCCCAGCGTCATCGGCACGGCATCCTGCAAATGGGTGCGGCCGATTTTGACGATGCTGCTAAATTCTTCTGACTTCTTGGCCAGCGCTGCATGAAAATGGCTCAATGCTGGGATGAGGAAATTCTGAATCTCCATAGCGGCGGCGATATGCATCGCCGTCGGGAAACTGTCGTTCGAACTCTGCCCCATATTGACATGGTCATTCGGGTGAACCGGCTTCTTGCTGCCTTTCTCGCCACCCAGAAGTTCAATCGCGCGGTTGGATATGACCTCATTCACATTCATATTGGTTTGCGTGCCGGAACCCGTTTGCCAAACCACCAGCGGAAATTCGCTGTCCATCTTGCCTTCGACGACTTCATCGGCCGCCTTGACGATAGCATCGGCGATTTTGGCATCCAGAATGCCGAATTTCATGTTCACCTGCGCGGCAGCTTTTTTCAGGATGCCGTAAGCATGGATGAGGGGCAGCGGCATTGTCTGTCCGCCAATGCGGAAATTTTTCAGGCTGCGCTGCGTCTGCGCACCCCAGTAATGATCGGCTGCAACCTCAATCGGGCCGAAAGAATCGGTCTCAACACGGACATTGGCGGGTTTGGCTGCAACTTGTGACATAAGATTTCCTCTTGGCAATGGGGTCGGTTTCTGGTGGGTTTATAGCAATGTCGGCTTTATTAAACAAACCCTCCTCCCAGATCAACCAAATGTCTACTTTTACTCTCCATCCCCAGCTTGAATCTGATAGTTTTTTCATCCGGGATTTGCCGTTGTCGCAGCTCCGCCTCAGCAACCAGAAAAATGCGCCGTGGCTGGTACTGGTGCCACGCCGCCCGGATATTCAGGAAATTTTTCAGCTAACGGCTGACGACCGGGCGCAATTGATGGAAGAAATCACGCAGGTATCTCAGGCGCTCATGACGCTATACGCGCCGGACAAAATTAATGTCGGCGCTTTAGGCAATATCGTGCCGCAGCTGCATGTTCATGTTATCGCCCGTTTCAAAACCGACGAGGCATGGCCGCATGCGATTTGGGGTAAGCTTGAACCTGCGCCTTATACGGCCAACGCCGTAAAGGCGATTAAAGATAGGTTGAATGACGAGAAGCTGCGGCTTTTTTCATAAGGCGTCATGCTCGCGAAAGCGAGCATCCATCTTATGAAAAATGAATTCCCGCTTTCGCGGGAATGACGCTGAGGGTATACTCTTCAACCCCCGAACGTAAAAGCATAGGCCAGTAAGCCCGGCCTGTCGGGGCGCAATTCCAGAATGCCGTTCTTACTTTCTTTCTGGTCGATGAGTTCGTAGAGCCGCTCGCCGTCGACAGTCATCGTGCCGTTTTTAGCATCCACATCTGCACCGCCCATTTTGCCCGCAGGACTATCATTCAGCAAAACATGAACCTGAATGGGCTTACCGTCCTTGGTTCCCATAACCAAAAACACTTTGCGCGAAATGAAATTCAGTCGCAGTGCATCGCCGGTTTTTTCCGAGGCGATATTTTCTGGCCCAATGATCCAGTCGCCACTAAGCCCCCACATGTTCAACAGTATGACCTTTGGAAAAGTATAAGTCGCTGCAGCATCACGGCCAATATGATCCTTAGTGGCAAAATTCTGCATGCGCGAATATCCCAGGTACGTTTCCTGAGTCTGTAATTTCGATGTCGGCAGATTGTTATCCATAGGCGCGGCAACAGGCGCATCATTCATGCCCAGCAAGACACGAATATTATTTTCGGTATCGTCGTAACGGCCTTCGCCAAAATGGGTGTAGACAACATTACCTTCCTTATCGATCAGGTAATGCGCAGGCCAATAGCGATTTTTGAAATTACTCCAGGTCTCAAGGTTACTATCTAGTGCGACAGGATATTTGATGCCAAATTTCTCCGTCGCGGCGCGGACGTTATCCAGTTTTTTCTCAAATTCGAATTCAGGTGAATGCACACCGATGATGACAAGCCCTTTGTCGCGGTACTTCGCATCCCAATCCGTGAGATGCGGCAAAGTACGCACGCAATTGATACAGGAATAAGTCCAGAAATCTATCAACACGACCTTGCCTTTGAGGTCCGCAATTTTTAGGGGTTTGGAATTGATCCAGTCATTGATGCCGCCAATTTCCGGCGCGGGATATGAATTATCTAGCGCCATGTGAAGCTTGTTATCAATTTGCGCTGCCTCACTTTTGCCGGATGCCGCCAGCAATCGCACGTCGGCACCTTCATAAATTAGAATAGCGGCAATGATGATAACGACACCCATCACACACCTCACAGCATAACTATGCTTCTTTAGAAATCCGAGACGACCCATAACCTGCCGCCCCAGCAAGGCGATGCATAACATCGGCACACCGGCGCCTGTCGCAAACATGATGACCGTTAACGTCGCTTCCAGATTGGTTTTAGACTGAATGATTTGCACGATCGCTGCCGCCATAATCGGCCCGGCGCAGGGCGCCCAGATCAGACCAATCAACGCGCCTATCGCAACGCCACTGAAATAGCCGCCCTGCTGGCCCCAATTCTGGCTGATATTTTGCCCGAAATTCGCAAGCCCCTGCGTTGCGCCTAATAATTTGTCGGACAGTTTTTTGGACAACATGATCAAGCCAAACAGGACCAGCATACCAAGCGCTACGTCACGCACTGTTTCCGGATCAGCATGTAGCCAATTCAGCAATTGCCTTGAGAGCAACGCGAACAAAGTAAAGGCAGCGATGAAACCAGTGATGATGCCGAGGGGACGCTTCTTCCCGCCATCCAGCGATGCCGCCAGCATGATTGGCAAAATGGGCAGAATGCAGGGCGATAAAATCAATCCCACCCCTTCGACAAAAGCGAGGCCAATTTGCAGAAAATTAAGTTGCATGATGTGTCCTAGGCGGGAATGAATTTAAGAGCGACACCGTTATTGCAGTAACGCAAACCCGTCGGCTGCGGACCATCATTGAAAATATGGCCCTGATGACCGCCGCAACGGGCGCAATGGTATTCCGTACGCTCCATGAACAGAGCATGATCGCTTTTGGTCTCGACATGGCCGGGTATGACATCAAAGAAACTCGGCCAGCCGGTACCACTGTTAAATTTATATTTCGACGGAAACAATTCCAGATCACACCCGGCACAGACGAACACACCCTCGCGATGTTCGTCATTTAGCGGGCTGGTGAAAGGCCGCTCCGTCCCTTCTTCGCGCAGCACGTCATATTCCTGCGGCGGCAGAATCTTTTTCCATTCATCTTTTGATTTAGTTATTTTCATTATGGATTCCGCAAAAGCATCCGTTGATTTACCTAAGAGGATTGCCACAGTCGGTGCAGCAAGAACCCATGTCATGAAAGTGCGGCGAGAAAGCATATTCATGTAATCCTTTCAGGTTTGCGGCCTAAGATTAGCCAAACAAAGGGGGTATAAATAGTATTATTATTAATTCCACCTTTACCCTGATGGCTTAAACTTCGCCCAAAGCGAGGATTTATGTCCATCAAAGCCGACCGCAACCGTATTGACTGGTTATCCGCCAGCCTCAGCACCCAGAAACAGCGGGTTGTGAACCTGCTGCGCCGGGTGGCTGATCTCGGCATCGTGCAGGCCATGAAGCCCGCCCTTTTCGGTAAATTTATCAAATTGATGGATCAGGTTGCTGTCATACGCGATGAAGAAATGCGTATCCTCAATGAAATTGAAGCCATTGAAAATAAGCATCGTTTTCAACGTAAAACCGGGCGTTTGCATCATCCCAAGCCTAAAGCCGCCTTTAACGACAATTATGAGCGCGAAAAAGAGTGCGACGACGAATGGGATCGCGATTACGAAAAAAATGCCGACATAGACGATGGTCTGCCAAATGGAATGTATGCTTATGGTAATGGAGCTGTTCCTAACCGTCCGAAACACACGCTTTTGTGGTTTGTTGCCTTCTGGTATTTAATGACGCGCGGCGGATTAAGCAATAAAAGTCAAAAGCTTACCGCTGATTAAGCCTATATTTACACCTAATCTTTACCATAATCTTATGGCATTTTTTTATTGCATCGCAGCAATAAGGTTTGTCGTGGGCCCGCGCAGCAAGCGTGTGTCCTATAAGTCCAGGAAGGAATTCAATTCGCTATGATGCTCTATCATTTCCACGATTGGCAAAAAGCCACGATGGCCCCCCTCCGCATGATGGCCGAAGCCACACATGCCGCCTTTAAAAATCCATTCTTTCCCGCAGCCCACACTCATTTCGGCCGTACGATGGCCGCGGGCGCGGAGTTATTTGAACGCACCACGCGCAAATTTGCAAAACCGATTTTTGGACTGAATACCACTCGCGTTGCTGGCGATATAGTTGCCGTGACCGAGGAATATGTCCTCCAAAAATCTTTCTGTAATCTGCTGCATTTCAAACGCGCGACGACTTCGAATGATCCGCGCGTACTGATCGTGGCACCCATGTCCGGACATCACGCGACACTGCTGCGTGGCACGGTCGAAGCGATGTTGCCGGATCACGATGTCTACATCACTGACTGGATCGATGCGAAATTGGTTCCGCTGTCAAAAGGCAGATTCGATCTGGAAGATTACATCAGTTATGTGATGGAATTTATCCGTTTCCTGGGTCCGGACGTACATCTGCTGGCTATTTGTCAGCCTGCGCCGCCCGTGCTTTGTGCTGTATCACTGCTTGCGGCGATGGATGACCCGGTGCAACCACGCTCGATGACCTTGATGGGTGGGCCGATTGATATTAAAGCGGCCAAGACATCTGTTACTGAAGTCGCCGCCAAGCATTCGATGGATTGGTTTCGTCGCACCGTTATTCAATCGCTGCCCTTTTACTATCCCGGCGCGCACCGATTGGTATATCCCGGCTTTATTCAGTTGAACGGCTTCGTTTCGATGAATGTCGAGCGTCATATCGGCGAGCATTTCAAATTGTTCCAAAATCTGGTCAAAGGCGATCAGGAACCCGCCACCCTGCATCGGAAATTCTATGATGAATATCTGTCGGTGATGGATGTGACGGCGGAATTCTATCTGCAGACTATCGAGCGTATCTTTAAGAATAACGACCTCGCTGAAGGTCGTTTTACATGGCACGGCCAGCTGGTTAAACCGCAGGCTATCAAGAAGACTGCTTTGCTGACGATCGAGGGTGAGCTTGATGATATCTCCGCCCCCGGCCAAACAAGGGTCGCATTGCAGCTTTGCAGCGGTTTGCCCGACAACATGAAGAAGGCGCATCTACAGATCGGCGTTGGCCATTACGGCATCTTTAATGGCCGCAAATGGCGCGAATCCGTTCTGCCTGTCCTGCGTAAGTTCATACGTGAACATAGCGCAGCGCCTGTGGCAAAAAAGGAATTTGCCTAAGCGCTTTACCTCCACGTCTATCCAGCCTAAAATGAGGACCTTGATTCCTGCGTCCTGAAGGTCTTCACGCCATGGTTGAATTTGCGCTGCCCAAAAATTCAAAAATCCAGAAGGGTCATAGCTACCCTGCTCCGGCTGGCGCCACGCGTACCAAGACATTCAAAGTTTACCGCTGGTCGCCTGATGATGGCGAAAATCCGCGCACGGATGAATATACTATCGACCTCGATAAATGCGGGCCGATGGTTCTGGACGCCATCATCCATATCAAGAATGATATCGACAGCACGCTGACTTTCCGCCGTTCCTGCCGCGAGGGTATTTGCGGGTCTTGCGCCATGAATATCGATGGCACCAATACGCTCGCCTGTCTGAAGCCGATTGAAGATATCAAAGGCGACGCCAAAATTTATCCGCTACCACATATGGAAGTGGTGAAAGATCTGGTTCCCGACCTCACCCACGCCTACGCGCAATATGCATCCGTGGAACCATGGATCAAAAGCGAGGAACTGCCTCCGCCCGACAAAGAACGGCTACAAACACCGGAAGAACGGGCCAAGCTCGACGGTCTTTATGAATGCATTCTGTGTTTCTGCTGCACAACCAGTTGCCCAAGCTATTGGTGGAACAGCGATCGTTACCTGGGTCCCGCGACATTACTGCAGGCTTATCGTTGGATTGCCGACAGCCGCGATGATGCGAAAGGTGAGCGTCTCGATGATCTGGAAGATCCCTTCCGGCTGTACCGCTGCCACACCATTATGAATTGCACGAATACCTGCCCCAAGGGCCTGAACCCCGCCAAGGCTATTGCCGAAACCAAGAAACTGATGGTCGAGCGGCAAGGGTAATGCAGCCGAAACCCAAAGTTATTGTGATCTCCGGCGCTGATGCGCCCTATTTTGCATTGGCGCAGGATTTTTTTAATTCGCTCGGTAATCACAAATATAAATATGACTTTGATCTGGGGCTGCTGGATATCGGCCTGATCGAAGAACAAAAAGACTGGTTCAAGGCCAAGAATATCCGCATCGAACAAGTGCAAAGCGATATTGAATATCCCGCGCGCGAAGTATGGGAAAAGCTGCAGCCGTCGTATCGCACACTCACGGCGCGCCCCTTTTTGCGGCGCTACTTTCCCGGTTATGACGTCTATGTCTGGATCGATGCTGATGTCTGGGTACAAACACCGGAAGCTATCGACGTAATGATCGAAGGGGCAGCGAGCAGCGACGCCATCCATATGGCGATGGAATTCGACCGCAGCTATAAGATTTTCTTTGACCGACCGACCATGTGGAACGTCTATCACGAATGGTATCAGGCCTGTTACAACGACGAAAACGTCACCGTCAATATGACGCTGAAGCCTATGCTGAATGCCGGTGTATGGTCGATATCAAAATCATCGCCTGTGTGGGATGCGTGGCTGAAAATTTATGCTGACGCCCTGCAGCGCATACCGCAGTTGAATAGCAAAACAATTATGACGGATCAGTTGGCGCTGAATTTGGTAGCCTATATGGTGAAAGCGCCGCATGTCATTCTGCCGGCGGCCTATAACTGGCTAACGTTCTTTGCGGCGCCGATGCTTGATAAAGAAACAGGGCTTTATGTCGAGCCCGCGCCACCCTACAAACCAATCTCGATGTTCCATTTAACACAAAAACCAAAAACGCAAATTGAGAAAATTTTCTCGCGTGACGGGACTTTTGTAGAACGACCACTGACTTATAGTGCAAGAAATGGATAAAGTTTGTTAGGCTATGTTCAGAATTTGCAGCAATGAACCACGCAAA
>JABDAH010000013.1 GCA_013289265.1 Alphaproteobacteria bacterium
TGGTCGCCGTCTGGATAATACTGGCTTTCCTGTCTTTGTTTTTCTGCATCATTACGCTGCAGTTGAATATCGCGGCGGCATTGGTCGCCCGAAATGCCATCAGCGCAATAATGCGCGCAATCATGCATGCAGACATAGGCTGGGTCACGGCCATCGCCGCAAGCAGAGAGAAGCAAAACAACGGCAGTTAGAGCGACATAAGGTTTTAACATGATGGATCCCATTGAAAGAGTGCAATGGGATGCATCCTGCCTTTAATCAGATAAAAAAGTCATACGATATGAGAGACTGGCTCTTGTCAGAGCATAAATTGCTCGCGAATGATACGCTCGCCCAGATGTTGGTCAGGATCAAACAAGAGTGTCAGTGATTTCTGTCGATCGAGCCAGATTTTAGCCGAAGCAGAATTATGTATGACGGAACTACCCGCCTCGATGCGCACGGGGCGTTTATCCGTCTCCAGCGCCTGAATCTCAACGACGGAATCTTGCGGCAATACAGCATGCGACCAGCGGCGCGGGCGATAGCCACTGATAGCAGTCATCACAAGAGTATTGGCGTCCAGCGGCATGATGGGGCCGCCACATGAGTGGTTGTAAGCGGTGCTGCCTGCGGGTGTGGAAACCAGAATGCCGTCGCCGCTATATTGCGCGATGCGTTCGATGCCATCGACAGAAATTTTGAGACGGGCAGATTGCCCTGTCTCGCGAATGACCGAGGCTTCGTTAATCGCCAGCGATGATGTTTTTTTACCATCCGCAGATTGCGCTTCGATGCGCAGGGGGTGCAGGGTCACTTTTTGTGCTTTGGCCAAACGGTCGGCCAATTTTTCCAGACGATAATCATTGCACAAAAAACCGATCGATTCGGTCCGGCGCAGCGCGAAGACCGGTTTGTCAAAATCCATGACATCATAAAGCGTTTTTAATACCTGACCGTCACCGCCAAGCGCTACGACGATATCAGCGGATTTAAGGTCGGTCTGCCCATATTGCTTTGTCAGGGCAACGAAGGCTTCCTGGGCCAGAATATTGTGAGCAGCTGTAAAAGAAATTTTCATGCGTTTGTACTTAATGCCAAAGCCGTTAAGCGTCCCTTAATGAATGTTGCGTAACTGTAAACAACCTGTGATTGATATTCAAATTTTTGCTGTTTGCTCGTATTTGCTGGGTAAAACAAGCTATTAAGAGGTGCCCTATGCAAATCGATATGCGCGTGCTGGAGCTTTTATCATCCAAGCTGTGCCATGACCTTATCAGCCCCGTCAGCGCCATTAATAATGGTGTTGAGCTGATCGAGGATATTGGTGGCGACGTCATTGAGGAAGCGATGAAGCTGATCGGCGACAGTGCCGGGCATGCTGCGCGCCGCCTTAAATTATTCCGCATGGCTTATGGCCGCGCCGGTAGCGAAGGCGGCTTGCCTGTCCGTGACGTGCGGCAAACTGCAGAGCAATATATGGCGGGTGGCAAGGTAACACTCACTTGGCCGGAAGGTCAGCCTGATAATGTGGTGGTGGAACAGCCGGGATTTTTAAAAACGGCGCTAAATATGATTATTTTATCCGAAGAAGTTTTGGCGTATGGCGGCATTGTTTCGCTGCGATCTATGACAGAAGGCATGACCCCTGGATGTCGTATTGAGATCGTCGGGCGCGGTGCGCAATTAGCGCCGCAGGTCGAAGCCGCTTTTTTGGGCCAGACGTCTATCGAAGAACTGGGGCCACGTAATATTCAGGCTTATGTTACCGGCAGATTCGCCGAAAGCTTTGGCCTCAAAATGAAGTTTGATCAGTCTATTCCTGATAGGCTTGAGCTTACCTTGCTAGGTGCTGAGGCTCTGGCAGCAGCTTAACAAATAAACAACGTCATTCCGGAATACTTTCTCTTCGACTTGCGTAAGTAAGGCGAAAGAAAGTTTATCCGGAATGACGTTGGTTGTGCCTGCTTGTTTACGCCGTCTTCGAAGCAATCGGTGCTGTCGAAGGCACGCGCGCAGCTTCAGTACCCGGTGGATCACGCAGGACATACCCGCGGCCCCAGACGGTTTCGATATAATTATCGCCACCCGCAGCTTGCGCCAGTTTTTTGCGCAACTTGCAGACAAACACGTCGATGATTTTCAGCTCGGGCTCGTCCATACCACCATAAAGGTGGTTCAGGAACATTTCCTTAGTTAGTGTCGTGCCTTTGCGCAGCGACAGTAATTCAAGGATGCCATATTCTTTGCCCGTCAAATGCAGTGGGCCGCCATCGACATCAACTGTACGGGTGTCGAGATTAACGATCATCTTGCCGGTGCGGATAACGCTGTCTGAATGACCTTTGCTGCGACGGATGATGGCGTGGATACGCGCAACCAGTTCGCGACGATCGAATGGCTTGGTGAGGTAATCGTCGGCGCCGAAGCCGAGGCCTTTGATCTTGTTGTCCAACTCGGATAAGCCGGAGAGGATAAGAATGGGGGTCGATACGCGGGCGGAACGAAGTCTGCGCAGAACTTCATAGCCATCAATATCCGGCAGCATCAGATCGAGAATGATGATATCATAATCGTAGATCTTGCCGATCTCGAGACCATCTTCGCCAAGATCTGTGGTGTCGACAATAAAACCTTCAGCTTGCAGCATGAGCTCGATGCTCTTGGCTACGGAGGTATCATCTTCAACAAGGAGAACGCGCATAATTTTGCCTCATGTGTTAACGGACATCGACGGCGCTTTGCGGAAGTTGCCAAGGAATGAAGTAAGGTGTTCCTTCTTAATCCCGCATTAACATAATTTACCTGAAAGCTTTAATAAATGGTAAACTTTATTAACGTTGAGACAGGACTTTAATTACCATAAATTTTCCTTTATAATACAGACGCTTAAAGCGTGAACCGCACAAGGCCATCATGACTGTAGAAACCAGCAGCCTCATCAAAAGCATTGAGTCTATACCCTCAACCCACATTTTTGGGCGCGTCACTGCCGTTCAGGGTTTGCTAATTGAAGTCGCAGGGATCGAGCGTCACCTCTCTGTTGGCAGCCGCTGCAACATCGTCGCGCGGGGTGAGCATCGCGTTCTCTGCGAAGTGGTCGGCTTCCGTGACGGTAAAGGATTACTGTTACCGTTCGCAGCGATTGAAGGGATCGGCTTGGGCTGCAAAGTCGAACTTGCCGAATCGCGCCCATCAATCACGCCGACATCGGCGTGGCTTGGCCGCGTCATTAATGCGTTAGGTGAGCCGATTGATGGCAAGGGGCCATTGCCGCAGGGCGATAGTCCTCTGCCTATACGCAATACGCCACCACCCGCCCATACCCGCAACCGCGTCAGTGGCAAGCTTGACCTCGGTGTTCGCGCCATTAATGCTTTTCTGACCTGCTGTCGCGGGCAACGTATGGGGATTTTTGCGGGCTCCGGCGTCGGTAAGTCCATTCTTATGTCGATGGTCGCGCGTTATACCTCCGCTGACGTGTCCGTCATCGGCCTGATCGGCGAACGCGGGCGCGAAGTCCAGGAATTTATTCATGATGATTTGGGCCCAGAAGGTCTGGCACGTAGCGTCGTCATCGTCGCTACTTCCGATGAAGCGCCTTTGATGCGCAGGCAAGCTGCCTATATGACGCTTGCAGTTGCCGAATACTTTCGTGATCAGAAAAAAGATGTGCTGTGCCTGATGGACAGCGTAACGCGTTTTGCCATGGCGCAGCGTGAAATCGGCCTGTCAGCGGGCGAGCCGCCGACGACTAAAGGCTATCCGCCGACGGTATTTGCTGAACTGCCAAAACTTCTAGAACGTGCAGGGCCGGGGACGGCGGGTAAAGGCAGCATCACGGGTCTGTTTACAGTGTTGGTCGATGGTGACGATCATAACGAGCCGATAGCCGATGCCGTGCGTGGCACGCTCGACGGCCATATTGTTCTGGAACGGGCAATCGCGGAACGTGGGCGCTATCCTGCTGTAAATATTCTGCGTAGCATTTCGCGGACGATGCCGGGCTGTAACAGGGCAGAAGAAAATGAAATTGTCACGCGTGCGCGCCGTTACCTTGCTGCCTATGAAAATATGGCTGAGATGATACGGTTGGGGGCCTACCGCAAAGGCACCAATCAGGAGGTCGACGAAGCGATGACTTACTACGGACCGATCGAAGAATTTTTGCGCCAGAAAAAAGATGACCGCACGGATATCGCTAGCAGCTATGCGCAGCTGGCAAAGATATTGGGTGTTGAGTGGAAGTGAATAATTGCAGCGTCATGCCCGCTAAGGCGGGCATCCATCTTGAAATAACATGAAATCACTCTCCACCCTCATCAAGCTCCAGAAAACCCGCGTCGATGAACAGCGCCAGCATGTCGCCAAATTGCAGGCGCATCTGGAGATGATCGACCGGCAAATAACAGAACTTGAAATCAGCAAGGCGCGCGAACAGGTCGCTGCCGACCAAAGCCCGGAAGCACGCACGACTTACGGTGCATTCCTGAAGGGTGCCGTGCTGAAAGGGCGCGAGCTTGATAAGCAGCGCCGTGTCGCTGCCGATGCTGTGGAGATTGCGCGTCAGCAATTAACAGCGCTGTTCGAAGAACAGAAACGCTACGAAATCGCTGAGGCCGCCCGTATAGCTAAAGAGCGCCGCGAGGAGCAACGCCGCGAAACAATCGAGCTGAATGAAATCGGTGGCATGACGCATGACCGGAATAAGGGGGAATGATATCTCTTCATTAAGGAGGGAGTGTTTTGCGATTTTTGTGAAATCACAGTAGGCTAGCTGAATAGAAAAATTAATTTGGGCGAGAAATGGACACAGGTATTTCCAAAAATATTGCACAAGATGGTGTCGGAGCTGCTCCCAATTATGGAAATCAAATTTCGGTGGGTTATGATTATTCTCTATGTGCTCGAATGATAGCGGGCGTGGATGTGCTTTCCCCTACGATTATATGGGGGGAGGATGGCGTAAAGTGTGTTTTGTTTACCCAATATATAAAAGTTGTAGAACTCTCCTTGAACGCGCCGATGGTAATGTGTGAACGAGACGGGATTATTTATTTGAGTCTAGGCAAGGTATTGAAAGAAGTTCGCCTTATGGATGCTATTTCTCAATTAGCAAGTATCCATGTGCCGACTCTGTGTGCGCCCATTGATATAGATGTTGAAAAGAAAGAAGTGCGAAAATATACGCATATGGTTAGACAAAACGAAGTACAGGATATTCTAGTCTCAGCGGCCCTTCAGCTTTTTTATAAGGCGGTCAAAATTAACATACAAAATAAAGCTCTTTTTAGAGCTGCAGAAAAACTAAAGCCAGCTATTGCTAAACTTAGTGAAAAAATCGAAGGGCTTAGAGAAAGAGAAAGAAAGGCCAGAATTGCTCAAGGCGAATTAGTGATCGCCAGCCTATCGCCCGCCGAACGATATGTATTCGATGTCGCCAAAATATTAGAACCAAACACTATACTTCATACAGATCCAGCGAACGTATTTGGGAAATGGAACGCGTTAGGTATACCTATTGCTCCACGCGGCATAGTTCGTTCGTTTGCGTTTAATAAAGCGGTCGCCTGTTAGGTCACCACAGCCCGGTGTCCGGACGCCGCTTGCATCATCAGCCAGTTCTTGCGGCCGACCTGAAAATTCAGCGAGCCAGTATAATCAATGCTGCTTATCGCGTTGATATAAACCTGCCGTAGTTCCTGATGCAATCCTGTGGGCAGGGCGTGTTCGCTACGAATAATGACATCCAGTTTTTTCTGTTGCACGAAGCCGTCCAGCTGCAGTGGCCCAAGCATGCTCATGCGTACATCGATCACAAAGCGCGTGTGTAATTTGCGCGCCGCATCGATTGACCCCGTATTGCCCTGCTGGTTCGGGTCGTTATGCACGTAAAAATTCATCATCTGAAACTGGCCGTTATTATAAAGTGGCACCGGGTAGGAATGCCATTCGCCGACAACCGGATCGCGCACGGCTTGCCCCGTGCTTTCCATATCCTGCGCAATCCTTTCCAGCAGCTCAAACTTACCGGCGCGGGTGAGGGCATCAACGGCGTCGCTTCCCAGCCATGTGCGTATGTTGCTTTGTTTGAAGGCGCTCATAAAAAACAGCAGGGCTCCCGACAATGCCGCTGTCGGTTGCGGGATGTGGTTATTCAGAATCTGCTGCGCCAACTGCGGATTATTCTGCGCGATGGTATTGAGCGCCGTTTGCAGGTTGGTTATATTCGTCGCATCTGGCGCTGTCAGCGTTTGGAGGGCAGGGGCCTTAGCCTGTTCCACAGTGAGTATAAGTTTCGTGCCTGTCGGCGCATCGACAGCTTGCTTGACATAAAAAGCGGCGTCATCGCTTTGCAGGATAGCCTGACCATTTGCGCCGGAGCCAGTGACTGTCGCCACGATTTGATCAGGATTTAGCGGCGGCAGGGTTGGTAAAGCTAGCGACGTGTTGATCGGCGCAGTGGTGACAGAAGTCGCAGGCGGTGGAATAACGGCATCCACATGTAGAATAACATCCTGCCCTGCCTGAAGTGGCGGCGCGGATGCCGTTCCAGATGTTGTCACTATTGGCGGCGTTATTATCGCTGTGGAGAGTGACGCTTGTGTGGCAACTGGCGTTGACGCAAGCAGCGCACTTTGTGGAGCTGCATTCTGCGAATATGTATTTGCGGTAGATGTATCCAATAAATTGTTGGGTGCGGCAGTTGGCACATTTGGGAGGGATGTGGATTGTGCGGCCGCATTTTGCGGGGCAGGGACCAGTGGCGTCGCTGGTACGGATTGCAAAGGTAGTGGCTGCAATGTCGGAGCAAGAACAGTCGCCGATACAGATAGTGGCGCAGACGCGGTGGTACTTGAGGGGGGTAGTTGAGGACTGAGTGGGGTTGGCAATCCAGACGGTGCAGTTGCATTCGGCACAAGTGGCACCGGAACAAACCCTTGAATAGATTGTTGAACTGGTGCGCCAGCAGGTAGTGGGTTTAGCGGAATAGAAGTGCCGGGCACGCCGGGCAGAACAATTGCAGGCAAAGCAGAACCCACAGTAATTGGCAGTCTGGGTGGCAGTACAACCGTAGTTTGATTTTGAACAAGGGCAGGATTGATATTCGTTTGCTGTGTTGAATTCGGTTGCCCCGCGCTTGGCGGCAGAAAAATAAAAGCCTGCGTTGGCGGGTTACCCGGCTGCACAACCAATGTCAGTGGCCGTTGATTTTGCAGTAGTGTTGTAAGTTGCTGCACAAGCTTTTGTTGCTCGACCGTGGCCAGTTGCGGCAGCAGAACCGTAATCGGACCAAGGATGCTGTTCAATATCGCGGTATTATCCGCAGGCATTTGCGCGATCGTCGCATTCACCTGAATTTGCTGCAGAAGTTGCTGGATTTTATCCGGCACTGATACCACCGCAGCCTCTACCGGCGGCGCGACTGCTACTGCTGTAAGGGGAGCAACGGCTGCGGCTGTAACGGCGGTGGTGATGGGTACGTCAACCATAGCCGCGCCTGCGTTCAGGTTATAATGCGGCCAGCAATGGCATCGACATCCAAAGCTGCGTCACTGGACGGCGAGCGCATGAGCAGTGGCGTTTGCGCGCGAATGGCATCGCGTACTTTCGTATCGCGACGTATGATGCCCATCAGTTGGGGCTCATAATTCAAGAAGCTCTGGCAGGCTTTGCGAATAGTGTCATATGTTTTCTGGCCTTCATTGACGCTGGATGACATGTTGATGATTACCCGCATATCGGCTTGCGGATTGGCCGCGCGCGCCAGCTTAATATAGGCATAGGCGTCGGTCAGCGATGTTGGTTCATCCGTGACGACGACATAAGTCATAGCGGCGGGCCCCGCCAATTGCCGTACTGAACGGTCAACACCAGCACCTAAATCAACAAATACGTAATCATAGCCACGGGCCAGAGCGATAAGATCGTTTCGCAGTTCGGAAATTTTCTGCGTCGCCAGCGTAGCAAGAGTGCCTGAACCGGACCGCCCGGCCAGAATATCAAACCCGCCGTCTGCATACTTCATCACTGCGCCGGGCAATGTTGAGGTGCCTTCGATGACTGCGCCCAAGTCGCGCTCCGGCGTCAGGCCCAATTGAATATCGACATTAGCCAGACCCAGATCGCCGTCGAACAACAATACATGCTTGCCGCGTTTGGCTAGTGCATGGCAGAGGGTAATCGAAAACCATGTTTTACCGACGCCGCCTTTGCCGCTGGCAATCGCAATCATGTTGCGGCATTGCAGCGCTGCGCTCGGCGCTGCCATTTTATCGGCCTTCAGGGGGATGGGATCAGTCATGGCTTTGTCTCCGCTTCTTACTTTAATTGTGGGTTCCGGTTGCCTGAGACTCCGTCTTCAGGTTAGCCGGTAAAATCAAACGGGCGAGGGCAACGGGATTAAATGGATACGGTGCCTCCGTCACTTTGCTGGAGGCGCTGAAATTCGCCAGCGGCAAATGCGCATCGAATGCGATGCGCAGCATGCTGCCGAGACGACGCGTCATGTCCAGCCGCGTGACCAGCAGCCGGTTAGCGCCCAATGCACGGAATTCATGCGCCATATCGATAGCTTCGGAGGCATCAAGTCCCGCAGGCAAAACGAGCGTAGCTTCACCGCCGGATGCCGTCACCAGCGCGTGCAATTGCTTGCGCTCCCTGTCGATAAACGGATTAAGTCCAGGCGTATCAATAAAAACATTCGCGCCTTTCTGCAGACCAATCGCATCATGCAAAGCATGCGAATCTTCAATCTCGATTAAATTTATTTTTAGGAGGCGGGTGAAAGCCGCCAGTTGTTCCATACCGCCTGCGCGTTCCAGATCTGTTGTGATAACCGTAACGCTGCGTTTGCTGAGTGTAGCTTTGGTCGCGAATTTGGCGGTCGATAAAGTTTTGCCTGCGCCGGGAGGGCCAATCAAAATCAACGGCTTATCTATTTTGTCATCAATGATCGGCTGAAACTGGAACTGCGCATCGAACGCCGCACCCAATGCCAGAACCGGATCATCATTAGCGAACTGCGTTGCTGTCGCCAGCAGGCGTTCTGATAAATGCGCAGGCACCTGATGACGGGTAAGGGCTTCTGCGATAATTTCGATGGCTTCGGAGCCTTCTGGCGCCTGCGATTGTGGCGGCGGTGAGGTCACGCTTTGTGTGGCCATTGGCACTTCGTCAATGGCGGCAGTAACACGCACGCCGCCATTTTCATCATCACGCGTTGCGACGATGATGGCATTCTCGCCCAATGCATCGCGCACCATGCGCATTGCCTCAGTTAAACTTGGTCCATGAAATGATTTTAGCCGCATTTAAATTTGCCCCAATGTTTTAATCTTGGCTTTCGGATAAATTTCGTTTTGCGATAATACTGTCGTGGATGGGCGGAAGCGTTCAATCACTGAGCGCACATAAAGCCGGATTGAAGGGCTGGTCAAAAGCACAGGTGACTCGCCCATTGCAGCATGCCGATCGTAAGTCTGGCGTACTGTTGTAATGAATTGCTGCAATTTGCTGGGGGCCATCGCCAGTTGACGATTATCACCTTCGCCGATGATAGATTCAGCAAAAGCTTGTTCCCATTCCGGGGACATTGTTAGCAGGGGGATGTAACCGATATCGTTGGTGTTGGAGTCCGATATCTGCCGCGACAGGCGCGAGCGAACGTGCTCAGAAATGGCCGACAAATTGCGGGTTATGCCTGTGGCTTCTGATATGCCTTCCAGTATAGTGGGCAGATCACGAATGGAAACACGCTCTGCAAGCAGGTTTTGCAGCACGCGCTGTAGGCCACTAACAGTAACCTGCGTCGGAATGACATCAGCCACCAGTTTTTGCTGATCTTTATTCAGTTCATCCAGTAGTTTCTGCGTTTCAGAATAAGACAGAAGCTCTGCCATATTGTCTTTGATAATTTCGGTCAGGTTGGTAGTAATTACCGTCGGCGGATCAACGACTGTATACCCTTTAAACATCGCCTCTTCACGGTATGTAGAGTCCACCCACATAGCTGCGAGGCCAAAGGTAGGTTCCGTCGTGACTTCGCCCGGCAAAGCGATTGGCGCGCCGCGCGGGTCCATCACCATCAACATGCCGGGACGCAGTTCGCCGCGCCCGGCTTCAATTTCCTTGATACGGATGACGTAGCTATTGGCGGGCAATTGCAAATTATCCTGAATACGTACCGCAGGCATTATAAAGCCCATATCTGATGCCAATTGCCGCCGCAGCCCTTTGATCTGATCGGTTAAGCGCTGTCCTGCCTCGCTGTTGATCAGGCCGAGCAAGGCATAACCAAGTTCCAACCGGATAAAGTCGATTGAGAGTGAACGCGCAATGGGCTCTTCAGCAACAGTCGCGGCCTTGGTCTTATCGCTTTCAATTGCATCGGCTTCTGCCGTGCGTTCTTTCGATTGTCTTGTTAGAGTGAAAGCAACAAAGCCCGACAGGCCACCGAGTGCCGCAAAGGGAATGAACGGCATGCCGGGGATGATCGCCAAGATCAGCAACATGGCAGAACTCATGCCGAGAGCGCTTGGATAGCCGCCCAACTGATTGAACAGCGCCTTGTCTGTTGATCCGGTGCTGTTGGTTTTGGAAACCAACAAACCAGCTGCAACGGAAACAAGCAAAGACGGAATCTGTGTAACGAGGCCGTCGCCGACCGTTAGGCGCACATATGTGTCTGCTGCCTGCATAATCGGCATGCCGTGGCGAAAGGCGCCAATGGTGATGCCACCAATGCCGTTGATAAAGGTGATGATGAGGCCAGCGACAGCATCACCGCGAACGAATTTGGCGGCACCGTCCATCGAACCGAAAAACTGGCTTTCATCTTCCAGATTTTTTCGGCGCTTGCGGGCTTCGTCTTCGTTGATGAGGCCGGAGGATAAATCAGCGTCGATGGCCATCTGTTTGCCGGGCATGGCATCCAAAGTAAAACGTGCCGCGACTTCAGCGATACGGCCAGAACCCTTGGTGATAACCACGAAATTGACAATCGTCAGAATGGCGAAAACGATCACACCGATGATGAAGTCACCGCCCATAACAAGGCTGGCGAAGGCTTGCACAACATTGCCGGCGGCGTCTGTACCCTCATTGCCGTGCGTTAGAACCAAACGGGTCGTGCCCAAGTTCAACGACAGACGCAGCAGGGTCGCGATTAAAAGAACGGTAGGGAAAGAGCTGAATTCCAGCGGCCTGCCGATAAACAGCACAGTCATCAGAATGACGACAGAGAATGTGATCGAAATCGCAAGACCAAAATCGACCATCAAGGCCGGAATTGGAATGACCAATACCGTCAGGATCAGCATCAAGCCGAGGCCGAGCCAGACTTCCCCACGCTTGAAGAAGCCGTTCATCATGTCGGAAGTTCCGGCCGCTGTGGTGGTTTGATCGGTCATATGCGGCTCACGCCTGAATTAATGTTAGGAAACGGCTCGTTCTTCGCCGGCGGCGGGTGGAACTGGTACACCGGATTCGCTATAGAGTTTCAGTTTGTTGCGCAGTGTACGGATCGAAATGCCGAGAATATTCGCTGCATGCGTACGATTGCCCAGGCAATGCTGAAGCGTGTCGATGATTAAATCGCGTTCAACATCGGCCACCGTACGGCCCACAAGATTGCCCTGCGCATTTTGGCCACTGCTTTGACTGGACATTGTGCGGCTGGCGGCAAGTTGTGCAGCCAATGCTGCGGGCGTCGCTTCGGGTGCAAAGCTTTGGCCAGACAGCATGATGGATTCTGCTTCGATCTGGTTCCCGCGAGCCAATAATACGGCGCGGTGCATCGTATTTTCCAACTCGCGCACATTACCGCGCCAGTGATGGGCTTGCAGTAAAGCAAGTGCCGTAGGGGCAAAAGGTTTATTTGGAACGCCGTTCGCGGCGGCATATTTCTTGGCAAAATATTCAGCCAAGGGAATAATGTCGGCGGGACGTTCGCGCAGGGAAGGCATCTGAACATTCACAACGTTGAGGCGGAAATATAAATCTTCCCGGAAACGCTTGGCCTTAACTTCTTCTTCCAGATTACGGTTAGATGTCGCAATCAGGCGAATGTCGATTTTGATCGGCTGCGTGCCGCCAACGCGGTCGATCTCGCGTTCCTGAATAGCGCGCAGTAATTTGGCTTGCAGGCGTTGATCCATCTCGCTGATTTCATCAAGCAGAAGAGTGCCGCCGTTTGCTTCCTCAAATTTACCGATACGGCGAGCGACGGCGCCGGTGAACGCCCCTTTTTCATGGCCAAATAATTCGGATTCCAGAAGATTGTCCGGGATGGCGGCGCAATTGACGGAGACGAAATTGTTCATAGCGCGACGGCTCTTGCGGTGAATAAACCGGGCCATCACTTCCTTACCTGTTCCGGACTCGCCGGTAACTAGAATAGACGCGTCGCTGTTGGCAACGCGCTCCGCCAGCTGAATAATCGGCTGCATGGACGGATCACGGGCGATGAAAGTCGCATCTTCTTCTGCGACGGCCTGCAAAACGGCAGCGATAAGATCGGCATCCGGCGGCAGAGGAACATATTCTTTTGCACCGGCGCGGATAGCACGTACGGCGGCGCCCGCATCTGTGCCAATACCGCAGGCGACAACGGGAACGGTAATACGTTCCGACTTCAGGCTTTCGATTAACTCAGCGATATTAAGGACAACATCGCACATCACAAGGTCAGCACCCTGACCGTTGCGCAGGGCGTTCAGCGCGCCAGACACGCTATCGATATGCGCGACTTTGGCTCCGCGTTGCGTAGCGATACGCCCGGCGGTTGAAATATGACCTTCCAATTGGCCAACGATTAAAAGTTTCATGCAATCCTCATATATCTTTCAATGGGTCCTGATCGTTCTTAACTTGTACGGTCTGACTTGATGATTTCCGTCATGGTGATGCCAAGGCGGTCTTCGACAACAACGACTTCGCCGCGCGCGACGAGGCGGTTGTTGACATAGATATCGATAGCTTCCCCCACCTTGCGGTCAAGTTCGATGACGGCGCCGCGGCCCAGTTTCAGCAAATGGCTGACCTGCATTTCAGCCTTGCCCAGAACGGCGGCGACTTCGACGGGGATTCCGTAAACAGCGTCCAAATCATTGGCTGTTATCGGCCCGATATCCTTCGGCGTTTCACCGGGGTTCGCCTGCAGTTCGGTCAGCGTTAGTGTTTCCTTGTCATCCATTGGTTATCTCCTGAGGTAAAGGTTCATTTGAAGCGCCATCTGGCGCAACTGTCTGCTCAATTGCTTGCCATGTGGCTTGCGCTTTGCGTTCGACGCCGCCGTCTGCCCATTCAACGCGGCAATCACCGCGGGCGATTTCAACATCTGCCAGAACGACGACTTTGCCGGCATAGGCTTTCTGCACGGTGATTTCATGAACCTTGGTATTGATGGCGTCAAAATCACCTTCATTTATACGAATAACAAAGCGCGGTTCATGCACCATCTCTGCAATCACTTCTTCCAGCATGGACTGAATTTCCTGCAAGCCCTGACGCTCCGCAATTGAAGGGAAGAGTTTACGGACAATCGCCAGTGTGGCGATACGCAACTGCCTGTCATGTTCCGTCTGCTGTTTCTGGAAATTACTGATGATGTCGCCAAGTTTGACGTCAAGCTGACTCAACGTGAGGCGTAGAAATTGCTCATTCTCTTCAAGAGCCGCTTTTTTGCCCGCAGTGAAACCAATATCGTAAGATTCCTTTTTAACGGCGTCGAGTTGTTCTGGTTTGAGTGTCACCGGTCCGCGCGGCCGTTCGGTCGCGTTTGCGCTTGCCGCGCCGTCAAAAGAACGATCGAACATATATTTGCGGAGAGGGGGCGTCTCAACCATCTTGGTGCTTTCTGAAGTCTGATTATTAGTAAACAAGTTCGTCTTCCTCGCTTTCCTTGGCGATCACGATTTCGCCCTTGGCAGCTAAATCCTTGGCTACAGCGACCAGGCTTGATTGCGCTTCTTCGACATCGCGCAAACGCACAGGTCCGAGGCTGGCTATATCTTCTTTCAGCAGTTTGCCGGCACGTTCCGACATATTGGTAAAAAATAGCTCCTTGATCGTTTCCGAAGCGCCCTTGAGGGCCGTCGGAAGTTTTGCCTTGTCAGCGACCCGCATAATTGCCTGAATGGCTGCGCCTTCCAGCTTGCCAAGATCTTCGAAGGTGAACATCAGGCTCTTGATCTTGTCAGCGGATTCGCGGCTGCGTTCTTCCAGCGCCACCATAAATTTAGCTTCGCTTGAGCGGTCGAGATTGTTAAAAATTTCAGCCATGGATTCATGCGGGTCGCGACGATTGGTGCGCGCGAGATTGCTCATGAACTCGTTGCGTAGGGTGCGTTCGATATCGTCCAGAACGTCTTTCTGCACGGATTCCATGCGCAACATGCGCGTGATAACTTCCATCGCAAAGCTTTCGGGTAGTTGCGATAATACGCGCGCGGCGTGGTCGGGTTTGATTTTTGTGACAACAACAGCGACGGTTTGCGGGTATTCATTTTTCAGGAAGGCGGCCAGAACAGCTTCATTCACATTGGCGAGTTTGTCCCACATCGTGCGACCTGCGGGTCCGCGAATATCTTCCATGATATTGCTGACGCGTGATTTATCCAGCACCTTCATCAGCAAGCGTTCCGTCGATTCCAGTGTGCCGCTGGCGCCGCTGCTGGACGACATTTGCTCGGCAAACTCGACAAATAATTTTTCGACAAGGTTAGAGCTAACATTGCCGAGGTTTGCCATGACCTGCGACAGTTCCTTAATTTCGTCGTCATTCATATGCGAAAAAACGCGCGCCGCATATTCTTCGCCCAGCGACAGAATAAACAGCGCAGCTTTTTCAGCCCCAGTGAGTGATCTTACATCTTCACGTATGCGTACGGCCGCCATGAGTTACTCCTACCGGCTTTCCTGATACATCCAGTTGCGTAAGATTGCGACTGCTTCATCCGGATTCTTGTCAACAATTTCACCAACCTTGCGTAGCGACGATGCTTTCACGCGACCTTCGACGCGCGAGATATCGATCATACGTTCAATTTCGGATTCTGATGCGGAAGCTTCAAGATTATCTTCACGCGTTAGATTGCCAGTAGGAGGGGCCAGTTGCGCATTGCCGGCATATCCACCGCCACCACCGCTCAGCAGAGCCTGTTGATCGCCGCCAACACTGCCAGCTGAATCAAGAACACGCTTCAGGATAGGACGAACCACCAGCAACACAACAAGCAAACCAATAATCGCGAGGATCAACGTTTCTGCCGCATGGAAAAGGTCAGCCTTCGGCACGCCCATCAACAAATCGGCGCCGCTGCCCTGATCCTTCGGCGCATCGCCTTGAGCGAATTTCATGTTGGTAACTTGTATCGTGTCGCCGCGATTAGCATCGAAATTAACAGCAGACGCAACAAGGTCCCGGATCTTTTTCATTTCTTCGTCGGTGCGGGGTGCATAGGTGCTGACACCTTTGTCATCGGTCGTCGTCACGCCGTCCACAACAACGGCAACTGACAGGCGTTTGACTTGCCCACTTTCGCGGACCTGACTACGCACGGTTTTATTAATTTCGTAGTTGATGGTTTGTTCGGTACGGCTGTTCTTGTTCGAAGGACCAGCTCCACCGCTCGATGTATTGGCAATCTGCGCCGGATTGGATGGAAGGTTGTTTGCAACGGAGACACCGCCAGTGCTGCCACCACCACCTTCAGAATTGCTCGCGTCTTCCGTTGTGCTTTGGGTTGAACGCACAACCTGGCTTTCAGGATCGAAGATTTCCGAATTGGTCGTGACGCGGTCGAAGTCCAGATCAGCCGAAACTTGGGCGCGGACTTTGCCGTAACCTAGGGTTTGCGACAGCAGGTCTTCGATCTTTTTGACCTGTCCCTGTTCGAAGCTGAGACGCATATCATCAGGGCTATCACCACTGCCACCCGCGCCGCCGTCGGCAGCAGGCCGTGCCAGCAAATTACCGCGGTCGTCAACGATTGAGACTTGGTTAGGTTGCAATTGCGGAACGGACGCTGCGATCAAATGTTGGATAGCCGCGATTTGCTCGCGCGATAGAACCGTACCGCCGCGTGTCTTGATAAAGATGCTGGCTGTTGCTGTTTGAGTACCGTGGCTGAAGAGTTCGCGCTGCGGCAAAACAAGATGTACACGTGCCGTTTGTATGGGATTCATTGAACTGATCGTGCGGGCAAGTTCACCTTCGAGCGCCCGAAGATGATTGATGTTCTGCACAAAACTGGTGGTGCCAAAACCTTCTTTCTGGTCGAAGATTTCATAACCGATCGAGCCACCCTTTGGCAGGCCGTCGGCAGCCATTGTCATACGCAACTTGCCAACCTGATCAGAAGGCACACGGATCAAGGTGCCGTTGGCATCAACTTGATAGGGAATTTTCTGCGCGTCCAGTTTTTGAACGATCGCGTTAGCATCTTGCTGATCCAGTTCATTATAGAGGAGGGCCAGGGGCGAAGCGGTGATGCGGGTCGTAATAAAACCAAAGAAACCAAGCAGACTGAATGTTACAATGGCAATTGCCACCAACCGCATAGGACCAAGGTTGCGAAGAGTTTGTAAAAAAGCGTTCACTTTGTAATGCTCCCTTTATCCTCTAGTGACTTCTACTGATTGAAAAGGTCCCGGACGGGCCCCCTTAATTCCACTGAAAGGTCTTAACTTCTGATCGGCAAAAAATTCCTATTAGCGTTAGACTTGGTTAACTTTAGGCCCACACATATGAAAATAAACTTAACAAAGTCGGCAAAAATTGCCGTTTCGCCTATGCTTTGTGCTTTGGCAGCAACAAAACAAAAGCAATAAATATCAATACATTACGTGTGCGGAATAATTATATTAACCATAATCTATGGTCTTAAGGTGATTCTTGGGTAGGTTACAACTCAAAATCGTTGAGTTTCGGAGCATCAATTTTTGAAAAGGAAACGGCTGTGGCTTTTATTGCAGGTCTTGATATTGGCGGAACAAAAATCGCCGGTGCTGTTTTCGACGAACGGTACAATGAAATCGCGCAGATTGTCGCACCCACGCCAAGCGATTATGGCTCTTTCCTAAAGACATGTGTCAATATAGTCGAGCAACTGGACCAAAAATGTGGACAGAAGGCGTCTTTGGGTGTGGGAGTGCCCGGCTCTATCGACCAAAAAGCAGGCACTATTCCTTTTGCGGCTAATACTCCCGCTCTTTCTGGCCAGCCTTTACGTGATGATTTAGCAAAAGCCTTGAATCGCTCGGTACGCTTGGCGAATGATGCCGACTGCGCTGCCTTATCAGAGGCGACTGACGGTGCCGGGGCAGGGTATCAAACAGTCTTTGGTCTAATTATGGGTACAGGCGTGGGCGGTGGCTTTGTTGTTAAGGGGCAGATCGTCGAGGGCCCTAACGGCTTAACCGGCGAATTCGGTCATATAGCCTTGCCATTCCGCGAGGTATCCGATGGGCCCGTAGTTACCTGCAGTTGCGGCCAAACAGGTTGCATCGATAAATCAGTCAGCGGCCTTGCGCTGGCGCGGCTTTATAAAATGATGACCAATAAAGAAGCCGATGCTTTTGAAATTGATACACTCGCGCGGCGCGGCGATGTCGAAGCCATCCGTGTGCTGGATAGTTTTTATACGACTGTCGCCAAAGCCATGCGGGCGGTCATCTATACGTTTGATCCAGAGGTGATAGTTGTCTGCGGCGGTTTAAGTGGCTTGCCTGGACTCTATAAAGAAGTAACCGAGCGTTGGGGCAAATATATCGTTGGCAAAAATCCCAAGACCCAGTTTGTTCCCGCCAAATATGGCGCTATGAGTGGGCTGCGTGGTGCGGCGTGGGTGGGAAAATCAACTTAGATTTCAAAAATAAAGTGCACACACAGCATGAGTAACATCAGCACAGTCGGATAAAAAGTAAGACCAAAACCAAACGCCCGTCCAGCAGCCCCAGACTCATATCCTCGCCAGAAGAAAAGACGGCCCAAAAGAAAAAAGATTGCCGACACAATGATAAGGCCTTGCCATTGTTGTGGCATTGATATGGTCCATATCAAGTAAGTTAAAACTGCGAGAACAGTTTGTTCCAAGGTATTTTGCAATGTGGCGCGGTAGATTCTAATTTTTATTGTTCCGGCTGTTAATCCTGCGCCGTCTATGTCATCTGGCGAATAAAAGCGGTAATTACCGACTAGGCCGACATTTACGGCAAGACAGATTACCGGAAGCAAACACCATTTGAGCATCGCCCCAAAAAGGCCGTTTGACTGATCGGGGATAGAAAAAATATATGGATATAATTTGACCGCAACGATGAATCCCGTGATCGTCGTGAGAAGTGCTGGAGCAGCTCCGCAGACAACACCTTTTTGTTTGTCGCTTAACATAACAAAGACTCCCCACAGTAGTTAAATCAATACTGATTTCAGCTCTAATTCTGGGCTAAACGCCAGTACATCCGCCACATAACCCGGCAGTAACTTACCGAAGCGATCGCTCACGCCGAGAAATTCGGTAGGATAGGTGGATGCCATGCGCAGCGTTTCTTCGAGGGGAACGCCAACGACATTCACGCAGTGCCGCACCGCATCCAGCAGCGTGATGGCTGATCCCGCGAGCTTGCCCTCATGATTGACACAGCGGCCATTGGCGACATCAATTTTCTCGTCGTATAGTCCAAAGGATTGCGGATCATCAGTTGCGGCGGGCGCCATCGCATCGCTGACCAGAAAAATCTTTCCGGGTTTGGCTTTTAGCGCGAGCTTGGCCATTTCAGTCGGCACATGAAATCCATCCATAATCATGCTGCACCAACTTCCCGGTTCTTTTAGGGCTGTATCCGCTGGAGTTGCACCCCCTTCGCTCGGTTTGCCCATGCCGTTGAACAAGTGTGTGAATCCTGTTGCGCCAGCTTCAATTGCCACGTGAATTTGTTCCGGCAACGCATTGGTATGACCTAGAGATATAATTGCGCCCTGTTTATGTAAGAGATGAATAGTTTCCTGTGATACATTTTCAGGCGCTAGGGTAATCAGCATGATTTCACCCGATTCCGGCTTATAAAGCCGCAAATCCTCGGCGCTTAGGGGCCGGATGTAATCAGCTTTATGCACGCCGCGGCGCTCCAGCCCCAGATGTGGGCCTTCCAAATGAATGCCGAGAATAGAAGGACAAGTTTGGCGGGCAAGACGCGTTGCAGCCAAAGCCTGCATCGTAACTTCGGGCCGGTCCGTTATGCAGGTCAGCAGCAATCTCGTGGTGCCATAGTGCCCATGGGCTTTAGCGATAGCTTGGCAGGCTTCGGCCGTAGGCGTATTGTTAAGCTGAATATTGCCACCGCCGTTGACTTGCGCATCAATAAAGCCGGGAACAAGCAGAAGGCCGGGGTAATGGGTGCTCGCGGCATCGGCGGGGATTTTGGAATTGGTGACGATATCCAGAATTTTGCCATCTTTTATCAGTAAAGCATGACCTTCCACCCAAGTATCGCCGGTAAAGATCGTAGCATCGCAGAGGGCAGTCAGGATATTTGTGTGGGACAAGGCTTTTCCATTCGTCGCTTGCACTATCTTTGTCCGTCCACTATGAAATAGCGCATGACTGAGCACAACATTTTTCAAGAAATCCAGGAAGATTTAGAGCGCCAGAAGCTGGAGGCGCTATGGGGCCGTTACGGACCTCTAGTTATTGCCGCGGCAATAGCCATTGTTATTGGCACAGCTGGCATAACCGCGTGGCATTCATGGCGTATCGACAAGAATCAGCAGGCGACAGCTGAACTGATGGCGGCGCTGAAACCGGCAGCCGGCGACGATACCAAGCAAATTGATGCCTTGCAGCTGTTCGCCAAAAAAAATCAGGGCGCTACACAGGCTGTTTTGGCTGAATTGCACGCTGCCGCTTTAGCCGCCCAAAACGGTAAACAGGATCAGGCCGTTCAGATCTATGACACGATAGCTAAAGACAACAATGCCGATCCAGCCTTCCGCCAATTGGCAGACCTTCTATCTGTACGCACGCAGCTAGACACCGGTAACACCGAAGAATTGCAAAAGCGTCTGCAGGTTTTGCAGGGTGATAAGGCGCCGTGGCATTTTACGGCTATGGAATATTCGGGTTATTTGGCATTACGCGCAGGCGATAAGGAAAAAGCCAAGAAAATATTCGCTGATCTGTCGCAGGATGCCGGCGTACCGCAATCGCTCAGTACGCGCGCCGCCGATATGCTGCGCTACGTTTCAGAGTAGCTATCATGCAAAGCTGCACAACAAATAGACGTGCTTCACTTATAGCGCTGTTGTTGTGCATGGTTTTTCTGGCGGCCTGTACCGATAGTGAAAATAAAATCGGCACTTCAGTTAAGGGCGAGCGTTTTGCTGTCATGGCTAATTCCAAATCCATTTCAGCGGATAAAGATATCGCTGGGCAGAAGCCTGAGCTTTCTGACCTGATGCTGAACGCCAGCTGGCCGCAAGCTGGCTATGATCCTACCCATGTTATGCCAAATGCCAATCTGGCTGATAACCCGCAGGAAATCTGGCGCTCGGACATCGGTGCCGGATCGGATTCCGATTTTAAATTGCTGGCCCGCCCTGTTGTTGCTGATGGCCATGCCATTACAATGGATGCGCAAGGCGTTGTCTCGGCTTTCGATGTGAAAAGTGGCGAACGGCTCTGGCAGTTCGATACAACACCGCCTGACCGTGATGAAAACGCTATTGGCGGCGGTGTCGGCATCGACGGCGATACCGTTTATGCCACAACAGGTTTTGGTGAAATCCTCGCCCTGAACGCGACTGACGGCAATGTGCGCTGGCGGAAATTATTTGCTAATCCCTTGCGGGCTGCACCGACAATTAACAGCGACCGTGTTTATGTTGTGAGCATCGATAACCAACTGCAGACTTTGGACGCTCGTACGGGCGCGGCACTGTGGCACCATAACGGCATCGCCGAAAGCGCGACCTTGATGGGCGCATCCAACCCCGCCGTTGTCGATGATAACATAGTCGTTGCCTATAGTTCTGGTGAAATTTTTAATTTGCGTGCTGAAAATGGCCGTTCTTCCTGGAGTTATGGCCTGACAATGCCGACCCAAGTCGGCGCATTGCCAGCGATTGCAGATATCCGCGGTCTTCCCATTATCGATAAAGGCCGCGTCTATGCCATCAGCCACAGCGGACGTATGGCGTCGATTGATTTGCGTACAGGCGACCGAGTTTGGGAAAATGATATCGGCGGCATTAATACGCCTGCGATTTCCGGCGACACTATTTTCGTGCTGTCGAATGACGGGCAGTTGATCGCCGTTACCCGTGACAGTGGCCAGGTTTTATGGGTGCAGGAATTGCAGCAGCGCGAAGATCCGGATGATCATGACTCCGATCCTGTTTATTGGGCCGGGCCAGTTGTTGGCGGCGGCAAGCTGTGGTTGACCAATTCGATGGGTGAGCTCGCCAGTTTTTCCGTGCTTGACGGAAGCCCGCTCAGCCATATCGATATTGGTGCGCCCAGTTTTATTCCGCCTGTTATTGCGGATAACGTCATCTATGTCGTGACGGATAACGGCCATCTCGTAGCGTTACGCTGATATGACCTTTACCATCGCCATTGCAGGCCGGCCTAATGTCGGCAAATCCACTTTGTACAACCGTCTGGTCGGCCAGCAAATGGCGCTGGTCAGCGACGTGCCCGGTGTCACGCGCGACTGGCGCGAAGGCGAGGGGACGCTTTTTAATCTGACATTCCGCTTGCTGGATACCGCAGGCCTGGAAGACGTCCGCGCCAAAGGCAGTCTTGCAGCGCGTACGGCGGAACGCACCAAACAGGCACTCGATCAAACTAATGTTATCCTTCTCGTGGTCGATGGCCGCGCAGGTTTAACGCCCGATGACAGGACCATCGCCCGCGAAATTCGTAAAACCGGCAAGCCCATTATTCTGATCGCCAACAAATGCGAAGGCGCCTATTTGCCCGAAGCTTTCGATGAGACAACTGCACTCGGTTTCGGCGACCCTATTGCCGTCTCCGCTACGCACGGCGAAGGATTGATGGAATTGCATGCGGCCTTGCTGCCTTATGTGCCGGAAGAAAACCGTGTCGAGCAGCAAGATACGCGTCGACGTAAAGCCAAGCCCAAGGCCCCACCCGTCACTGGTGTAGAAATTGTTACCCCGGACGGCAGTATTCCGTCCGAAGAAATGCCGCCTGTTTTTGAAGGCGACGATGCGGAAGAAGAAAAACATCTGCTAGTCGCCGTCGTGGGACGACCCAATGCCGGTAAATCGACGCTCATTAATGCGCTGATCGGCGAGGACCGATTGCTCACGGGACCAGAGCCCGGCCTCACGCGGGATGCCATCCCTATTAAATGGAATTTTAACGGCAAGCCCGTACGGCTGGTCGATACCGCAGGTCTTCGCAAACGCGCGCGTGTAACAGAACATCTGGAGAAAATGAGCGGCCATGAAACGATCCGCGCCATTCGTTTAGCCCATGTCGTTGTATTGGTACTGGATGCCAATCAACCTTTCGATAAGCAGGACCTCATCATCGCGCATCATGTGATTGAAGAAGGCCGCGCCCTCGTCATCGCCATCAATAAGTGGGATACGGTGAAACAGAAAGCGGCGGTAACGAAACTCATCAACGAAAAAGCTGAAGTATCGCTGGCGCAGGTCGCAGGCGTGCGGATGATTGAAATGTCAGCGCTGAAAGGCGAGGGGCTTAATCACCTGATGAAAGCCGTGATGCAGACCTATGCGATCTGGAACAAACGCATTTCGACCGGGCAGCTCAACCGCTGGCTGGAAAAGATGGAGTTCGACCATCCGCCGCCAATCACTTCAGGCCGCCGTATCAAACTGCGTTACATCACGCAGGTAAAAAGCCGCCCGCCGACATTCTCGCTCTGGGTGAATAAGCCCGTTGATCTGCCTGAAAGCTACAAACGCTTCCTGACGCATGGCCTGCGCGATGTGTTCGATCTGCACGGCGTGCCGATCCGCTGGCAAATGAAGAAGAGCGAAAACCCCTATCTAGACGACAAACGCATTGATCCCGATCAGAAGAAACCGCGCCTTGGCAAAAAACGCCACGATATGAATCAGATTAAATCAAAGCCTACGCATAAAAACGCGAGCAAAAAACCGGTGCAAAAAACCGGTAAAAAGAAAAAGGGCAAAGCCCTCAACCTCCGTCTCGGCAAAAAAGCACGCGCGAAGAGTATGGGGAGAAGGTAGTTCGGTCTTTGAAATGGTGGCCGATAGGAATTGAACCTACGACCCCGTCCTTACCAACGTCAATCAGGACGGGGGTTTATTCACTTAAAATGCCGTTTTCTTTGCGTTTCTGTATCCTTTTTTATCAAAAACCTTTATTTTCTCCCATGTTTTACTCTCATGGACTCCCATGAAACTATTTTAACCATACTGGCAGTGATTGGCAGATGATATAATGCTGAGGGGTTTTTGCGAATACATATTGGATAATTTATGCCCACACCTTCTGAAGCAGATCAATGGTTGGAGCCTATTAAAAGGCGATCACATGCATTCGGCATCCCATTCAGTGTGCTAACGGCTGATCATGTAAATAATGTTTTTGATCCCGGCGGCTTGGAGAGATCGGCACAAATAGCAACCGTTATTGAACGTTATGAATATTATTTGGAAGAAAAATTTGGTCATTTAGAATTTTTCAGAGCGCCCCACATTATCAATATGCATCTTGTTATGCAGATGTCTGGGGAGAAGCCTTTTGCAAATCCACTCTATCATGTGAACGACATTCAGCGGGCCTTGAAAGGTTCAGACTCTATATCTCCTATCGGGATCGTTGTTCATCCACCGGGCGATCATCATACAGGACATCACTTTTTGTCTCAGTTTACGCGCGCACCACATTCATGGTTGGCCACTTTTCCTGCTGCCGAAAAAAATTGGTTCCTCATGCAAACTGCGCATGAGCTTGGTCATGCTAATGGAGGCGATGAAGTCATGGCTGATGCCTGTGGCGCCTTAGCCTTTGTAGAGCTAACCGGCCAACCAGATTTTCTTATGCAGTGGTATAAGGCGCGGGTCTGCAAGTGGCTATTTAATCCGGAAGGACATGACTTGACATGCGCAAAAGTCATTGAAAAAATCCATGATAATATTGAGCGCGGTTGGAAACCCGGATGCAGTATGACTTCACGTCAGTTGCTTGATGTTGCCAGAGATATCAAAGCGGATACCCAATTCGATCAGGCGCTGCATGCGGAATTTAAAGAACAATTTTTGTCGGAATTAAAAACTGGTGTTCCTATCGAAGCATTTATAGAAAAACACATTAGAGATTTTACCGCTCTTGAACCTGTAATGACTTTGATGAGATGTTGTTACGCAGGAAATGCCGATCCTTTTGGTGAACCGGCCAGGTATGACAGAGGCAATGCTGTGGCTGCAGATCGGTTTCCTTTTGGAAGCTAGGTTTGAGAGTTTACTCCCATGGGTTCTCCCATTTTTACTCCCAGAATTATTAAAGAAATTCGCCTCAGAAAAACTAACCCCTTGAAAAAAACTGGTGCTGCCGATAGGAATTGAACCTACGACCCCGTCCTTACCAAGGACGTGCTCTACCCCTGAGCTACGGCAGCACAAAGTGGAGGGCGGTTTTTGCCATAGGCGGCGGGATAGTGCAAGGAACTCCTTTAACTCGCCTTGGCCGGTTTTTTAAGAAAATCGGCGCGGCCGTAATGGGCGGCGATCTGGCTGGCAGGGTCCTGCTGGCGCTGGGTCCAGGCCCAATATTGGTCACCCGTTGAGAAATGCCACCATTCGGCGTGATGCCGCAGGAAGCCGTTAGCCTGCATGATATCGTGCAAAAGTATCCGGTTCTGGTGAGCCTTTTTGCCCGCGGCGTCTTCAGCCTCCGCAAAATGGTTAGGGTTGGACCGGTCTGAATTCTCATCAATCGGGGAGCCCATATCGACTTCCTTGCCGCTTTCATCAGCCAGAGTGCAATCGACGGCAGCGCCGGTGCTGTGGGGCGGTGGCGTAGCCGGATTTTCGCTCGGTATGCCGAAAAGACGGTAAACTTTTTCAGCCAGCTGTTCTTGCTGGGATTCGGTCAAATGGTCGGGGTCGAAATTGGCGGCTTCGGCCTGAATGCGGAATTCGCGCATGACCATG
This sequence comes from Alphaproteobacteria bacterium, assembly GCA_013289265.1. Classification (GTDB taxonomy): domain Bacteria; phylum Pseudomonadota; class Alphaproteobacteria; order UBA9219; family UBA9219; genus JAATFY01. The sequence continues at coordinate 25,157 of JABDAH010000013.1, forward strand.
AATTCCTGCACAGCATTGGGGCGATAGCCATCAAAAACCATGATTTTCCAGCCCGGCCGCTGACTTGCAAGGCTTTTCTGAGCCTCGAGTAAAGCTTCAAGAACGCCGGATCGTAGCAACCACGGCGAATCACCGTTATAGGGTGCACCCAGCGCGACATAGGCGTGGGGGCTAAAAAAAACGAATTTATCCTGCGGAATAGGCACTAAAGGCTCGCCGCATTCGTTGATCGGTATTGTCCGGTAGGGTTTCATGGCTTAAACATAACGAATGAACGAAAAAGCGCAACCCAATGCCTATCCTTTTTCTCCCGAGAGGGAGAGCCGCGTGGCCGCCGCCCTGCGTGAGAATTTGCGCAAACGTAAGCAGCAGCAACAGGCGCGCGTCGAAACCGCCGAACCAAAAACTAAGGAATAATTATGTCAGTCATGCCCGATCACTGGATACGTAAAATGTCGGCCGAGCAGGGGATGATCACCCCTTATCAGGAAAAGCTGCAGCGTCAGGGCGTCATTTCCTACGGCCTGTCGTCTTACGGCTATGACGCGCGGCTGGCGGATGAGTTCAAGATTTTCACCAACATCGACAACGCTATCGTCGATCCCAAAAATTTCTCGGACAACAGTTTTGTGAATCGCAAGACCGATGTCTGCGTCATTCCGCCGAATTCATTCGTGCTGGCGCGCACGATCGAATATTTCAAAATCCCGCGCGATATTCTTGTCATCTGTCTCGGTAAATCGACTTATGCGCGTTGCGGTTTGATCGTGAATGTCACGCCGCTGGAACCCGAGTGGGAAGGGCATGTGACACTCGAAATCTCCAACACCACGCCGCTGCCCGCGCGTGTCTATGCCAATGAAGGCGTGTGCCAGTTCCTGTTCCTGAAAGCCGACAGCGAGTGTGAGACTTCCTACGCCGACCGCGGCGGCAAATATATGAAGCAAACCGGCGTGACTTTGCCAAGAATGGAATCGGAAATTAAAGAACGCGCAAAGGCTATCTGATGGACAGCATGCGCATTCGCGGCGGTAAGTCGCTCTCAGGAAAAATTCATATCAGTGGCGCGAAGAATGCTGCCCTACCGCTGCTCGCTTGCAGCTTGCTGACGGATGAGACGCTGACGCTTGGTAATGTGCCGCATCTGGCCGATATCGCGACTATGGCGAATTTGCTGGGCCAGCATGGCGTGAGTATCGGTCTCAATGGGAACCAAAAAAGCAGTGGCTCAACCGGACGTGTGGTAGAGCTGAAAGCAACCAACATCACCAACATCACTGCTCCCTACGATCTGGTGCGAAAGATGCGCGCCAGTATTCTGGTGCTGGGCCCTCTCGTTGCGCGTTGTGGTGAAGCTAAGGTTTCCTTGCCCGGCGGTTGCGCCATCGGTACGCGGCCCGTTGATTTGCATATCAAAGCGCTGCAGCAGTTGGGTGCCGATGTCGTTCTGGAAAATGGTTACATTCACGCGCGTGCGCCCAAGGGTCTGAAGGGCGCGGAGATTGTATTCCCTATGGCCACCGTCACCGGTACTGAGAATGTGATGATGGCGGCGGCGCTGGCCAAAGGCGAGACCACCATTGTGAATGCCGCGCGTGAGCCGGAGATTAGCGACCTGGCCAATTGTCTGGTGGCGATGGGTGCGCAGATTGATGGTATCGGCTCTGATAAATTACGCATTACCGGCAAAGACCGTCTGCATGCGGCCCGGCACGATGTTGTCGCCGACCGTATTGAAGCTGGAACTTTTGCTATGGCGGCCGCCATTACTCACGGCAATGTGGAACTACTGGGCGCAAAGCTGGAACATCTGCATAGCGTTGCCAAACTGCTAGGCGAAGCTGGTGTCAATATTGAAGAAACGCCTGCGGGTTTACGCGTTAGTTGCCCGCATGGCCTGCGCGGTGTTGATATGATGACGGAACCTTATCCCGGCTTTCCGACAGATTTACAGGCTCAGATGATGGCATTGATGTGCGTAGCCGAAGGCGCCTCCATGATTACGGAAACGATTTTTGAAAATCGTTTTATGCATGTGCCGGAACTCCGCCGTATGGGCGCGAATATTACCGTGCATAATAACTCGGCAATGATACGTGGCATTCCGCAATTGACGGGCGCGCCCGTTATGGCGACCGATTTGCGTGCTTCGGTATCACTGGCACTCGCGGGATTGGCGGCCAAAGGCGAGACGATCCTTAACCGCATTTATCACCTAGATCGCGGCTATGAAAGGCTGGAGGAAAAACTGGCTGCCTGCGGTGCGGATATCGAGCGGGTTAGAGAAGCGGCATGAGCGGCCAACTTAAACTCAAAGCCAAAGACGCCGAAGATGTGCAGGTGATCTCTGCTGTGTTGCAGGATGCTATCGCGCCAGTCTGCGATATGGTTTTTAACGCCGAAGATAAGAACTTCATCATGGTCGTTCATCGCCTGAAACGCGAAGCGTCAAATGATATGGGGCTGGAGCGTGTTTGTTGCGCTCTGAACATTAAGGGCGTACAGGCTGCGCAGTTGCAGGGCATCGACCTGCATAATCAAAGTCAAATGCTTGATCTGCTGGCAGTCATGACCGATGAAAAAGCCATTCTGTTTATCTTTGCCGGAGATGCCAAAATCCGGCTACAAATGCAGGATTGGTCAATGATTGTCGAGGATTTCGGCGAACCCTGGCCCGCCCAGTGCAATCCCTGCCATGATGAAGCGGCTAGGGGCTAGTTATTAGTAAAAAGCGCTTGTTTACAGTGCTTTACCTTATTCCCAATACCTGATAATTGATAGCCATCGCTAATAACTAACAACCAGCAACTCGTAATTAAAAATGGCCAAAGAAGAACTACTCGAATTTGAAGGTGTTGTTACCGAGCTTTTGCCGAACGCCATGTTCCGCGTAAAGCTGGAGAACGGCCACGAAGTTCTGACCCATACATCGGGCAAGATGCGTAAGAACCGCATTCGTGTTTTGGTCGGCGACAAGGTCAATGTCGAAATGACGCCCTATGACCTCACCAAGGGCCGGATCACATTCCGCCACAAGTGACGCCTCCCATTTTTATTCTCGCTTCATCCTCGCCACGCCGCCTGAGCCTGCTGGCAGATATCGGCATCAAGCCAGATAAAATTTTACCTGCCGACATTGACGAGACACCGCAACCGACCGAATTGCCACGACATCTGGCGCAACGACTAGCGCGGGAAAAACTGGAAGCTATCGCAAAACGAAATCCGGATGCCATCGTGCTGGCTGCAGATACTGTTGTTGCCGTCGGTCGCCGCATTTTGCCGAAAGCTGAAACGGCGGGTGAGGTGCGCGATTGCCTCAAACTGCTCTCGGGTCGTCGTCACCATGTTTATACCGGCGTTGCCGTTCATGTACCCGGTAACAAAATCAGAGAGCGCGTTGTGGATAGCATCGTCGCTTTCAATACCTTGATGCCGCAAGATATCGAATCCTACGTGACAAGCGGCGAGGGCATGGGCAAGGCGGGCGGCTACGCCATTCAGGGCAAAGCGGCTGCGTATATTCGCTTTATTTCCGGTTCTTACTCCAATATTGTAGGGCTGCCTTTGTTCGAGGTCGCGCAGATGTTGCGCAACTGTAACGGGAGGAAATAATGGGTCAGGCCGTGCAACCTTGCTGTCCAATATGTAAGAAGGATGTGACCGTGAAATACCGGCCTTTTTGCTCCGCGCGTTGCGCCAATATCGATCTGGGCGGCTGGCTGACCGAGAAATATGCGGTGCCAACAGCCGAAAGCCCCGATAGCCAGCAAAACCCTGATAATGATAGCGGAATTGAATAAAGCAGGGGTGGACAAGCCCGGATTCCTTGCTTATAAGCGAGCCCTTCGCTGTCTCTCTTTGTGAGTGCAGCGCCTTATGGTTAAAGCCCAGATAGCTCAGTTGGTAGAGCAGGGGATTGAAAATCCCCGTGTCGGCGGTTCAATTCCGTCTCTGGGCACCATTCTTCGCAAGCATAGCGCTGCGAAGAATGCCCGTGCGCAACTACTTTCGCCATCAATCTACTATTTATTCTACTGCGAATATGACGGCAGGCTGGAGTCTGACTGCCGAATAGGAATGTAGGTCAGGCGGGTGATATAGCCGTCGAGCTGGCGCGTAGTACCACTAGTAAAGCCGCCGATAGCTAGCCCACTGCTGGTGTCCGGTGTACAGGCATGGGCCGATGTTACCGTTGCAGCACCGTTAAAAGATACACCTGCACCGGGTATCGAGGAAGAGCTGTAAGCAAGCGCCACATTCCCGAACGTATTAGCCGCAATTGTGGAAGCTGGCGGTATGTCAAAAACGGTTGTGCCGTCGCCAATAACACCAGCGGGGGCATTTTCTGTTGCCTGATTTACTGCGCGTACGGCTAGGCGCTGCGCACTGGTGGGGACATAGCCAGCATCGGCAATAGCCCATACGTGGCGGCGATTATTGGAAGCGGATGATGCCGTATCGAATGTCTGGAACCGCGAGATAAAGGTCCCGGCTGATGAATTAAACCAGATGCCGGGCAGGGGCAGGATAAACGAATCCTGCGGACGGGTTAAGGAGCCTGCACTATAAGTAGGGATATAGGAGGTAGCAAAGGAAGCAGCTTCGACTTGTGGGCCGAAGAAAACGGCGCTGCCCCCGCTAATGGTGCTTTGGGATGTCGTGCCACTAGAATTCCAAGCCGGGTAAAACTCAACATACAGAGTCGTATTGCCGGTGGCGTTATTTGTGAGGGAAAGGCTAACGCGCCAGAAATTTCCGGCATTCTGCACGCTTGCGGTACCATTTGTTACATAGGCACCTGTTTGAGTGTTTAGTGCAACCACCCTACCTAATACGGTGCCGCCGACTAAGCCAAGATTTAACGATGGATATGTACTTGGTGTCCCTACAGTTTTCGCAATGTAGACGGAAGCCGTATAAGTTGTGCTGTCGTCGGCGACTACAAAATTTTGTTGCTTGCGGCTATCGGTGCCGCTCGCCCCAATTTGCGTGAGTGTCCAGGCATCTGTTGTGCCATCAGGGGATGTTACATTAGGTACTGCGGCCGTTGTAAGGCCAGTGTTAAATGCAAAAATATTCTGGCTGCTAGTCACCATATTCGTCCGAGCCTCTTCAATTAAAATGCCCTCAGATGCATAAGGGCTGACGGGGCTATGATCCATGCGCGGTGTATCGGCGGTCGCCATTTTCATCACGCCGCTGGTATTGAAATAAGTGCCGCCGCGTGGTGCCGTAAAGACATCAGCGCTACGCGCAAAAGCGCCCATGGCTGTTGGTACATAGGAAGTGATAAAGGGGGTAGCTTCCAGCTGTGCGCCCCAGACATAGGCATCATCCAGAACACCGTCATTGCCTTCTGCGGCATGGGCTGCTGTTGCGCTAGTAGGTGATACTAGAATGCCACCTGCGGCTGTGTTGGCGATATAGGCTGAAACGGAACAACGATACCATCCTCCGCCTACTGGCGTAATACTCGTTCCCAGAATAGTATAACTGGTGGCGCTGGAATCAATGACGGTGCCTACATTTAGATCGAAGAGAACATCAGCACGATCAGGGTAGGTGCCCTGCAACCGCAAAAGAATTTTATGGGCGTTTGCACCGGCTTTCGCATAAATAGAATAAGTGGCGCTGGCATTGACTGCGGGGTTAGAGGACAAATCAAAACTTTGGACATAGGAACTACTGCCGAGGGCAGCGCGAGCGATTAAAGAGGCATTTACGGTACCATCCGGGGACGTTTGCCCGCCGGTGACATTAATATTAACTGGCGCCCCCCAAGCTGAAATAGCAGTGGAGTATTTTTCAAGATTAGTAGCTGCCGGCTCAAGGATCGTTCCAGAATTGATCCAGCTGCTGCCGTTGTAAGTATAGTTGGTGCGCGCCGCACTGGTAGTCGCATATTGCAGTACACCGCTGCTATTGGAATAGGTGCCACTGGTCGTCTCGCTGAAAACATCGGCGGCACGAGTAACGTTGGCAGAAACTGTGGGGACGTAGCTTGTGGGATAGGCGGTTGCTTCAACTTGCGCACCCCAGATATTTATAGTGCCTGTAGCTGCACCACTAAACACAATACAGCCAGTTGTTGACGTAGCCGTCTGAAAAGTTACCCAGACTCTGTACCAACTATTAGCTAGAGCCTGAATGCCAGAACTAACGTATGTACCTGAAGTGTTGCTGAAGGTGGATGTAATCGTGCCACTAGCCAAGCTACCACGAATAGTGGCGCCATCGGTACCATCCGATTTTCCCGCTTCAATTTGGAAGGTAGAGGCTGTTCCTGCTTTTAAAAACATGGAAGCTGTATAACTACTGCCTGCCGTAATTGTGGGGCAAGTCGTTGGATTAGACCAATTCGATGCCCCCGTCGTATTTGTGGTTACCGTGGAAGCCGTTGTCGTTCCGTCAGGTGCCGCGATAGTATTGTCAACAATAGATGTTATATAGGAACCATATGACCAACTGCTAAACTTTCCTTGACTTGGAGAGAGTAAATTTGTCGCCGCGGGCTCAATCAGAGTGCCGGAATTAACCCAGCTGCCACCGTTATAGGTATAGTTGGTGCGCGCTACGCTTGTGGTTGCGTATTGCATGGTACCACTACTGTCAAAATAAGTACCGCTTAGCGTATCGCTAAAAACATCGGCGGCGCGGGCAAAGGTCGCGTTTGAGTTGGTGGGAATATAAGAGGTGGCGTAGCTGCCTGCTTCCAGCTGCAGCCCCCATACATAAAGGCCGGAAGATCCGTCGCCTGCGTAGTTAAAACTTGCGCCAGAGGCTAGCGCATAGCTTGGGGCTATAGTTGTCGATGTATTATTGGTGAATGTAAAACTTACTTTGATCCAGCCGTTGGGCAATAGAGTTCCGACATAGGAAGCGTTAGAATAAGCCGCAGATGCCGTCGTATAAGTCGGACCGCTGACAATGGCGGCAGTCGCGGGGTTGATTTGCAGATCTAAAAAATTACCCCCGCCATCCGTAAACGTAAATTTAAAATTGCGGGCCGAACCTATTTGTTTGACGTAAACAGATCCTGTGTAAACCGCAGATGCCACCACAGTTGTACCCGGGCCGGTAAGGTAATGCTGAGCAGTAGTTGAACTTTCTATAATTGAAGTAGCACTCGTTGTTCCATCTAACCCCGTCCCGGCGCCCGGAGTGACTGTAGCGTTGATGCCTCCCCAAAATCCGCTTTGGGTTAGGGCCGTAGAATATTTTATCAAATTTGTTGCGGCAGGTTCGATGAGGGTTCCGGAATTAACCCAGCTGCTGCCGTTATAAGTATAGTTGGTGCGCGCTACACCGGTAGTGGCATATTGCAATGTGCCGCTGCTGTCAAAATAAGTGCCGCTGAGCGTTTCGCTGAACACGTCCGCGCTGCGGGCGATAGAGGCGCTGAGTGTGGGAACATAAGAGGTTAGGTTTGCTCCAGATTCCAGCTGTGCGCCCCAAATATAAGCATATTCTCCACTTGTGACATTTCCTCCGATCGTATCTATAAGATGCATCCCAAAATTTTGCGCATTGGGGACACTGGAAAATGTAACGGTAGCCACAACACGGTAAATTCCATTACCTACATTCTGTATGCTGCTGGATACTAACGAACCGGTACCAACTGCATTTGCCGTTAACGTCATATCAGACAAATGAATATATACACCTGCAGCATTGGCGATATTATCAGCAAGTTGAAGTGTAATATATGGCACAGTTCCGGCCTTAACAAAACACGACAAGGTATAATTTGTTGAGGCGCTTATCGTAGCGGCTTCGTATATAGTGGATGTGTTTGATGAAGCGGTTGCGGTAATTTGGTTCATCGAAACCGTACCATCGGGAGCTGTGGCTGCTGCTCCTGTGGCTGTTACCGAACCTTTTATCCATGCTGCGTTTGTCATAGCGGTGGAGTAAGTAACTAAATTCGTCGCGGCTGCTTCGATAAGGGTGCCCGAATTAACCCAGCTGCTGCCGTTATAGGTATAATTTGTACGCGCAACGCCGGTGGTTGCGTATTGCAAGGTGCCGCTACTGTCAAAATAAGTGCCGCTGGTTTTGATATTGTAAAGGTCGGCATTGCGGGTGACGGCAACGCTTGTTGTGGCGATGACAGAGGTTGCATAGGATGTTTGTTCATATTGCGGCATGCCAATGCGAATGGTCATATCAACCGCACCGGCTCCAGTAACATTTATTTGAACATATGGAATGACATTTGTAGTTGAAGCGTCATTGATCGTACCACTGGCGGTATAAGGCTGTGTTGATAGGTTGCCTGAGGGAAGGGTTCCAATAGTATTTAGGCCTACAACGGTGACAGGGTTAGACCCGTAGCCCAACGAATTAACAAGCTGTACCGAAGTCACATTGGATAATGTTCCCGCTGATAATTTTAGGTAAGAAGAAAGAGTCCAGGTTTGCCCGTTCGATGCGGCAATACCATTCAATGATTCAAATAGAACCGTCATCGAACGCGCCCCGACCGCGGTTCCTGTCAGGTGCATATCGACGTAATTAATGCCGTTTTCAGTTCCGGTTCCGCTAACTGCCCAACTCAAGCCACCACCATTTGCCGCTGACCAATTGGTTGGTAGGGTGCCGGGGCTGCCGGCTGCTGCACCGCTCATTGTGTTGTTGCGGATTTGGTTCGTCGCTGCAGGCTCCACTAACGTACCAGAATTGACCCAAGAGCTGCCATTATATGTATAGCTATTGGTTCGCGCAGCACCACTTGCCGCTGTCGTCAATGTCCCGCTGCTGTTAAAGTAAGTTGCGATCGCGCCGCTACGGCTGACAAAGGTTTCGTAGGCCGTTAGATAAAAAGGTGCAGTTGGTGTATAGTTTGACGATGTTGTAACCGCGCGACTGACCCAAGCTTGGTAAGCTGTGTTCAAATAAAACGGTATAAGATTACTGGTGTAATTGGTGGGGCCAGTGACGGCGCGGCTAACCCAGGCCTGATAGGCTGTATTCAGATAAAACGGTGCCAGCGTACTGGTGTAATTGGTGGGGCCAGTGACGGCGCGGCTAACCCATGCCTCATACCCTGTGTTTAAATAAAAAGGTTGGAGTGTACTGGTGTAATTCGTGGGCCCTGTAACCGCGCGGCTGCTCCAGCTTTGACCCTGACTGCTATCCAGGTAAAAAGGCGGGGCTGTTGAGGTAAACGAACTGGTGCCGGTGCGCGTAAAGCTTCCGCTGACACCGGTAATAAAATTGGCAATGCCGCTATAGGTTGTGCCAACGCTCGTGTCACAGGTTGTATTGCTGTTGACGTAATATTTATCGTTATAAAAATCGAGATCGAGCGCCGCGCAACCATGTGTCGACTGCAGACCAGACCAGAAAGGCGGTTGAACATATTGCGCGTTAGCGGTGGCGGGAAAAAAGAAGGATGCGAGAAGAAATACAATGAAGCAGACCAGAACAATGCCCCTCTCCTCGCTGGAGGGGATAGGGGTGGGGGCCATCCATTGTTCCGAACATTCGGATTGCGGAGCTCCCCCCTCCCTAGCCCTCCCCGCGAGGGGGAGGGAATACCCGCATGTCTTCGTCGAAATCATCAATATCCCGGCGTCTCTGCGATGAATACCAGGCTGCCAACGCGCACAAAGGAAAAGACAGTCATTTTTGTATCAGTCGTCGCGCCGTGGTTCGGTGGGTACTTAAAGGTCACCACGTCAGGTGATGATTGAGAGAAGCTGCAAGTGCCGGATGTTGTGCCCTCGACGACCAGCGTATAGCTACCGCCGCCTGTCGCACCCTGACCGCTGACCATATTGCTAAAAGTAAAGGAACCGCAACTGGCCGTGGTGTACTGAACATTGCCTAGCGACCAATCAATGGTCGTGGAGGAACCTGCATTATAGGCGCGGGAATAAATGGTGCCGGAGACATCCAGCGCTGTGTTGGCTGACGCGCTGGTTGTGCCAATCGAGACGGTATTTGCTACAAAGGGATTGGCGCGGGTCCAGACGCTGCCGGTACACTGCATAATAGTATCCCAGTCGGTGGCATTTTGTCCGGTCGTGCAAGGACCTCCGACGGTGTAAGCTTCAGCCGCATCGGCTCTGCCGGTTGAGCCAATCAGGGCAATTCCAAGCAATAATACAAGAGCGAGAAATTGAAATTTAGGTAGGTATTTCATGGCTACACCGCGCGGCAACGGCAGGTTTAAAGGAACCTTCTGCCTCTGCCGGAAGTATGCCGCCGCCTCGTGGGGAAGGTCAATTGATTCGACACAAAAGAAAACCCCGTGGGGAGGGGGCTCCCACGGGGTTATTGGAAAGACTGGCTTTAAATGTGGGCTAGCCTGTCATTCTCATAACGCCAGACGTCATACGTTGATAAACCGCCAGCGACATAGGCTTCCGGAAAGCTGATGAGCAGGGCGTTATCCGCCACATGCGCCTCGACATTACCAGTGCAATTGCCGATCTCATGCGGGTTACTGAACGTGCCGTCATTATGGATGGTAAGCAGATAGCTCTTGTATGCGCAGGCGCCGTCACCGTGATAGGCGGTGAAAATAACTGCGTCCTCATTGTTCATCGCAAAAGTTTTCGAGACGCGCAGCAACTGCGGCTGGTTATTGGCGAACAGAACCGGATGACCATTGAGGGTCACTGCATAATGCCGTAGCGAGCCGCGGTCATCTTCATTGACGCTCAGTTGGGCATAACGGCTTGGAATTTCCTGCGAGCGCACATAATGCCAGCGCGTATCCCACACCACAGGCACTGTGGCCAAGACAAGCTGATTGCCATACGCCATATTATAGGTGCCTACATCTGCGCGGGGCGCGTAATAGGCTGGCTGAAACGCTACGTAATCTTTATGTTCCAACAGGCTAAAAGTTTCAGGTGTTAGTTGACCTGTTGCGGCGAGGCCTTTGGCGCGCTGAAAATCTTTAATTGCGCTTTGTGTCACGGGGCCCATCGCGCCGTCGTAACGGCCGACATAATAACCAAGGCTCGCTAAACGCATTTGCGCAGTTCGCACAACATCATCATTGTTAGTAGCGCTTGCAGGTGACGAAGAGAGGCCAAAGCCGAGAGCAAGCACGGCACAGGTCAGCGCCGTAGCGCGTAAAGCATTCTTCATATAAACAGCTCCCAAAATGATGATTGTTAGAAAGGACTTCGGTTGTTGAATGTCCTCAGGCTAACAGACGAATCTTTCGATATCCTTAAGCTAAACAAATGCCTGCGGCACTGCGCTTTCTTTGCGCAGTCCACAGGTCATTAATTCTTTGTTTGTAATTTTTGGAAGGGTAGACGGCTAGTCTATATTGGCGCCGTTAATGCTATTGCCGGTGCCGCCATCGCTGACAATCGTATAATTACCTGTGATGGTCAGGTTATTGTTGCTTCCTATGATACTGATCAGAAGTGTGCTGCCGGGTGCCGCTGCAGCCGTTACATTCGCATTACCGCTCATGGTCAAGTGGTTATTTGTGCCATTGACGGCGAAGCTATAAGTACCGCTGATAACGATGCTGTTATTGTTACCGTTGACAGACAGACAGTTACTGACGCCGCTAAATGCGATGCTGTTATGATCGCCATTCAGAATAGCCTTGTTGCCGACACCGCCCATAGCTAACGAACCATGATTGCCGGTTACATTAAAGCTCTGATAGGCGCCGCTGGTTGCATAGCCACTGCCCGATGCAAAGTTTGCAAGCGTAGGAGTGCTTGCCAGACCGCAATAATCTGCCGATGGCGGATTTACATTGATAACAATTTGCGCGGGTGTTGTGCCGCCGGGGCCTGTGCAAGTCAGACCGTAAGTCGTAGTCGGCGAGCCAGCAGGAATAACGGATTGTGTGTTCGTTCCGCTAAAAGCTTTTGGGCCCGGCCATACCGTGTCGCCGTCATCAGCTGTTGCGGTACATGTCTTGGCGTGTGTGACCGTCCAACTTAGATTTATGCTGTCGCCTGCAGTGATATTGGTCGAGCTTGCCGTCAATGTAACAGTCGGCGCAGGCGGTTGTGGACTTACTTGAATGTCGACATGTGCGTTTGTTGTGCCGCCCAAACCTGTGCAGCTCAGACTATAAGTGGTGACAGGTGAAAGAGCAGGAATGACGGATTGCCCGCCGCTCAAATTCTTCGCGCCTGACCATTGCTGATTGCCATCATTCGTTGTCGCTGTGCAGGACGAAGCATTGGTCGTCGTCCATGTCAGCTTTACAGGATCGCCCATTGTCACATCGGTCGGAGTTGCCGTTAGGGTAACCGTCGGAATTGCAATTTTTGGTGTGACATTAATGGAAACTTGAGCCGAGGTTGTACCAGCAGGACCCGTGCATGTGAGGGCATAGGTCAATTTGGATGAGCCAGTTGGGGTAACGGACTGAGCATGAGTTCCGGAATAATCCTTGGGGCCTGACCATTGCAGATTACCATCATCAGCCGAAGCTGTGCATGACTTCGCGTTTGTTACCACCCATGTCAGTGTTACAGCATCGCCAAGTGAAATATTTGTCGAGCTTGCCGCCAAAGTGACGGTAGGCGCACCGATTGTAGGACATGCACCGCCGGTATCCAAACTGCAGGAAGGCGTTCCAGCCAGCCATGAAATCAGGTTGGTATGCGTATCTTTGACGCCAGTGAAGGTAACGGTTTCGTATTCTGTAAAAGGGTGATTATTGAACACATCGCGGCAGGTGAATGTTGCCGTAGCAATTACGGTTGGAGTTCCAAGGAATGGCGCATAACCAAGCCAGATGGTTTGAGGAAAAGTACGAGCAGGTTCCGTTGAAATATTTGTGACCACAAATTGATGAGCATTACAGCTGGGGTCATACGGAATGGTGTATACCGCAGCCATTGGCGGCACACATTCGGCGAAAGATATAGCAGCCGGAGGATGGGCATTAAATTGCTGCCAATCGTTTGGGGCGCCAAAAGGTACAAATGGGGATGAGCTGCCAGCAATGCTGTTGTAAACATAA
>JABDAH010000014.1 GCA_013289265.1 Alphaproteobacteria bacterium
TTCCGTTGACGCCAGTGGCGGGTCTTTGGCCAGAAGTGCCAACCGGAAGCAGTATTGAATTTGTGTTGTAGCTTAAATCCAGAGCTGTACCCGCTGTTGGCAGATTGGTGCCGATGGCTACGCTTCCTGTGCCGGACGTATAGAGGTTCGATTGAGCGAAAGCGGAAACTGTGACAAGAATAAGTGCGAGCGATAGCAGAAGACTTTTCATGCAACATTCTCCCTGAATGGATGCCACTTCTTAATCTCGACTATGACTATAGCCAAGAAAACTTGCAAGTTACAAAGGGACATAAAATTCGATTCGCCTTTACGGACTTTCTGAAATTTGTTATGTAAGTTACGTCAGTTTTGCAGAATTAGCCTCTCATACTTGTGGTGGTGATATGAAAATAAGATGCGCCCGCCTCCTCGCTGTTTATGCCATTCTGCTTCTCCCCCATTTGGCTCAAGCAAACTCCGGTGATTTCTCCGGCGGTGTTGCTATCGGCACGAGCTATGCTGGCGCTAATACCGCGCCGACAAATGGTTTGATCGTTCAAGGGAATGTCGGCATTGGAACAACTGCACCCACAGCAGGTGCTGCCCTTGATCTTAGCAAAAATACAAATTCGATGTTACTGCCAGTGGGCACAACCGGTCAAAGACCCGCCACCGGCGTTAACGGAATGATGCGGTATAATTCAACAACACCAGCCGTTGAAGGGTATATCAATAACGCATGGAGCCCCCTATCAACGAGCAGTAGCGGGTATATCAAAACAATAAAAACCCAAGTTTTCACATCAACCGGAACCTATACACCTTCTACCGGAATGGTTTATGCCTCAACCGAATGTTGGGGCGGCGGCGGTGGTGGTGGTTCAGGCTTTAGCGGCGGAGCTGGCGGCGCAGGAGGTGTCACTGGAACTGGTGACATTACTTTATCCGGCAATAACGGATACCACAACGTTGGCTATGGAGCAGCGATAATCGGCGCAGGTGGAGCAACATCTATAGGTCAAGGAGGGCCTTATGCGTGGTCGTATGGTTCCAGCGTGACTGGCTTCAATTCAGAAGGATATGGCGCAGGTGGGGGTGGAGGGACAGTATCTGGAAATAATGGGAATGTTGCAGGCGGCAATGGAAGCGCAGGATTTGTGCGCATTACTGAATACATTTCTCAGTAGTACATGACGGCGGAAAGAAAATAGTCTGGATCCAATGGAATCTCCTCCTGCAACATCCGGACCTTCAATGAAATTTGATGCCGTGTTCAGCCTGGGTGCTAATTGCGTCCCCGCCGCGCAAATCAGGCGTTTTTTCGGAAGAGCCCCTCAAAGTCCGTTTGATTGGCTTGTGACGCCAATGGACTCGGTCGTTAAAATCTTTGGCGACGACGGCAAAGGACTGTGCCGACAGCTTTCAACATCATTTAACGGCATGGCCGCTTATTGCGAAAGCTACGGCGTCCATTATTACCATGAGTTCGAACGCACTGCAGAAGGAAAGGTGATTTTTACTGAAGAAACTATTCGGCAGGGTGGATCAAAACTTACTTACAAATACTCGAAGCTTCTGGATATTTCGCGCAATTCAAGAACCCTGTTCATTCGCTATTTATCGGGTACGGACATTCCCTCCGATAGGCTTGGCAATAAGACTCCCTTATCCCCGCTCGATGTTAGTGCGTTGCTGATGTTGCTTGAGCGCAAACTTGGTCACACGAATTTTCACTTGGCCTTATTTAAATCTCATGGCTTTGAATACGATCTTATTGGAGAAGAATTGTTTTCTTCCATGCCCAAGGTATCGGTTCATGCTGAGCAATTTCAGGGCGGCGGTATTTTAGGAGAAGATTCCGCATGGGATCAGTTTTTTAATCAGATGGGTTTTATGCGGCATGACCAACCTTTGGGGACAAGTTCTGCCCAGGAGCGCTCCCCCGAGATATAGTCAAACCAAATAATTTTCTATCCCGGCTTCGGCCTTTGAGCGCGGCGAACGGCGGTATCGGTCAGCGGCATGGGGGTAACCGTAATTTAATACTTTTAATTACCCCTAAAGTTACCATGGGTTGAACATGGATTTCAACAAAACTTGTCAGACAACGATAGACCCTAAAATGACAAAAAATCTAAAAAATGTTTGGTATTATCGACATTCTTAGACAACGTCAGAACTTATATTGGAGCGGGTGAAGGGAATCGAACCCTCATAGCCAGCTTGGAAGGCTGGAGCTTTACCACTAAGCTACACCCGCGCTCTTGAGACTATATCCATAACATAGTTTAGATTCTGTCAAAACGGAAACTGTAGCGACTTTTAACCCCCACAAAGCACCGCTATTCCCATGACTATGCCGCCAAGCGCGGCGGCTCCGGGGATCGTAAAAACCCAGGCCCACATAATATTGCCCGCCAGATTCCAGCGCACGGATTTTACATTACGCGCCGCCCCTGCCCCCAGAATAGCGCCCGTTGTTACATGCGTTGTGGATACCGGCAGATGCAGGCAGGTCGCGATCAAAATGGCGGACGCCGATGCTGTCTCGGCACAAAAACCACCATTGGGTCGAAGGCGCGTCAAATCGTGGCCCATAGTGCGAACAATGCGCCAGCCTCCGGCCATCGTTCCAAGTCCCATCATACCGTAAGACATAAACAGCACCCACGGCGGTATGGTAAAATGCTGGAAGTAACCGGAAGCAACCAACGCGCCCGCAATAATACCCGCCGTTTTTTGCGCATCATTACTGCCATGCATGAGGCTGAGGCAGGCGGATGAGACCAGCTGCATCCGGCCAAAAATCTTGTCGGCTTTTTCTGGAGGCACTTTGTTTTGCGCCGCCAACGTTATTTTCATCAACACATGGCTAATGGCCATGCCGAGCATCGGTGCGATAATAATGAACAACAATATGGGTGTCCACCCGGAAACAATGATCGAGGCATAGGCTGAACTGAGGCCATGCTTGACAGCGCTATTAAATATCGCAGCGCCTGCGTAACCACCCATCAAGGCATGCGACGAACTTGTTGGCATGCGCAGCCACCACGTAACGAGCCCCCACAGAACAGCGCCAACTAGTCCGGCGAGAATAACGACAGGCGTCACCATACTTAAATCGATCATGCCATTGCCGACTGTATGCGCAACGCCAGTACCGAAGAAAAACACTGCGACGAAATTAAAAAAGCTTGCCCACAGCACAGCATGAAAAGGCTTTAAAACCCGTGTCGCTACAATTGTGGCAATGGAATTGGCGGCATCATGAAATCCGTTGACAAAATCGAAAGCCAAAGCCGCTGCTATTACCAGGCCCGTCAGGATCATGGCATCATTCATGAGGCATCCTTACAGTTCGGCATAGTTTTCGTGCGCGTCCATGTCTGACTTTCACCAAAGATAGGCGTCAGGACAAAACCGTGCAGGTCAAGCGTATCTGGGCCGACCAGGGTCATTTCCGCCTCGAAATTCTGGCCGTGGCGCGGGCTGTAAATCCAACCATCTTCATAATGACCATGCCCGTCTGCGATAAAATCACCCATGAACTGCATATGGCACAAAAGCCGGTGACGCTTGGTGAGGTCCGGGTTGTGATCATCCTTCGCAATACCTTCGCCCGGCCTTTGGTTTACCCAGTAAAACTTGCCACAAATTTTGTCGCCGCAGGAATAGAGTTCAACACCACCTTCATGCCCTTCGGTGTACCAAAGGCCAATGATGGGATCGCTGCCTGCTTTCGGCGCTGCAGCAGCTTGTTGCAGACAAACAGAAGCCCATGCGCACAGCATGGCAACAAAAAAAGAAATGAGTGCAGTGCGGCACATGCCAAACCTTGGTGGGGCGGGTCGAATGCGGAGTCTCCAATCCTTGCAGGACTAGGCTATAACAGATTGCGAATCAAGGCACTCCATGTTAGCTACTATTTCCTGCTGCGGCTTCTTCTGAAGTCGCCACTATAATTTCTTCGCATCGAATCTTTGTCTGGAGTTCAATCATGGACGATAAAGCTGCTTATTGGGCATCTGTTGGCCTCAGCGCCCTGGCCCTTTTACTACTGGTAACAAACGTTGCCCTCGTTAGCGGCAACCGCAATCTGCAGATTGAAATCAATCAGCGTCAGGCAGCCATCAATAATGGCGTTAACTTAAGCCAGTTAAACAATGGTCTGGTTCAGGCTTTGGCCGATATCGCCGTCAAGAATGACGATAAGGATGTCCGCGATTTACTAACCACGCAGGGAATAAGCTTGAAGCCAAAGGCCGAGCAAAAGACTGACGCCGCCAAAGAAACCAAGAAGAAATAAGGGGAACTAGCCATGTCCACCAAGGAAACAAAAATCACCGCCGGCCAGCTGATTTTCCCCGTTAGCCTGATTTCGTTCGTTGTATTTATTATGCTGGCTTTCCAGACATCACAGTTGCTACGCGAACGCGATGCGCTACATTTCGCCAAAGCTCAGCAGGACAAGCCTCTGGAAGAATCGCAAAAGGTTCAGGCACAGGTTAACGCGCTGGCCGTCGGCACCAAGAAACTGGCTGATCAAGGCAACAAGGGCGCGGCTGCCATCATCGACCGGATGAAACAAGCTGGAGTCACCGTCAATGGGGCACCTAAGGCTGCTATTCCTTCTGTAGCACCGATAGCGCCAGCAGCCCCTGCAGCTGAAGAACCAGCAAAAGCTGCCCCTGAGTCTGCCGAGTAAAATTGGCCACACAAAAACATTTCCCGGTAAGCTGGGAAGAATTGCATCGCAATGCAAAAGCGCTTGCCTGGCGCTTACTTGAAATGGGGCCATGGAAAGGTATCGTCGCCATCACCCGCGGTGGGTTAGTGCCTGCGGCCATCGTCGCTCGTGAACTGGATTTGCGCGTTATCGAAACGGTTTCTGTCGTCGGCTATCATTATGATGACAGCAACCCCAAGCAAAACGCCGAAGCGCATATCGTCAAACAGGCAGCCAATATTGGTGACGGTGACGGCTGGCTGGTAATCGATGATCTGGTCGACACCGGACGCACCGTTGAGCTGCTGCGTCGCCTGATGCCCAAAGCCCACTTCGCCGCCGTCTATGCCAAGCCTATGGGCAAACCTTTGATTGATACTTTTATTACTGAAGTCAGTCAGGATACGTGGATATATTTCCCGTGGGACGTTGAGCCGCAATTCACCAAGCCAATTGCAAGCCAACGCAAAGACAACTAAAACTCCGTTTCCCCAGTCGCATATTTCCGTAGCAGCACACGCAAATCATCCGCTATCGCCACAGGCTTGCGAGTTTTACGATCGATCAGAACCGACACGCTTTCGCAATAAGCAAGGCCGTCATCGCCGCGAAACAGGGCGTTGACCAGAACCATTGAGGTGCGGCCCATGCTAACAACACCAGTGCCGATGCGCAGCTGTGCCGGTAAATGCAGTTCCCGCCGAAAATCTATCGATGTGCGCGCCAGTACAAATAGCTGGTCGCGATGCGGCCAGTTTGGCGTCACCTCCAGAAATAAATCCGCGCGGGCATTTTCGAAATAAGTGCCGATAGCATTATTATTTACATGCCCCAGAGGATCCAGATCACTAAAGCGAACCTGATCTTTAATCCAGTGCTTGTAACGGCTGAGATTAAATCTTTGCTGGTCGTCCATGTTTAACTTCCTTTTCGGTTAAAATCTTATACCAAAGCTTTAAGTACGTCTAACAAGGCCATTGACTGAATTATGCTGCATGGCAACATAAGCCATATTCACCGGGGATTCGAATCCCTTCGCCTCAACCAAAGGACACAACCTATGTTGCCGTGCGCTGAACTTAAAATCTTCAAAAATTTACAAAAAATTCTTACGCTCCTTACCCTGACTATTGCCGCTTTTATCATTGCTCCCTCCCTCGCTTTTGCCGCCGATGCGCCGAAGATCGATTCCGGCGATACGGCATGGATGCTGACATCTACCGCGCTGGTTTTGCTGATGACCATCCCGGGTCTTGCCGTCTTTTACGGTGGCATGGTCCGCAAACATAATGTGCTTGCAACCGTTATGCAAAGCTTCACCTGCGCCTGCCTGGTCGCGGTTCTGTGGGTCATCGCCGGTTACAGTCTCGCTTTCGGTAACGGTAACTCCTATATCGGCGACCTCAGCCGCCTGTTGCTGCGCGGCATGGATGTGAACGCGCCGTTTGTTTTAGGCGCAGGAACACCGGGCGCGACGGCGATGACGATTCCTGAATCGCTCTACATGATGTTTCAGATGACATTTGCCATCATTACGCCTGCCCTGATCGCCGGCGCTTTTTGCGACCGCATTAAATTCTCGGCGATGCTCATATTCATGGGTTTATGGTCGCTCATTGTTTACGCACCAATCGCCCATTGGGTTTGGCATCCGAGCGGTTTTCTTGGCGCAATGGGTGTGCTGGATTTCGCTGGTGGCACCGTCGTGCATATTAACGCAGGCGTGGCTGGCCTCATTGCCGCCATTTTTATCGGCAAACGCGTGACGCTGGAAGAAACCTATGCACCGCATAACCCTGCATACAGTGTTGTAGGCGCTTCACTGCTGTGGGTCGGCTGGTTTGGTTTTAATGCCGGTTCGGCAGGCGCCGCCAATGGTCGCGCCGCTATGGCTATGACGGTTACTATGATTGCCGCCGCTATTGCTGCCCTGTCATGGATGGCCGTCGAATGGAAGTTTAAAGGTAAGCCAAGCGTCCTGGGCACTATCACCGGCGCTGTCGCCGGTCTTGTCGTCATCACTCCGGCATCTGGTTTTGTTGATCCTGAGGGGGCCCTTATTATCGGCGCACTCGGCGGCGCGGTGTGTTTCCTGTCCGCCCATACGATCAAGGAACATTTTGCGCTCGATGACAGTCTCGACTGTTTTGGTGTTCACGGCGTCGGCGGTATGGTTGGCGCAGTCCTGACAGGTGTTTTTGCCAAAGCTGCCATCAGCGGCGTTAGTACACAGGCAGGTTCTATCGATGGCAACCCAATGCAAATCTGGACACAAATCGAAGGTATCGCCTTTACCATCGGCTGGTGCGCTATCGCGACCTATATCATCCTGCTCATTGTGGAACATACTATTGGACTTCGCGTCCCGGAACATATTGAGCGCGAAGGCCTCGATATCAACCTGCATGGCGAGCAGCTGCGGCATTAAGTTTTTGCAACACCAACCATCATGCGCACCAATTATACCGATACCAATAAAGTCCCCACCGGAAAAACGCGCGGCTATTTTGGCGTGGGCGTTGAGGAAATAAGCAAGGGCTTTAATCTCGGCAATCTTGTGCGCACGACGCACGCCTTCGGCGGCAGTTTCTTTTTTACCATCAATGCGTCCGTCAGCTATGCGGAAGTGAAATCAACAGACACATCGCATGCCGACATTCATATGCCATTTTACGCTTATAAAAATATGGGCGAATTCACTCTGCCGAAAGATTGCGCCTTGGTCGGTGTCGAATTGCTGGATGAAGCGGTAGATTTACCGAGCTTCCGCCACCCCCTTCGCGCCGCCTATGTACTGGGCCCGGAAAAAGGTAATTTGTCACCTGCCCTTGTCAAGCGCTGCGATCATATCATCAAGATACCGATGAAGTTTTGCGTCAATGTCGGCATCGCAGGCGCCCTGGTGATTTACGACAGGATGATAAGTCTGGGCTCCTTTGCCGAGCGGCCCGTGCGCGTCGGCAAACGGTCAAAAGCTGAATAACCCGCAGAAAACCTCACTTAATATTTCAAATTTCGAACAAAATTTAAGTACTGCTTAAGCACGTCCGGACAAAATTCCGGCGCGTTTACGATTTATATTCTTTTCTGAGGCATATTCGTACGACCCGTATATTTCAAGAATAGCCCCGATATTCAGTTCCATATTTTTTTAGAGGAGATTCAGATGTCACCCATTAAAGTTCTTCCGATTTTGCTCGCCGGTTTCTTTGCCGTGGCTCCGGCTTTCGCTGAAACAACAGGCGGTGACAATCTGCCTCCTCCCCCACCACCCAGCGCCTTCACAAAATATGACAATGCGCAGGATCACCGCGATATTCGTCAGGATGATCGGCAGGTTCGAAATCTGGACGGCGATATCCATCAGGACAGACGCGATATCGCAAGTGATGACAAAGAAATTCATCAGGATCGTCAGGCGTTGCAGCAGGACGAAAAAAACAAAGATTGGGCCGATGCCCGCAAGGAACGTCGCGAAATGTGGCATGAAGAAATGCAGAAACGCGTTGAAGAACGCAAAATGCGCCGCGAAGAAATGGAACGCCGCGAAGCGCGTGATGATCGTCGCGACGACCGGAGAGACGAACACCGTGACGGATATCGTGACGAACGCCGCGATGATAGACGCGATGACCGCCAGGCCGACCGTCGTGATGATCGCAGGGACGACAGACGGGACGAACGCAAAGACGATCGCCGCGCCGAATTCCGCGATCATCATGAAGGCCTCCGTGAGCATGCACAGGGTGGCCAAGGCCGGTTCCAGGGGCGCGGCGAGCATCAGCAATTGGCTCAGGGCCAACCCAGTGGTGCGCCTGCAGGTGGCACAACCCCAGCGGGAACAGGTAGGTAATTCCCTCTAACAAATAAGTTATAGCCCCTTAAAACCCCTGCTCTTCCACCAGAGCAAGGGTTTTCCTTTGGCCGCAAGCCAAAAATCATTAACCATGATTCGCGCGCAGAATTTTCTGGCTATTGATTTAGTTGCACGGCAGATTTTCGGCAGCAATTTTTATTTACCCAATAGAGAATCGATTTGACCGACACGCATTCAAAAGCTCCGAAGCCTCATGCTTCAAAAACGCCGGTCTCTAATGTCTCTGCCTCAACTAATGGCACTTTGCCATCACCACAGGCCGCAAATATAGTTGCAACAATCGACTGCGGTTCTAATCATTTCAAAATTGCGATCTACGACTGCTCGGTTACTCCACCCAAACTGTTATGCAAAGATAAAGTTGAGGTTAGGCTTGCCGAAGGCACCACCGAGGAAAACCGTAATATAAGTGAAGCAGCCTTAGAAAGAGCGACACGGGCAACGGCTTACTTTCATGAATTGATTGAAGAGCACAATGCAACAAGCGTCTATACCGTCGCCACCGCTGCCATTCGTTATGCAGAAGACGAAGCTAATGATCAAAAATCCCTTAACATAATCGAAAATAGCCTCGGCTACACAATTCGCAAAATTTCCGGCGCGGAGGAAGCCACATTAAACGGTTACGGCATTCTTTTTGATGACCCAAATGCTAAAGGAACATTTACCAGCATCGGAGGTGCAAGCCAAGCGGCAGGCCAAATAACCGAAGAAGGTCAAATCACCAACCTTATGGAAATGCAGTTAGGGTCTTTAACGCTCAAGCAGCAAAAAAGCCGAGGCGATAACCTTGATGCCACCATCCGCAAAGAATTCGAAAAAGCTGCAGATCAGCTTTGCCAATGTTTAGGCTCAGTTCTTCATATATCCGGCAGTCTTTTTTATACGGTCGCAAGGCTTGGTGTTAAGGAAACCAACGGCATA
The DNA here is from genome assembly GCA_013289265.1 of Alphaproteobacteria bacterium. Classification (GTDB taxonomy): domain Bacteria; phylum Pseudomonadota; class Alphaproteobacteria; order UBA9219; family UBA9219; genus JAATFY01. The sequence continues at coordinate 9,513 of JABDAH010000014.1, forward strand.
GGAATAGCAGACAAACTTGATTCCGACCTTCTAATCGATTCCGATAGAATGGAAGAAGCCCTTACTCATATTCAACAGTATGACGAAGGCAGTTTTCTTGATATAAGCAATTCAGAACTCGGTGAGTTCTTAAACCCACAATCAGACACAGATATAAACTATTTTAAAAAATGGGCTGACAAATGGCTGGAAGATGTAATGCCACGCATAGACACTATCCCTATTGGCGCCCTGGTCCTTCAAAAGTTCATTCAAATAATAAATCCTACCGCCATTATTCTTTCCAAAGGCAATCTACGGAAAGGTATTATATATGCCTTAATGAACGGACATGATATTTCCGATCTCAAGAGCCAGCGATTGGACGAACCACCACCTTCTTCCCCTTCACACTCAGGGCCAACTCTCCCCGCTTTAGGGCAAGGGCTTGCTCACCAAACAGATCGCGCCGCCAGCCATGTAGCGCCGGCACCTTAGCGTTATCGTCGGCGGCGATTTCTTCCAGCTCATCCGTCGTGGCTATCAATTTCGCGGCAACGCCGTGTTCCTCGCTGATCTGTTTCAGCATCACTTTCAATAAATCCATCACGGGGCCGAGGCCCGGCGGCATAAAGCGTCGCCCGTCCCCTGTGGGACATTCATCATGCGGCACGGCAAGAGCGCGCGCGACAGCTTCCAGAATTTCCCTACCCTGACGGCTTTCGGCAAAGCCGCCATTGAGGCCGCGAATGCGGGATAGATCATGCGCATTGGCTGGCGGGTGATGCGCGATTTCCATCAGCGCTTCATCACGCACCACACGGCTGCGCGGCACATTGATGCGTTGCGCTTCCAGCTCCCGCCAGGCAGCAAGTTCCCGCAGCAAAGCGCGCAGGCGCGGTTTATCCGCACGCCATTTAAAACGCCGCCAGACTTCCTGCGGATCAATCTTGTAAGTTGACAGGCTGGTCAGAAATTCCATTTCCTCCTGAACCCAATCAATGCGATTGGTTTTTAGCAACTGGTCGCGCAGCTTCACATAGACTGTACGCAAATGACTGACATCACCCAACGCATAGTCGATCTGCTTTTCCGTCAGCGGGCGATGCGTCCAGTCGGTAAAGCGGCTGGATTTGTCGATCTTCGCATTTGCCAGTTTATCGGCCAACGTTTCATAACTGGCCGCCTCACCAAAGCCGCAGACCATAGCGGCAACCTGCGTGTCGAACATTGGCTGCGGGATTTGTCCAGTGAGATTATAAAAAATCTCGACATCCTGCCGCGCGGCATGAAAAACCTTAAGCACCCTGGTATTGGCCATCAGGTCGAACAGAGGCTGCAGGTTAATATCCGGCGCCAGCGGGTCGACACCCACCACATCCTGCGGCCCGCCCAACTGCACAAGGCAAAGCTTTGGCCAATAAGTGCGTTCCCGCATGAACTCGGTATCAACCGTTACGAAATCGGTATCAGCCTGAGCCGCGCAAAAAGCGGCGAGTTCTTCGGTGGTGGTAAGTAAAGTCATGCCTAGTTGATAGAGTATCCAATCCTCATGCACAACTACCCGTTGTTATAAGGTAGAGCAGTAGCTGGTTCGCCACTTATCTCAGAGCCGAACAGGTTATGGGCTGCGGCCGTCAATTCAGGAATACCATAAATTCTCGAATAAAAGCTGCGTGTTAAATGTAAAATAGCTTGGGGACTTGTTCTGAGAACAATAGGCTCACGACCAATTTCACTCCAAAAAGGCGCAACTATTTTTTTGATATCTTCAGGCGTTAAAGAAGGTGACCATTTAATTAAAGGGAGAGACCCAAATTTTTCCTTGTACTCACAAATATTGTCTAACCACCCTTTGATGCCACCACACCAATCTCTTAAATAAGGAGTGGCTATGTCTCCCATGAGATCCCAATAAAACGCCTCTTTCAAGTCATGCTTTAACATGCCATCGCGCACCAGATGCCCATATGATTGGGCATCTAATTCCGCAACAACCGTCAGAATGGATGAATCAAGAATGCTGGTAAGAACGTAATCTCGTTTCATTACATCCTTCCCAGTCTCTAATGAGTTCTTTAAATCTTTGATAAAAACTCCCCAAGCATCATAGAGCGGAAAAGCATCTCCCTGAGCAATATGTTTGATTTCGTGAGTTGTAGCATCAAAAAGCTGCGGCCAGTCAGATGCAACATAATGAAGGTTTAAATGTACCGTACGATTTTCCAAAGACGCAATACCAATCGCCTCAGATTCCCCTGGATAAATTCGCAGGAAATCAGCTTCGCTCAGAATTTCTACTTTAATGTTCGTCTTATCTGCATACTCTAAAGCCACTCGCAAAGCGGGATACCGCGCCAAGAAAGTTGGAAGAACATCGCCCAAATATTGAATAGATTGTAATTGTGCATAAACCGACATAATGCGGGAATATATTGAGTTTTGATGGCAAGTAAAAACAAAAAACACTTAACATTAAGCATATCTTACAGACATAGGCTTGCAGACATAGAGAAGAAAAGCTTATATATCACCGACTTAACCATAACCCCCAATTCCTAGCCCTGTCATGCACCCCTACCGTACCCATACTTGTGGCGAATTGCGCCTTTCGAACAAAGATCAAACAGTCCGCTTGTCGGGCTGGGTTCATCGCAAACGCGATCACGGCAGCCTGCTGTTCATCGATTTGCGCGACCATTACGGCCTGACGCAATGCGTTATTGACCGCTCCAGCCCGCTCCTCAGCGCTGTCGAGCATGTGAAGAACGAGAGCGTCGTGACAGTTACGGGTAAAGTCGTGCAACGCCCGGATGAAACCGCTAATAAAAATTTGCCAACTGGCGAAGTTGAAATCGATATCACGGAATTTCTGGTGCAAAGCGCCGCCGATCCTCTGCCGCTGCAGGTCAATGCCGAGGTCGATACCGGCGAAGACGTGCGTCTGACTTACCGTTTCCTCGACCTGCGCCGTGAACAGATGCAGCGCAATCTGAAACTGCGCTCTGATGTTATCGCCTCGCTGAGACAACGTATGTGGGCCGCCGGGTTTCGCGAATACCAGACGCCGATCCTGACATCCTCCAGCCCCGAAGGCGCACGCGATTTTCTGGTGCCTAGCCGTATGCACCCCGGCAAATTCTACGCCTTGCCGCAGGCGCCGCAGCAGTTCAAGCAATTGCTGATGATTGCGGGCTATGACCGTTACTTTCAGATCGCGCCGTGCTTCCGTGACGAAGACGCCCGCGCTGACCGCAGCCCCGGCGAATTCTATCAGCTCGATTTTGAAATGAGCTACGTCACACAGGACGACGTTTTTAATACGATCGAACCTGTTTTGCATGGCGTGTTTGATGAATTCGGCGGCTTCAACCGTGCGAAGAAACCGACCGTATCATCCTATCCTTTCATCCGCATTCCTTACGATGAAGCGATGCTGAAATATGGTTGCGACAAGCCGGATTTGCGTAATCCGCTTCTCATCAGCGACGTTACATCTGTATTCAAACGCGCTGATGTCGAATTCCGCGCCTTCCGCGCTATTATTGATGACGGCGGCGTTGTACGTGCTATCCGCGCTCCTAAAGTCAGTGACAAGCCACGTAGTTTCTTTGACAAACTGAATGACTGGGCCAAGGAACTCGGTGCACCCGGCCTAGGCTACATCACCTTCGAAGCAGGCGCTGGCAAAGGCCCCATCGCCCGTTTTGTAGGCGCCGAAGCGCAAAAAGAATTGCGCGCACTCTCCGGCTGCGAAGACGGTGATGCCGTATTCTTCGTCTGCGATAAGAAAGACAAAGCCGCCAAGACTGCGGGCTTTGCCCGCACCAAAATCGCGCAGGATATGGATTGCATCGAAAAAGACGCATTCCGCCTGTGCTGGATTGTCGATTTCCCGATGTTCGAATATGACGAACAACGCAAGAAAATCGATTTCAGCCACAATCCGTTTTCCATGCCACAAGGCGGCCTGAAAGCTCTGGAAGAACAGGACCCGCTGACAATCAAGGCGTTCCAGTACGATATTGTCTGCAACGGGATCGAACTCTCATCCGGCGCCATCCGCAACCATTTGCCGGAAGTAATGTATAAGGCTTTCGGCATCGCCGGCTATTCGCGCGAAGACCTTGAAAGCCGTTTCGGTGGCATGCTGTCGGCCCTGAAGCTGGGCGCGCCGCCGCACGGGGGTTCCGCCCCCGGTATCGACCGTATCGTCATGCTGCTGGCAGACGAGCCAAACATCCGTGAGATCATTGCCTTCCCGCTAAACCAGCAGGCCGAGGACATGATGATGCAGGCCCCGAACGTCGTTGATGACGAACGCTTGAAGGAACTGCATATACGGGTTGCACTGCCGGTGAAGAAGGCGGGGTGAGGCAATGCCTCATCTAATCCTAACCCCCGGCGATCCGACGGGCATTGGCCCAGAAATAACAGCCAAGGCGCTACAACGGCTTGGTGAATTTCCAGATATGGAATTGACCGTTATCGGCAGCATCGATGCTTTGGAAAAAGCTTCTGTCGATTTAAACCTTCCCATACCACGTAATGACCTTATTCGTTATCGGGCGATTGAGGCTGAGCTTCCCGGCGCTGTTGCTTTCCGGGCAATTGATGCCGCTGTTAAAATGATCGCGGAACAAAAAGCCGATGCTTTGGTCACCGGCCCTATCTCCAAACGGAATTTACTGGAAGCGGGCTATCCCTATCACGGTCATACCGAAATTCTGGAGGAACTGGCGAAAGGTTATTTTGATGCAAAAGACGCACGAGCCGAAATGCTGTTCGTCTATAAAAATTTCCGGTTGATGCTCCTGACGCGACATATTGCCTTAAAAGATGTGCCTGCGGCCATCACCAAACAAGGCGCGGTGGCAAGACCGCTCAAAACTTTGATCAGTTTCCTGCGCAAACAGCTGGATGTTTCGGAACCGCACATCGCTATCCTCGGCGTCAATCCGCATATCGGCGAAGTCGGCGGCGAGGAGGAGGAAAAATACATCACCCCCGTTATAAAAGCCGTCAATGCCATCGGCGCCTCGACACTTGCCGGGCCTTTTGCTGCCGACGGATTCTTCCGCGGCTTTAGCGTGAAGGACAACCCTTACCATGCCGTTGTTGCCACTTATCACGACCAAGGGCTAATTCCCTTTAAGCTATTGGCAGGATATGAGGCGGTGAACGTGACCATAGGCCTGCCTTTTATCCGTACTTCCGTCAGCCACGGCACGGCGGAGGATATTGCCGGCAAGGGCGTCGCCAGCGAAGATAGCCTCATCGCGGCCCTACACGCGGCATTGGAAACGCTCTAAACTAGGGCGCTTCCTGATTCTGCACCCCACGCAACATGTCATTCACGACGACCGACAACCTGTTACCGCCACTGCTGCAAAAACTGATCCCGTATTACATACTGGTTCTTGCGGTCGCCGTCTTCTATTCCGGCGTTTATGATAATGCGTTTTTGTATGATGACCGCTACCTGATCCAAAAAAACAGCTATTTACATAGCTGGCACTCGCTCGGCACCATTTTCCAAACTTATGTAAATAGCGGCGCGCTGCGTACGGGTCATTTCTACCGGCCACTACAAAATGTTTTGTACCTAATCCTCTATCAGTCTTTTGGTGAATCCACTTTTGCCTTTCATCTACTCAACAACATATTACATGCAGCCAATGCGTGCCTCGCTTATATGTTGGGTCGCAAGCTTGGCTTCAATCCATGGGCTGTGTTTTTCGCCGCGCTGATCTGGGCAGTGCATCCCCTTCATACCGAAGCCGTGACATATATGAGTGCGACGGCGGATACGCTCGGTACCTTTTTCTGTTTGCTGGCAACCGTCATAGTTGTGCCTGATTTCGCGCCGCGCAAATTCTGGCTTGCCGTTCCTGTAGCTATTCTGGGTTTGCTCAGCAAGGAAACGGCGATTATTTTGCCGCTTCTGGTGATGAGCTGTATCTATCTGCTCAGCGACAGGCGCCTCGACCCGCGCACTTACTTTAAAACATGGCCGCTCTGGCTGGTGACGCTTGGCTATATGGCGATCCGCTTTGCGATTATGCCTTTTACGGGTAAGGAGCTATTAAACATCGACCCTATGTCTGTAGCCTACGGGCAGCATTTTTATCTACGGTTTTACACATTTCTGGCAACGATACCGGCCTATCTGCAATTACTGGTCTGGCCCGAAGGGTTGCACATGGACCGTAATTTTGCGGTGCGGCTAGACCCGTGGTTTTTCGAAGTCAAAGCTGGATTTATTGTTTTACTGGCACTGATGGCCCAAGTCTTTTTCTGCCGTAAAAGCAAACGCCCTGCCCTCAGCTGGGGAATTATTTGGTTTGCCTGCGCGCATTTTCCGCAAACCAGCCTACTTATTCCCGTCAACTCGCTCTTCCTTGAACACTGGATGTATTTACCAACCATCGGCCTAAGCCTCGGTGCTGCAGGGGCTATCGCTTCCAAACTAACAAATGGGCGTATAGCTAAAGCCGCGGGAATTTGCGCCGCTTTTGTTGCGCTGACGCTCGGCATCGCAACTTTTAAACAAAACGAGATCTGGCACGATCCTATCGTGTTTTATAAAAATATTTTGGACCGAGGTGAGCCATCAGAGCGTTCGCGTAACAATCTAGGCGTTATTTATATTGAGCAAGGCGAATATGCCAAAGCAATGGAGCAGTTTCAGCTGACGTTGAAAGATCACGACCTGACGCCGGAAACTCATCAGAATATCGCAGCACTGCTATCCAAAATTCCTGACGGCCAGGATCATACTCAGGAAGAAATAGCGGAACTCAATAAAGCGCTGGCTATTAATCCCAATTTTCTGTCAGCCTATCAGGGCCTGGCCGATCTCTATACGTACAAAGGCGATAAGGAAAAAGCCGCTTTTTACCAACAAAAAGTCGATGAACTAAAAAAGAACTTTGAGCCATGATGATGCAACTCTGCCAATTCTTATCTCCGCGCTGGCAAAAAGTAATTCCTTATTTGCTCCTTACGCTCGCCGTCTTTGCCGCTTACTGCAATGTCTACAATAATGAGTTCCTGTTCGACGACGGCTTACTGATCACGCGCAACGACCTGCTGCATTACTGGTCAAATCTGGGACAGCTATTCACTTCATCGACAACCGACGGCGCGCATATCGCTGGCGGCTTTGCGCGCCCTGTTCAGATTTTTCTCTACTTCCTCGTCTATCAATTCGCCGGAGAATCCACTGTCGGCTTTCACCTGCTGAATATTGTTATTCACGCCGCAAATGCCTGCCTGATCTACCAACTCGGCAAGAAACTCAAATTCAATTTGTGGGCTTCTTTCTTTGCCGCCCTGATCTGGGCCATGCATCCCATCCACACCGAAGCCGTTACTTATATGAGCGCGACGGCAGACGGCCTCTGGGCTTTCTTCTGCCTGCTCGGCATCGTTATTCTTTTGCCGGATTTCAGCTGGTCTAAGATTTTCTGGGTGCTACCAATTTTTGCCCTCGGTCTGTTTAGCAAGGAAACAACCGTCATCTTTCCGCTACTCGTTGTAATCTGCATGTACCTGACCAGCGATCAACGCCTTAATCCTAAGACCTACCTCAAGACATGGCCGCTATGGGTAGCTGCTGGCGCATATACTGTGTGGCGCTTAACGACAACCGGGTATGACGGGCCGGAAACTTACCGCAAGATGTTCGACTATCCGGAATATTACAGCCTTAAAATGTATTCCGAACATTTTGAACTTCGATTCTACACTTTCCTCGCCACTCTTCCTGCTTATCTGCAGCTGCTCGTCTGGCCTGAAGGGCTACATATGGAACGCAGCTTCAGGATTTTTCTTAACTTTATGCTTGGTCCAGCCCTTGTCGGCTGCGGCATGTTAATAGCGGCCGTTACACTGGTTATTTTTGGCCGCGGAAAATATAGCCTGCCCCTCAGCTGGGGCTTGCTATGGTTTGGCGCTGCGCATTTTCCCGATACCGGATTATTGCTAGCCACTAATTCGCTGTTTCTTGAACATTGGATGTATCTGCCGACGGCTGGGCTGTTCCTCGGTATTGCGCAACCAATTTCACTTTGCCTCGAACTACCCAACCTGCAAAAACTCAAACCTTATGCCGCAACTATTGCAGTCATCATAGCTGCGTCACTCGGCACGGCGACCTTTATCCAAAACCGCGTCTGGCATGATCCCATTACTTTTTACCATCATATTTTTAAGTACGGGGTGATATCGGCTCGGGCGCATAATAATATCGCCTTGGCCTACATGGACCGCAAACAGGTACCGGAAGCTATTGAGGAATTTCGTCAGGCTATTGCTATCAGCGATACCTACGCCGAAACGCACCACAACCTGGCAGTAGCCTTGCTGAATTTACCAGACCGCCTTCAGCATGTCGGCGAAGCGATTGATGAATTGAATAAAGCGCTGGCGATTGATCCTAATTTCTACCGCTCTTACATAGTCCTTAGCCAGATATATACCTTTATCGGCGATAGTGACGATGCAACGCTTAATCGGGAAAAAGCCGAAAAATTTCTCAATAAAGGATATTAAACTTTTTCCACACGGCGGCGGGCCTTGTGTGCATAAAGCCGCAGATCGGCCGCCTTCATTATGGCTTCAGGGGTGTCTGTTCCCACATAAACCGACAGGCCGAAGCTGGCGCGCAAAGGCAGCGTCGCATCATGCCATTGCATAATACGACTGTTAAAAGCCTTTTCCAGACGCGTAATACGGTTCATACCAATTTTTTCATTCATGCGCGTAAAGAGGATAGCGAACTCATCGCCGCCTATGCGTGCGACAACATCGGTGGCACGAACCTCTGACAACAGCGCATGCGCAACGCCTTGCAGGTAATCATCGCCTGCACCGTGGCCCCACAAATCATTAATTGATTTAAACCCATCGAGATCGACCATAACCAGAATGCCATTGGCATTATTATCGCGACGCGCTACAGACAGCTCACGCTGTAAGGCCAAAGTAAAACCACGGCGATTAAGCAGGCCGGTCAGCTCATCCGTCAGCGCCAAACTTTCCAGCTGGCGGATACGTTCTTCCTGCGAACGAATAACTTTTTCAGCTTCCGACAAAGCATCGCGAGCATGATCCATATCTGTAATTTTATGGAGATCTCGCGCCCAAAGCGGCGACGCATCCGATTCGGTTACGGGCATAAAGGAGTGCAGATTATGTTTCAGAGCACTCTTATTGGACGCTAAAGTTTGCATACTAACCTCTCCATTAAAATCATGGAGTTACCATCGCAAGGCTCGTGCCAAACCTTAACTGCTTGATATATTTATGTATGTAGCCACTGCAAAGAGCCAATCTGCCAAGAACTTCCCTAGATACCGGGCAGAAATTACCGCTACTTTCGCGTTGCTAATAGAAATAGTAAAGAAACGCCGTGATTATCTTAACCATTCGCCCTATAGTACCGCGTAGAGCTAGCCTAACTTATAAGGATTGAATGTGCGGATTTTCCTAACCTGTCTCAGTCTGTTTAGTTTCGCATTTATTGCTCCTGCTCCCTCATTGGCAGCAGCGCTGGAAAAAGCGCTTCCGGCGGAAACTTTAGCGGTTACGGCAAATCATCCCGATAAAATCACAATCGTACCTCACCGTGCCATCTATGATATGTCGCTGACTTCAGTCAAAAACGGCAGCAACATCAACGGCGTTTCCGGGCGTATGCTGTTTGAATGGTCCGATGTTTGCGACGGCTGGGCCGTGCAACAGCATCTGAAACTGCATTTTAGCTATTCTGAAGGTGACGAGTCCGATGTCAGCAGCACGGAAGTGACCTGGGAATCCAAGGACGGCAAGCGCTATAACTTCAATGTGCGCCGCGTCAGCGACGGCAAGGAAACCGAGCATTATGTGGGCAAGGCTGAAATGACCGCTGACGGCGGCACCGCAACTTATTCTGTGCCAGCATCCAAGACTGAAAAACTGCCTGCAGATACCTTATTCCCATCGGCGCACACGAAACTGATCCTGCAAAAAGCCAGTACAGGAGAAAAGCTTTTTACACGTCGCGTGTTTGACGGTTCTGACGATATAGGGTCTGACGATGTCAGCGCATTCATCAATGCCCCTTCCGCCACATGGCAGGATGCCGATACCAAAGGCAAAATGAAAAGCAACCCTTTGCTGTCACAATCCGCTTGGCCTGTCCGGCTGGCTTTCTTCAAAATTGACAGCGAAACCGGTGAGCCGGACTATGAAATGAACCTTAACTTATTGCCTAATGGCATCGCCCGAACGATGCAGATTGATTACGGCGACTTCTCCGTAACCGGTACTTTAAGCGATGTAGAAGCCATTCCGGCACCTGGTTGCTAGCTGTTAACTATAAAATAACACCAAGTTGATATTGGTTCCTCGACGATAGAATGCTAAACTATTCACACTATTAACATTTTTGGCAGTGCCGTGAACCCATTGAACCTTAATCCAGATGCGAAACTGGTTTTAATTGTTGAGGATAACGACCTCAACATGAAGCTGTTTCGCGACCTGTTGCAGGCTCACGGTTACCGAACGATGCATACCCGCGACGGGCGCGAGGTTTTAGATCTGGTGCGGCAGTATCGCCCTTCTCTCATTATCATGGATATTCAGCTGCCCGAGGTTTCCGGCCTTGAGGTTACCAAATGGCTGAAAGAAGATGCTGAGCTTAAATCAGTCCCGGTGATTGCCGTCACGGCCTTTGCCATGAAAGGTGATGAAGAAAAAATCCGTAGCGGTGGGTGCGAAGATTATATGTCGAAACCTATTGCCGTCGGCCCATTCATTGCTATGGTCAAGCGCTTCCTGGAACCACAGCCAGAAGCATCTGCTGTTTCCTCCTCCTGATCTTTTGAAATCATGTCCGCTCGCATCCTCGTCGTTGACGACAATCCTCTTAATGTAAAATTACTCGCCGCTAAACTGGCTCATGATTACTATGTTGTGACGACAGCCGAAAACGGCATTGCCGCCCTGGAAAAAATTCAGGAAAACCGTCCTGATATCGTCCTGCTGGATGTGATGATGCCGGAAATGGACGGCTTCGAAACCTGCAAACGTATTAAAGCCGATCCCGCGACAGCACATATCCCCGTCGTTATGGTTACGGCTTTATCCGATGTTACCGACCGCGTTAAAGGCCTGCATGCAGGTGCCGATGATTTCCTGACCAAGCCAATTAACGACATTGCGCTAATGGCGCGTGTGCGCTCCCTACTGCGCTTTAAAATGGTTATGGATGAATGGCGGTTGCGTGAGACAACATCCAACCAGTTTTTGCAGCAAGTCCCGGGCGAGGCTGCCTCTCTGGCTGCTTATGATGGCGGTCACGCTATAGTGATGGAAGACGATCCTCTGGAACGTCAGAACATGATGCAGATGCTGTCCAAAGCCTCAATGAGGGTTACCTTTGCTACCACAGTGGCGGAGACCGCAGCGCTGGCACAGGCTGGGGACTGCGATCTGGTTTTCGCCAGCCTCGATTTAAAAAATGAAGATGGCCTGCATATCTGCCCGCAATTACGCACGCATGAGGCAACGCGCCAATTGCCGATCCTCCTTATTGGTAGCGATGCGGAAATGACCAAGATTTCCAAGGGCCTTGATCTGGGCGCGAATGATTATCTCGTGCGTCCGATTGATGAAAATGAACTCATCGCCCGCACCCGCACGCAATTAAGGCATAAGCGTCACTATGACCGCTTGCGCAAGAATTACGAAGACAGCCTCGCTCTGTCTCTGGTTGATCCTATGACTGGCGCTTACAACCGCCGCTTCCTTGATGCCCATTTGCCAAAGTTGCTGGCCCGGTCAAGAACTTCGATGAAACCGCTTTCAGCGCTGATGGTTGATATCGACCACTTCAAAAAAGTAAATGATAACTACGGACACGACTCCGGTGATGCCGTTCTGATCAGCGTTGCCGGCAGCATCATCAACAGCTTGCGTCCTACGGATTTGGTCGTACGCATGGGCGGCGAGGAGTTTGCCGTTATCATGCCGGAAACCGATATGAAAACAGCCCTTTCAATCGCCGAACGCCTGCGGCAACGGATTGAGAAGCTTTCTATCAGCGTCAAAAATAACAGCCAGAATATTAACGTTACCGCAAGCATGGGTGTAGCCTGCATCCGGGAAGAAGATGAAAGTAACGTCCAGCAACTGCTTAAGCACGCTGACGAGGGGCTCTATAAAGCCAAAGAAACCGGGCGTAACCGCGTTATCAGCAACGATGGCAGCCTCAGCAAGGCTTAATTTTTACGCTGACAAAGCGCCTTTAAGCCGCTATCACCACCTGCCATGAGCATTGAAAACAGCCTAGAAACTATCGTCGCGAAGCGGCGCACTTTCGCCATTATCGCCCATCCGGATGCTGGTAAAACCACGTTGACGGAAAAGCTGTTGCTATTCGGCGGCGCGATCCAGATGGCGGGCGCCGTCAAGGCCAGAGGCGAACAACGCCGCGCCCATTCTGACTGGATGAAGATCGAACGTGACCGCGGCATCTCCGTTACCGCTTCGGTGATGAGCTTTGATTACGCCGATAGCAGCTTTAACCTTGTCGACACGCCAGGCCACGAAGATTTCTCGGAAGATACCTACCGTACCCTCACTGCCGTCGATAGCGCCGTCATGGTCATTGACGCTGCCAAAGGTATTGAAAGCCAGACCCGCAAACTTTTTGAAGTTTGCCGCCTGCGCGATGTGCCGATCATGACCTTCATCAACAAGATGGACCGCGAAGCGCGCGATCCGTTTGATTTAATGAGCGAGATCGAGCAAACACTGGCGCTGGATGTCACACCTGCCAGCTGGCCGATCGGCATGGGCCGTGAATTCAAAGGTTGCTACGATTTGATCCGTGATCATTTGATCCTCGTCGACAAGAAAATGACCGACGGCATTAAATGCGACGGGTTGGACGATCCCAAGCTGAATGAATTGCTGGGGCTGGAAGCTGCCACAAAGCTGCGCGAAGAAGTCGCTATGGTGCGCGGCCTCTGCCCGCCTTTCGATGCCGAAGCTTATCGCGGCGGACACCTGACCCCGGTGTATTTCGGTAGCGCGATTAATAATTTTGGCGTGCGCGAGTTGCTGTTGGGCCTTGCAGAATATGCGCCTGCACCCCGCACGCAGACATCGGATAAACGCGAAGTCCTGCCGACAGAAAAGAAAGTCACCGGCTTTGTATTCAAGGTACAGGCCAATATGGACCCGAACCACCGCGACCGCATCGCCTTTGTGCGGCTTTGCTCCGGCCATTTCCGCCGCGGCATGAAACTATTCCATGTCCGCGATCAGAAACCTATGGCCGTCAATAACGCTGTTTTGTTTCTGGCGCGCGAGCGCGAACTCGCCGAAGACGCCTATGCTGGTGATATTATGGGTATCCCTAACCACGGCACATTGCGTATCGGCGACACGCTGACGGAAGGCGAAAATATCCGCTACCTCGGCGTGCCAAGTTTTGCGCCGGAAATGTTGCAGCGCGTACATATCGGCGATCCGATGAAGGTCAAGCATGTTCGCCGCGCCTTGGAGCATTTCGCCGAAGAAGGCGCATCGCAAGTGTTCAAACCACTCACAGGTTCCGACTGGATCGTCGGCGTTGTCGGCGCTTTGCAATTCGAAGTACTGGCCGCCCGGATTGAGGCCGAATACGGCCTTCCCGCCAAATTCGAAACGGCGGGTTTGGATGCAGCACGCTGGGTCGAAGGCGATGATCCTTTAGTGATCAAGAAATTCACGGATGCCAATCGCGGCAGCCTCGCCGAAGATCACGACGGCGCGCTGGTTTTTCTCGCCCGCAATGCCTGGCATCTCAATCGCGCTATGGAAGAAAATCCCAGCCTACGGTTTGTAAAGGCAAGAGAACAGAGTATAGGGAAGGTTTAGGTTAAGCGATATTAAGATCCCTAAGAAGGGCTCCGATACCTGTGCGGGAATTAAAATCCATGTTTTTGAAGAAATTATAGTCATCCGTACGAATTCTTGCCCAAGCCGGCGCGGCTAGCCCCTTCTTCACAGCTTTCGCAAAAATTCTTCTATCCTCAATGTTCAAACGGTCAACCCCCTCATAAACGGTCCGCAAATCAGAACTAGAGTCACTACCCTGATTCATGCGCTCAAGATAAACCGGCAGAACCTTTTTTATCACTTCCTTAGGCAGCGTTCGAGCGAGAGCTGCAGTCAGTTCTGTATTGTTTGCCAAAATTTCGGCAGTAACATTCCCCAGCACCCGGGCTGCTATTGGAGTGCGTTCATCAATATTTTGAAGGGCAATACCGTAAGTTGGTATTCTTACGTCCAAAAGCTCCGTCAAAATCATAGCTCCCGCTTTTTGTCCATTGTTTAAGTTAGCAATACAGGCTGGCGATACCGCTTCCGCGTAGGCTAAAGCTCCACGACTTGCCAGCTCTTTTCTTAAAAGGCCACTATCACGTTCAGCCAGTTTGACAATATCCGCTTGCGCAGAGAATGCGGCAACCATGTTCGGCTTACCTTTTAACCACAGACTCACAGCATAGCCATCAAACTTGGCATCACCTCTATTATATCCGGAAATGACTTCACTTATTGTTGGTGGCTTAGGTTTAGGTGGCGCTGGAGCTTCTGAAGTTGCTTCAGATGCAGCGGCGCTTGCAGCTCTTCTTGAAATATCGCCAAAGGGATTACCCTTTGGGGCACCAAACCCAAAAGGATCGCGCCCATACACCGCCCCGATAGGATCTCGGCCAAACACTTCATCAAAAATATTCGCGGTTCGGCCAGCGGTTGTGGTTCGACTCGCTGTACCAAACCCATGCCCAAATCGATCATACGCCGCGCGTTTTTGCGGATCACTTAAAACGCTATAGGCCTCGTTGACTTCTTTAAATCTTCCTTCCGCGGACGGATCGCCCTGGTTCTTGTCCGGATGATGTTCCATAGCTTTTCTACGGAAAGCAGCTTTTAGCGCGACTTCATCAACCGTACGCTCAACATCCAAAACTTCATAATAGCCACGTTTATCGGTCATAATATGCAAAACCCTAAAATGTCCTATTTTTTGATACTAACAGATAATCCCGAAACTAAATAACCCAATAAGCTTAAAATATTGTAAGCCGTTGATATTA
This sequence comes from Alphaproteobacteria bacterium, assembly GCA_013289265.1. GTDB lineage: Bacteria > Pseudomonadota > Alphaproteobacteria > UBA9219 > UBA9219 > JAATFY01. The sequence goes on from JABDAH010000014.1 coordinate 24,629, forward strand.
TTTACGCTTTCTTGGAAAGCAAGGCCGCTTCGATATTGCCGACAGCTTGTAGACTTGCTTCCTTTAATCCGGTCTTTTTCATCGTTTCCGTAAAACGGGTGACGATATCTAGCCACGCAGAATTATCGACGCGGTCGCGCAAGGCGCGGCTATGCATCACATGCACATAACGCTCGGCAAGCGAGACATAAAGCATCACAACCGGTTTGCCCGCAGGAACATGATGCATCAGATGCAAATATTCAAGGCCGGCGCTTTTGGCCGCCTGATGATGGCGAACATGTTTCGGTAACAAGCGAATAAAAAGCCGCCTGATCCACGGCAATAAAACAGCTGCAGCGATGACAGCAATCTGGATCAGCAGGAAAAGTGGGAAATCCTGCGCATAGTTTTCGTGCCACAGGATCAGGTCAATAAGGCTCGACAACAGAAAAGCATCGGCAAAAACATAACCAATATAGGTGCCGCTAGCCGGTACAATCGTGACATTGACTTCAGCCCCCGTACTCGCGCCCGCTTTCTGAACGGCGGTATGAACAAGGTTCTGATCTTCTGTTGAGAGTGATTTTCCTATTACCATGAAGCTGATGCCCCTCCTCCGCCGAAACTACCGCCTCCCCCATGGAAGGATGAACTGCTGGATTTACTGCTATTTGAAGAAGACGAGATATAAATTCTGATCCCAACATCAAATAGGAAAGCCATGATCCACAAAGCGAAATACCTGTCGCACAATTTTGGGTCCATAAGCGAAGTCACTTTGGCTACGCCCAGAATAACAAACACAAGCAGGAAAAGGCAGGATTCGTAAAACTCCCGTGGCTGATGCAGCAAAGCACGCAACATTATCACCATCCGCCCGACGCGCCTCCGCCGCCAAAACTGCCACCGCCACCGCTGAAACCGCCGGTGAGGCTGGAACTACCAGAAGCAAAAGATGATCCTGATCTTACAGAACTAAAGGGAACTACAACTCGTGAAATAAACATTACCAATAAAATAATTCCTAACATTAGAATCTCATAAAAAACACCGTTCTGCGGTTGTTGAGCCTTAGATGTGGATGCGGCAAGGGATTCTCCACCCGTGATAGCACTAACACCGTCGATAATCCCCTGCTCCATATTGCCGGTCCGGAAATCCGGCAAAATAATACCGTCGATTATTTGACTACAGATCGCATCAGTAAAAGTAGCTTCAAGGCCGTAGCCCACTTCTATGCGCACCTTGCGTTCTTTGGGCGCTACGATCAGCAGCACACCATTATTTTTGCCCTTTTGGCCGATGCCCCAGGCACGACCCAATTGGTAGCCATAAGTTTCAATGGGCACGTCTTGTAAGGAAGGCACCGTAACAACAACGAGCTGATTAGTCGTTGCCTGCTCATAACCTGCCAGTGTCTGATCCAATGACTGAATGGTGCCCGGCGAGAGAATATGCGCATCGTCAACGACACGTCCTGTCAAAGCCGGAAAATTCAGGGCCGCCAGAGCAGGCGTTACCAGCAGGAGAACAAAAACGAGGCCGAGTTTTAAGCTGCGCATCCGGTTAGAATTTGACGACAGGCGCCTTGTCAGCGCCTTCGGTGGCGGTGAAATTCTGTTTTGGCTTGGCGCCGTAGATCATCGCCCACAGACGGCCCGGGAATGTTGTGACCGTCGTATTATATTCCTGTACGGCTCCGATAAAATCACGGCGAGAAACAGTGATACGGTTTTCAGTTCCTTCCAATTGCGACTGCAAGGCCAGAAAACTGGCGTTCGCTTTCAACTCCGGATAACGTTCAGAGACCATCATCAAACGCGACAGGGTGGAGGAAAGCGTGCCCTGCGCCTGTTCGAACTGCTTGACCGCTTCAGGGTTACTGAGTTGGTCCGCTGATAAAGTTACTTTTGTCGCATTGGCACGCGCCTCGATAACGTCCGTCAAAGTGGATTTCTCAAAATTCGCTGCACCTTTGACCGTTTCTACCAGATTAGGGATCAGATCCATACGGCGTTGATAATCATTTTCGACCTGCGACCATGCAGCTTGCACTTTCTGGTCTTGTGTCGGGATCGTGTTGATACCTGTCAGGAATAAAACGACGATAACGGTAAGGACAATCAGTACAATATTACGGGTGGACATGGGGTACTCCTGGTTAAAAGATTAAGCTTCCAGCGCTTTGACAATTTCTTCGCACATCTTTTTGGCATCGCCGAACAGCATCATTGTGTTGGGGCGATAGAATAGCTCGTTCTCCACCCCGGCATAACCTGTCGCCATCGAACGCTTAATGAACAGAACCGTCTTGGCTTTTTCGACATCAAGAATGGGCATGCCAAAAATCGGCGAGCTGGGGTCGGTTTTAGCGGCGGGGTTAGTGACGTCATTCGCGCCAATAACAAAAGCAACATCAGTCTGCCCGAAATCGCGGTTAATTTCCTCCAGCTCCATTACTTCGTCGTAAGGCACATTGGCTTCGGCCAACAGCACATTCATATGGCCGGGCATGCGGCCTGCGACCGGATGAATGGCATAGCGCACCTGCACTCCTGCTTTCTTGAGGTGATCCGCCATTTCGCGCAAGGCATGCTGCGCTTGGGCTACCGCCATACCGTAACCTGGGACGATCACAACTGTTGATGCATTTTTCAGGATGAACCCGGCATCTTCGGCGGAACCGATTTTAACAGAACGATCGCCCAGGCCTGCAACAGCTGCGCCTGCACCGCCCTCACTGCCAAAACCACCGAGAATGACATTGAAGATCGACCGGTTCATGCCTTTACACATGATGTAGCTGAGGATAGCGCCTGAAGCACCGACCAAAGCGCCAGTGATAATCAGCAACGGATTTTCCAGCGTAAAGCCGGTAGCAGCCGCCGCCCAGCCGGAATAGCTGTTGAGCATCGATATAACGACCGGCATATCCGCGCCGCCAATGGGCAGGATCAAAAGAAAGCCGAGCAGGAAGGTAACCGCAACGATGCTCCAGAAGGCATAAGGCGATTGCCCAAGGATAAGCCAGACAACCAGCAACAGAACCAGAATACCGAGCGCCAAATTAAGTTGATGTTGGAATTTAAACACCAGCGGCTTACCGGATACCAGCCCCTGCAACTTGCAGAAAGCGACGAGGGAGCCGCTGAATGTGATCGCACCAATGGCAACGCCAAGCCCCATTTCAATAAGGCTGGAGATATGGATCGTATCGCCGGTCGAAATGCCGTAAGCGCCGGGATTAGTAAAGGCAGCGCCCGCCACCAGAACGGCAGCCAAACCAACCAGAGAGTGAAAGGCGGCAACCAATTGCGGTAACGCCGTCATTTTGATATTGCGCGCAACGACGGCGCCGATAGCGCCACCCAGAGCGACCGCTATAGCGATAAACCAGAGTGAGCTAGCCTCGACCAGACAAAGAGTCGTGATAATGGCGACCGTCATGCCGACGATGCCGAACATGTTGCCTTGCCGCGCCGTAACAGGCGACGCCAAACCGCGCAGCGCCATTATAAAGCAAATACCGGAAACGAGGTAAGCTAGGGAAACCAAGCTTGTCATAGAGGCTCAATGCCTTTCTGGTTTGACGTCGGATTTCTTTTTGTACATTTGCAACATGCGCTGCGTAACGATGAAGCCGCCGAAAATATTGATGGAGGCAAGGGTCACGGCCCCTAGCCCCATCAATTTCGCCTCAGTCATCTCCAAGGGGCCTGCCGCCAACAATGCACCAACGATAATGACGGAAGACACCGCGTTAGTAACAGCCATCAGCGGTGAATGCAGCGCAGGTGTTACACGCCAGACAACGTAGTACCCAACGAAACAGGCCAGCACAAAAACCGTCAGTCCCGTGATGAAGAAGCTGTGTCCAGCCTCCACACCACTCGACTGGGTCATTGCCTGTGCTTGCGTCGCCAGCGATCTGGCGAAAGCCGCGAGCTTTTCCTGCTCGGCGGCTAAACTGCCAAGCCCGTTTACAACGTCATTCATCGCCATGGATGTTCCTACTTCTTGGCCGGAACTTCAGGAATGGCTGTTGGTGCCACTGGCGCGGGTGTTGTCACCGTTGGTGCTGTCGTTCCCGTAGGAGCAGTTACAGCAGGCGGCGTGATAGAAGGTTCTTCAACCGTCGGCATCGCAGGGGGCTGAACGGCCGGAGGCGCTACCGGAGCTGTTGTTGGTGCCGCAACTGTCGCAGACGGGGTCGGTTGACCCAGCGAATGCTGCAAGGCGCGCAACTCAACCAGCAAGGTCTCCTGATGCACGGCCATTTGTTCCAGCTGCATATTTTCAGCCGAGATCTCTCTCTTGATCGAAGTTAAATAACCCGCAAAAATGACAAACAGGACAGCGCAGCAAGCGATAGAGATCGCAAGGCTGGTGATCCACCAGGAAATGCTTTGCTGATTATTTTCGGGTGAGTTTTCCATAGGTCGCTCCTCTAGGGTTAAGCTGCAGTTGGTTGTTGGAATTGCGGATGCACGATACCGCCGTTGCGGGTCAAGGTTATGGCACGGACGATCTCATCATCCCAGTTAATAGAAAGCTGTCCGCCTTCCTTGGCAGAAATCAATGTCACGAAGCTCAGCAGGTTACGGGCGTAGAGCGATGAAGCATCCACCGCAATCCGGCTTGGCACATTGCGGTGCCCGACAATTTTAACACCGAAAGCTTCGACTACTTTACCGGCCTCGGAAAGGGCGCAATTGCCGCCCTGCTCCACCGCCAAATCCACAATGACGGAGCCGGGCTTCATGCTGCGCAGCATATCTTCGGTAACAAGGCGCGGTGCGGCTCGGCCGGGAATAAGCGCGGTGCAGATGACCACATCCTGCTTCTTGATTGTTTCAGCGATCAACGCAGCTTGCTGGCGTTTATAATCCTCACTCATTTCCTTGGCATAGCCACCAGCCGTCTGCGCCTGCTTGGTTTCTTCGCTTTCAACCATGACAAAAGTTGCGCCCAAACTTTCAACCTGTTCCTTGGCGACGGGGCGCACATCGGTAGCAGAAACTATTGCGCCAAGACGTTTTGCGGTTGCAATCGCCTGCAACCCCGCAACGCCTGCGCCCATAACCAAAACACGTGCGGGTGGCACGGTGCCCGCCGCCGTCATCATCATCGGAAAGGCGCGGCCAAATTGCTCAGCTGCATCCAGAATGGATTTATATCCTGCGAGGTTAGACTGGCTCGACAGCACATCCATCGCCTGAGCCCGGGTAATGCGCGGCACCAGCTCCATCGACATGGCGGTGACGTTGATACGACCATAGGTTTCCAGATCACCACGTGCCGAATAAGGATTGAGCATCGCGATAAGCACTGCGCCGGACTTCAGCAAACCCATTTCGTTGCGGCCTTCACCCTCATTCATCGGACGCTGAACTTTCAGGACGATATCGGCATCCCGCAGGGTCATGGCGGCATCCGCAATCACCTGCGCCCCTGCAGCCGCATATTGCTCATCCGGGTAAGAAGCTTCTGCCCCGGCACCGGCTTCAACCAGCACGTCATAACCCATCGCACGGTACTTTTTGACCGTATCAGGGGTAGCCGCCACCCGTTTTTCATAGGCGCGGCGTTCTTTGGGGATGGCTATCTTCATCGGCGACACAAAAGCGAGGAGTTCAAGAATCGGACTAAGCCGTTATAATGGCCTAGATTTTCATTTCTGTGAAGCTGATAAACCAGCTGCCTTTAAAGCTCTCGCCTGATTTTTCACCAGCGTCTTGACGTCAAAGCCCGCTATCAATTCCTGAAACATCCGGTACCAGTTGATTTCGGCTTTGAGCCGAAGAAATACTGAGCCGAGGCCAATGGCGGCGCGGTCCATAAAAACAAACTCGCGTGGTACTTCGACGCCGCCAATCTTGCGTAATTCGGTATGCACTTTATTAGCCGTCTCCCGGCCATAAAGCCCGGTATTGGTTTCCTCAATCAGGCGGGTTTTGTCTTCCAAAAGCGGCGCATAGATGAATTGAGCCCAGATATTAAGAGTTTCCACTAAAGCTTTGCTGGGATTCATAAAACCCCACTCCTTATAAGCTTCTACTGCAAGTTCGGGTTGTTTTTGGTCCAAAGCATTGTAAAGCGTGATTACCCCCTGCACCAACCCCGGTTTGAACACTCTAACGCACCCAAAATCGAGTAAATTGACGCCATTATCCTTGCGAAGCGTGTAATTCCCCAGATGCGGGTCACCGTGGATAACGCCGTAATAATAAAAAGGCGTGTACCATGCCCGAAACATGTTCATGGCAATCGCATTGCGCTCTTTCAGGGAGCGTTTATCGACGATTGCCATCAATTTCTCACCTTCCAGCCATGTCATCGTCAGCAGCCGGTCGGTCGACAGGTTTTTGACCACCTCCGGCACATATACATTCTCAACATCGGCCAGCATCAACCGGTAAAGGTCGATATGCTTGGCTTCCAGCCGGTAGTCCAGTTCCTCACGCAGTCGGTCGGCGATTTCTTCCTGAATTTTCTTGGTCGACACCGCGCGGTCATAATATTCGAAAACCTTCATCACCAGTTTCAGCTGGCGCAAATCCGCTTCAACGGTCGAAAGCATATCAGGGTATTGCAGTTTACAAGCTAACTTCCTACCGTCCGGGGATAACGCCTTATGCACCTGCCCCAGCGATGCCGCGGCACTGGCTTCATGTTCAAAATTTTTGAATTTCTTTTCCCAATCAGAGCCCAACTCCGCCGCCATACGGCGCTTTACAAACGGCCAGCCCATGCTCGGCGCGTCCGACTGCAGCTGCGCCAGCTCCATCGCATATTCTTTGGGCACGACATCCGGAATGGTCGAAAGGATCTGGGCCACTTTCATCAGCGGACCTTTCAGGCCTCCAAGCGCCAGCCGCAGCCGCTCCGCCTGCTTTTGTTTGTCAGCAGTGATGCCCAGATATTTGCTGCCCGCCGCCCGCGCACCGACATTTGCCATAGCGCCGGAAACTTTGGCATAGCGCGTCACGCGCTTACGGAGGGAGTTACGTTCTTTCATAAGACCAATCTTATACGGTAATGAGCAGCAAAAGCCTAATCGTTAACCATATTATGAAGGATGAAAGTATTTCCTTATCTGTTATATTGCGGCACAAGCATAGAAATTATGGGGACCTTAATATGAAGATCAATATGGATACAAAAAAAATTAGCGGCAGCCTTGCAGATTTCTCTATGCTGGGAATAGCCACAATGGCGGCAGGCATTATTACTGGCTGTATTATGGGTAATGGCTTCATAGTCCCCAATGACCGCGGTGAAGTTGTACCGGTCGGATGCGTTTCAGCAAATGGGGATCGGAACACATTCAAACTGGACGTTGCAATTTCGGGTTTCCTGCCTAACGGCAACGAAACATTGAAAAGAAAAACTTTTATTATCAGTTCAGAACAGCTTCTGAATCTCGAGCGCGCTGGAAAAGATGCGGGCGGCTCGGGTTTAAAATTAGCCTGTCAAAAAGAAACTCCGACCGGGCCATTTCCGCATGCGATTGACTATGGTTTTCATGTAGCGACAAAAGGTCCTGACCTTCCAGTATTGGGATTTCATCCTACCGTTGTTGCAACGGCTTCCAAGGATATCGACGCGTTAGAAACATACACCACAAACAGGCAACTAGGCTGTTTCGCACATGCAGGGTGCTTCACTCGAGTTCAAAAAGCCGACGGCCCAGCTTAAATAGGTAACGTAAAAATCCAACCTTTAACCATAAAATTGTTTATGCAACCATTTCATCTACCCCTATAATTCCTTTACTTACTTTGTTAATAACGGGGATTGTCATATGAGTAGTCGTTCATTTCGCAAAGGTTCATTGCGCAAGGATTCGCTAGGTAAATTATTAGGAGATGCCGCTCGTTTTACTTGCCGACATTGGGGAGCTGCAATCCTAGGGGTGACAACTATAGCTGGAACAGCTGGAACGATTGACGGAACTCTGGAGCACATTAATATCAAACGGATTGATATTTATAAGGCCGCTGCAGTAATAGGTTGCGAACCGACAGATCCTAAACGCACAGATCCATCCGACCCATTTAGCAATTATAAAATAACTATCATCTCGGAACAAGACGCCCTCACATTCAAAGCAAGAGAACTTGATGTTAGCAGCGTGAATCTTCGGCCAGATAACATGGCTGTCTTACGTGATGCATGTGTAAAAGGAACGGCTGTAAGACTCCAACGCATAACACCCGCAATGAATATAGATTCTGTGGGAATAGTATTCGGGCCTCAAAATAATTTACGGCTGATTAGCGCGGAAATCCTGTCACCAGCGCAAACTGCAAAGGTCGACGCTCAAATTGATCGCGATCTGGCTGCCCATAAGAAATTCGACTGGGGCGCCAAATTTAAGTGGGCGTCCTCCCCAAGCAAACCCCATACGAACGGTTAAACTCGATCCGTAACTAGATCATCGCCATGCCACTATTTGCCCATCTCATATAAGGTTGGACGGCGGTCCTGGTGAACTTTAATTTGGGATCTTACAACACTAATACGTTCAAGATTTAACTTGGCCACTACAACATCTTCATGAATTTGCGATGCCGACGCCAACACAACTCCATACGGATCAACAATCGTTGTTGTTCCTGCAAATATTACGCCCCCGTCACTTCCTATACGGTTTGCAGCAATAACAAAGACTTGGTTTTCAATGGCGCGGGCTAACGCCAAAGTTGTCCAGTGGGGTAGGCGCACAAGCGGCCACGCCGCTGGAATAAGCAAAACCTGCGCACCCTTCAAAGCAAGCGTGCGCGCAATTTCTGGAAAACGAATTTCATAACACGTCATAATTCCAAACTGAGCATTTTCAATTTGTACAATGGTCAGTTCATCGCCAGCTTTAAGATAATTCTGTTCCAGCATAGGTTCAGCTGTAATCAAATGTGTCTTCCGATGCCTCCCTATGAGACTACCGTCACGCCCAATGATCGCAACAGAATTATAAATATTGGTTTCTTCTTTTTCACTGACTCCAGCGGCAACATTTACACGACACCGCCGTGCAGTATCCTGTAACTTGCTTACGGTGCTATCCGCCCAATTACGTGCTGTTCGCACAATGGTCGGCATATCGTAACCAGTATCGGACATTTCAGGAAATACGACCAAATCATTGCCAGCCGCCGCAGCATTTTCGATGTGTTCACACATGGTGTGGATGTTTTTTTCGACTTCACCGGCTATAGGATTCATTTGCACACTGGCAATACGCATATCCACCTCTCCTTTAGTCGCTAATTCAGCTGCAAAACGCCCTTTGTTCTAACTCTCTTTCAAATCATCGCCATGCCGCCATTCACATGAATGGTCTGGCCGGTGATGTAACGCGCCTCATCGGAGGCTAGGAATACGGCGCTGGCGGCGATATCTTTGGGCTCGCCTAGATAACCAACCGGGATGGCGCCCAGCATTTTATTCTTCTGATCTTCGGTGAGGGCGTCAGTCATTGCAGTCACAATAAAGCCCGGCGCGATACAATTGACGGTCACATTGCGCGGCGCCATTTCCTGCGCCAGTGATTTGCTCATACCAATCAGGCCAGCCTTGGATGCAGCATAATTCGCCTGCCCGCCATTGCCGGTAACGCCGACGATAGAAGTGATATTGATGATGCGGCCCCAGCGGCGCGACATCATGCCCTTCAACGCGGCACGGCTCAACCGAAACGCGGCGCCAAGATTTACATTCAGCACAGCATCCCAATCTTCGTCCTTCATACGAATGGCCAAGCCATCACGCGTAAGACCGGCGTTATTGATGAGAATATCGACACCGCCACCGAGTTGAGCCTCGGCATCCTTCAGCAAGGCTGCCGGAGCTGCAGGATCGGAAAGGTTCGCAGCAGATACAAAGCTGCGCTCGCCAAGCTCAGACTGCAAAGCCTGCAATGCTTCAAGCTTGGTTCCCGACAGAACGACTTTTGCGCCTTGCGCATGCAACGCCTTGGCGATTGCGTTACCGAGACCGCCTGAAGCGCCCGTAACGATTGCATTTTTACCGGAAAGACTGAACATGTTTGCAACTCCTAAATTGTCTTCAGGAAACTATCGATATCCTCGGGCGTCTGCAAGGACAGTGCCGGAAGTTCCTTATCAATGCGTTTGGTAAGACCGGCCAGCACATTACCGGCACCGCATTCGACCAGTTGCTCCACCCCTTGCGCCTTCATATAGAGCACGGATTCGCGCCAGCGCACGGAGCCTGTGACCTGCTGCACGAGCAAATCACGAATTTCCTCTGCGCTGCTGGTGGCTTCCGCCGTAACATTGGCAACCACGGGCACAACCGGCGCTTTGAGGGCCACATCCGACAAGGCTTTTTGCATAACGTCGGCAGCAGGCTGCATCAGGGAGCAATGGAACGGCGCACTGACGGGCAGTTTTACACTGCGCTTAAACCCGCGTTCAGCGGCAATTGCCATAGCGCGGTCGACGGCGGCGACATGGCCGCTGATAACCACCTGCCCCGGCGCATTATCATTGGCGGCAGCACAAACTTCGCCTTGAGCAGCTTCGGCAGCAATTTCCTTGGCGACATCCATATCAACACCGATCAGAGCTGCCATAGCGCCAATACCCACAGGCACAGCCTGTTGCATTGCCTGACCGCGTTTCTTTAACAACCGAGCCGTGTCAGAAAGACTGAAGGTGCCCGCAGCGCAAAGCGCCGAATATTCGCCAAGACTATGCCCGGCGACGAATTTGGCCGCTTGCGGCAAATGGAACTTACCCTGTTTGTCCAGCACACGGATAACGGCCAAACTGACGGCCATTAAGGCTGGCTGGGCGTTTTCGGTCAGTTTCAGGTCTTCGGCGGGGCCTTCGAACATCAGCTTGGTAAGGTTCTGGCTCAGAGCCTCGTCAACCTCCTGAAAGACATCTCTGGCCTCAACAAAAGCGGTTGAAAGCGCCTGCCCCATACCTACGGCCTGACTGCCCTGCCCTGGAAAAACGAGTGCTCGCTTCATAGTTCCTCAACGTTAATTAGCTTCGAATGCCTGATTAGGTGCCTTTTACCTTCCGACTTGTCAAATCGGATGTAAAAATGTCTAGTGCTGACGAAGGAGCCTTTATGATTATAGTCACTGGCGGAGCCGGTTTTATTGGATCGAATCTGGTCGCAGCGCTTGATGCCCGCGGCGAACGCGTTGCCGTGTGCGACTGGCTCGGCACCGGCGATAAATGGCGCAACATTGCCAAACGCGACCTGGAAGCCCTGATTGCCCCCGAAAAGCTGTTTGAATTTCTGGAAGCCCATAAAGGCACCATCAAAGCCATTTTCCATATGGGCGCGATATCCGCAACAACGGAAACGGACGCTGACCTGATCGCCGATACCAATTTTCGCCTTAGCTGCAAATTATGGCAATGGTGCAAGGATGCAAAGATACAATTCATCTATGCGTCTTCTGCTGCCACGTACGGCGACGGCTCCAGCGGTTTTCAGGATGACGAAAGCATCGGCGGCCTTTCCAAGCTTATGCCGCTGAATGCCTATGGCTGGAGCAAGCATCTGTTCGACCGCTGGATCGCACGGAAAAAATCACTCGGCACAGGCGGCCCTGCGCAATGCGCCGGTCTGAAATTTTTCAATGTGTACGGCCCTAACGAATATCACAAAGGTGGCATGCGTTCGGTGGCGGAGCAAATCTATCCCTTCGCCGCAAAAAGCGAAACCTTCCAGCTTTTTAAATCGCATCATCCGGATTACGCGGATGGAGGCCAGTTGCGCGACTTCGTCTGGGTCGGCGACTGCGTCAAAGTCATGATGTGGCTTTTGGAGAATCCGCAAGTCAATGGCCTGTTTAATTTGGGCACCGGCAAGGCCCGCAGCTTTGCCGATCTCGCCAAAGCCGTTTATGTCGCCGCCGGTAAGGAACCCAAGATTACCTACCGCGATATGCCGAAGGAACTGCAGG
>JABDAH010000015.1 GCA_013289265.1 Alphaproteobacteria bacterium
GCTGCTGGGCCGTATTCCTTCAGCCGTGGGCTATCAGCCGACACTGGCCACGGATATGGGCGCTCTGCAGGAACGCATCACGACAACGAACAAGGGATCGATCACATCGGTGCAGGCTATTTACGTTCCTGCCGACGATCTTACCGACCCGGCACCTGCCGCATCCTTCGCCCATTTGGACGCGACCACGGTTCTCTCGCGTCAAATCGCCGAACTTGGCATTTATCCAGCTGTGGATCCGTTGGATTCAACCAGCCGCATTCTCGATCCGCGCGTCGTCGGTGAAGAACATTACGAAGTTGCCCGTTCGGTACAGAAAGTCCTGCAGACCTATAAGTCACTGCAAGACATTATCGCCATTTTGGGTATGGACGAACTGTCGGAAGAAGACCGTCAGATCGTCGCGCGCGCGCGTAAGATCCAGCGCTTCCTATCTCAGCCATTCCATGTTGCCGAAGTCTTCACCGGTTCACCGGGCGTGTTCGTTAAGATCGAAGATACGATCAAAGGCTTCAAGGGCATCGTCAGCGGCGAATATGACAGCCTGCCTGAATCAGCCTTCTACATGGTTGGCACAATCGAAGAAGCCGTTGCCAAAGCGAACAAGATGCAGAAAGAAGCGGCTTAATGACCGCCCAATTCCAATTCGAACTCGTTTCCCCGGAAAAGCTTCTTGTCAGCAAGGCGGTTGCCATGGTGACTGTTCCGGGCGGTGAGGGCGATTACGGCGTTCTGCCCGACCATGCGCCGCTGATTACGACGGTCCGCCCCGGCGTTATCGACATCTACAGCGAAGATTCGAATACAATCAGCGAGCGTATTTTCGTCGCTGGCGGCTTTGCTGAAGTTACTGCAGAGCGCTGCACTGTTTTGGCGGAAAGCGCCACGCCGGTATCAGAACTTGACCGCGTCAAGATTGAGGAACACCTCAAGCGCCTTGCTGAAGACATGCCTCACGGCCATATGCAGCCGGAAGGCGAGCAAGTTGCTCTTGATAAGCAAATTGCTATCGCCCGCGCACAGCTGGTCGCAATCGCATAAAAGCAATAACTTTGTTTGGGCTTCACAGCTTATTTTCAGGGATATGCTATGCAGAAACAACTCTACACCTTTTTGTTTGCTGGGATATGCACGGCATTAGCTTTCGCGGCAAATGTTCGAGCCGAAGACAAATCCCAGTATAATTTATTCAATCCTGTACCAGAAAGCGAAATGCGTAGCTTTTCAACGGACAGACCAACAAAAGCAAATTCACCCTATACGGTTGATGCCGGCCATTTCCAATATGAAGCCGATATTGCCAATTGGATATATGACCATAACAACACATCCCAGACTACAGTCTCGAACTTATTGATTACCGACCCCGTCCTGAAGATGGGTCTGACGAGAAACACGGACTTAGAACTTGCTTTGGCGCCAATAAATATCAACCATTCAAGCAATCGCGTCACGGGCACAAAAACTTCCAGCTTTGGTTTCGGCGATGTTTTTACGCGGATCAAGTTTAACTTGCTCGGTAATGATGGAGGTGATTATGCTCTGGCCATCGCACCCTATGCTAAGGCGCCGACGGCATCGCGAAACATTGGCAATAATCATTGGGAAGGTGGCGGCTATGCACCTTTATCCATTACCTTGCCACAGGATTGGACTTTGCTTTTGATGACTCAAGTTGATTTTCTTCAAAATGCGGCTCTTGATGGCACCCATATCAACTATCAAAATTTAGTCAATGTCAGTCATCCCATTACAAATAGTCTGTCTGGCTATGCCGAATTTTGGAGTGATGTGAATACCGACAAAGACGCGCGAACCCAATATACGGGAGATCTTGGATTCGGGTGGTTGATAAGAAGTGATATTCAACTGGATGCGGGAGTTAATGTTGGATTGAATAAAGCCGCTAATGATGTCCAGCCTTATATCGGCTTATCCCAACGCTTTTAACGTCACATCGATATTGCCGCGCGTAGCCTTGGAGTAGGGGCATACCTGATGTGCCGCTTCTATCAGGGCCTGCGTTTCCGCTGCCTGAACGCCACCAATCGATACTTCCAACGTCACAGCCAGACGAAAGCCGCCGTCATCCTTACCGATAGTTACATGTGACGTCACGCTTACTTCACCGATCTGCTTCTTCTGTTGTCCGGCAACGAAGGCAACGGCACTGCCAAAGCAGGCTGCGTAACCTAAGGCAAATAGTTGTTCAGGATTGGTGGCATTCGGTTTGCCGGGGCCGCCCATTTCCTTTGGCATCGACAGATCCAGTTTGATAAGGCCGTCGGATGTTTCGGCGTGGCCATTACGGCCTGCTACGGCTATGGCATGGGCGGTATAAAGTGGCGTCATGGTTTTCTCCTTTGTTAAGTTATTACAGGCATCAGAACAATTTCTGTAATTTCGGCGGATGTTCCAAGCCGCATCGGCGGCCCCCAGAAGCCAGTTCCCTCACTGACATAGATCTGACTATTGCTGTTGGGGTATCGATGCAACCCGCTAACATAAGGTTGCTGGATATAAACAAAGTAATTCCATGGCCATATCTGACCACCATGCGTATGTCCTGACAGTTGCAGGTCAACTCCAAGTGTCGCAGCTTCGCGTATGGCGGCTGGCTGATGCGCAAGAAGGACGGTCGGGATTTCCGTATTCCTGCCTTCCAATGCTTTTGGCAGGTCTGGGCCATGGCCGGGGAAACTAGCGCTGGCCCAATCATCAACCCCCGCAAGCTCTATCAGGCTGTCATTATCGTCGTTCTGGATTGTCACCCGCTCATTGCGTAAAACGCGGATACCGAGGCTTTCGATATGTTCGATCCATTCATCAACGCCTGAGTAATATTCGTGGTTGCCGGTGATAAAAAATACGCCGTGTTTCGCCTGCAATGCACGTAGAGGTTCTACATGCGGACTAAGATCTGCTACGGAGCCATCTACCAAATCACCGGTAATAGCGATGATATCTGGATTAAGGGCATTCGTCCGCTCAACCACATGTTTCAGCCACTCGCCGTTTATCATGGGGCCGATATGAAGATCGGTAATCTGCGCGATGCGAAAACCGCCACGCGCAGGTGGCAACTTGGCCAGATGCACATCAACGCGCTTGACCTGAACAGGACGCAGCCCATTCCATAAAGATGCCGCCGATACGAGCGCGGCTGATCCCAAGGCCGTTAGCCCCAACCCCTTTTGTAAAAATAGCCGTCTTTCGGGGCTAGGTTCACTTACTGCAAGGGACATAACAATTTTGGCAATATCACAGCCGAGTAGTGTAAGCCCAAGGATCATCGCAATGCCGAGCCAAGTAAAAGCCACCCATACAAAAGGGGATGCTGTTTCGCGCGGCAATATGCGCCCCAATGGCATGGCAGCCATCAGGATAATGAGAAGGGCACCTAATCCAATCGCCAGATATCTGCGGCTATGGCTATTTAATTCGAAATAATCGCTGAGGCGAGAGAAGATATAGAAATGCCAGACACCAAAAACGATCGATGCTAGGGACAGGAAAAGAGTGATATGGAGCGAGCGGGACAAAGCATCCTCGTACGGTTGCATAAGTTCCCAATAAATAGGGAACAGGGGATAATGAACCTATATGGATTAACGGCTTGCAGCTTGAAGTCAATCCGTCCTTCCTTTAATCCATAGGCATGGTTTTTATGGTGATCCTTTGTTGAATTTGCCCAAAACAGCTACGCCGCCTTTCTGCCCGTCAGAAATTAAGGGCTCCATTTCCTTTAAGGCTTCAGATGGTCTGGGCAGCAAATTACTGCGCTTTATGGGGCCGGGTTTTCTGGTCGCAGTCGGCTATATGGACCCCGGCAATTGGGCGACGGATATCGAAGCCGGTTCCCGCTTTGGTTATGACCTTATCTTTATTGTCGCTTTTTCCAGCTTCGCGGCGATTCTACTACAATCGCTCAGTATGCGGCTTGGTGTTGTTACGGGTAAAGATCTTGCGCGCCTGACCCGAGAGCGCAACAGCAAAACCGCCTCGATATTTTTGTGGCTGATGGCGGAGGTTTCAATCATCGCCTGCGACCTTGCTGAGGTTCTCGGTGGTGCATTAGCTTTTCATTTGTTGCTAGGCGTACCTTTGCTATTCGGCATCGTTCTGACCATTCTGGATACATTCATTGTATTGGGCCTGCAGGGCCGAAATTTTCGCACTGTGGAAGCCATTATTCTCGGCCTCGTAATAACAGTCGGCGCCTGTTTTATTGTTGAACTGGCCCTTATCAAACCTTTCTGGCCGGATGTTTTCGCAGGTTTCGTGCCTTCATTTAGTAAACTGAGCCAGCCTTACGCCGTACCTTTGGCTGTTGGTATTATCGGCGCCACGGTAATGCCGCATAATCTTTATCTTCATTCCTCGATTATTCAGACGCGCATTGTCAGCGCCGATAATATTAGTAAACGCCAGGCCATCCGCTTTTCGACCTTGGATACTGTGACATCGCTATTTTTTGCGATGCTGATTAACTGCGCCATTCTGATGCTGGCGGCAGGCGCATTCCATTCTACAGGCCAGGTCGTTGCCGATATCGGCGATGCCTATAATCTCCTGAATCCTCTTCTGGGATCAGCGTTGGCCGCGCCACTGTTTGGCATCGCCTTGCTGGCATCCGGACAAAGTTCCACTTTTACCGGGACCATTGCCGGGCAGGTGATTATGGAAGGATTTATTGACCTCAAAATACCCTGTTGGCAGAGGCGTCTTATTACCCGCAGTCTTGCCCTCATTCCTGCCTTACTTGGCATCTGGATGCTGGGCGACCACAGTATTGGAAAACTGCTGGTGCTCAGCCAAATTATACTATGCCTGCAGCTGCCATTTGCCATCTATCCTTTGATACGCCAAACGGCGGACAAAAAACTCATGGGCGAATTTGCGACTTCCCGCCGTATTCAAACCATCGCATACCTGATTTTTGCAATGATCGTTTGCGGAAACCTGTGGCTTGTTTGGCGATTTTTTTAGAGCTTTTGTGGTAGTTTGCATAAAAGACCGTCGCACGACCATGCTGGCAATTGATGCGGTAAGCGTTCTTAGTTAAGCACTTCTTTCTCTTCCGGCGGCTCACTAAATATGTATAACTAACTCTATGGTCCTCAAGAAATCCCCTCCTTGGAATGTGCTGGTTTTTCCGGCTGCGAGTGAAATCGGGCTGGAAATACACCGTTCGCTTAGCAACCTTAAAGAAGTCATCTTACATGGTGCCAACCGTTCCGGCCCTACTACCGCCCAGTATTATTTTGCGCGGTTACATGATCTACCCTTCATTGATCAGGCAGAATGCCTGCAACAGCTACAAAAACTGATCGCTGAGCACAATATTGACGCCATTTTTCCGGCGCATGATGATGTTGCTTTATGGTTGGTTCAGCACGCCGACCAATTAGCAGCTACCGTTATAACATCATCATACGAGGTCGCCGCGATATGTCGCTCTAAGAAGAAGACTTATGAATTTCTAAAAGATTGCGTCCCGGTTCCACGCCTTATGAACCCCAATTCTGGCGATCTTCTTTTTCCGGTGTTCGTTAAACCTGATTGCGGGCAGGGCAGCCAACGCGCCCGGCTTATTGCCGATACCTCGGCTTTAAAAACCGCCACCGATGCCGAACCTGACCTTATTGTTATGGAGTACTTACCCTTTCGGGAATATACGGTCGATTGTTTTAGCAATAGTGGAAAAATTTTATTCGCCAAGGCGCGCGAACGCATCAGTACGCGCACGGGAATTGCGACACTTTGTAGCCCCGCCGATCGTCCGGAAGCTCGTCAGTGGGCGGAATGTATTGTGCAGAAATTAAATCTAAATGGTGCCTGGTTTTTTCAAATGAAGGAGGATGCCGACCATAATTTAAAACTGCTCGAGATCAGCCCTCGCGTGGCGGGCAGCATGTCGTTCCACCGGGTGACGGGAATTAATTTCCCACTTCTTAGCCTTTATCAGGCGGCGGGAGCACCTCTAGCGGCTATTGACAGTTTCTCTTCAAAAATAACACTTGGGCGTAGCCTCGACGTTCGCTTTCTCTATGACAAGCCTATTGGCGCCCTCTATATTGATCTTGATGATACCCTCCTCATTCGTGGTCGGGTAAATACCAGGTTGGTTGGACTGATTTTCCAGTGCCGCAATCAAAAAATCCCTGTGCATTGTGTGACCCGCCATAAAGGCAATTTGATGGAAACTTTAAAACGCTATCATTTGACCAATCTGTTCGATCATCTTGTGCATATTTTAGACGACACGATGCCAAAAGCGCACTATCTTACGGCGGCAAACGCGGTTTTTATCGACGACAGTTTCGCCGAACGCCACAACGCAGCGCAATTGTCGAATGTTCGCTGTTTCGATCCGAATGGAGCTCTGTGTTTATTAGATTATAGGGATTAAGAAATATTCTGGCGCAACAAACTGGCCGCAGGCCATGCTGTTTGAATTTTTGACCACGCTTGTGGGAGACCGGCAAGGGAAGGGGCCAGAAGGCGAGGCGTTTCTCCATCCACGCCAAAATCAAGGGGCCAATCACATAAAGCCAATACCTCGTTTGCCAAAGGTTGTAGCAACAAGCGTCCCCAAAGGCATCGGCACAAATCTGCGGTCAGCGCCGACGACATGGCGTCGTGGTATATGCGTGCGGCTGCAAGAATATGTTCCTGCCAATCCGACAGAGTACGTTGTCGATTTTTGTCGAGAGGACTATCGCTCCATTGTGGTTGTCCATCGGAACCATAAGATTGAAGTGGGCCCAAGTCACAACCGGCAAAAATCTCGATCAATTCAGGTGTGCGTCTATAAGCGTCGCCAATCCAGCTTGGCTGGCCAGCGTCAGAGAGAAATCCACGAATCTCGCAACCTTTCTGTTGTGCCCATATGACGCCCTGCGTCGTAGCAAAATTTAAGCCACGTAAAACAGGTGGATAATTTTCTCCTTCCAAAACCGTTTGCAGGGAACGTTGAATATTTCCAGCGCTGGCGAAGTCCAGCATGACAAAACCTTTGTTCGGCGCATCTTCTGTCGTGCGCTTCCAATGTAGTGTCAGCCCGTCGCGCGCGGTTTTGGCCGCATACCAAAGGGGAGATTCTTCACCTTGCCTTCCCCATTTCGCAACCAGAGTCCGCGCCAAATCAAGATCGATGATCCCATCCACAGGAACATCCCCCTTGGTGGATAGCGAAAACTTTGCCAGATCTCCCCCAGTTAAAGGTTTGATGCGTGTGCGTACCAACCAATTGACCAAGGCTTCGTCATCATCCGCAGCATAGGCGGCAAGAAGGCTAAGATTGCGATTGACGGCAATCTCGCGCCCCTGAACACCATGCAAACAAGAGAGCAAACGAAGCAGATACCTTCCTTCGCGCATAACACCAAGCGGCAGCATGCAAGACTCTTTTATTTCTGCCGCCAACCACGAGACAAATCCGGCGAGGACCGGGGCTACAACCCATACCGCTAATTTACAAGAATCCGGCAAATCGCTTACGTCCATTCGTCGCCGGATGTTCCACAAGTTCGTTAAGTGACCTAGAGGATATCCTTGTTTAAGCGCGAAAGCCTCCTCCGCCTCGGCCAGTTGGGATTCACCATAAGGAGACAAGTTCATCGTATTTGCCCTAAAAGCGGATTTTCGACATCTAGCTATGCAACGAATATATCCTCACAGTTTAAGAGTAGCTACATATGTATAAGAGCAAATTTAGACCCGTATATTAAGCCATTGCATCAGTATTTGATGCTTGTAAGGCATGACTGCATCGGCATAAAGTTAGCAACTTTACTTCTTAGAGCTCGATCCTGTCCCTAAATGAAAGAAAATCGCAAAGCATGCTGCCCAACTATATAGAAATAATTCGCCATGCCTGACCAAAAAACGGAGCCACCACACTTCCCGAAGAAATCACATTTTCTGCATGCAAAGCAAGAGAAGGTTGTAGTGAGGGGGCAGCACGATATTGCCTACAATGTTACGCCCCATTCGGCACTCGATGAGCACATTATCAAGAACGGAATTTATGGCGATTGGATCGCCAACCAAGATGTGATCCAAATCGCAAAAGATGCGGTAATATTCGATGTTGGCGCTAATGCCGGCTTTCTTTCTTTGATTTTCGCCAAGCGCTACGCTCCGAATGGCGCGGTTTACGCTTATGAACCAGATCCAGTCATTTTTGAGCAATTACAGGAAAATCTTGCGGTTAACGATAGTATAAAAAATTTATTCCTGAACCAAATCGCCCTGCAAGACGATCCGGGGAAAACTGAATCCTTATTCAATATACGCCGCGCGATCGACGGCGATGCCAATGAAAATTGTGGCCTGTCTTCTTTACTGAATATCCAGTTGCATACCGTCGATCGCGTTACGGTAAATGTCAGCACTCTAGATAAAGAAGTTTCGAGCCTCTCACTCCAACGATTAGATTTTATAAAAATTGACGTTGAAGGGTGCGAAAATATTGTTTTGGCAGGAGGGCGACACTCCATCATTCAATTCAAGCCGACTATTTTATGGGAATTTTCGAGAATTATAGACAAGCTCTCCGGAAACCGGAACAGCACCGAATCTTTTTCATACCTTTCCGAACTTGGTTATCTCCATTTTGCGATCTCGGAGACTGAGGGGCTCAAAGCTGCGCTGTCGCCAGATGATTTAGTTGCGGATTTGAATATTCTCTCGTTTCACCAAGAGAAAATACCGAATAATTTGCGGTGATATGAGGCGAGAAACTCGGCTTGCCCATAGTAGACCCCTTGTTAATACGTCTCCACGCGCAATCTTTAGAACGTATTTAGAGGACGGCGATTTCAGGGGATTTTTTCGTCAATAATGAAGCAGATATATGCGTTGTCTTTAGGTCAAACGGAGAAAAGACGGTACAAACCTTGCAAGGCGGCAAGTCACGCTTATGTCGGAGCTTGTTCATAATTTCTGAAAACCATACAGCTTCAAACCCATCCTCATAAATATGCCCGAACCGTTCGTTCCCCATAAAACAGCAGGGCGTCGTTTTGCCTGTGGTTTCGATGAAAATGGATTCGAATGGAGCTACACATTTATCGGCTCCGTTGACTTCCTTCTCATCCATAAAGAATTTTCGTCCGTGCACTTGCACACCTAAAGTCGCTCCAAGCTTGCGGGCGCGGCTCAGTTCGTCGTTATATTCCTGTTTCACATTCCACAGTACCTTATCCATATGCTGCGGCTGCGCGCAAATATAATGGCCAATACTGACCAATGGTATCTTGAAATCCGCCGCGATCTTGACAAGATCACTTGCCTCACGAAAATTTCCTGTATTCGCCACCATATGTAGATCGATGCCGCGGCGATCCTCATCATTTAGCATAGGCAGGAATTCACGCAAATTCTCGAGCAAATTATCAAAAGTGAACGCCGCGTTCTTGTAACGCATCTGAGTGTCGTAGGTTTCAGCTGTGCCCGCATTCACCGAAATAACCAATTTATGAATTTTTCCGCTTAACCTCTGTCCCCATGACCGCGAAAGTAAACTGCCATTGGTCGTCAGGAAAATCATGTGCGGCGAAGGATTGATCTGCAGAACATGCTCAACGACTTTTTCAAATTTTGGATACAGGAAAGGCTCACCCCATCCTGTCAGATCTACAATGCGTGCATGTCGAATGGCATTCGTCAAAACGTGTAGGTTATCGAATTCCAGTGACGTGCCTTTGTAATCTGCTTCGCGGCAAAAAAAGCAGGCGGCATTGCAGTGAGTATTCAAATGAACGCTAAGAAAAGCCGGGTATGTGTAACGCACCAGATATTCCGGTAAGCCTTGTCCCGTATACAATTCAGCAGAGCGAGCAAAAATGGCTTGGCCGATCCTGCGGTGAGCGTCGACTTTATCGGTTTGGGAGGTCTGTAAAAAATCTTCCGTAACTTTTACAAGATTTGCAATGGATTGGTCATGGATATCCACGCCAGATGCGATAGCTTCGACCAATTGTTGTGGTGCGGCGGAAGGCATGCGTTCCTCTTTGCGTTCATAGTACTATTGCCTTGGCACGCTACAACACTTCCTTGATGTGCGCCATAAGAAAGCTGTAAACTAAATTCCTCGGCATGCTTTCAGGTGACGTATGTACCCAGAGGAAAAAAACGGCCAAACAGGGGCTATAGTATATCCCCCCTTGCCGGTTGAAGGCGTGCCCAGCACGAGCAGGTTGCGCGTATGCATAGTTATGCATGAGTGCGTCGGACCGACACAAAATAATGGTCTGGGTACGGCTTACACACTTCTCGGCGAAGCTCTTGCTGCCGAGGGGCATTGTGTCACATTTCTTTATGTGACCAGCAAGTGCGAGCGTCACACTCTTGATTACTGGGCAGAGCATTATAAACAAAAATCCATCGAATTTGTCTTGCTGCCCAACATTGATGCGATCTCAATCACGGCACCTGACTGGCTGGTCCAGCCTTACCGAATTTATCTATGGTTAAAAAGTCAGACGTTCGATGTTATCCATTATCCAGAATATCCGGGTCATGGATATTTTATTGCTTTGGCTAAGCATCAGGGGCTGGCTTTTGGCAACACTCTACTATGTCTTGGCACGCATGGTCCGAGCATGTGGAGTCGCGAGGCTAATGGATACCAGGTCAATGCTGTGCGTCACCTGGCGACAGATTTTCTTGAACGGCAGGTTGCGGCTTTATCGGACGTTCTCATCAGCCCCAGCCAAGCGACCATACAATGGATGTTGCAGCAAGAATGGCTATTGCCAGAACGCACCTACGTGCAGCAAAATATTCAGTCACCCTATGCTCTGTCGTTAAAACAAATCGAAAAACAGGAGCAGGAAGTATCCTTTAAAGAAATAGTCTTTTTCGGTCGTATCGAACCGCGTAAAGGCTACAAATTGTTTTGCGATGCCATCGACCTTTTGCCACAGGATTTGATGCATAAGATTACGGTGACATTCCTGGGTGCATCCACAATTCTTTATAGTGGCGATACTGCGGACGAGGTAAAACGGCGCGCAACGGTGTGGTCCTGTCCAATTCGGATTATTACCGACAAATCGCACGAAGAAGCGCTCGATTATCTTCATGAACATTCCTGTCTTGCCGTGATCCCCTCACGCGATGAGGTTATGGGGTACGTCGTGATGGAATGCATAGGCGCCGAGATACCGTTTCTGGCAAGTCGTGTCGGGGGCATCCCCGAACTGATCGCCGCCGAAGATATTGATCGTGTTTGCTTTTACCCTATTCAGGCGGCGGTTTTGGCCAAGCGGATCGAACAGGCTTTGTATGGTGGGCAGAAGGCTGCGCATCCTTCCATTGCTTTTGAAGATAATCGGAAAAGATGGATCGATTGGCATAATTGTCATGCACGCTTGAACTCACTATCTCCCGCGCCTTTTCCTAAAAAAGCCTCCCCGCTTGTGAGTGTAATCCTCGTTTGTTCTGAAGCATCCAGTGTTGATGCGGAGACAAGCGCTTCCATCTCGTCGCAAGATTATCCCAATATCGAAGTCGTTCACGCGTGCGTCGAGAAGTCATCGAACAAAGCCACAGCTATCAATGACGCTATTAATCGCGCACGTGGCGAGTATTTCCAAATCGTGAATAATGGTGATGTATACGTCCCCCATCATCTATCAACTTGTGTACGGGTGGCCGAACGCACCAAAGCCGCAATTCTTACCTCTTGTTTTGAAACGTGGAGGAACGATATTTCTGATTGCCCGCACGATAAATCGCTTCATCTTTTTCTCGGGCCGGCGCTAAGTGTAGGGGCATTTCTCAACATCTATGGAACCGACAGCGCCTTCGTACGCCGCGAGACTTTTTTGGCTCTTGGTGGATATGATGAGAGTCTGGCGCCCGAAGAAACGCATTATCAATTTTATACGCAGGCAGTTTTAAAGGGATATAATCTCGAAGTCATTCCCGAAATTCTTTTCTGCCGTCGTATTCATTCATACGAATCCGGTGACGATGACATGGAGCCAGCTTATGATGCGGCGAATCTAAAACCCTACTTTTCCGCTCTTCCCAGAAAATTGAGAGCGATTATCTTCCCACCCGACGGCAACCCCTCACTGTAAAAACGGCACCATGTCTTCCAATACCGATCTTCCGCTTGTCATTGGGCTAATCGCGCAGAATGAAAATCAGGCACTCCAAGGTGCCTCGGCCATGTTGAGTAAGGGATTCGACAATCATTACCGCCACCGCATCATCGATCTGTGCCGTGAAGACGGGACAAATGACCTTTTAAAGACTTTAAAAGAAGATCGCGTAGCCTTTGCCTATGGTTTTGCTGGTGTTGGCAGTCAGCTTCAAGTGAGTGATGGTGTTAATCTGTGGACAGCGGCACGTGTCCCTTTCGCGGCGCTTTGGCACGATCACCCCTGTTACAATTATAGACAGCATTTGGTCAATAGTGCCTATGTTTTTCATTGCTACCATGTACGTGATCACCTGGAAGCCCGGCAGAAGCATCTCCCGGCAAGTCTAAGCGGTGCGATACTTTTGCCCGCACCCAATGAAATCATGCCGGTTCCGTGGGATCGTCCCATGAAGTTTCGCAAACATGCGATTATTTTTGCCAAAACTGCGCAATCTCCTACGGATTGGGTTAAAGATTGGCAGAGACATCCCATGCCTTTGCAAAAAGTTTTGCGAACGCTCGCCGAGCTGGCAATACAAAATCGTAATATAGATTTAGCCGATATGGCACAAAATCTGTTTTTGGAAAATGGGCTTACTCCTGGCGATCTTGATCTTTTTATGGGAGCTATTCAGGAAGTCGATGCTTTCATTCGTGGTTGGCGTAGCGACAAATTAGTTCGCGCCCTTTTGCCGCACCCGGCGTTGATTGTGGGGCGCGGATGGGAGTATCTGCACACTGAGTCTCACCGGGCGAATTTTATTCCACCCGTGCCCAGTCCGGAATGCTGGTCGCTAATATGGGAGTCCAAGATCGTGGCCAACTGCAACCCGTTATGGCGTGATGGGTTTCATGAACGCGTTTGGGGTGGGTTGATTACCGGCGCGTTTACACTTACGGATCGCACAGTAAAATCGGATGCCCTATTTGGTAACCTAGATACATATATAGGTTTTGAATGGCAGGATGATCTTGAGGACGTTGTTGCCTCCACCCTAAGGCGCGCAGAAGATGGCGACTTTGATTATATTCAGACTGCCAATAAAGTTCTGTCAGAAAGCGGGCTTACGGATTATACAACTTATATCAGACTGATCGGTCTGGAAGCCGAGCGTATTCGCAATCAATTAACTTAATCTATATTTCCATCCTCATATCCCAGTCTTACGCCATACGTAACGGTTAACGTAATCGACATAGCTTAAAACACATCTGAGAATTTTGCCTGAAACTTCGAGTGATCCGTAATCCCTTATTGGGTCAGGAACGAACGTTGATTGCTGCGCCAATGTAATACGCACGGCTTCCACAACGCGCTCGGCTTTCAGTCCAGCCATAATCAGCGTACCGGCATCATTGCCTTCGGGATGTTCATGGGTGTTGCGAATATTCACTGCGCACAGGTTCAATAAAGATGATTCTTCTGTAATTGTGCCGCTATCGGATAAAACACAAAGAGCTTCCATCTGCAATTTCACATAATCGAAAAAGCCGAAAGGCTTCAGGAAGCGTATACGCTTGTCAAGCTGATCAACACCGATAGTCTTCAGACGTTCTTGGGTTCGGGGATGCGTAGAGACGATGATTGGTTTGTTATACGTTTTAACCAATGCTGAAAGGGTCTGGAGTAGATCACCCAAATTCTTTGCATCGTCGACATTTTCTTCACGGTGCGCACTAACAAGAAAATAGCCGCGTACGTCCAATCCCAGTTTAGTCAAAACAGATGATTGCGCAATCTGTGTCGCATAATATTTCAGAACTTCACCCATATGCGAACCGGTTTTTATAATGCGTTCCGCAGGCAACCCTTCTTGAATCAGGTTATGACGCGCTTGTTCAGTAAGCGTAAGATTGATATCGCTGAGATGATCGATGACCTTACGATTAAGCTCTTCGGGCACATGGGGGTCAAAGCAGCGATTCCCCGCCTCCATATGAAAAACGGGTATTTTGCGGCGTTTAGCTGCAATAACAGCCATGCTGGAATTGGTGTCACCGTAAATGAGAACAGCTTCAGGCTTAGTCTTCTCCATCACGGCGTCGACTTTTTCGATCACCCTTCCAATGGTTTGCGCGGCATTAGCTCCTACTGCCTCCAAAAAAAAGTCGGGTTTACGGATACCGAGGTCATCGAAGAAAATCTGATTAAGTTCGTAATCGTAATTTTGTCCGGTATGGACAATGAGGTTGGTCGTATGCTGGTCAAACGCCGCAATTACGCGTGACATCTTGATAAATTCTGGACGCGTGCCGAGAATTGTCATCACTTTAAGCATGGAGTATCTCCGCCATTTGTTCACGCACATAATCGACGGTTAAAAGCAATTCTTTTACTTCATCCAGACTGAGGCGCTTGGTGTTGTGAGAGGTATAATCTTCAACCTTATCGACCTTATCATTTCCTTCAATAAAATATTTGTCATAGTTTAAATCGCGATTATCACTGGGGATACAATAATAGTGGCCCAGATCAACGGCCCGCGCCATTTCTTCCCATGAGACAAGCGTTTCATAGGTCTTTTCACCGTGGCGCATACCGATAGTGCGTACGTCGTTCTTTTTCTTCAGCAAATCTTTTAAGGCCTGCGCCAGGATCTCTATGGTAGCAGCGGGGGCTTTCTGCACAAAAATGTCTCCCTGTTTCCCATGCGTAAAAGCATATTCCACGAGATCGACTGAATCCTGCAGCGACATCAGGAAACGCGTCATGCCGGGGTTCGTGATCGTCAAGGGAATGCCCTTTTTCAACTGTTCAATGAATAGGGGGATAACTGAACCGCGCGATGCCATCACGTTTCCATAGCGGGTGGCGCAAAAAATGGTGCCGCCGGATTTAATAGTACGTGATTTAGCCACTATCAATTTTTCGGCTAGCGCTTTGGTGATACCCATAGCATTAATGGGATATACGGCTTTGTCAGTACTGAGTAAAACCACGCGTTCGACCTTGTTGGCAAGCGCTGACTCCATTACATTTTCGGCGCCCAACGCATTCGTGCGCAAGGCTTCCATCGGATAGAATTCACAGGAAGGAACCTGTTTTAGAGCTGCTGCATGGAATACATAGTCGACGCCGCGCATAGCCTGATGCAGGCTATCGATATCGCGCACATCACCAATATAAAATTTCAACCGCTCGTTATTAAAAGCGATGCGCATATCTTCCTGTTTTTTTTCATCACGGCTGAAGATGCGGATTTCCCTGATGTCGGTTTTCAAAAAATGATGGAGTGTGGCATGTCCAAACGATCCGGTGCCACCGGTAATCATGAGCGTTTTATCAGCGAACATGTCTCATCCATTTTTTGTTGGGTTGAAGCTGTACATGCGTTCGATCAAGACAGGCCATGCCGGCACCTTATAACCGGTGGCAGTCTGGAAACGCGCAGCATCGAGTGAGCGGTCGATCATCACCGTATCATCGGGTATAATATTGATTTCCTTGCCGTAAGTTTTTGCAATTAAACTTAACAGATCGTATTTGTTAATCGGTGTAGAGGCTACGTGATAAAGACCGCTCAACTCCTCTCTCGGCAAGACATAATCACGAATAATATGCGCAAGCTCTACGGTGGGTAGGCCGGAGAAAATCGCACGGCGATATCCTTTGACCGCATTTTGTTCGCCCAGAAACCAGCTGACTAGGCCGTGTCGACCGCCGCCCAGTTCGGGACCAATAATCGAAGTTCGCAACGTAATCGTATGGGAATATTCAACTTCTCCCAATAATTTTGATCGGCCATAGAGATCGTTGGCATCAGGAACAGATTCTTCGCCGTAATTCCCCTTGCTACCGGAAAAAACGCAATCAGTACTAATGTGGATAAGACGCGCCTGAGCAACGCGACATAAGGCCGCCAGACGATGGGGCAAAACACTGTTAAGAAGCAGTGCGCTAAGCGGATTTTTGGCCTCAGGCAACTGCTTAATTAAACCGACGCAATTAATGACTACGGTAGGATGTATATCGGCAAAAACTTTGGTCAGGCTGTCTTCACAGGTAACATCGATACCGGAAAGCAGGTGATCCGACGGCAAATCCAAAAAAAACTGCCGCGCACTTTCTTGTCTCACGGTGCCATAGACATCAAGATTGTGATCGCCAGACAACACTCGCATCATGGCGCAGCCTAGCATTCCCGTTGCCCCGAGAACGAGTATCTTCATTGTCTAATTAACCAATTCTGAAATTGTTTATGATGCTTCATTACCGTCCTACCTAGCATTTTACAGTGTCGGCCTTTGCCCTGTCTAGTTGGAAACGAGCAGGGATCTCGCTTGTCAATATGTGTACAATGATATAGCTTCACCTTGCTGATCCTACGCTGTTTTTGTATGTTGTAGGCTTAAAAATATGCGGCGGGCTATTCTTTGATTTCTAAAATCTCAGCTTCCGGCTAAGGACCATCAACATGCAACGTTTAACCCAGCAGGAGCTCAAACTTGCGTCTGAAAGCTGCGCTTCGAAGTTAAAGGGAGCACTTCCTGAAGTCAATTATTTCACCACGCCATATAGGCATTGTGTCATTGATGATTTTTTGCCCGCAGATATGGCACAATCATGCCTTAACTCTTTTCCATCACCCGAAGCGCCGGGATGGGACATCGCAAACGACAAAGATATCGAGATTAAGCAGCGCAGCACATGGAAGTCCGAGTTCGATATTCCAGACGGTATGATCGATGCGGTACGTATTTTAAATGGCGCCCATTTTCTGCAGGCGATGACGCAGCTGATCGGTATTCAAAAACTCGTTCCAGATCCCTACTTTTCGGGCGGAGGCCTCAATATAACCAAGCGGGGCGGTATGCTGGATGTTCATGTTGATGGCAACTATCATGATAGCAGCGGCCTAAATCGTCGCCTGAATGCTATAATCTACCTAACTCCGGGATGGTTACCGGATTGGGGTGGTGAATTTGGTGTTTATGACAAAACAGGCGAAGTATGCGTCAAAAAAATTGCGCCACTTTTTAATAGGTTGGTAGTTTTTGACTCGCACGATTACAGTTTTCATGGATTGCCGGACCCGATTAATTTTCCCATCGACATACCGCGTCGCTCCCTGTTGCTCTACTACTACACCAAAGAACCGCGTCCGCCAGAACATGTTTCTGAAAACGCGCCCCACAGCGCCCTATGGAAAAGGCGCAATCTCAAAGATAAGCGCGGTAACAGAACGCGAGCCTATTCGTAATGATTTGTCATAGAAATATGTGAATGAAACGTGTTCTTAACATTTCCAAACGGGACGCTATAGGCAGGCGATTTACAAATCTTGATTTGGCGCCTCGTCTTGCCCAGCATTCATGGCATTCCACAAATTGCGCATGGCACTCTTCAATTAGCCCCGATCTGTCTCTTTCAACAAAAAATGGTCTCCTGCGCCGCCTGAGCAATCGCGTGCGAGGAGAGGTAGCACGTGCTCAAGGTAATATTAATGGCTATTTTCAAAATGCCGAAACGATTACGTCGCTACCCGATTACCAGGCGGCGGATGTCTTACACTTTCACATCATGCACGAAAAGTGGCTGTCCTTGCGTGATTGGAAACTTTTGGCCCGTGACAAAGCGGTCGTTTGGACCTGGCATGATCCATATATGGTTACGGGACACTGCCTACATCCGATTGAATGCGACCGATTTCAGACGGGTTGTTTAACTTGCCCTGACCTAAAAAGAAATTTTGCAATCAAGCGCGACAGATCCCATAAAAATCTGCTGGAAAAAGTCGCCGCTGTTAGAGAAATCGATCCGTTGGTAATCGTCGCCTCGCCATGGATGCGTGATGTGGTGGAGCGCTCGCTATACGGACCTACCTTGCGTGTTAAAACCATACCTTTTGGTGTTGAATTTTCCACGCAGTGTACAACTGAGGAAGCCAGAAGTCGTTTAGGCCTATCTCTCAACCATATTGTCCTGGGGTTTCGAGCGGTCAATTCCGAGTATAAAGGTTTTGAACTTCTCATTCAGGCGCTCGAGGGGCTGCATCGCAGTTACCCTCACTTGCCTCTGGCCTTTATCGCATTTGAAGACAAAGGCATGTGCCCCTCTTTCGAAAATAAAATTCCCGTTATCGAACCAGGATGGGTAGGTGACGATTCCATGCAAATGTATTATCGCGCTATGGACTTTTTTCTTATGCCCTCAAGGGCAGAGACTTTTGGTTTAATGGCAATTGAGGCCATGATCTCAGGAGCTTGCCCTATCGTCACGCATGGAACATCCCTGGCGCATTTGGTTCATGCTCCAGTCCATGGGATTGCAGTTGAACATACAGTCGAAGCCCTGCAAAATGCTTTGCAAATGGCCTGTCTGAATGTTGGACTTTACAAGAATACTAGCGAAGCACGCATTCAGTTTGCAAAACAAGCCTACAACATCGATATCTTCAGCAAAGAGTTGGCAGCTACCTATGATGAGGAAATTGAATATCGCTCCCACACCCAATTTTCTGCTAGGCAAGAATCCCCAAGCAGAGGTTAAATAAGGTCATTGACACCTCACTAGTATGTCAGCAGAGCTGGTAACGAAAAAAAGATCTTGGAATCGCCCCCATGTCAACCCATAATTCCCCCAAAGTATCCATCGTCATCCCCATCTATAATGGCGAGAAATATCTCTGTCAGGCTATCGATAGTGCGCTGGCGCAGACATATGAAAATACAGAAGTAATTGTTGTCGATGACGGATCGACAGATTCATCGGCCGCTTTAATAGCGAAATATGGCGATAAAATCCGTTTTTTTCAAAAACCCAATGGAGGCGTCGCTTCCGCCCTCAATCTTGGCATAACCCAGATGCGCGGCGATTATTTTTCGTGGCTCAGTCACGATGACGTTTACAGGCCTGATAAAATCCAGATCCAGATGGATGAACTTCAAAGACTGGAGGACAAAAACACGGTGATCTACAGTAGCTACGACGTCATAAACGCCAAGGGTGATTTGGTGTTTCCCATGGATTTAGCGAAATTTATCCCTATCGAAAAACGCAACGTGCCTCTGTATGCACTTCTTCGTTCGTTAATTCACGGATGTACATTGCTTATTCCTGCCGTCTATTTTCGCACGATAGGATATTTTGACGAAGCTTTGCGGCATACGCAGGACTATGACTTCTTTTTTAAACTTATGCGGGTGGCGCCTATACATTTTTGCAATCACTCCGTTGTTCTTTCGAGGCTGCACCCGGAGCAAAATTCACGTCAACAAGAAATCACCGCACCTCGGATAAAAGAATGCGATCACCTATGGTCGATGTTCCTGTCCGACCTGACCGATGCTGAAATGATGCGGATGGAGAAAACACCTTATCTGCTTCTACGCCGGGTGGGCCTCCATCTTTCCAAAACCGAATATGCCGGCGCTGCGGATTTTGCTAAACGCTTGGCGGATAGGCGGTTGACCGAAACCAAAATTAGCGTGGTAATGCCTTTCTTTGACAACCTGAAAATGATTTTATTGGCTATTGATGCTGTTCTGGCACAAACGCATGCAAATCTTGAACTGATTCTGATTAACGATGGTGCGGTAATAAATCCCGATCCGATACTAGCCAAGGTCGCGGCGAATCCTCGCCTCAAATATTACGTTCAACCCAATGCGGGCTATCATGCCGCATTGGCTGCAGGCGCACATAAAGCCACAGGTCGCTATATTATATATAGCGATGTCAATTCGCCGTTACCACCGGATGCACTAGAAACGCACCTGCGCTGTAAGGAAGATGATATTCTTCAAGCCAATCCGCATTGCTGATTGAACGGTTTAGAGTTATTCGGACCAGGGCAAATGCGTCGCTCGTTTGCGCGCCAAGGTCAAGCCCGGGTGAATGGGAATGGTCATCATTTCATAACCCTTCTGATTTTCGGTTAGTTCCTGAATGGCCCTGTATCCATTCCCACAATAGCCGGGATCCGTATATTTCTTGTTCCTGGGAAACCCGTCGTGCAACAAAATCACTGCTTGTTCATTCATCAAGGGTAGATATCTAGTAAAATCATCAAGCACGCTTTCATAGGAATGATCCGCGTCAATAAAAAGAAGATCAATTTTCAAACCATTTTTTGCTGCTATGTCAGCGTAAGTGTCCGACCGTGAATGAACAAATTCTGTTTTATTCGTTTTCTGCATATAAGTTCCCGCTTTGGGGTCGATGTCTACCCCAATCAACCGCCCGGCAAAGGGGATGATACGGTTGAACAGTTCACATTGATATAAACCCAGCTCAACGTAAACTTTTGGCTGAATTAGGCTGGCGAGATGCACAATAAAATTCTCGTGCCAATTTTCAGGAGGGGCAGCTAAAGGTGGATTCATAAGGTGCGGAAAATTTTCAACCATGATGGCGCTTAAGATCAGAGTGAGTCCGCACGGTTTCACAATTTATATCTCTCACGATACGTTCGATCAGCATGTGCCATTTCTTCATAGATGCCTGAACGGTAAGATCTTTTTCTAGAATTTGCGCCCGGGGGGAGAATTGGCATCTGGCCACTTCCATAACTGATGCAGCTAAATCATCGCCAAAAATTCCCACTTTGGCTCGTTCATCGACCGTAAAATCGCGGTAAATTCCAACCAATGGCATTACCACAGGAATGTCGCAAAGATTAGCTTCGATGGCAGCAAGACATTGCGTTTCCACAGGTGAGCCAATAATAAAGAAATCCGCGCAATTTAACAACTCCGCCAATTGCTTTTGATCAATCCGGTTAAACAACCGAACATTGTCCGCTTGATAGGTTTCCTCGTGTTTTGAAACAAGTATCCAGGTAATTTCTGGGTGCATCTTTATACATTGAGAGACTTTCGACCAGCCTTTAACTTCGGATAGGCAACCCACAAAAATACCTATCCGCTCAGCACCGAATTGGTATTTTTTACGCAAGTCGGATTTACTCTGGGGCACAAATAAATCAGAATCCACTCCCACTGGAATAATTTCGAAATCATATTCCGGGTAGGAAAGGGCGGTCTGCAAGGAGTTTGTGACTAAAGTGTTCGCCATGCGCAAGTTAAACTCTTGCTGCGCAGATTTTCTTTCCATTTTACGCAAATCATCTTGTAAAAAAGCTATCGTATGACGCGATGGATCGATGAAAGAAATAAAAGTAGCATTTTGTATGATGATCGAAGTGTTGGGCTTTTGAGCGTTTATATAATTTGCGGCCTTGGATTCATAATCATCTACGCCAACTACTGCCTTATCCACCGGATAAGCGCCGGGAAGAGATTCGAGCATATAATTCCATAGCACACGTTCGCCCATCGAGCCGTTACATATATCGTTGCAAACAGCGATTTCTAATTTAGAGCGATCAAACGAAGGTATGACTTTTTCGTCCATCTCTCCACACTGGAAATGATAGACTATAGAGCGAAAAGACGTTTGATGCTTAATTCCAATCGTAGCCATGCGCTGCATTAGAATTGCGTCACCCGAGATTTGCAAATCAGTCTGCAACGCGATCTCATTGGAAAAAATGTCGCTGCCTCGTTTTATATTGCCTTCAGGGTACCCGCCAATAGAAACGAAGTGCTCTTTTTTGACAAGCAGGGGCATATATAATCCCCCATCAAGAACCTTGTCTTCACGGATAGATTCCGCAAATTGCAGGAATCCGGCTTCATTGTATTCAGAAAAATTGCGACCAAAATTTTCTTCTATCCCGTATTGGCCCGATCTTAATTTTCCCGATTCCACCAATCTCGACGTTACCAAATTGCTTCCATCATAGGCAGCTTTCAGTTCGTCAAGCCAGCCGGGCGTAAAACACATATCTGAATTTATAAATATAATAAAATCGCCCCTCGCGACCTTAGCGCTGTAATTCCAGGCGCGATATACGTTGTTAATGTACCATTCGCGCTTTTGTTCTTCTGTATTTTGATAATTAAAATAAGGAATGTAGTTGTCACGCAGATATTTGATTACATCTTCATTCGCGTCATTGGCGACAAAGAAAAATTCTGTATCCGTCAAGTCTGTATATTGCAGCACCTGCTTGTATACCAGCTCCAACCAGTCGACGCTCTTGTAAATAAGACATACGATCGAATATTTAGGCCTAAACACCTTATTTTTATAGGCGCTCACATAAGAAAGAGCATCAATGAAAGAGATTTTAGTCGGCGGTTTTTCGTTATCGACCCACAGGCCATCGGGAAATAATTCTTTATCTATTTGAATTAACTCCAGCGTATCTTCGCTAATGAGCCGATCCAGTTTCTCATAACCACGCTGACCATGCGAATGGTAAATTAGATATTTGTAAGCTAGGCTCTTTTCTGAGGCGAACCCATAGTGAAGTATGCCGATTTTGTTTTGATACTCGATTGCTTTTATAGAAGAGGGTAGAAGCGATTGGTGTAAACCCCGTTTCAATTGCATGAATTTCATTGAAGGTTGCACCCTCCATAAACGCGTAAACCAACCCTCATCGAACCAACTGTCGATGCGCCGCCAGGTAGAGCTGCGCCATATATTGAGCTCGTGAAAATTCACGCCGTCAACATTACTCTTGATGCAGTCGTCACAGAGATTTTGCAGATCTTGCCGGGAACTTGCCGTCAACACTTCATCCGCGTCCAACCACAGAATAAATTCCGCACCGAGTTTAAGTGCCTGATCCAGCATCAACTGCCTGTGAGTAGCTTCACTGGCAAAGTCATTTTTTATGCCACGGATAACATGGGGGGTTTGTCGTCCCGCATATTCAAAACTGCCATCTGTACTGCAATCATCATATATAACGATTTCATCAACCAATGGCTTTAGATAGGTAAAAAACCGTTCAAGATTATCCTTTTCAATTTCATTGTAGACTTGGCAGATGCAGACGATCTTGTAATTCATCTTGTTAACTCCCTGCCGGTAATGGCGCAGCGCCTGCCACAGGCTAGTGGTACTATTCATCAAAGTTCAGTCAAGACTAAAGATAATACCCTGCAAGGGAAGTATTGACTAAATCCTAATAAATCCTTGTTGGCGGATGATAATCTCTGTGGCACAAAAGTGCCATGACGAATAATGAATCTTCGAATCTCCCCTCCCTAGCTTGCGTCGTTTTGGCGGCAGGGCAGGGCACACGCATGCGGTCGGACCTGCCCAAGGTTTTACATCCTGTGGCCAACCTGCCGATGATCAAGCATGTGATAAACGCCTGCGAGGCGCTAGCGCCGCAAAATATCATTGTTGTCGTCGCACCCCATATGCCTGCCGTTGAAAAGGCTGTGGCCCCCCATAAATGCGTTGTTCAGTCAAAAGCTCTTGGGACTGGCGATGCCGTCAAAGCCGCCAAAGACGAATTAAAAAATTTTAAGGGCGATGTAATTGTTTTGTTTGGTGATGCGCCCTTAGTCACGGCCACTGCCCTGCACAACATGCAGGTTAAGCGTCAGCAAACAAATGCGGCCATTGTTGTAGCCGGATTTACGCCTGCGGATGCTGGACCTTATGGCCGCTTGATAGTCGATGCCAAAGGTAATCTAGCAGGCATTATCGAAGTCGCAGAAGCGACAGCCGAACAACGCGCACTTAAATTATGTAACGGCGGCGTAATGTTGTTTGCGGCTGACAAGCTCATGCCATTGCTCGATCAGCTAAAAGACAATAATTCGAAGAAAGAATTTTATCTGACGGATTGCATAGCTCTGGCGCAGAAGTCGGGTGACACATGCACCGTCGCCGAAATGCTCGCAGATGAAGTTCTCGGCATCAACACACGCGTCGAACTGGCGGAAGCTGAAAAACTGATGCAGCAACGTTTGCGTCGCACAGCAATGTTGAACGGCGCAACTTTCACCGACCCGGATACGGTTTTCCTCTCAGCCGATACCAAGATTGGCCGCGATGTTACCATCGGTCCGAATGTTTTTATCGGCCCCGGCGTAGAAATTGCCGACAAAGTTGATATCCGCGCTTTTTGTCACTTGGAGCAAGTGCGTGTTGAGCAGGGCGCTATCATAGGGCCATTTGCTCGCCTGCGTCCCGGCAGTATTGTCGGCGCTGAAGCGCATATCGGTAATTTTGTTGAAATCAAAAATGCCGAAATCGGTAAAGGTGCGAAGGTAAATCATATGTCCTATATCGGCGACGCCTTTGTAGGGACTAGAGCCAATATCGGCGCAGGCACGATTACCTGTAATTATGATGGCTACCGCAAGAGCCATACACATATCGGTGCCGATACTTTTATTGGTTCCAACAGCTCACTCGTTGCACCGGTCAAGATTGGCGACGGGGCCTATGTTGGCGCGGGCAGCGTCATAACCATGGAAGTACCTGCAAATACGCTGGCTGTTGCGCGCGGACGCCAAGCCAATATTGAGGACTGGGCACGCCGTTTCCGCGACGAACAAGCCAAAGATAAGAAGTAGATAGTCTTCGCCGTTAACCATAACAGCGTGAAATTATTAAAACCCTGGCCAAATCGGCACGGGATTTGCTAAGTCCTATGGAGAAATGACGTTCCAGTATTTATGGATTATGATTATGAAATTTTTCCTCGCCCTAGCATTGTTTATCATCGCTTCAGTCGCCATCGTGAAGGCGGCAACAAATTCCCCTACACTGGAGCTTGAGAAGAAAATTGCCTATCAGCAGGGGCAGTTCGGCGCCTTATATGATCATTGCGGCGGTTTTGATGACAAAGGCATTATCGGCGGCTCAATCGGCGTTTGGCGTAACGAAACATTTCAAGGTTATAACGGTACGCCACTGGAATATGCCGCCGTCGAAAAATCATTTGATCAAGCCGTAAAGGATGTCATGCAAGATTCCAACAGCTGCAATGGCTGGATCAAACAGGCAGCAGCGACCTGGAGCAGCATCGTTCAACTATCGCAATATGGAACACCGGTAGCGACGGTTAGCCGGTAAGTCAGGTTTTGGTTAGCAGCTGCGCCGCCTGTTTCAGCCCTTTGCCGATATCAACGTCATCACGGAAAGTGTAGGCGCCGTAGCTAATCGCTATCTCAATTTTGCAGCCGTGAACTTCAGTTAGCTGCGATTGCAAAGCCTGGGCAACTACTTTGCCTTTTTTCCATGCGGCGTCATTATCGCATCGCATAAGTAAAATGCCGAATTCATCCGTCGCCAAGCGACCAACTACGTCCGAGCCACGAACCTGTTTCATCAGGATAGTGCCAATCTCATGAACCGCCGCATTGGCAACCGACTTACCAAAACGCGCCGTAATTTCATCCAGATTTTCAAAGTCGTAATAGAGAACACTGGACGTCCCGCCATAGCGCTCATCGAAAGCCAGCATGCGGGCGACTTCACGGTTAAAATCGGGGCGCGACAGGACAGAATGAACATGGCCTTCAGGAGCATCTGCCTGCAACATCTGGATTTTCTTTTCCTGCACAGTCAGTTTTTCGCGCGCATCAACCAGTTCGGCGCGCATCTGGTTCCAGACCTGCCGTTGTTCCGGCGTCAGGGCTGCGTCAGCAAGCCAATCGATTGAAGGGTCAAAAACTTTGTTCATGGACGACCTGAAACTGTGGGCTTTAGGTTTCTAACATACTCTCTGTATATTTGCTGAAAAACAGGTTAAAAGCATTTCAGAGGAGATGATTATGGCCCCAAAATCCAAGAAAGTCGTTAAAAAACAGTCCCCCATGGCTCTTGTAAGCATTGCAATGGGCAGCCAGTCCGACTGGGAAACCATGCAACACGCCGCAGGCGTCCTGAGCGGCTTTGGCATCCCTTTTGAGGCCGTTATCGTATCAGCCCACCGTACGCCACAACGGCTGTTTTCCTATGCTACTTCCGCTGCATCGCGCGGCCTCCAGGTAATTATCGCAGGCGCTGGTGGCGCTGCGCATCTACCAGGCATGGTCTCATCCCTTACAACTCTGCCGGTTTTTGGTGTTCCCGTTCGCAGTAAATCACTGGACGGTCTGGACAGCCTGCTATCTATCGCGCAAATGCCCGCAGGCATACCCGTGGGTACGCTGGCAATTGGTGAAGCAGGGGCCACAAACGCCGGATTACTAGCTGTCGCCGTTCTCGCTTTGCAGGATGAAATTCTGGCGCAGGAACTTCGCAACTGGCGCAGCGCGCAAACGGCATCTATCGCTGAAAAACCGAAATCGAATTCCAAAGCAAAAACACGGCGCAAGAAAAAATGAAGGTAATTGCTCCGGGCTCAATGATTGGTATTCTGGGTGGTGGGCAATTAGGCCGCATGACGGCGCTGGCTGCCGCACGACTTGGTTATAAGTGCCATATTTTTTGTCAGGATAAGAATGAGCCCGCTGTTGCCGTGTCCGCAGCCCATACACTGGGCGCTTTTACGGACTACGCAGCTTTAGAAAAATTCGCAAAGCAGGTGGATGTCATTACGCTGGAATGGGAAAATGTCCCGCTGGAAGCTTTGGAATTTCTTAGCCAGCACACTTCCGCCTACCCATCAGCAAATGTATTGCGCATTTCCCAAGACCGCGCAGCAGAGAAGAATTTTGCGCGCACCAACGGCATCGGCACGGCAGATTTTGTCGTTGTGCAATCTATCGCAGAACTCGAAAAAGCGCTGGAATCTTTCCAACTACCAGCCATTCTGAAATCCACCCGCATGGGTTACGACGGCAAGGGACAAGTGAAAGTCACGCCGGGCATGAAAGCCGCCGATGCGTGGAAAGAAATGGGTAGTGACGTAGGCATTCTGGAAGCCTTCGTTGATTTCGCCTGCGAAGTCTCAGTTATAGTCGCTTGCCGCGCAGACGGCGCAATGGCGGCCTATCCTGCCGTAGAAAATATTCACCGCAATCACATTCTGGCAGAAACACATGCGCCGGCTGGCATCGACCCGGCTATTGCCAATGAAGCCGAACATATTGCCCGAAAGCTTACAGAAAAATTACAGGTGGTTGGGTTATTGGCTGTAGAGATGTTTGTCTTAAAACAGCCCAATAAACAGGGCCAACGCGTGCTGATGAATGAAGTTGCGCCTAGACCCCACAATTCCGGCCACTGGACCATGGACGCCTGTGCCTGCAGCCAGTTTGAACAATTGGTACGGGC
Organism: Alphaproteobacteria bacterium; assembly: GCA_013289265.1. Lineage (GTDB taxonomy): Bacteria > Pseudomonadota > Alphaproteobacteria > UBA9219 > UBA9219 > JAATFY01. Next base: position 27,198 of record JABDAH010000015.1, read on the forward strand.
GGTTTGTGGATTGCCACTTGCCTCGATTTCGCCACATAATCGTGCCGTTATGCATAATCTGATCGGCGATGACATTCAGCGCTGGCAGCAAATTTTGCAAGATCCCCAAGCCTGCCTTCATCTGTACGGAAAAACCGAAGCGCGGGCTGGCCGCAAAATGGGGCATGTGACTTATCTAAAAGGCGCCTGGTAATCTACATACAAAAACGGAGACGACTATGCTTAAAGGTAAATCAGCTATCGTTACAGGTTCCACCAGCGGCATCGGCCGCGGCATAGCGCATGCGCTGGCCAAGGAAGGCGTCAATATCATGACCAATGGTTTTGGCGATACGCCGGAAACTATTGCTCAGGTTAAAAGTGAAATCACCGCTTTCGGTGTTCAGGCCGATTATAACCCTGCTGATGTCAGCAAGCCGGATCAAATCGATGCGATGATGGATGCGACAATCAAGGCGTTCGGGTCCTGCGATATTCTGGTCAACAATGCAGGTATTCAATTTGTATCACCCATCGAAAGTTTTCCACTGGAACGCTGGGATGCCGTTATCGCCACCAACCTTTCTTCTGCTTTTTATACGTCGCGTCGTGCTGTGCCTTTGATGCGCAGCAAAGGCTGGGGCCGCATTATCAATATCGCCTCCGCCCACGGCCTTGTCGCCAGCGCCAATAAAGCAGCTTATGTCGCCGCCAAGCACGGTATTGTCGGCCTAACCAAGGTCACTGCCTTGGAAACGGCTAAAGACGGCGTTACATGCAATGCTATTTGCCCGGGCTGGGTTTTAACACCGCTGGTGCAAAAGCAAATTGATGCCGCCGCCGCCAAAGCCGGTATCAGCAAAGACGAAGAAGCCAAGAATTTTCTGGCTGAAAAGCAACCCACGATGCAATTTGTCACACCAGAAGAAATCGGCGGGCTGGTTGTTTTCTTGTGCTCAGACTCCGCCAAGCAGATTACAGGATCTGCCTACAGCATCGATGGCGGATGGGTAGCGGAATAGAAACAGGGCATACAATGAAGACAGTCCTTCTTCTTATTCTCTCCAACGTTTTTATGACTTTTGCATGGTACGGGCATCTGAAAAATCTTCAAAGCAAGCCCTTGATTGTGGCTATCCTTGCCAGCTGGGGCATCGCTTTTTTTGAATATTGTTTTCAGGTACCAGCAAACCGCATCGGAGCACAGACCTTCAGCCTCGGTGAGTTAAAGATCATTCAGGAAATTATCACTATGGTGATATTTGCCCTGTTTGTTTATTTCTATATGGGACAGAAATTGAGTCTGAACTATCTCTATGCGGCGCTATGTATGGTTGCCGCCGCTTACTTTATTTTTAAAGATACCGCTGTGAGCTAAGTATGCAGCCCGCCACCAACCAATGGCTACTCTTTGCCCTAGGTTCGGCTTTTTTTGCGGCTCTGACTGCGATCCTTGGCAAACTCGGCGTTGCCGATATCAATTCCAATCTCGCCACTCTCATTCGTACCGTAGTTATTTTCACCCTAACACTCGGTATCGTTGTGATGCGCCATGAGTGGCAGCCACTAAACAAACTATCTGCTTACAGCATCAGCATGCTGATTTTATCCGGCTTGGCCACTGGCCTGTCATGGCTTTGCTATTATCGCGCTTTGCAATTGGGGCCGGCGTCCAAAGTCGCACCGATCGATAAACTAAGCGTCGCCCTTGTTATCGTTTTTGCCGTTTTATTTTTAAATGAGGCTTTGACGTGGAAAATGGCACTTGGCGGTGTATTGATAACGGCGGGGGCAGTATTGCTGGCGCTTTAGCCTTTAATCGCATGCATATCAGCTTTCAACTGCTGCATATGTTCATCCAGCACGCCAAGCGTCGCGACCAGTTCCGTCAGAACCAGAGTTTGTTGTTCCATTTGTTCCTGCATATCTTGCGGCAGGGCGGCGGCAATTGATACAGGCTGGATCTGAGAATTATTGATAATCATATTCGTCAGCTGTTCACGCACCTGCGACAGGTTACGGTTGGTTGTTTCGAAACCGCTCTTGATCTCCAATAGCAAATCACCCTCAGGCGCATGTTCCACCGTGTCGCCAGACTTACTACCCGGCTGCAATTGAAGCATCGACAGCTTCAGCGAAAGCTCAGTAATCTGCCTTGAGATATCTTTAATCTGTTCCTGCAACGGATTCTGAGGTGCAGCAGATTGCGCCCCGACAAAGTCCTGTATCTTGGTATGTGTAAGCTCAATAGAAGCAATAAGCCCTTCCAACCGCATGGCGGCTTCATTCGAGACCATCGTAATGGCGTCCGACGGATCAGCTATAGGCGCAGAATAAGTTGAAGCGGGAAGGGCAGCAGGAACGGCCATTTGATCTAGTCGCACTTTATTCACTTCCGCTTGCTCAGCGATAATTGTTTCCATCTTCTGCTGACTGTCTCCAATGCTGGCCAGCAAGCTTTCAAGTCGATGCGATGTCTCAGCCGCTACAGTCGCGGCAATACCGTCAGTATCAACTACCGGGGCAGAAACAGTAGGGGGCTGAATAATTGTATTATGCAATTTTTCAATCGCCTCATTCAGGCGGCTTTGCGTAGATTCAGTTGTCTCCGCCAGAACCTTGCCGCTGGCTTGCAATAGATTAACCGCACCGAACAAGCGCCCACTAAGGTCGTCAGCCGTTCCGGAGAATTTCTTGATCGACTCTTCACTTTGTTCTGCGACTGTTTTCAGGCCTCGCTCAGTCAGAATAAGCGACTGCAGAACCTGTGATACCTGTTTGCCCGTTATATGCGTTATCTCGCTCATCCCCTGTGCGCGTTCTTGCAAGAACGGCACAATACGATTTAACTGATCGGCAGCATGTTCCTGCGCATGTTTGAGGGCGGTAGCGGACCCCACCATATCCTGTACGATCTGCTTTACCTGAATGTCGCCTGTCTGACCACGCTGCAAAATATTATGCAGAACCGTTTGTACCTGGGCCGATATTTGGGCGATGGCCTGCTGCTGCTGCGTTACCGCATCGGCCAAAGTGGTCGCCTGCTGCCGTACCTGTTCTGAATCGCGAGTGATGAGATGAATCATCGCCTCGAACATCGATTTGGTATTACCCTCAAAGCGAATGCGAACCGGTCCCTGATCGCTGAGCAAGGACATATCTGGCAATTGGCTGAAATGATAACGCGCCAGATCCACTGTGCGCGCCAGCTCGCCTACCATATCGGACCGCTCCATACCCCAAATGGAAGTACGTAAATCGCCGTGCGCCATATTTTTGATGCTCTGCACAAGCGCACGCAACGGTGCGGAATTGCGGTCGCGCAGCGACAGATAAATACCAACGGACATTGCAGCCGCGATGATAAGGCTACCCCAACATACTAATGTCAGAAGCATCGCCCAGAATTGCAACTGGCTCTGCGCTGCTAGGCGGTTAACCGCAGCCGCGCTGGTAATCCGTGAATCCAGAACGGGCAAGGCGGCATAAAGCGGCGCCATATCGACACTGGTGAACAGCGAAGGAGAACTGGTCGATTTTTCTGCCTGCAACATCGCCGCATCAAAGGTGCTGACTATTGCCTGTAAATCGCGCCGGGTCTCTGTCGGAAGTTTTTCCGGCATGCGCGTGATGATATCGTCTGCCGCTTTTATCTGCGTCTTCATATCCTGCAAAAGCACAGGGTCATGAGAAACAACAAAATTTTGTGCGATGCCGATAAAGCCGCTGTAACCCAAGCTGCGTCGAAGTTTATCAAAAGCTTCCTGATCGCTTGTAGCCGCTTCTGGCGCAGCAAGAATAGCCTGCGCATTATCCAATTCGAATTTCAGGTACCCGGCAAAGCCGATCATCACGAGGCAGACGAAAACAACCATTCCCAGAACTAGTCCGGTAAAACGGCCCGTATAGTTAACGGAAGGAGATGTCGGAGTCGCCATAAAATCGCCGCGGAAGAGGGCAGGGCCTTCATTATGGTAAATTTTTATAAAAAAAGCAATATCTTCAATGCACTAGCCATGAGTCCTCATGCGCTAGATAAGCTATTGTGATTGCTGGAAAGTGATTCGCCCTGATATGGGGTGGATTTCTCAAAACGCGCCCTGTACAAAGGCCCATTCGAAAATTGGTTTCAATCTATATTTTTTAGAGAGTTACATTGTGAGTAATATTTCCAGCCCCTACATTCCACCCCTTTCTGACGACATAATCAAAAAAGTGTTGGAGGCTTTAGCGCTTACCAATCAGGCTGCTTTCCAAAATGTCACCCACAATGACTCCGGCAAGTCCATTCTAGATGCTGATGGCAACGTCCTAGAGGGTGAGTTTTCGCGCGGTGGTCCATTCGGCGCAGTTGTCGCAATCATTCTAGAAGATGGCACTTTTGAACTTATAGGTGCGCCCAAAGGCAATAATGTCGTCGGCAGCGGCGTAGCCAGCCAACACGCTGAAGATCAAGCATCACAGCCTGATGATTATGGAATCCTGGTTCAAAGGCTGACTGAGTTAAAACGGGAAGGGCATAATCCAACCGTCTTGATGATTTCATCGGGTCAGTCCTGCACAACCTGTCACACAAAACAGGAAATATGGGCGCGTGATCTGGTAGCAACAAAACTCATCAATCTCGGTTACTTTATAACGATTTACGGCGCGACTTACGATGCCACTTTCAAAATCGCCCAATTTTATGACAGGCAATATGCCGCCGCGATGGCTTTCTTTGCGAAAAATCCTAATCACCCCCTAAACCTGATCCATCATGAAGCGATCAAATTTAGAAACGCCCCCTTCGCCGTTCGAAAAATAATAAATAAAGCATCTTCACCTACGGCAGTGGTCATGCGGCCACCCAAGCCCGGCAGCCGTAGTTCCAATGACAGAGTTTATGTAGTAGGCAAGGAAAGTCGCACCAAAAACGACCTTTTTTCCACGGCCGAGGTTACCGCTATACGCGCCGCCTGCTTTAAAAACAGAAAGGAAGGCACATTTGCTTCATGGGAAGTGGATGGCACCATGTACACAACTGCTTCTGAAATCGGGCCTTTGCTTTTTGCCGAAGCTGGCTGGACCCATATCAATCGCATAGTTTATGTAAAGATGCCTTCCGCCTTCCGCCGTCATAAACTGGATATGCGCGAAATGCCCGAAATAAGTAACACTCAATTTCTAAAAACTGTTGCAGGAGGATACCGGGATAAAGGCGCATTCGTTCGTGTCGTCCGCGATGAGAGTTTTGATAATTCAGCCCAATATGAATGGCAGAGAATTTTAAAACAAAAAGGCCTTCAATTATACAACGGCAGTGCGGTAGCCCGTCTGATCGAATTGGAGATGAGCGCCCAAACACGCCGGGACTTCGCGGCTTTCGATATCAGAAAATTTGCTGACGCTGCCGCTTGCAGTTGCGATACACACAAACACAATTGGCCCTTACGACTGCTGAATAAAACGACCGGGCAATTAGATAAAGACTCAGCTAATCGATACTCCCGGTCCGCGAGACCCGCACATCGCGGTGCACGGATATCCCCAGCAGCAGCCCGCAGCCAATCAACAACGTCAACATTGCCGTGCCCCCGTATGACACTAACGGCAAAGGTATCCCCACAACTGGTATTGTCCCGGTGACCATTGCAACATTGACGAATACATAGAGAAAGAAACTGGTTGTAAGGCCAAAAGCAGCCAGCCGCCCAAACTGATTGCGCGAAGTCAGCGCGATCATGAAGCCATAAGCTATCAGCAGGAAATAAAGCATCAGTAGAAACAATGCGCCAAACATACCGAATTCTTCAGCTAGTACGACGAAGATAAAGTCGGTGTGTTTTTCAGGCAGGAATTGCAGCTGGCTCTGTGTACCTTGGCCGAAGCCTTTGCCAAAAAAGCCGCCGGAGCCCAACGCGATTTTCGACTGCAGGATGTTGTAGCCGGTGCCCAGAGGGTCGGCTCCCGGATCAAGGAAAGTCATCAACCGCATTTTCTGGTAGTCATGTAAATGGTGCCACGCAGTGGGTAAAATGGCAGCAGCTATGGCAAAGACGATCAAAAACTTCCACCATCTGACGCCGCTTGTAAAAAACATTGCGGTACTGGCCAGCATAAGAAGCAAAGCCGTGCCCAGATTAGGTTGCAGTAATACCAATCCTACGGGGGCCAAAACCATCGCCACAGGCGCAACCAATTTTATAGGGTGGCCGATATCTTCCAGCGACAATCCGTTAAAATATTTCGCCAAAGCCAGCACCAGCGCAATTTTCATTAATTCCGATGGCTGAAGGACGAAAAAGCCAAAATTGATCCAGCGCTGCGCCCCCATGCCGATATGGCCCATGACCTCAACCACCACCAGCAAAAACAGCATTAAACCGTAAAGAGGATAGGCAGTCTGCAGCCAAACGCGGATATCGGTAAGGGCTATAATCATCATCAGACAAAGGCCTATGACAAAGCGCGACAATTGCGCCGCCGCCCATGGATGCCAGCTTTTACCCCCTGCCGAATAAAGCAGCACAATACCAATGGTACCTATCGTTACAATAAGCACGACCAAGCCCCAATTCAGATGCCTGAACTTATCAGCAAGGCTTAAATGATCGGTGGAGGATAGGCGGCTCATGAGGGGCTGGATGCTAGGGATTAAGGGCTAGGAAATAGAGGTTACAGAATGTAGATTATTCTGAATTCTTAAACTATAACCTATTCCTGATCACTAACCCCTAGCATCTAGCCCTTAAAATGCAAGCTGCCGTTATCGTTTTTCCCGGATCCAATCGCGAAGGTGATGCCGTCAAGGCGCTGGAACGCGCCACTGGTAAAAAGCCGCAAATCGTCTGGCACGGCGATAGCGAATTGCCGAAAACTGACCTGATCGTTCTACCTGGCGGTTTTTCTTATGGAGATTATCTGCGCACCGGCGCAATGGCTGCCCATTCCCCCATCATGCGTGAAGTTATTGATCGCGCCAAAAAAGGCGTACGCGTCTGGGGCATCTGTAACGGATTCCAAATTCTCTGTGAGACCGGGTTAGTTCCCGGCATCTTGCTACGCAATGCCAGCATGAAGTTTGTCTGCCGACGCGTTACCCTAAAGGTTGAAAACACCGACAGCGACTATACGCGCCTGTGCAAACCAAAGCAGGAGTTGAAAGTCATTGTCGCTCATGGCGACGGCAATTATTTCGCGCAAAAAGACGCATTAAAAGAAATGGAAGATAACGGCCAGATCGCTTTCCGTTATGTCGATAATCCTAACGGTTCCGTCAGCGATATCGCAGGCGTGTTCAACAAACAACGCAACGTGTTAGGAATGATGCCGCATCCCGAAGATGCCGTGGAACCGCTGCATGGCAGCACCGACGGTGCAGTTTTATTTGAGAGCATAGCAAAAACTTTGTCTGTTTAATGAGGTAAATATGAAAAATCTTGCCATCGCATTTCTATTAATCATGAGTTGCAGCTATGTTTATGCTGCCGTTTCAAACATACAATCCCCACCTACTTTAAATACAACATCTCCCACCACAAATTATTATGAGCATGCTCAGAAAAATGCCGAGGAAACACACCAAAAGAATTTGGCCTTATTACAGGGGGCCATGGAAACACACGAAAAAAATCTTGCGCTCCTGCAGCGAACCGAAAAACTAGTAGAATTACAGGAAGAAAATCAAAAGCGTTACGAGAAGATATTATCGACATGGGAGCAACAGCAAGCACAATATCAAAGCTATTTAGACTCTCTTAAAAAATGAAATAATCGATGACCAAACAGCGCAAAAATCTGCCATTGACCCCAGCAGCAAAGGCATCAGGATGAGAATCCTTATTGCCTATAGCTTTATTTTTTTATTCCTACTTATTTCTACAGTAGCTAGCGCGCAAGAATTTCGCGATGAATGGTATCAATGTCAAAAAGACGAAGAATGTGTTGTGGTGTGTGGTTATTGCGGTTTTGAATGGGCTATAAATAAAAACTCCTCGGAAGAGGTGAGTAAAATAGTATCGAAATGGACTGTATGCCAAAAATCAAAAGTGTGCACGTCAAGCAAAATCAATCCAAGCATCACTGCGAAATGTATAGATAATAAATGTGAAATCATGTGGCCAGATAAAGAACAATGACCCAACCTGTGGTTTATATGATCGCGGGACCGAATGGAGCCGGGAAAACAACGGCAGCGATGAAACTGTTGCCAGACTTTTTATCAATCCATGAGTTTGTTAATGCTGATGAAATGGCTCGCGGATTAAATCCTCTTAATCCCGATGGGCAAGGCGTAGCAGCCGGTCGCCTTATGTTACAAAGAATCGACAATCTGATTGCCGAAGGCAAAAGCTTTGCCTTCGAGACGACCGGTGCAAGCCATGTATTTGCCGATAAATTAAAGCAAGCCAAAGAACAAGGTTATCGATTGGGGTTAGTCTATCTCTGGCTACCAAACGCCGCTTTTGCTAATAAACGTGTGCAATTTCGCGTTGTTCAGGGTGGCCATCATATTCCAGAAGATACAGTTGAACGGCGTTATAGCCGCGGACTATATAATCTTGTAAATTCATACCTACCGTTAGTCGACCAAGCCAGTATTATTGATAGC
>JABDAH010000016.1:0-3360 GCA_013289265.1 Alphaproteobacteria bacterium
CCGTTACGGCAATCGATGGCAGCAAGTTCCGGCAATGGCTGACAGCCCTCAGTTATATCGATACGATCTCTCCCGAATATCATTGGTCCCTGTCGCAATTTTGCGTAGGCAAATGTCCCGGCAATGAAATTATGCGCGCCGTTTTGTCGGGGGAACGGATTTCTTTCGAATCGCCCAGTCTGGATAAGAAGTGAATTTGAGGTAGAAAAGCCGTTGTTGTGGTTGACTTTTCCTTAAAAGAACACTCTACTAGAAGAATCAGGTGGCTAAATTTGTGCGTTTAAGATCCGCAGCACAATCAGCCTTTATCTGTAGTAAATTGTCGAGTTGTTCTCAGCAGGAGTTAGAAGACATGGCCATGATGCAGCATTCTTCCTCGACCCGTTTTGAAGCAAATGCCGGTATCGCCATCGGCCCCATCCTTTTCATCATCGCCATTCTGGCAATTTTAGCTGCAGCTATCGCTGCAGGCAGTGGTTCCTTCACCTCAGGAACATCATCGGAAAGTAACCGTACAAAAGCATCTGCGCTTATCCAAATTGGTGAGAACCTGAAAGTTGGCATGGACCGCATGCTCATGGAAAACGGGATTGCTTACGGCGGCTATACAATCAATGCTTCCAATACTATTGCGAACAATGATTTGTTCTCACCTACCGGTGGCGGCATTACATCCCCATCCGATGCTTTGTCTAATACACCTGGCACCGATCATTGGCTCTATCCGACCGGCGCTGTACCCGGCATTGGTACAAACAATGCCGAACAGCTAGCTATCCTCAAGGTTGCAGCTGGTGTTTGTGATGAGCTTAATAACAAGGCTAATGGCCTTACGAGCACACCGGGCGGCGTGGATGTTGGCGACTTCGCTACGACTGGCAACGATATCGATATAAGCAAGATGAACGCTTGGCCTTTAACCGGCAAAACTATCGGTTGCGTCAACAATACCAATGGCACGACCAACGGTTATTACTTCTATCAGGTTCTTTACGCTCAATAATTCTGGCTTGCGTAACGCACAAAGAGATTCGGTCTTTGCGCTTGAAGCTTGAATCGATGAAGTTGAGCTAGGCTATTGGCTTCGTGCGCCAGTTTTTAAGCCATAAATCAAACTCATTAGCGGGCATTGGCTTACCCATAAAATAGCCTTGGGCATAATCGCAGCCTTTTTCTTCTAGCATACGCCATGTGCGAATATCCTCGACGCCTTCGGCGATAGCCTTCAGGCCCAGATTGCGGGCGAGCTCGATGACTGAATAAACAATCGCGGCACAATCCTTGTTGTCGGCCATGGAACTGACAAAGCTCTTATCGATCTTCATCTCGCTGAAAGGCATGCGCTGTAATTCACGCAATGATGAATGGCCGGTGCCGAAATCATCAATCGAAACGCCGATATTACGAATGCGCATGCGCAGTAAAACGTCCATGGTGCGGGTAACATCGCGCATGGCTTCCGTTTCAGTGACTTCCAGAATGAGTTTGTTGGATGGCACGCCATGCTGTTTGCAAAGCTCGGATATTTTATCCGGTAAGCTTAAATCGAGAAGTGTGGACGCTGTCACATTCATGGAGAGTGTAAGGTTTTCACCAGCGCTGTGCCATTTGGCAGCTTGCAGCATCGAAGTCTGAACCACGACATCAGTAAGAGCCTGCATCAAACCATCATTGACGACTTGTTCAAGGAAAGCGTCAGGCGACAAAGTGCCGCGGTGAGGATGCGTCCAGCGAGCCAGGGCTTCAGCACCTTTAACCTCATGCGTCTTGATGTGTATGACCGGCTGGTAGTGCAGTGTAAACTGGCCGCTGGCGATGGCTTGGGCCATATCAACACCAACTTCATCTTGGGCGCCGGCGGTAATTTGATCGAACAGCGAGCCTAAAACAGACATATTTAAAGGCTTTTCCAGTGCAGCGACGACATTCAGGCCGTGGGCGCTTCCCAGCCTGCGGGCGCTATTGAGGACGCGGCTATCACTACCGCTCATGAGGCACAGCTTGGCTGCTTTGACATGTTCGGCGAGCAATCGCAATAGCTCAACTCCGTCGGTATTTGGCATCATCAAATCAAGCATGATGAAGTCCGGCGTAAATTCCGACAAGGTGCCCAGAACATTTTCCGTATTGCTGATGGTGCGCACGTCAAGCCCGCGGTGCGTGCCGATTTCTGCGATCAGATCGCAGATATCTTCTTCATCATCAATAATCAGCATACGCATGAGCGGTTTCAGTCTTTCTATCGGTTCACGTCGCTACTTTGATGGATGATGAAGCGTCGCTTTTCTTGTCGCTATTCTGTTTTAACAGAGCAACGACAGCGCGACGCACATCATTTAGGCGGTAAGGTTTTTCAACAACAGGAACGGGGTACTGATTCAGGAAGGTCTGCACATGTGATGATAGCGTATCACCTGTAACATAGATAATCTTGTCTACATAAGATGGCAACTCGCGCAACAGGGCCTCGTAAAGGGCGGGGCCGTCCATAACCGGCATGCGCAGATCGCTGACTATAACGTCGTATGTGTTGCGGCGCAGCTTATCAAGGGCAATAGCGCCATTCGCGGCTATATCCACAGCATGGCCTTCTGGCTCCAGCAAATCGGCCAAGGTTTGGGCCAATTCGACCTCGTCATCGACCAGCAGGAATCGAATGTTTTGCGGCAGAACGACATCCGGATTGGCCTGCGGATCTTTACTTTTTAGGGATGTATCCGTCATGGGCAAATCGACCACGAAAGTGGCACCGCCGCCGGGGGTATCCTCCAGCAGCATCTGGCCTTTATAGGAAGATACCATATTGAGGCAAAGTGAAAGGCCGACGCCTGTACCGCCCGTACCGCTCTTGGTTGTGAAGAAGGGCTCAAATATGCGACTGCGGATATCCGGGGGAACGCCTGGCCCGCTATCAGCAACGCTCAGCATAACGCGTTGGGTTTCGTTATTGTGCCATGTGCGGATAATAATGCGGCGCTGGCCTTTCCAGCCTTCCATAGCCTGCGTTGCATTCATCACCAGATTGGTGACAACCTGCGTCAGCTGATCGCCGTCACCAGTAATTTCGGGTAGCTGCTCTTCCAGTTCCAGTTTGATTTCAATTTCGCCGGTGCGAATCTGGAAACCCAGTAATTCAAGCGCTGAATGGATGATATCGTTAAGCTTGACCTGCTTGCGTTCCGGTGGGCGGTGGCGTGCCAGTGCCAAAAAGCTTTTGACAATGCGGGCGCAGCGATCGGCGGCTTTAAATATTTTCTCGCCTCTAGCCACGATTTTGGGCTCGGTCGATCCTTCCATAAGCAATGTGACTTGCCCCTAAAATCAACAATTAGTTAAAGCTTCTTAACCACTTGCCTTGCA
>JABDAH010000016.1:3370-35666 GCA_013289265.1 Alphaproteobacteria bacterium
GGTTATGGACGGCCCCGCCCTTTACGAGGCCCTGTTGCGCGAGTTGCCATCTTATGTGGCTTGCCCTACCACCACCGATAGCGGGTTATTCAATTCATGTGCGACGCCTGCCAGTAAACCGCCGAGCGCAGCCATTTTTTCGCTTTGCTGCAAGGCTTCTTGTTGACGTGCGATTTTGGCTTCGGCCTGTTTACGTTCAGTCAGATCATAGACGCCGATCACCATGGCTTCTTGATTGAGATAACTGATGCGACGTGCTGAAAGGGCGGCATCAAGCTGGCTTCTGTCATCGCGGTTAAGCATGACTTCCTTCAGATTGACTTCTTTGCCGCTGTTCATGAGATCCCAGATCTCAAGGCGAGCGTCGTTATCGGGTAAAAAGCGGCTTAACTGCTCATGCATAAGGCGGCTTTGCGGCGCTCCTAAAAGCTGCTCCGCGCCGGGGCTTGCGTATAGAATAGTTTGCTCGGTCAGCCCCACGATTAAAACCGGCACCGGATGAGCTTCCGTAATGCTGCGGAAACGCGCTTCGCTGGCACGGAGAGCCACTTCGCTCTGTTTGCGGGCGGTGATATCATTGGTTGATCCTACGAGACGAATAATCTTCTTTGTCGTCGGATCGCGCATTGCAACGGCTTTGGAATGCAGCCAGCGGCGGTTTTCCTGAGACTGCACAATCCTGTATTCAATATTGATCGTGTTGATCTCAGAGTTATGGCGGAAACGTCGCATGGCTTCACGCACAATGCGCCGGTCCGGCGGCATCATCATGCGCATCCATATTTTGAGGCTATCCCTCGTATTCTCGAGGCGCAGGCCGAGAATTTTCCGGAACTGGTTGGAGAAAAACACTTCACCGGTTTCAAGGTTCCAGTCGAACAGACCTTCGTTCGCGCCGCGCGTTGCCAGCGTAAAACGTTCGTTGCTGGTGGCAAGCTCGCGTTCTTTTTCTTCCTGCCGGGCGGCAAACTGGCTGGCGATGACAACCGCGAACATCAGCGCTGCCATCGAATAGGAAGTGTAGGTCAGGTTTTTACTGCTGCTGGTATTGACGATATAGCCGATATTATAAAGCGGATCGGCTAGGGCGCCAGCGAGGAAAAAAATAAAGGCGACTATATGGGTAAAGCTGCCGCTGACGCCTTGCCTCAAACTGGCGATGCCGCAAACAAGAATAACAGCAATGGTGATAGTGCTGAGGGCGGGCAGGATGAAGCGCACCATCGACTGGTTGAGGATCGACCCCAAAAGCAATAGGAACAGCAAAAAGCTCAGGATAAAGAACGGTATACGAAACGACGGATTGTTGACTTCGACTTCGAGGAAATAATAAGTGAAGAACACGCTGAAAATGCAGGAGAAAATCATACTGTAATTAACAAGCAAGCCCCTCGTCGCCTGACTGGTAAGACCAAGCTGGTTCATCAGCAAGTCGTTAGTGCCGGCGATATTCAGGCTGAGGCACAGCAGCAGGCAAAGCAGAAAAACCTGTCCGCGGTCGCGCATAACGACCCAGATGAAAAACAGATAGGCAGATGCCGTCAGCATCACGCCGAGGAACAGACCGAAAATCAGGCTGGCCGATAATTTTTCGTTGACGCTGACTACAGCGATTTTGCCGGTGCGGGCAGCGTCAGCCAGAGCCATATCCGGAAGCAGAAAAACCGCCAGAACGGCTAAAAATAACCCCAGCAACCCTTTGGAAAATAGGTATGCAAACTCACTTCCCGGTTTCGCAACTGCGAGAGATAAAGAATGAAAACGGGAAGGGTGCTGCTGCAAGACTGACCTATCGACAATAGTGTGGGCTTCCTGACGTCCAACCTTGAGTTTCGATCTTGCAAGGCAAGTGGTTAAGAAGCTTTAACTAATTGTTGATTTTAGGGGCAAGTCACTAAAATATGGTCAATAATCCCCTTAAGATGTACTAAAGGGCCATCGAATCGAAAAACAATGTCTGAGAGAGCTATGTCCAAGTCCGATACCCGCGTTACCGATGAAGAAGCCCTTGCTTTCCATGCCCAGGGCCGCCCCGGCAAATTACAGATTTCACCGACTAAACCTCTGGTAACGCAACGCGACTTGTCTCTGGCTTATTCCCCCGGCGTTGCTGTTCCTTGCCTGCGTATTCAGGAAAATCCCGATGCAGCCTATGACTATACCGCGCGCGGCAATCTGGTAGCCGTTATTTCTAACGGCACGGCTGTCCTTGGTTTGGGTGATTTAGGCGCTTTGGCCTCGAAGCCTGTCATGGAAGGCAAAGCAGTTCTGTTCAAACGCTTTGCCGACGTCGACGGTATCGACCTTGAGATCGATACCAAGAATGTCGATGAGTTTATCAATTGCGTCCGTTTTCTGGGGCCAAGCTTTGGTGGCATCAATCTGGAAGATATCAAAGCGCCGGATTGCTTTATCATCGAACAGCGCCTGCGCGAGATTATGGATATTCCCGTTTTCCATGATGACCAGCATGGTACCGCTATCATCGCCGCTGCCGGTCTTATCAATGCGCTCGACCTGACAGGCCGCACCGTCAAGGACATCCGCATGGTTGTCAACGGGGCAGGTGCTTCTGCTACCGCTTGCGTGGAATTGTTCAAGGCGCTTGGCGTGCCGCATAACAACGTCATCATGTGCGACACTAAAGGTGTTATTTATCAAGGCCGCACCGAGGGCATGAACCAATGGAAATCGGCCCATGCAGTTGAAACCAAGCTTCGCACATTAACTGAGGCGCTCAAAGGCGCAGATATCTTTGTTGGGCTTTCGGCCAAGGGCGCAGTGACGCCTGAAATGGTCAAGAGCATGGGCAAAAACCCAATCATTTTTGCTATGGCGAACCCTGATCCGGAAATCACGCCGGAAGAAGTACATGCCGTACGGCAGGATGCGATTGTCGCGACAGGCCGTTCGGATTACCCGAACCAGATTAATAACGTTCTTGGGTTTCCTTACATTTTCCGCGGGGCGCTGGATGTTCGCGCTTCCACAATTAATGATGAGATGAAACTGGCCGCCGCCCGCGCTCTTGCCAATCTGGCGCGTGCTGATGTACCGGATGAAGTGAATGCGGCTTATGGTGGCCGCACTTTGCGTTACGGCCCGGAATATATCATCCCGGCGCCCTTCGACCCGCGCCTTGTTGTCGAGATTCCAACGGCCGTAGCCGAAGCCGCGATGAAAACCGGCGTCGCGCGCAAACCAATTCCTGATTTTGATGTCTACCGTCGTGAACTTCGCGCGCGCCTTGATCCAACAGCAACCAGCCTCGAACTGATTTTTGAAGCGGTGAAAAGCCAGCCTAAACGCGTTGTCTTTGCCGAAGGCGAGGAAGAACGCACTATTCGCGCCGCGCTGCAATTCAAGGCGGCGGGTTATGGCACGCCGGTCCTGATCGGTCGCGAAGAAATCGTGCGCGATCATATGAAAACGATGGCGCTGGAAGATTCCAGTCTGGAAATCCATAATGCCCGCCTGTCGCATAACAACAAGAAATATACCGACTATCTCTACAAACGCCTACATCGCAAAGGCTATATGCAACGCGACTGCGCCCGCATGATCAACCAGAATCGCAATGTCTTTGCGGCGACAATGCTGGCGACGGGCGATGCCGATGCGATGGTCACGGGCCTGACGCGTACCTTCATCGTCAATTATGACGATGTGCGCCGTGTCATTGACCCGACGCCGACGGGCGCTTTTGGGCTCTCTATTGCCATTGCCCAAGACCGCACCGTGTTTCTGGCGGATACCGCTGTCAATATCGAACCGTCGCCCGAACGTATGGCCGATATCGCTATTCAGGCCGCTGATTGGGCCCGTCGCATGGGGCATGAACCACGCGTGGCAATGCTGTCCTTCGCCAGCTTTGGCCAGCCACAACGGGACTCTGCCAACCATTCGTGCGAAGCAGTCAAGCTGCTGGATGCCAAAGGTGTGAAGTTTGAATATGACGGTGAAATGGCTGTTGATGTCGCGCTGGATTATGATCTGATGAAGCGCCTCTATCCGTTCTGCCGTCTGACCGGGCCCGCCAATGTATTGGTGATGCCGAACCTGCAGGCCGCCAATATAGCAGCCAAGCTGGTGCAGAATATCGGCGGTGTAACTGTTCTGGGGCCGATCCTGATCGGTCTCGAAAAACCGGCGCAAATCGTGCGCATGGGTGCGACCGTTTCTGATCTTGTTACCACAGCGGTTTTGGCAGCTTACCAGACGGTGAAGGGGTAAGAGGGGGTAAGGCTTTCCTCATAACACTGTCATGCCCGCGAAGGCGGGCATCCATCATCTGTTCTTGCAATGAGCTATTACGTTTATATTGCGGCCAACCGTAAAAATGGGGCGCTTTATATTGGTGTCACGAATGATTTAGCGCGCCGGAATTTTGAGCACAAAACTGGAGAGGGTAAGAATTTTACGGCCCGTTACGGTATAACTAACTTGGTTTATTATGAAACCTATCCAACAATCTTGGAAGCTATTGCGCGCGAAAAGCAAATGAAACACTGGAAGCGGGAATGGAAAATCAAACGTATCAAGGAAATGAATCCAGATTGGAAAGATTTATCCCAGTTTCTAAACCAGTAGATGGATGCCCGCCTTCGCGGGCATGACGCAGAAATAGGAATCCATCAAAAGAAAAGTCTAATGCAGCGCAACTTTATACGCGGCTTCCGTCTTCGCTTTGATTTCATCCAGTGTAACGCCGGGGGCTAAGGCCGTTAGCGTCAGGCCGTCCGGTTGAAATTCGAATTCGCCTAGATCGGTGATAATTTTATTCACGACCTTGGAGCCTGTGAGCGGCAGGCTGCATTTCTTCACCAGCTTGGCCTCTGCCTTGGCGTTATGTTCCATCAGCACAATCACGCGCTTGACGCCTGCGACCAGATCCATCGCGCCGCCCATGCCTTTGACCATTTTGCCGGGGATCATCCAGTTGGCAATGTCGCCCTGTTCCGAAACCTGCATCGCGCCCAGAATAGCAAGGTCAATATGCCCGCCGCGGATCATGGCAAAGGATTGCGCGCTGTCGAAATAGCTGGAGGAGGGGAGTTCCGTCACCGTCTGCTTGCCGGCATTGATCAGGTCGGGGTCGATCTCTGCCTCAGTCGGGAAAGGCCCGATGCCGAGCATGCCGTTTTCGCTCTGCAATACGACATGCATGTTGGACGGAATATAATTGGCGACCAGCGTCGGAATACCGATACCGAGATTAATGTAAAAACCTTCTTGTAATTCGGCTGCGGCGCGGGCGGCCATTTCTTCACGTGTCCAGGGCATAGTTAACCTCTTCGTTTCTAGTTTTTAACATTGCTATAGGCAACTCGCAGAATTTTGCCATCCACGCTACCAAAGATATCAAGGCTTTTTGCTGATTCCAAGACAGCACACTTTTCGGGAATAACCGTTTCTGTAGGTAACGGTAGTTCGCCTTCATCCGGCTTGATGGAGCCGGGCTTTGGTTGGGGTGCCAGACAAGGAAGGGTAATAGAGAAAGTTTGTCCTATCTGCAGTGACTGAGTTGGTGACGTTGCGGTTCCATTTTTGATTATTTCGCTGACTGTGCCTTCAATATGAACGGAATCTTTTTCGAACCACGTCACGTTAAGGCCAGTCTCTGTTTGATGTTCTGTTTTATTTACTTTTAATATGATGTGTTGAGGAAGGGTATCCGGAGATATCATTTGTCCATAACTTATGCTCGAAAAAGAGAGGAGAATAAGAAAAATGCAGGAGGATAATCCTCGGTTAAGCAATGTCTTCATGATTTCTCCTATAACGGACATCCATTATCTGTGCATTTGGCGTATTTTTTCAACGTCTGTATGCGCTGATTGTTCAATTGAGCCAGGCACGAGAACTGTTCCATCGGCCAGATCGATCCCGATTCTTCGCTTGGGCCTGCTTCGTAAAAACAAGCTTTATCGCGATAAGTAATCCACGCTTCTTGCGAGTTGCTTAACCGGTCTTTGTTTTTTTGAGTCTGCAGGTAATCCATCTTCTTATCATAAAGATCGTTCATTTCTTTTTCGGAAGCGTCGAAGTCATCGCGCGCGCAGAAGTTCATTTGCATCTGCTTGCCGTCTTGTACGCAACGAGCCTCGTCATCGGCGAAGGCCATCGTATTGAAGAACGCCACCAAAACTATCGCACTCAATAATAAGAAAAGACTTTTCATATGTTTGGCTTTAAGCTGTTTTTTGCACGGTGCGCTGCTCAATACGCTTTTCAAACTTATCGCCTTTCAGCAGACGCTTGACAAAAATGCCGGGTGTATGAACGGTGTCCGGGTCAATCTGGCCGGTGGGCACGATCTGCTCAACCTCGGCGACGGTGATCTTGCCGCACATCGCGGCGAGCGGATTAAAATTCCGCGCGGTTTTACGGTAAACCAGATTGCCTTCTTCATCTGCTTTCCATGCCTTGACGATGGCAAGGTCGCAGACAATGCCACGCTCCAGAATATAACGCTGGCCGTCGAACTCGCGCATTTCCTTGCCTTCAGCAACCACTGTGCCGACGCCGGTCTTGGTATAAAATCCTGCGATGCCCGCGCCGCCCGCGCGCATCCGTTCCGCCAATGTGCCTTGCGGGTTAAATTCCACTTCCAGTTTGCCACCCAGATAAAGTTCAGCGAATAACTTGTTCTCGCCGACATAGCTGGAGACCATTTTTTTGATCTGCCCGCCTTCCATAAGCTTGCCGAGGCCGAAACCATCGACGCCCGCATTGTTGCTGACGATCGTCAGCCCCTTAACGCCGGAGAGCTTGATGGCCTCGATGCAATGCTCGGGAATGCCGCAAAGGCCGAAACCGCCTGCGGCAATCGTCATATCGTCATGCAGCAGGCCAGCTAAAGCCTCGGCTGCGTTTTTGTAAATTTTACCCATGGGATACGTCCTTGCGACTCGAAATCAGGCTTCAGTGTCCGCAAGGAGGGGCCACGCGTCAAGCCGTAAGTCGGGGACGGAAATGCTATATCTATCAATGATCTATGCCAAGAATCCCCTATTAAAACGACTTTAATCCTTTTGCCGTAAGGTTAATCAAATTCAGAGTGAATAAAAAGTTACTTTTATAACCAACAAGTTATTTTTAATGGCCAGTTTACGTCCCTCATCCCAGCGTGACTCATCGCCACCACCCGCGAATTACGTATTTCGCACGCCTGCTTTTCTGACAGATGAAAATGGAGTGGAACAAAAACTATCGCCGGGTGCTATTCCCGTTATAACGCCTGCGCGGGATGTCGAAAAATTTATCCTCGATAAAATTCGCGCCAAGCCTGCGTGTGAAATCATCATCGATAGCCATGGCATGCCGGGGCAACTCTATACAGTGCCGGCAGAAGAGTTGGGCAAGGACCCGACGACCCAATTTGATGTCCATGATTTTCTCGACAAGCTGGTCGAAATGAAAAAAAAGGGCCTGCCGACGCCTACGCGCATCGTTTTTAATGCCTGCGATGTTTTCGCGAATATGACACCAAAGGAAGCTGCACATTATCAACAAGTCGCCAAAGAACTTGGGGCTGATATTGTCGGGTCAACCACAGCAATCAGCCACGAGTACGTTGGTGGTAAATTTTATGCTTTTCATCCTAATGGTAGCGTTTCTGCAGATGCAAAAATTGCTGCCGTTCAAAATCCTGGTGCCTCAGATCCCACCAATAGTATTTATAGCCAGGGCATGTCGGGGGAATTTATGGATGCGCTGGCCAACGGTGCTAACGACGCAAAATTATCTGGCATAGCGACGCCTGATTACATAGCGGCAACACAGGCTATCAGTGGGACTACCAATGTCAAAAATTTTTCGAAGGCAATGGGTGGGTACTATTATGGAGTTTTGGTAAAAGCGGGAGCAGGTGATGTTTCTGCTGCTATGGCTGCGGGCATAAATCTTGACGCCGCCAATTTGGCTGTCCAATTGCAGGATCCGGTAGGGGAACGAAAAGCGGTAGATCAATGGAAAACTGCCGTTAACAAGCTGCCTACTTATGAAGAAAAATTAAAAGCTGTTCAGGCTTCTCTTTTCGAGCAGTCCCAAGGTTCACTGTTGTCGCAAGCCGCTAATCAAACATGGCGCGATCTTTTGAAAGATCCATCAGTACCAATTGAAAAGCGGTTGAGTTTGACCGCGAGTGCTGCTGAAAGCATCTTGGTAGGAACCCAGAAATATCAAGCCGTTGGCATTCTCAACGATGCTTTACCAGAAATGGGGTTACCACCGACTACGCGTATGCTTGCCTATGCCCTGGTCGCAAAATATGCAGAGCCGGGCTCGCCAGTAGAAAAGGGTGCTATAGCTTCAGCCGTAAGCGCTTTTAACGAACTACCCGCTGGAGCTCTGCCAGCCAATTCTAAATTATCTTCCTATCCCTTTAATAGGGTGGCTGATGGCGCCAACCGTTCCGATTATGCTTTGGCGCTTTATACAATTACGCACAAAGATAAACCTGATATGGGAAATCAAGCGCTACAAATGTGGTCGCGAACTTTGGCTGCTCTACCAAACGATGATAAACAAAAAGCTATTAAGGTCGCAACGAACCTAGCACAAGATAATTACCATCCTGAATTGGCCGCTGTACTTAAAAATATGCAGCAACCCACCACACAACAGGCACAACGCCGGGTTACGGCTGTGCTGGCAATGGCACCCTAATTACGGCGCTTCAATAAGCGCAACCTTCTGCCGCAAACCTGCTTTGAAAAGATCGGTTTTTTGTAAGTTGTAAGTTGTGGTGTCCAGCTTCGACGTCGCCTTGGCAAAGACGCTGCCGCATTGCTGGGCTGCGTTTTGGTCCTGTGCCTGCGCATTGGGTGCGGTCATAAAGGGCTGGGCCGCCATGCAATTGGAAATAGTTTCGCTGCTCGGGTCGAACTGGCAGTTCTTCGTCGCCATCAGACCCGTAGTCTCTGTCACCTGCAACAGATAGCGACCAGGGCTGTTGGGCGCGGGGGATATGAGGAGGATTTTATTATCGATACGCTGGTAGCGCGTGAAGCTGCCCGTCGTCTGATTAAAGATTGACGATTCCATGTAGCCGGGGTCGGCGACAAAGCTCGTTCCATTCTGGATATAGCCGCAACGCAACACAGCCTCGGAACTATCGGGCAGGTGGGTTGTCACCTGAATGAAGCTCGGATACTGGTCGAAATCGGCAGGGTGGCCGTTGACGGTGGCTTGAGCGTTGGCTGCGCCGCCCGCAAAAGCAAGAAGCAGGACGGCGAAGGGAAGGGCATAAACACGCATCGGAAACTCCATCGCTGAAATTGTAGAGGGAAAGGCTATCAGGCGGTCGATCAACTGGCAATGTTGGCTAGAGCAAAACTTCTACCCAATCGCCTTTTTGGCAATCAGCTGCAAAATCTTATCAACGCCCTTATGAGCGACGGCAGAAATCGCATAGACTTCCTTGCGGCTGATTTTTTTCAACGCGGCAACCTTGCGCTTCACTTCCGCATCGGTCAGCGCATCGCATTTATTGAGGGCGATGATTTCAGCCTTGCGTGACAGGCCAGCGCCGTAAGCTTTAAGCTCCGTGCGAATGGTTTTGTAATTTTGCACGACATCTTCTTCGGTCGCGTCAACCAGATGCAGCAGGACTTTGGTGCGTTCGACATGGCCGAGGAACCGTGTGCCAAGGCCTAGCCCTTCATGCGCGCCTTCGATCAGGCCGGGAATATCGGCCAACACAAAGCTGCGCCCGCCACGTCCGCCGAGTTGCACGACCCCGAGATTGGGCGACAATGTCGTGAAGGGATAATCGGCGATTTTCGGCTTGGCAGCGGTGCAGGCTGCAAGGAAAGTGGATTTGCCAGCATTCGGCATGCCGATCAGACCGGCATCGGCGATTAGTTTCAGGCGCAGCCAGATCTCGCGTTCCTGTCCGGGCCAGCCGGGGGCAAAACGCCGCGGCGCCTGATTGGTGGCGGATTTGTAATGCGCGTTGCCGAAGCCGCCGTCGCCGCCCTTCATGAAAATGACGCGCTGCCCATCTTTGGACAGATCCAGCAAAACAGTTTCTTTATCTTCGGCCAGAACTTCGGTGCCGACAGGCACACGCAGGACGATATCCTTGCCGTCATGACCGGTGCGATTGCGGCCCGCGCCGCCACGGCCATTGCCTGCCATCTGATGCTGCTGAAAACGGTAGTCGATCAGGGTGTTGAGGTTGGTTGCAGATTCAAAAATGACATCGCCACCTTTGCCGCCATTGCCGCCGTCGGGACCGCCATGTTCGATATATTTTTCACGGCGGAAACTGACGCAGCCGGGGCCGCCGTTGCCGCTGGTGACAATGATTTTAGCGAGATCGAGGAATTTCATGATTTAAGTGTTCAGAGATTAGAGGTCAGAGAGCTAAAGCCTCAATCAGAAAGCTATCTCTGATCTCTTTGTTTCTCTGGCCACTTATTTGGAAGCTGTGGCCGCTGTAACAACCGAAACGAAAGTACGACCGGTCTTTTCACGGAACTTCACGATGCCGTCAACTTTGGCAAACAAAGTGTGGTCCTTGCCGATGCCGACATTGTCGCCGGGATAATATTTGGTGCCGCGCTGACGGATGATGATCGCGCCGCCCTGGGCTTCCTGATCGCCATAAAGCTTGACGCCGAGACGGCGGCCTGCGCTGTCGCGACCGTTGCGGGATGAACCACCTGCTTTTTTATGTGCCATGACAAATACTCCTAATTTTTAAGCGGCGCTTATGCCAGTGATTTTCAGAACCGTATATTCCTGACGGTGATTGTTTTTGCGGCGATAATTCTGGCGACGCTTCTTCTTGAAGACGATCAGCTTGCCGGTGCGGCTTTGCGAAACGACTTCAGCGGCAACCTTGGCGCCACTGACGAAAGGCGAGCCAACGGTCACTTTCGCGCCGTCGCAAACCATCAAAACTTCGGCCAGCTCAACCTTGGCGTTTGCTTCGCCGGGGAGCTTTTCAACCTGAATGACATCACCTTGGGCAACTTTATATTGTTTGCCGCCGGTCTTAACCACTGCGAACATGATCTTATTCCTTATATCTGGGGCTCCGTCATAGCCTATTGGCTTGGACGAGACGGGCGTTTTTGACGAAAATAAGCCCAAATGTCAAGGAAAAGTAAAAACCGGCATGAAAGTATTTATAAGGGGTTGTTCTACCGGCTCTATATTCCCTATGTTGCCTCATTCATTAAGAAAAAGCCAAGCCCTTATTGAAAAATAATATTAACAAGAATGATTTAAAGCCATGACCAATCGTAGATACACGAGTTTGCTGTCCCTGTTCGGTCCGCCTGCTCCTCCTTTGGAGTTTGGTGATCCGAACCAGCGGCAAAAATTTACATCACTGCCCGTACAGCCAGTCACTGTTGCCGCCGAAACTAAAGATATCTCAGCTCCAGTGGAAGTAGCGCCAGATCCAACCATTCCTATGTTGAATGGCGAGCCTTTGCTCCCCTATCCTAAATTGACCCAAGGTCGACCGCCCGGTTCGCAATTCTCTGTGGAAAATCCCTTTACAAAGGGGGCTTCGGCTCTGACCCACGCGCCGGCTCCGGAGTCCGGCCTATCAGCCACATCACCCCAAGCAGGTCCCACAGACCCTTTGTGGCACGTCCGAGAATATCCGACTTCGATTCTCCGACTTGCCTGAGCCGGTCATTGACCGGGACGAACATCGTCTCATGCCCGTAAAGTTTAAGTAGGGCTGGCATAAAGCGGTGTAAGCCACTGAAAAAAGGCAATTCCAGGTAACTGTCGCGTGGGAAAATTTTCAGGCTGCAGCCTGTGTCCGGGCAATCATCTTTCAATAAAGTTTTGCGCAGCCTGTTGGCAAAACGGCTGGCGAGGCGTTTGGACAGCGTGTCCTGCCGGTTGACGCGGATGCCGCCAACCAGAATTTTATGATCACGGCCTTTTTGCCATGCGAGGGCGAGCAGCTTTGCCGCGTCAGCCGGGTCGTTCTGGCGGTCACCGTCGATTGTCATAATCCATGTGGCGCGGGCGCGACGCACGCCGTTACGGATACCGGCGCTCATGCCAAGGCGTTGCGGATGACAGATCAGGCGCACATGATCGTTTAGTTTTTGCGCCTGCTTAATTTCTGCAACCGTCGCATCGGTGCTGCCATCATCAACGCAGATAATTTCGAAATTCTCACCTACGGCTGGATAGGCTTTGAGAGCTGCAGAAATTTCTTCGATCAGGGGCAGAACATTACCTGCCTCATCAAGCATCGGTATAACGACAGAAAGCAGTGGCGCGATAGGCGTAAGGGCTTCAGGCATAATATCTCTTCAAGCAGGCAATAGCGGGCGGTCAGTAAAGCGGAGGCTCTGCCCCGCTTCAAGATGTTTTTCGGGGCTTTATTTTATCAGCCGGATATGCGCTATTTGCATGACCTATATCAAAAGTTGCTCATACACATGGCTTTACCCTCAATCCTTGTTACCGGCGGCGCGGGCTATATCGGCAGCGCCGTTTGCCATGCGCTGCAGCAGCGCGGCTATGTGCCGGTGACGTTGGATGATCTGCGGCACGGGCATCCAAGTGCAGTTAAATTCGGCCCACTGATCGAAGGCGATGTCGGCGATACGGCTTTGGTGCAGAAAATCTGCGCCGAGCATAAGCCCGTAGCCGCCTTGCATTTTGCGGCACTGATCGAGGTTGCGGAATCGGTGCGCGAACCGGCACGCTATATCGATAATAACGTTCATAAAGCGCAGCGACTTTTTCAGGCATTGCAAAGCAGCGGCGTCACCAAAGTCGTCTTTTCCAGCACCGCCGCCGTATACGGGATGCCGGGGCGGGCAGGGGCTATTGCTGAAGACTGGCCACTGCAACCCATTAACCCTTACGGTCAGACCAAGCTGGATGCCGAGAATTTTCTGCGCGGCCTTCTTGGTGTGACCTCAGTCGCCTTACGTTATTTCAATGCAGCGGGTGCTTTGCCGGAAGTAGGGTTGGGGGAAGCGCATAGACCTGAAACTCACCTTGTTCCCAATGCGCTGCTTTCGCTTCTTAATCTAAAAGCTGAACCGCTGACGGTTTTTGGAACAGATTATCCAACACCGGATGGCACGGCGGTGCGCGACTATATTCACATAGCCGATCTGGCGGAGGCCCATCTCAGGGCGCTGGGTTATCTTTTACAGGGCGGCAAGACGGAAGCTGTTAACCTCGGCACGGGAACCGGGGCCAGTATCAAGACGGTTCTGGATAGCATTCAAAACATCACCGGTAAGGCTGTGCCTTTTGTTTATGGTCCACGACGCCTCGGCGACCCGCCTTTTTTGGTGGCGGATAACAAACGGGCCCTGAGTATTTTAGGCTGGCAGCCCAGGCTTGGACTTACCGACATCGTGACTTCTGCCTATGAATGGCATAGTTCCGCCATATATAGGGCATTAATGGACGGCGAGGCAGCGGGATGACGACAGCTTGCGGTTATTGCGTTTTTACCCGATAACAGGATTATTGATTCCACGGAGAAGCCTTCATGAACGCCGGCACCGCCATACTCGCAGCCATACTCGAGGTCACTTATGCGATCCTCGATTTCTATATCTGGGCACTGATTATTGGTGCGGTGTTGAGTTGGCTGGTCGCTTTCAATGTCATCAATAGCCATAACCGCGTCGTGCAAGTGGTGGGTGATTTCCTCTACCGCATTACCGAGCCGCTATTGCGGCCTATCCGCCGGGCTTTGCCGATGGCAGGTGGGCTTGATCTGTCGCCGTTGGTCCTGATTTTCACTATTTATTTTCTGCAATCTTTCATCCGTCATCTGGTGCTGTAATGACAGCCCGGATTATTGACGGCGCAGCGGTCGCCAAAAAACTGCGTCAGGATATTGCCGCTGAAGTAGCTGCCAAGAAATTGACGCCGGGCCTTGCGGTGGTGCTGGTTGGTGAAGACCCAGCCAGCCAGGTTTATGTGCGCAACAAGGGCCGCGCGGCCGAAGAAACCGGCATGAAGTCCTGGACACACCGCATGCCTGTAGAGACAACGCAGGATCAACTGCTGGCGATGGTTAATCAGTTGAACAATGACCCGGACGTGCACGGCATTCTGGTGCAATTGCCGCTGCCCAAACAAATCGATTCTCAGATTATTATAGCGGCGATTGATCCTGCGAAAGATGTCGACGGCTTTCATCCCGTCAATGCAGGCCGCCTGAATTTGAGCTTGCCCTGCTTTGTTCCCTGCACGCCGCAGGGCTCGATGATCTTAATCCGTGAAGTAGAGCAAAATCTGGCTGGCAAAAAAGCTGTGGTTCTGGGGCGCTCCAACATCGTCGGTAAGCCCGTCGCGCAGTTATTGCTGCAGGCGGATTGCACTGTGACTATCACCCATTCGCGCACCAAAAATTTGCCGGAAGAGTGCCGTGCTGCGGATATTCTGGTCGCTGCGATCGGCAAACCGGCTTTCGTCAAAGGTGATTGGGTTAAACCGGGCGCGATTGTGATCGATGTCGGCATCAACCGCATCGATGACACCGCTAATCCTGGCAAGAGCAAATTAGTCGGCGATGTCGATTTCGCCGCAGCCTCAGTCCATGCCGGTGCCATCACGCCTGTGCCCGGCGGTGTTGGACCGATGACAATCGCGTGCCTGCTGAAAAACACTATGCAAAGCGCTGCGATGAAAGCAGGTGTCGCATGATTGTTGTTTATACCCGCCAAGGCGATGTGATCAGTGATGCGCCGATGCTGAAGGGGCAGGCTTTACCGGCCAATGCTATCTGGTTCGACCTGCAAAGCCCGGACGAGGGGGAACTTAACTTCGTCTCGCAGGCGCTTAATATTCATTTGCCGACAATTGCGGATATGCAGGCGATTGAGGCTTCAAGCCGTCTTTATACAAGGAACGGCACGACATATTTGACGGTTGATGTTCTGGCGGGATCAGATTCCCCTAATCCGGTTCTGGATGCGCTGCTGATTGCGGTTACATCGTCATGCATTGTCACGGTGCGTTCGTGCGAGCCAAAATCCGTCAGCACCTTTGCAAACCGCATTAAAGAATATCCGGATTTGTTCGTAACCGTAGAGGACGGACTTCTGGCGATACTGGATGCCATCACCGACCGCATTGCCGATATTCTTGAAGTTCTCGGCAAGACCGCCGATACACTTTCGGTTTCTATTTTCCGTAGTGGCCGCGCCATGCCCGAGGAAAAGCGTTTACAGGAAATCCTGCAGGGCATCGGCCGCGTTGGTGATACCGCCCATAAAATACGCGATAGCATCAGCGGCATTACGCGGTTGATGGCTTATCTGGGGCCTTTGCTGACGCCGCATTTAAACGCGGGACAGATGGCAAAATATCAGGCGCTGGACCGCGACGTTATCTCGCTCGCCGATCATGCGCAGTTCGTGATGCAGGAAACATCTTTCCTGCTCGATGCAACTTTGGGCCAAATTAATATCGAACAGAATAACATCATCAAAATTCTGTCGGTGGTTATGGTTGCTTTTACGCCGCCGACTTTCTTTGCCAGCATGTGGGGCATGAATTTTCATAACATGCCGGAATATGCATTCGAATGGGGCTACCCCATGGCATGGGGCGTGATGATTATCTCGGCCCTGATACCTATTTTCTATTTCAAAAAACGCGGCTGGCTTTAAGTTCTAAAACGAAGCGATCGTTCCCGCCAGCGCGCCGAGGAATAATACCCCATTGACCAGCATGCTGATGATAAAGCCTTTGCTGCGGCTTTTGGCTTTGCGGTAATAGCCGCGCGCATAAAGGATGCGTCCCAGAAGCCAGACCGCGCCGAAGGCAGCCGCGAAAACATCGTCCATCGCAAAAGCGGCAATCCAGAGCAGTGGCAGATGCATCGCCATCTGTTCCAGCGTGTTCATCTGGACGCGGAAAATGCGCAGGAAAGCATCGGGCCCATCAATATTAGGTGCGGTTACTTTGTATTTGCCGCGCGCGCGGGCGACATTAAAAGTCAGGATGAAATAAAGAACGAGATCGAGCAGCGTGACAAACGCCGTGTAAGGCGCAGGCATCATGCCGAAATTGGTAGTAAATACGTGCCAAGGATCGATAGTCATGGGAACTCCTGTGAAAGGAATTCCATCATAACGGATTCGCTTTATTTATCGAGAGAGAAGTTTAGGCCGCTTGCGCCGTCGGTGTTTCGGTGAGGAGGCGGTAAATCGTATCCTCATCCTTGGCTTTACGAATGGCTTCGCAAAGCTTCTGGTCACGCAACAGTCGCGATACCGTAGCCAGAGCATGCAGGTGATCGGCGCCCGCTTCGGCAGGAGCCAGCAGAATGAAAACCAGATCAACGGGCCGGTCATCAATCGCTTCGAAGTTGATCGCTTCCGGCAAACGGATAAAAAAGCCCTGCACTTTATCCAGACCTTCGATACGGCCATGGGGGATGGCGATGCCATAACCCACACCCGTGGTGCCGAGGCGTTCGCGCTCCCACAGCACGTCAAAAATCTTCAGATGATCCTGACCCATCAGGTCAGCCGCGATACGCGCAGCGCCTTGCAGAACGTCTTTTTTCGTCGTGGCGTCAAGGCGCGCCATAACGGCTTTAGGTGACAGGATATCTCGCATCATGATGGGCTGTGCCATGGCTGTGGTGATCAGGCTTTTTTCGCTTTAGCGACGGACTCGGTGGGATCGACCCAGCCGATATGCCCGTCAGCGCGGCGGTAAATCATATTGAGGCCGCCGTGGGCATCGTTACGGAACATCAATGCCGGCAGATCGCCCAGATCAAGACGCATAACGGCCTGACTAACGGTCAGCGTTTCAATGGGCGTGGTCATTTCGGCGACGACGACAGGGTTGTCATTCGCCTGTTCTTCGCGGTCATGTTCTTCAGCTTGCAGGACGAAAGATGTAGCGATCAGCGCTTCGTTCTTGCCGAGGCTTTCCTGATGATGGTGCTTGATCTTGTTCTTGTAGCGGCGCAAACGGCCTGCGATACGCTGAGCGGCCATATCAAAAGCGGGGTAGGGCTCGCTGGCATTGGCGTTAGCCTGCAGCATGATGCCGCGTCCGGCATGCACAGTGATATCGGCGCGGAACAAATGCGCTTCGCGTGAAAAGGTTACCTGTGCATCCAGCGACTCACTGAAATATTTACCGGTGATGTCTTTCAACAGTGTCTCGACATGGCTGCGAAGAGCATCGCCGACGTCGATTTGCTTGCCTTTAACGGAAAGTTGCATGGATAGCTCTTTGTTGTTGCAATGATACGTTGTTGTTTCAGTTCATCCGGTGGTGGCTGACAGCCACTTTGTCTCGTTACCGGCTCTGCCTTCGGGCCTCATATTTAACCTTTTGCGGCAGTCTCGACCCAAGAAACCATGATAACGCAAAAACGGTCCGCAAGATAGAAATATCTGACGAGCCGTGTCAAGGATTGGAAAAAATTGTTACGGATTAATGGGTTAGCAATTTTACTTGTTGCCTGTGCCGACCGCTTCACTCATCGTCTTAAATCCGTCCCGCTTTAATAATTCCGTCAAACCCTGGTTAATGCGGACGACGAGGCCGGGGCCTTCATAGACAAGGGCGCTATAGAGCTGCACCAGCGATGCGCCAGCGCGAATTTTGGCATAGGCATCTTCGGCTGAGAATATTCCGCCGCAACCGATCAGGGGAATTTTGCCGCCTGTTTTTTTGTAAAGGCTCGCCAGCACTTCTGTGGACATTGCAAAAAGCGGCTTGCCGGAAAGCCCGCCCGCTTCTTTGGCGAGATCAGTTGGGATACTGGATGGCCGCGTCACAGTCGTGTTGCCGATAATCATTCCCTGTACACCGGAGGCTAGTACCACTTCGGCGATGTCGTCCTGCTGCTGCTCAGTTTGGTCGGGTGCGACTTTCACAAATACCGGCGGTTTTTTATCGGTGGTAGCGCGCGCTTCCATAACTTGTTTTAAAAGGTTGGCCAACTGTTCGCGTCCCTGTAGGTCGCGCAGGCCCGGTGTATTGGGTGATGACACATTGACGGTAATATAATCGGCATGGAGCGCGAAGGCTTTAATGCCTTTGACATAATCATCCGCTGCTTCTGCGGTGTCTTTATTTTTGCCGACATTTAATCCAACGGGCGCTTGCTTTGTACCAATAGTGGCATCACGGTAAGCGATGATGCGGCGCAGGCAGATATCAATCCCGTCGCTGTTGAAGCCGAAGCGGTTGATGACAGCTTCGGCAGTCGGCACACGGAATAAACGTGGTTGCGGATTACCCGGTTGGGGCAGCGGCGTAATGCTGCCGATTTCGACAAAACCAAAACCCATATTCAGAACATCGCCAATCACTTCGGCGTTTTTATCAAAGCCAGCTGCAAGTCCGACGGGATTAGGGAAATCTAAACTGCAAACAGTGGTGCGTAAAATTGGATCAAAGTCATTATTTATGTTTGGACCCAAGCCTTTTTTCAAAAGCGTGAGGGCAAGGTGATGCGCGGCTTCTGCGTCCAGCTGAAACAGCAGGGAGCGGATCAGCGGATAGATATTAAGGTTGCGTAGAAAATTGAGCGGCGAGGGCATAAGATCTCATTTCCATAAATGTCAGTAGCGACAATGCCGCGCCGAAAGGCTGATTGCAACCGCAGGTTAAACTATTGCCGCGCCGCATTATCCATAGGATAATAATCCTATGGCACTCAAACATAGCGATTTATGGCGGGCGATTGACCGTCTGGCAGAACGGCATAATCTGTCGGTCTCTGGGCTTGCGCGCAAAGCGGGCCTCAGCCCCACCATTTTTAATCCCAGCAAACGTCTGTCGGACAAGCGCAAGCGCTGGCCTTCCACCGAAAGTATCGCTGCGATTTTACAGGTAACGAATACGGCGCTGGATGAATTTGTCGCTTTAGCGACACCGGAAGTTTCCATCCGCACGACCCTGCCGCTGCTCGGCTATGCGCAGGCGGGAAGGGATGGTTATTTCGATGATGCCGGCTATCCTACCGGCAGCGGCTGGGACGAAATCCGTTTTCCGGATCTGGCTGACCCGCATGCCTTCGTGCTGGAAGTCAGCGGCAAAAGTATGGAGCCGCTATACCGGGACGGTAACAAGATCGTTGTCTCACCAGCGGCAGAACTGCGGCGCGGGGATAAAGTTGTGGTGCGCACCTTAAAAGGTGAAGTCCTCGTCAAGCAGTTTGACCGGCAAACTGCCCAGAAAATCGAGCTTATTTCGCTTAATCCCGATTATGTGGTGACTGCTTTTGCGCCTCAGGACATTGAATGGATCTACCGCATTGTTTGGGCCAGCCAATAACTAAGGCCAGTACAGAAGGCTGATGACAGCCAGTTTAAGAGCGAATATAAGCGTTTCATGACAAATTTAACCTCACAAAATTCCACCACCGATGCGGAAGCTTTGCGTCCGGAAGATGAAATTGCCCGCCGCCACGCGCAGCTGGATAAACTGACGAAGCTTTACGGCGACCCTTTCCACATCACTAAATTTGATAAAACACACTCGGCGACTGCTGTGAAAACGCAGTTTGAAGCGCTCGCAGCCGGTGAAAAAACCACGCAGCAGGTCAGCGTTGCAGGCCGCGTGATGGCCATCCGCAATGGCGGTATGTTCATCGTTATTCTGGACGATACTGACCGTTTGCAGATTTTTCATGACATCAAGGCTGTAACACCGCAACAGAAAGAATTGCTCGACCTTATCGATCTCGGCGACATTATTGGTGTTGCGGGTCTGGTGCGCCGCACACCGCGCGGTGAAATCACTGTCGATGCGACCGAGCTGAAAATTCTCTCCAAAGCGCTGGAGCCACCACCGGAAAAATTCCATGGTTTGAAAGACGTCGAAGCGCGTTTCCGTCACCGGGAGCAAGATCTTGTCGCAACGCCGCGCACACGCGACACGTTGCGGGCGCGTTACCGCATGATCGCCGGTATCCGCCAGTTTTTGTATGAGCGCGGTTTTCTGGAAGTCGAAACGCCGATGCTGCATGTGATTGCCGGCGGCGCTTCGGCCAAGCCTTTTGTTACACATCACAATGCGCTCGATCTGCCGCTTTATATGCGTATCGCGCCGGAGCTTCATTTGAAACGCCTTGTCATTGGAGGTATCTCGGAAAAAGTTTTCGAGATCAATCGCAACTTCCGTAACGAAGGCATCAGTCCACGGCACAATCCTGAATTCACGATGCTGGAACTGTATCAGGCTTATGTTGATTTCACCTCGATGATCGAAATAACAGAAGCCATCGTCTACCACATTGCCGTGATGCTGCATGGCACCGGTAAGGTGAAGTTTGGCGAATTGGAACTGGATTTTACACCGCCATGGCCGCGCCGCGGGATGGTCGATTTGATCAAGGAATATACCAAGACCAATCTTGATCTTTACGCGCATCCGGATGCCGAAGATGCTCGCGAACAAGCTGCCAAAATCGGCGTGAAGCTGGAGCCGGGTGTCAGCTGGGGTCAGGTTGTCGAGGCCGTATTCGGCGAACGAGTTGAGCATAAACTGATCCAGCCGACGCATGTAGTAGACCTGCCAAAAGAAATCTCGCCGCTAGCCAAGGCATGGCCGGATCGGCCGCATGTGGCTCAACGCTTTGAGACTTTCGTCAATGGTTGGGAAATCGCCAACGCGTTTTCAGAACTAAACGATCCGCGCGAACAACGCGCGCGCTTCATGGAACAGGCCGAGCAAAAGCGCGGACCGGATGATCCTCCCCATCCCATTGATGATGATTTCATCAAGGCGATGGCGTTCGGCATGCCGCCGATGGGCGGTATGGGCATGGGTATGGACCGCCTTGCCATGCTGATGACCGACAGCCAAAGCATTCGCGAAGTGATTGCTTTCCCGACGATGCGACCGCTGGATAAATAATTTGTTTACCAAACTAATGTTGCCGCAAGGGGGTGTTGCTGGTAACCATAGCGATGGCCATGTAATCATTTAATAGAGTGTTAAGATTGGGTCGGTAAACTTACGGCATATTAGAGCCGCAATTTTACAAAAGGGATTTAGATGCCGTTTACTATGGCGCGTGTCAGATTTTTCCTCATGCTTGGGCTTCTTCTTGCGAGCGCAACCCTTCATCCGGCTTTTGCTGAGACAACACCTTCGCTAGTAATTAATGCCGTCGTTTCCGGCGCTGCAAGCGACGGCGACCCTGTTATGGGGATATTGGTCGATGGGCAATTGGTCGGGTCAAGTCCAGTTAAAGCGCATCGCGCTAAAGGTGAATGGGAAACTCTTGATTTTGCTTTTTCCTATTCACAAACTCCTAAAAATATCGGCGTTGCATTTCTTAATGGCGGTGAAGACAAGGCCAATGGGCGCGAAATTTATGTGCAAAGTGTAACTGTCAACGGGTCTGATTTTTATCCTGAGCAGGGCGCATACCAAGCAGTTACGGATGCGCAAGCAACAATCGGATCAGTCAAAATCGATAAACGCGGCGTGTTGGCATGGAATACCGAAAGTCTGTCTATAGCAAAGGCAGTACCGGCGCCAGCCACAATGGCCGCGCAAGACGCGGGCACTCAAGATGTTAGCACTGATGCCGGCAGAAATGCTGCAGCAGCTAGCCCCGCATCTTCTAGTGGCGGCGGCGGAGATACTGGTGGAGGTGGTGGGGGTGGTGGACATGGCAGTGGCGGGGGTGGCGGCTCAGCTTCACCAGCTTTTTCTGTGCCCTCTGGAGGATCTTCAGGTGGAAATGGGGTTTCCTCATCTTCATCAAGCGGCGGTTCAACAACATCAACTACCCCTGCTCCAACAACATCTCCATCGCCTGCGACAACACCCAGTACAACCAACTCTGATACAGAAAGTAGTGTAACAGCCGGAGCGAACCGCATCGAAACTTTCACAGGGGCTAATGGAAAAAAGGTTACGATTGAAATTGACGGCCCTGTTCCTCAATCGCCTGTCGTTACCGTAAGTTTGGATGATGCGTCGATCGTGGATGCTGCAATCAAAGCGGCAGGTGGAAATAATGACCTGGTCGATTATTATTTATTTTATTATGCGCTTCAAAAAGCTCAGAGCACGCATGCTTCGGTGCTAAATATTCCGGCCAGAACTTATAATCTTCGTCAGCCCACCAATCATAATGTTGGTTGGGGAACAATACATATAGTTGGTCTTTCCGACCTGACGATTGAAGGCAATGGCTCAACGCTTAATTTCTATAGCGAGAAGGCAAGGGCTGGCATTCATATCTCAAAAGATCAGCGCATCCTTCTTAAAAATATAACAATGGATTGGATACCGTATCTGGCCTACCCGGCCACTTTATCAACGGACCCGCAAACCAAGCGTCCGATGTTAACGATAGATCCCGCTTATCCAATCGACGCAGCTAATCCGCCACCCATCAGGACTGTCATGTGGTATGATTTTCCAAATCGCGACAATATGGCGTCTCGAAAACTGACACCCGCTCAGTTGAATGTCTGGAATGCAGAAGTCACTTCTGGGCAATTCCCTTATACCTGTGGTCCCCCGCCTGCTGACCCGACCCTGTGTTTTAAACCGATGGGGGGACAAAATTTTCTTTTTGGAACTAATGAACATTTATCCCCATTACCGCCGACCGATACTAAAGTGGTGGCAACGGCGCGCAATAACAATTTTGGCGCTATTGTTATTGATGGCGGCAATAATATCTCCCTGGAAGATGTCACAATATATAATTCTCCAGGTGCAGGCATCCAGGCTCTTTACGCTGGAAAAGGGCTTCGCTTAACCCGTTGTGTGCTGACACGCAAACCCGACAGCCTGTTGGCGCCTGGTGAGAATCCGCGCCTGGTTTCAACAATGTCTGATGCATTTGATGCTATTGCAACGGAAGGCAGCATATTGATTGAGAACAGCGAATTTGCCTATCAAGGGGATGACGGCATTAATATCAATGGCAGTCTTGTATTGCCCCATGTAATTGATAGCCAGACACTTTCCATTGCCATGTCGACGCCGGGTTTTTACTTAGCTTCGGATACAGTTAGTTTGTATCACAGCTCTAATCTTGGTGCTGTTGCGCTTAACCAACCTTTAGCAGAGGTGACGGAGCAGAAAAATTCAGGTGGGACAACAATGGGATATATATTGAAATTGGCCAACCCTATTCAGGGTCTTTCGGCAATGACTGATGTCATGCTGGGCTCTGACCGCATGTCAAGCAGCAACTATATTATTCGTAATACATTGTTTCATGACAACAGGGCGCGAGGCATAATTGTGCATGGTGCGAACGGCCTCATAGAGAGTAATAATATTTGGAGCACAACGGGTGTGGGAATACAGATCATGGTCGATGGTCGACGCGCTCCGGCTGAAGGCCCGCCCGCTAGCAATATTCTGGTGCAAAATAACACGCTATCGGACACCAACACGCAGTGGTTACCTCTGTTACCACTTACACTTACGTTTCCCGCAGCTATCAATGCTTTTTATGTGGGTGCCGATAATTACTCTGCTTCTCCCGCCGTTCAGCAAATTATCATCCAACATAATATTATTAAGAATGTACCGGGTCTTGGAATCTATGTCTCATCGGCTGACAATGTGCAGGTGCTGAATAACCAATTTACATCGACGAATCTCCATGATTTTGGCGTACCATGGATGCAGGCGACCTCAATGTATGTCGATCATGCGAGCAACGTTACCATTCAGGGCAATCAGCATGACAGTGGTAACATCATCAACTACGACAAAACCACTACAAGCAACATTATCGTGAAGTAAGGTGCTGCTTCACGGTCTTTAACTTCTAAATCCAGTTAAAATAATTAGCTAAAACCCAAGGATATTTTCGTGCGCTACGATTTGGGGCGCGCAATAAAAGTCGAACTTCTTTTGCAGGTGCGAGATAGCAGCGGCATATGCGTTGCTGCAGTTGCAAAGCTACTTGCAAATCAGTGCGATGCACAACGCAAGATTCTAACTCATCCTCAATACTCATAAACTACAATTTGAATTGCAAGGATTTCCTTGCGTTTCATGGGGAGGATTAAATGGGCAAGATCAATATATTCACGGTGCTGACAACAGTCATCATGCAGTTGGTCATAGGGTATCTCTGGTACGGAACGCATTTGTTCGGTGATATCGTAACGGCAGGTGGCGGTCATACAATCGACTTCCTGCAATTGGATGTGCTGTCCTTGTTGCTGCTTGTGTTCTCCAGCTACGGTCTGACAACTGTTCTGGAAACAGTATCAACAGGCGTGAAGGATGTAGGCGGTGCGCTGAAAACGGGTATGACGATCGGTACTTTCGCGATTGGTTTACCGATTGTTATGCTGCTGAACCTGATGGGCTTCTCGCATATCATGCTGCTCGTCGTGTTCACACACGTGGTATTGGTCACTATCCTGACCAGCATTATCGTGCTGAAGCTTAAAAAAGCCTAAGTCTAACAGGCTTTAAGGACAGGGCGGGGGCTATAAGCCCCCGCTTTTTCTATGCCACTAATCAGCAATTGACGCAGGCTTTTCGGACGCTATGATCGCGGCTTTCCAGGGCTTGGCCCTGTTTGATGCCTCAGTGGTGGAACTGGTAGACGCGGCAGACTCAAAATCTGCTATCGGCAACGATGTGGGGGTTCAAGTCCCTCCTGAGGCACCATCTGCAAATCGGCGAGAAATATTGTAGGCGTTCAGCAATACGTCTACTCTGTCTGCGAATCTGCTTCATCTGACATTGGTTATTTCATTGCCGGCTCATTCTGCGATCATAAAATCGTTTTCTTCTTTGCGTAGCCGCACAGCAACGATAGTTTTCAATCCCACGCACCTTTTTTGGGTGTTTGTAATTACACATCTTCTATTCTGGACAATGATTCCGGCATTTGTATGCCCTAACGCACCGTTGGATGTTGTCGAGGGATATGTCTGGGGCCATGAATGGCTGCTAGGGACATATAAACATCCACCGATGCAAGCCTGGTGGCTCGAGACGATATCGCTATTCACCGGGCAGGCCCCATGGACACATTTGCTGGCCAGTCAAATTGCGATTGTTATTAGTTTCTGGGCGGTATGGCAAACGGCACGGCGGATTATCGTGGATCGCACAGCGGCACTGATAAGCGTGCTGCTGCTAGAAGGTGTTGTCTATTACAATTATACCAGCACTGAATTTAATCCCAATGTGTTGCAACTACCTTTCTGGGCTTTAATCGGTCTTTATATCCATCGCGCCGTTAAGGAAAATCGGTTGTTTGACTGGGTGCTTTTGGGATTGTGGAGCGCCTGTGGTCTCTACAGCAAATACAGCACGGGCTTATTGCTAGCCGCGCTTTGTCTGTTGATGCTCCTGCATTCTGACAGTAGGCGCCGTTTAAGAGAAAAGGGGCCTTATATTGCAGTGCTTGTCACTATAACCCTTTTCATACCGCATGTAGTTTGGCTGTTTCATAACGATTTTATGCCCTTTGTTTATGTCCAAAGTCGGCTGCATACCGCAAGTTCGGCAAAAGAATATTTCATACGCCCACTGAAGTTTTTGCTAAATCAAATCCTTGTTATGTCTCCTATGATTTTGCTGCTGTTTGCTCTCGCAGGCAGGAAGCTTTTTTTAACGAAGCAAAAGCAGGCTCAGTCTGCAATTTCTTTCGACCGGCTTTATCTAAACATTATTGTCTTTGCTCCCTTTCTTTCTTTGTTGCTTGTCTCAATAGCAGGAACAAGGCTTAAGGATATGTGGGGGACGCCTTTATGGGGCTTCCTTGGTATCTGGGTTGTTGATCGCTATTTGACTTTTTCGCCCCAGTCGATCCGGCGCTTTGCTTATAGCTGGGCCGCTGTTTTTGTCGCTACGCTGCTTATCTATACGGGGACAACTATTCTCTATCCCTACATAACGCATAAATCACTCAGGGTATATTTTCCGGGGCAAGCTTTGTCAGATCAGATAATCGGGGGATGGAATCAAAAATACCAGACCCCGTTGAATTATATCATTGGCGATACATGGCCTGCTGGCAACATCGCTTATTATCCACCGGGAAGGCAACATGTCCTCATCAACGGCGATTATAAAATAAGCCCATGGATTAAACCGACTGATATCGAACAGCAGGGTGCCGTCATTGTCTGGTGTATTGAAAACTGCGCCTGCCGCAATCATACCGAACAGATGCCGGAATATGTGCGGCAATATCCTAAGGCAGAAATACAGCCACCTCTCATCTTGCCGCGCCAGACGAGTGCGAATGTCCCACCTGTTATTATTGGCTGGGCTATTTTACCGCCTGCCACACCGTAACTCAAAACGCAGGTAATCGATTTGCCAGCCAGTGGCGTGTGTCAGGCGACAACGGTTTCCAGCTTCTCAATTGCTTTGCGATAAAAATCCGCAAGGCGTTGACGCGCTTGCGGCAGATCGCCTGCCTGCGCAATCAGCAGGCGGCTATGCGGATGAGCAAAGACGTGGCGCGAGAGAAAATAACCGGTCAGGTCTAACCCTTGCGCAATATCGGCATGCTGCCACTCACCGCCGCCGATCAGGAAAGCGGGCAGGGGAAACAGCTTTTCGCGGTAGGGCGTACCCGCTTCCTGTGACACGGCGCGGCCGGTGCGTGGGCTGACATAGGTCAGATTGTCGGATGTGCCGCTGGCGGCGCACTGGCTGAGATCCATGCCGTAGCCCAGCGCATGCAGCAAACCCATTTCCCATTTGACGTAGGCAGGGCCCCAGAGGTCTGAATCAGGTAAGCTGAACAAGGCTGTTAAGCTGGCGTAAATACCGGGCATGGGTTGGCGTTCCGGCAGGCTCGCTTCGGTGACTGCGCAGGCTGCTGATAAAATCGCCAGAATTTCGGGCTCGTCCAGCCATGATGATGCATGATTGGTGATAAGGTCGCAGCTATAGTTACCGAGATGATCCAGCAGTCGCGCGCGCCATTTGACCTTGACCCTGTTGCCGGGCTGCAGGATTGGTTGTGCGCCGCGTCCCTGACCGCCCGCGACGAGGCCTGCATGCCGCCCATGTTCGGGGGTCAGCAAGGTAACAATCGCCGCGCTCTCGCCGTGAGCGCGGGCTGATAAAACGATGCCTTCGTCGGTCCATTCCATGAGGTCACTCTAGCCTAGTCGCTTAAGCTAGTGGTAGGCTGTTTTTCTACGCGGAATTCCAACTGAGACTTCTCCATGACCACTGCCATTCACTACACATCGATTAACCTGCCGGGTGCGGTGAAGGAAGTTTTTGGCCTGCAGGTAGCGATCTCGCACTGGATCAAGGCTTTCTTTCGCTATGGCCAGCAGGAAAAATTTAATTTCCTGGTGGGAGAAAGCAAGGATCTGGAAGAAGTGCAACAGATGGCGGCAGAGGCTGGGCTTGACCCGTCGCGGCTGGTGGCGCTGGACCGGCGCTATGCGCGGGAAAATTTCGGCGGCTTCGATACGATCTTCCGTCCCGATCCGCATATGGGAAATTTGCTGTGGCAGCGGCAGCAAACGCCCGGCAATGGTTTTACTTTTTGCGGACTTGCGCATGCTATCGGCGGTCTGGAAACCGGCGAGTTGCTGGAGCGTTTCTGCCTGACGCCGAGCGAAAACACTGATGCGATTGTGTGCCCGTCACGCGCGGTGCAGGCGGCGATCCGTTCTTTTTGGGATGTTTACAGCGATTATTTAAAACAGCGCTTTGGTACGGCTTTTAAATGTCCGGTCCAGCTGCCCATAATTCCACTCGGCGTCGATATCGAACGGTTTGAGAAAGTAACCACCGCCGACAAACGCGCCGAACAGCGCCAGAAACTGGGGCTGGGTGAGGATGATATTGTGCTGCTGTGGGTCGGGCGGCTTAGCCACGCGATCAAGGCGCATCCGCTGGCGATGTATCAAGCGGCGGAACGCGCGGCGGTTGCGACCGGCGCCAAAGTCCATCTGGTCATGGTCGGTTATTTTGTACCGGAAGATGCCGGTCCGCAGTTTAAAAAACTGGCCGCCGATATTTGCACAACTGCCAAGGTAACTTTTATTCCGCATGGCGATCCGCGCTTTCCAGACGGGCTTTGGGCGGCGGGCGATATTTTCTTATCGCTCATCGATAATATGCAGGAAAGCTTTGGCCTCACGCCGATCGAATCGATGGCGGCTGGATTGCCGCGCGTGATTACGGATTGGGACGGTTACCGGGATAGCGTAAAACAGGGTGAAGACGGTTTTCTAGTGCGTACGCTGCAGCCGCCGTCAGAAACAGGCCGCGCTTTGTCTGAACTTCTGCTCAGCGGCAAGGAAATGTATGGCGGTTTTCTGGCCAAGAGCGCTTTATGCGTTGCCGTTGATCAGGATATGGCTGTGGAAGCAATCACCGCGCTGATTAAAGACAAGGCTCTGCGCAAAAGCTTTGCCGAAAAAGCCAAAGCTAAAGTCCGTACGACCTATGACTGGAAATATATCATCCCGGCTTATGAGGCTTTATGGGCCGAAATGGCGGCCAAACGTCGGGCGGAGCGCCTGAATAAACCTCCGGTGACATGGTCGGTGGCGCTGCCGCAAGTGCCGGATCCGTTTACGATGTACGCCTCTTACCCGACAGCGCCTTTGCGTGAGGATAATAAGGTAAGCGTTGCGGCATCCTCCGAGATGATCAAAAAACTCTGGAGCCACGATATCAATGTCTTTGGCATCGATATGATGATCCACCCCGATGAAGCGACAAAGCTTATAAGTTATGTATCCAGTAAAGGCGGCGCTTTAATCAGTGAAGTTTTCCAGCAATTTTCATCGCAGGATAAACCGCAGCTCTGGCGCACTATCGCCTGGCTCGCCAAGTTGGGCATTTTGCGCGTAAATTAATCAACGTCATTCCGGAAAGCTTTCTCTTCGACTTGCGTAAGCAAGGCGAAAGAAAGTTTATCCGGAACCTAGTTACACTTTCAGTAAGGGATCAAGAGGTTCTTGAGCACTTGCGTCACCCATCACTGGGTTCCGGATAAAATCGCATTTTCCTGCTAGCGCAGTAAAAAGCGATTTTTCCGGAATGACGTTATTTAATATAGGGAGTAGAGTGAGCGCTGTAACTTTCTTGGGAGATTCGCATGACATCACCTCAGGCTATTTTAATCGGCGCGGTTTTGATTGCCGCCAGCATCTTTTTTGTCGATAGCATCCATCCCGCGCAGGCGCAGCGGGTGGGACCTTTTCAGTTGATGCATCATAGTAATACGACGGCCAATGCTGGGGTATTTCGCATCGACGAAAGCACCGGCGAGGTTAGCTACTGCTTTGTCACCGCTAATTCCGAGCTCGTTTGCAGCAAACCTGTTCGCTGAGGAAAAATCATGACCGATGTCCTGCTGGCGCGTGCGCCAAAATTTTCCTGCCCTATTACTTTGCTATCGGAAAAAGATTTTGCCAGCTGGCTGAAGCGCCAGCCTGCGCGGTTGCGACACTGGATGGAAGCACAGAGCTTTAAGGCAAAGCCGGGCAGTTTTTGTTTGCTACCGGATACGGCAGGCAAGGTCACGCAAGTAGTAGCCGGTATTTCCACGCCGCCCAGCCTGTGGGATATCGCTGATTTCTCCGGCAAATTACCGGCAGGCAATTACAGTCTTGATTGGAAAGGCCCGCTGGCTTTTCACGAATGGCTGGCACTTGGTTGGCAGTTAGGCGCTTACCAATATACGCGTTATAAAAAAGGCACCAAAATATATGCCAAACTGATGGTCACGCCAAAATCAGATCTCGCCAAAATCAAACGTTATGCCGAAGCCATTAATCTGGCACGCGACCTTATCAATACACCAGCGGAGGATATGGGGCCGGAACAGCTGGCAGCTGCTATCGTCGCGACCGGCAAAAAATATGGGGCCAAGGTCATGCAGATTGTAGGCCCGGACCTGCTGAAGAAAAATTACCCCGCCATTCATACTGTCGGTCGCGCCAGTTCGCGCGCGCCGCGCCTTGTGGATCTGACATGGGGTAATCCCAAGCATCCGCATATCGTACTGGTAGGGAAGGGCGTCTGTTTTGACACTGGCGGCCTTGACCTCAAACCCTCCAGCGGCATGTATCTGATGAAGAAGGATATGGGCGGCGCGGCGGCTGCGCTTGCGATTGCGCAAATGGTGATGGATGCCAAGCTACCGGTCTATCTGCGCCTGCTGGTGCCGGCGGTGGAGAATTCCGTTGCGGGCAATGCTTACCGCCCCAGTGATGTGATTGTAATGCGCAATGGCCTGACTGTCGAAGTTGGCAATACTGATGCCGAAGGGCGTTTGGTGCTGGCCGATGCGCTGGCTGAAGCTGCCGTCAACAAACCTGCGATGATCATCGATTTTGCGACGCTGACAGGTGCTGCGCGCACTGCTGTCGGTACCGAAATTTCTGCGCTATTCTGCAACGATGATAAAATGGCGAATGCCTTGCTGCAGGCAGGCCATGATATGGAAGACCCGCTCTGGCGCATGCCGTTGCATGCCGGTTATCGCAAGATGCTGGATAGTTCCATCGCCGATCTGAACAGCGCTCCAAGCTCGCCTTATGCGGGCGCCATCACCGCGGCATTGTTCCTGCAGCAATTTATTCCTGTGAACCAGCCCTGGGTGCATTTTGATTTCATGGCATGGAACCTGTCCGGCAAAGCCGGCCGTCCTGAAGGCGGCGAAGCCATGACCGTCCGCGCCGTTTACCGGCTGATTGAGCAGAAAATTTCAAACTGAATTTTCCTCGATTCTAATTTGAATCTAATTTCAAGGACTTAGAGTCTTGCAGAGTCGAACTGATGCCGGAATGACTCAGGGTGTCGATTTCGATTCTGTTCCGTTTCG
This sequence comes from Alphaproteobacteria bacterium, assembly GCA_013289265.1. Classification (GTDB taxonomy): domain Bacteria; phylum Pseudomonadota; class Alphaproteobacteria; order UBA9219; family UBA9219; genus JAATFY01. The sequence continues at coordinate 34,128 of JABDAH010000016.1, forward strand.
AAACGCTTGCGAATCAAACGATGCTGGAACAGTATTGAAATATATTCTTTTCACGCTTCACTCCCTGCTCATAGGTTCTCCCTTGTCCGCATCATCATCCGCTCAGCTACAATCCCTTGAATTATGGCGCCACGCTCTGGTCGCAAGCGTCCGTGGTGATGCGCCTGATCTGTCTGCGCGCCAGATGGCATTGATGCTGTCCGTTTATCTGGGTGATGCTCCTCACACCGTTCGCGGTCTTGCGCAAGCCCTGCGTATTTCGAAGCCAGCAGTCAGCCGCGCGTTGGACCGTCTGGGCGAGCTGGGCTATGTCCGTCGCCAGCGTGACGATCTCGACCGCCGCAATGTTCTGGTTCAACGTACCGGCAGCGGCGCTGAATTCCTCAGTTCATTCTCCGGTCTTATCGACCAAGCCAAGACTTATGTTGCGACCCTGCCGGCCCGTAGCATCGAATTTGTGGTCGAAGCCACTACGCCTGCAGCATCCTATGATGCGCCGCACGCTGAATGGGCAGTTGAAGCAGCAGAATAGTTGCTAGTTATTAGCGATGCGGTATTGTTGCAGATAAGTGGCCTGCAACAATTAACCCCTAGCAACTAGAACTATGCCTCTTGACCCTCGCATCAATGCCTACCGCTCGGATCTTGCCGATCTGGCACTTAAAAACACGGTGGAAGCAACGCGCTACGTTGAGCCGGTGATCCGTCAATGCGTGCGTGGCATACTGCCAATGCTGGAAAAGCCCAACCTTGAGGCGAGGCAGGTCAGCCAGATTCTTTACGGCGAATTTCTCGATGTTTTCGAACTGCGCGAAGACGGTTTTGCGTGGGTGCAGAACCGTGCCGACCGTTATGTCGGCTATATTCCTTCTGACGGCGCGTTGTCGGAGGAAGTCGCAGCGCTATCTTACCGCGTCGGCGCGTTGCAGACTTTTGTCTATCCGGAACCGGATATTAAATCGCCGCCAATGGATGAACTGACATTCGGCTCATACATGCGGTTGGGTGAAAGTCACGGTAGTTTCCAGAAACTCGCCAGCGGCGGCTATGTGTTCAGCAAACATGTCGTACCTGCGGCGTTGGCTGAAACCAAAGATTATGTTTTCACCGCCGGGCGTTTATTAAATGTGCCTTACCTGTGGGGCGGTCGTACATCCAAGGGCATTGACTGCTCCGGCCTTATCCAGTTGGCACTGTCATTGTCCGGTATTGAAGCGCCGCGCGACAGCGACCAGCAACGCGAGGCTTTCGGCCAGCCGCTTGCCGATCACTGGCGCGATCAGCCATGGCATCGCGGCGATCTGGTTTTCTTCCCCGGCCATGTGGGTATTATGACCAACGGCGCGGATATGATCCATGCCAGCGCATTCGATATGAAGGTTATCGTGGAACCGCTCTATGACGTTGTTATGCGCGGTAATGATATACTTGCGGTCGGCAGGCCGACGCAGGATTAGGCAATAAAAAAGGCCGGAACAATGTCCGGCCTTTTTGTTTCGACAGAAAGTCGTTTTAAGCGACGTCCTGAATTTCTTCGTG
>JABDAH010000017.1:0-13826 GCA_013289265.1 Alphaproteobacteria bacterium
ATCATCACGCGCCATTTTGCGAAACACCAAATCATTCGCCTGAATACCGTTTGTGCCTTCATAGATCGCCAGCACGCGCGCGTCACGCATATGCTGGGCAACGCCGGTTTCTTCGATATAACCCATGCCACCGAAAACCTGTACCGCAACGGATGTGGCTTCGTTACTCAGATCCGTTAGCCAGGCTTTAACGATAGGCGTCAGGATATCAACACGAGCCAATCCCCATTTCTTCTGCTTGTCATCGCCGCGTTTACTGAGATCAACGGCATAGGCGCAGCTATAAGCCAGCGCCCGCGCAGCTTCCGCATGCGACTTGATCCACAGTAACATACGCCGCACATCTGGATGATGAATAATGGTAACTGGCGGTTCTTTCGGGTGTGTCAGGTCACGGCTCTGCACTCGCGTTTTTGCGTAATCGCGCGCTTGCTGATAGCTGCGTTCCACGAGTGCCAAACCCTGAATGCCAACACCAATGCGCGCATTGTTCATCATCGTGAACATAGCGTTGATGCCTCCATTTTCGACACCGACCAAATAGCCAACAGCACCACCGTTGTCACCATATGCCATAATGCAAGTCGGGCTGGCATGCTGACCCAGTTTATGTTCGATAGAGACAATGCGAACATCATTCGTTTCGCCAAGCGAGCCATCTGCCTTCACCAGAATTTTCGGCACAAGAAAGAGAGACAGACCCTTTGTGCCTTCCGGTGCATCCGGCAAACGCGCCAGCACCAGATGAATAATATTCTCGGTGAGATCGTGATCACCGTAGCTGATAAATATTTTCTGGCCAGTGATGCGGTAATGATCGCCGTCTTTTTCAGCTTTACAGCGTACAGCGCCGACATCGGAACCTGCTTGCGATTCCGTTAAATTCATTGTGCCGGTCCATTCACCGCTGACCATTTTCGGCAGATAGGTATTTTTCAGCTGCTCGCTGCCATGAACGGCCAGCAGATCGACCGCGCCCTGATTAAGCAGCGTGCATAGCGCCAGCCCGAGATTGGCGGATTGCAACATTTCCTGCACCGGCATCGACAGGGACCAGGGCAGGCCTTGACCACCCAGTTCTGCCTCAACCGACAAACCATTCCAGCCACCATCAACGAAAGCCTGATAGGCATCCTTAAAACCCGGTGGCATGGTCACGACGCCATTTACAAATTTGGCACCGGTTTTATCGCCAACATCATTAAGCGGCGCGAAAATCTCAGAGGCGATTTTAGCCGTTTCGTCCAGCACAGCCTCGACAACATCGTCGCCAATGGCCTCATAACCCGGCATGGCGGATAACGCCTCCAGCCCTATCAGGCGGGTCAGCAGGAAGCGAATATCAGCAATGGGAGGCGCATAAGGAATCATAGGGCCACAGTCGACGGATTCCGTTTAAAAATCCTAAACAAGAGTTTGGCACGTGCATTGCTTATTAGGGGGTGGGGATAATGAACAGTTGAACGGGGATTAAACTCTTGATTGATGCCGCAACATCATCGCATTCGGTAAATTCACTTATAAATCAAGTGGATATATCTGGTCTGCCGCAACGCATATCGCAGGCGATCAAGACGGCTGCTACCAAAACAGGGGTAGATTTTTCCTATCTGATGCATAAAGCGTCACAGGAAAGCGGTTTTGACCCAAATGCCAAGGCAACCACCAGCAGCGCCACAGGCCTGTTCCAGTTCACGAATCAGACATGGCTGCGCACGCTGAAGGATCACGGCGCTCAGTACGGCCTCGGCAGCTATACCGATCATATTAAAACCGATAATAATGGCGTCGCGCATGTCAGCGACCCAACATGGCGTCAAGCGATCCTGAACCTGCGTAAAGATCCACAAATCTCCGCCGAAATGGCAGGCGAGTTAGACAAAGAAAATATGGGCTCGCTGAAAGCCAATGTCGGCGGCAAGATCGGCGCTACGGATTTGTATCTGGCGCATTTCCTGGGAGCAGGTGGGGCAAGCGATTTTCTCAATGAAATGAAGGCTAATCCGAATGCCAAGGCTGCGACGGTTTTACCGGATGCTGCAGCTTCGAACCCATCCGTATTCTATTCTGCCAGCGGTGAGCCACGCAGTCTGAAACAGATATATGCCCATTTCGCTCAGAAATTTGATGGCCCAAGCGCCACTATTCAGGTTGCGGATACGTCGGCAGCGACAGCAAAAGCGGCCACATTAGCCACAAAATATCAATCTACCGCGACATCGAACTATACGTTGGCTAGCGCCGCATCTCCTGACGATACATCATCAGCAAATTACACATCGGCTGTGATGAGTGGAATTAAGGCCAATACATCGTCCTCCCTGATGGCAACGATGATACTGGCGCAAATGAATACGAATGCGCAGACGGCTAAAACTTCCTTAGCCGGTCCGGACGAGAACAAGAAGAACGCCATCTCAATTCTTGGATCATTCGCCTAATATTTCAATAAGTTAGAAATCCCAAGACATTTTAAGGAATTTTTCACAACAAACAGGCAAAATTGTGTCTATCGCGTTTTTAACCGGGACATAGTCATGAAGCCTGCCGCCAAACGGATGGATATTTATTCTGAAATATACCCCGTATCATCCGCAACGGCTATCGGCGCGGGCCTCATCACAATGACGATGGGCTCCATGCCTGCAGGAATGGTTTTCGTATTGGCCGGAATTGCAGTTGGCATTGCAGGGCCCGTTACCAAGTCCTTTACTGAACGCAAAGCCCGCAAAAAATAGCTTGCCCCAATCTTTCTAGATTTTCGTTACCCATTTTCTCAGCATGTCAGATATCTGCTCCGGCTTGAACGGCTTGTTCAGATAATCATCCATGCCCGCGTTCAGGCATTTTTCACGGTCGCCAGTCATAGCATCCGCCGTTAAAGCTATAATTGTCGTATGCTTATTGGTCACCAACTCGCTCTGACGAATATTGCGGGTGGCCTGAAAACCATCCATCTCCGGCATTTGGCAATCCATAAAAACGATATCGAAATCGGCTTCTTCGAGTTTGGCAATCGCCTTCAGCCCATTTGTAGCTGTATCGACATTGCACCCCAGTTTTTCCAAAATCTTGGCCATCAAAATCTGATTGACGTGCATATCTTCAACAACAAGGACGCGCGTTCCGTGGAAGGATGAATTTTGCTCGCGCCTGTCGGCCTCATTGGTGCGCAACAAGGTCACGATGCCACGCGTAACAACGCTTTGTTTTCTCTCATTCGTCTGCGCGTCCCAAAGAATTTTTAATGTATCCTGCAGTTGATCAGGGAAGAGCGGCTTGTTTAACAAGGCTCCGACTTCAGGATCGGTTAAGGCCTGCGTCGCCATGGCCGACCCAAATATCGCACCTATGATGAAAATCACATTTTTAAATTCTGGGACTTCCCGTATATGTCGGATTGCTTCTGACACTTTCAGCACACTGCTACGGTGATCAATAAAAACAAATTGATAGGGTTCGTCGCGTGCGTTGGCCTCTTGCAATTGCGGCAACAGATCATTCAACGACTTGCAGGACCCTTTCTCCATCTGCCAGGCCTCAAGATAAGTATGCAGGAATTTGCGCTCCATCTCGCTATCACATAACGTTAGAACCCGCAGACCCTTCAACCGGCAAGTAGGGATTTGCGTAACTGGTTCACGTTCAGCGCGCGGCAACCGAAGGTCAAAAGAAAAGATGGAACCTTCATTTTCGATACTATCTACAGAGATTTCACCACCCATCATGTATATAAGTTTTTGACTAATGGCTAACCCCAGGCCAGTGCCCGAAGCTTTGCGTGTTGTAGCTTCATCGACTTGGGAGAATTTCTCAAAAATGTATTTCAACTTGTCCTTGGCGATCCCCATGCCAGTGTCTTCGATCTTTATGTGAATATTAGACTGTCCGTCGCCAACAATTTCACCACTGACATTAATCAGCACGTAACCTTTGGATGTAAATTTGATCGCGTTGCCGACCAAATTTAGAATAATCTGCTTTACGCGACCGACATCTCCGACAAGAAAACGCGGTGTTGCTGGTGCAAACTTCACAACAAGCTCAATATTTTTATCCTGCGCTCTCAAGACGACCATATCGGCTACATCCGCAATGGCGGCGTTAAGATCGAATAATTTAGAATCGAGCGTAAGGCGCCCTGCCTCAATTTTTGAGAAATCCAGAATATCATTAATGATGCTAAGTAAATTCTCACCGGAGTTATAGACAATTTCCGCCCAATTACGTTGCTCAGAACTCAATTCGGTCCCCAGCAAAAGACGCGTCATGCCAAGAAGACCGTTCATGGGTGTGCGAATTTCGTGACTCATATTGGCAAGGAAATCGCTCTTGGCTGCGTTGGCGCGTTCAGCGGCAGCCTGCGCCTTCATCGCGGCTGTTTGCGACACCTCCATCTCGCCAATAAAACGTTGCGATTGTAATTCACGTTGCTGCAGATTGTTCTTGGCCGTTTCCAATTCGCGGCGCCAGTGAGCAAGACTGCGGAACGAAAAATACCAAACTATGGGAAGAAAAATAAGAACCAGGATTTCCAGGCAAAGAGTGTAAGAAATATCGCGTCCGAAAGCCTTCGCGTCATGAGCAAGCAGCCTGTTGGTGTCTTCAACCAATTCGTGCAGTGTAATCGCCGAGACCATTCTCTGCGTCTTGTAATTTTCGCTTTGCAAGGTATGACGCGCGTCTTCAAACTTACCTTCGGCTATCATGGAGAAACTTATGCCCTCGGTGCCTTCAACAACATCGGTGGCCTTGTCCAAACTTTCCACTTGCTCCCTTACGGATCCATAAGGGAATTTTGCCTTTAATTCATCAATGGCCTTGTCAAGCTGAGCCACGGCCTCTTTATAAATACCGTGCTGAGCAAGGTCATCGGTAACAATGATATCCTGCGTCGCTCGCGTTAACAGAGCATCATAATAGGCTATACGGTTTGTTATTCCGTCAATTGCAATATCTTCGTGAATATTATGCCGAAGAATATAGTCGGCGTAAAATCCGCTTCCAGCAGTCCACAAAGTCGCGCACAACGTGAGACAAAGTGAAATAGCGAGCAACTGGACAGGGAAGGCAATTTCCTTTTTTCCCACAATTTGTTCACGCGCAAAAACGCTCACCACAAATGCAAGGCCAAAAATAATGCCTGTTACCGCAGTAACTACCATTGCCAGAACGGATGCATCCTGATTGTAATCATGACGGCAATTCGCAAATGGTATAAAAACGGCGGCTGCCATCCCGATATAGTGCATACCGCAAATAGCCGCCCCCATTATGAGAGCCGCCGTCGCTTTCCAAATATGTAAATGCTCAATTTTGTAGTGCCCCAAATAAAAGATGATGCCCATGGCCGCCACGGAGGCGACGATGGCGACAAAAACGGATGCGAAGAAAAGATCTGGCTTATAAAGAAGATGCGCATCCATCTGCATCGCAGCCATTCCGATGTAATGCATCAGGCAAATAGCAATACCCAACAAAATCGCGCCAATGGTTAAATTAACAAATAAGAATTTTTTTGACTGAGCCACTCCTAGCGCGAAATAAGATAGAACTGCAGCGATGAACATCGATAAAACTGTCAGAAACGGATCGTATTCAATCACCATGTTCATTTTGTAAGCCAGCATACCAACAAAGTGCATAGACCATATGCCACTGCCTAAAGCCAACGCGCTGCTGATATGGATCAAGCGACGCAAAATCTGCGTCTTCGCCTGTTTCATATAATTTATCAATTTTAGAGCCGCATAAGATCCAAGTGAGGCAATCAAATATGAAACGACAACGAGAACATAATTGTACTGACCCGTTTCTACAGGCATGAGCGGGGGCGTATTGAGAAAAAAACCATCAACCATTTACACATCCAGTTTTTAGTTCTGATTTGCGCTACTTGATACACATCAACCGCGCGCAATTATGTCGCGCTATTGATTTGTATAGTGATGAGCATAAACAAATTGTTACGACATTCGCGCGTATGCAGAATACAAATACGTTCCCCTATTTAATTTGTTGGCAATAGATTTTCTATTATTCTCTCATGACAATATAAAAATAGCTGCACAACAAAACTGAGTTTTTTTCATCATGGTTGCTGAACTAATAGAATACAGCACGGTTCCACCCATGCTTAATCTAATCGATATCGCGCAGCGTGATTCAGAATCTCTTTGGGGGATAGCTTGCGTTAAACGCGAATATCTTCGCCCTATGACTAATGAAGCCTTTTTATTAACTCTACGCTCGGCCCTTCAAGATGTAGATGCCGCAAATGTTTTTTTCATCGGATCGCGAAGAATTTACATTATGTGGAACGGCGATCAGAAAAAAATCTACAAGCAGTTGCGCAATTTTGTGGGTTCCGTTTTAACTCAGCCTGGGATAGCTGCGGATTCTACTGCCTTCATTTCATACATAGACCCGCACATCAATAGCGACGAACTAAAGCTAAATATTAGAGAAGAAGGAGGCCTTGCCGGTTTCGGGGCGAATAAAACGAAACAAGCGGTAGCGGCAGATCCGTTCGGAGAAGATGACAGTGATGACGACGATGATATGGGTGCCTACAGCAATCCTCAGGCGCTCGTTTGCACAGGCGCTCAACGTGAGCGGTTTAATGAGACACGAGCAGAAAAACCCTACCGCAAGCAACTACAAATATTAGTTGTTGAAGACCAGATCTTTTCACAGAAGTTGTTATGCGAAATCATTCGCAGTTCACGAAGCAATGGGCAGGACGCACCCGTTATTGATGCCGTAACAGGCATACATGAAGGATGGAAGGCCTACCTCAAAAAAGCGCATGATATCGTCTTTGCAGATTTAGGGCTGGCTGACGGGAGCGGACACGCTCTCGCTCGCGCTATTAAGGAACTGGATCCTATAAGCCAAGTAGTCATTGTCACAGCAAATAATTTCGAAGAGGAGCTTGGCGTTGCACGTCAAAACAATGTCGACGGCTTTATCGCCAAACCATACAACAAAAAACAAATTCTCGATTGCATCGATAAATACACTGCGACGTTAAAAGGTCGCGGCAAAGGGGTGGCACGTGTCTAAGACAATTGATTTTGAAAATCTGCGCCTTATTACGGACGGTGATCAAGAGCTTGAAAAAGAACTATTTCTGGCATTCTTGGGTTCTTCTGCAGAATGCATCTCAAACCTCGTCGCAGCGTATGATATGGACGATGAGGAAGACTGGAAACATCAGGCACACGCACTAAAGGGTATATGCCTAAATCTAGGTGCAATATTACTCGGCGAACTATCCAAAAAAGCCCAAGAAGATTATCGCGCCACCAAACAGGAAAAAGAAAAAATGCTGAACGCCATACAATCCGAACTCACGCAGGTCAGGCAAATAATTACGCCTTTGTTAAATTGATCCACTCCACCGACGGCGCTTAAAAAATAGTATTAGTGGGCTATATTTAAGTTAATGCGTCGGGGCTTGGCCTCGGCCTTTTTCCCTGATACTTCTATTCTGATGAATTTATCCGTATCGCCAGCACTTAAACCGCACATCCTTGTCGTTGACGACGATGACCGCTTGCGCGGTCTTTTGCGCCGCTACCTGGCGGAGCAGGGGTTTATCGTAACCACAGCACCCAACGCCGCCGATGCGCGCGCAAAACTGCAAAGCCTGAGTTATGACCTTATGGTGCTAGACATCATGATGCCGGGTGAAACTGGCATTGAGCTGACTAAATCCTTACGCGACGCCGTTAAATCGTCATTTAAGCAATTACCTATTCTGCTTTTGACCGCTAGAGGCGAAGCCGGTGACCGGATCGAAGGCTTTGAGGTAGGAGCCGATGATTATTTACTGAAGCCTTTTGAACCACGTGAACTGCTACTCCGTATCAATGCAATCCTTCGTCGCGTACCAAAACCTGCCACTACGATGCCAGAATTGAAACTGGGTAAATGGCAATATAATGCGCAACGCGATGAACTACGCAACGGCGATGAAGTTATTCGTCTGACGGATATGGAAGCCAGCCTGATGCGCGTTCTGGCGGCTGAGCCCGGCGTGACCCTTAGTCGTGACATATTAGCCGAACGCAGCAAAGGCATTGTCAATGATCGCACCATCGATGTGCAAGTCACACGCCTACGCCGAAAGATCGAAGACGATGTCAAAAATCCGCGATATCTGATAACAGTGCGCGGCGAAGGTTATATGCTCATGCCGGATATCGATTAATGAATACTGCGTCTGCACCAAACCCGAACCGTAAAATTCCACTGGCTCTACGCTTTAAAAGAATGTTGCCACGCAGCCTTTTTGGCCGCACGCTTTTGATCATCGTCGTGCCAACATTGCTGACACTAGCGGCCGCGACTTTTGTTTTCTTTGACCGTCATTGGTACACTGTAACCAACCGTATGACTTACGCGCTGGCAGGCGATGTCGCTGTCGTGGTGGAATTATTACAAAAAAGCTCTACCCCTGAAAGCACGGCTACAGTCATCCATCTGGCTGACAAGAAAATGGATCTGTATGTTAGCTTTGCACCCGGTGAAACCTTGTCATCGACGGCGCGCGAAACCTTAAGCCCGCTGCGCAACATGCTACGCCACGCACTCAACGACCGCATATCCTACCCCTTCGATATCGACATGCGGCATGCGCCGGAAATGGTTTCCATCCGCGTTGGTGCGCCCGAAGGCGTTTATACCATTCTGTCTCCGGAACGCCGCATTTACACGCCAACCACACAAGTCTTTATTATCTGGATGGTGGGCAGTTCTATTTTGCTATCAACAGTTGCCTTGATGTTCATGCGCAACCAGATCCGGCCCATACGTCGTCTGGCTGATGCCGCAGAAGCTATAGGCAAAGGCCGTGATGTCCCCTGGTTTAAGCTCGAAGGCGCTGCGGAGGTCCGGCAGGCGGGCGCTGCCATGATGGTGATGCGTGACCGCCTCAAGCGCCAGATTACGCAACGTACTGCCATGCTGTCCGGCGTATCGCATGATTTGCGGACACCGCTTACACGCATGCGGCTGCAGCTGGAACTGATGCCAAAAACCTCCGAAATGGATGAGCTCTATGCCGATATTGCAGATATGGAATCGATGCTTGATGCTTATCTTGCTTTTGCCCGCGGCGAAGAATCCGAACCAGCCGTCAAAACCGACATAACCGAATTGGTGTTAGAAGTTGTCACGGCAGCCCGCCGGCAAAATCCCAATATCGAATATAATGCACCGGCCAACGCCGAAGCCACCTTGCGCCGGAACGCTATGAAGCGTTGCCTCTCCAACCTTATCGGCAACGCCGCACGTTACGGACGTGTAGCTCAGGTCAATGTCGCGTTGCGCGATCACGCCATTGATATTGTGATCGATGACGATGGTCCCGGTATCGATGCGGCCCAGCGTGAAGACGTGTTTCGGCCCTTTACTCGCCTTGAGACATCACGCAATCCGGCAACGGGCGGCGTGGGTTTAGGTCTTACCATTGCCCGCGATGTAGCGCGTTTTCACGGTGGTGATGTTGTACTGGAAGACAGCCCTCTGGGCGGTCTTCGTGCCCGCGTATGGTTACCGATCTAATTAAAATAATCGCTGGCCGTTAGGCACAGGCCGCTCTGGCTGCACAAGCACAATATGACCGTCGGCATCCGGAAAACCGAGCGTCAGTACTTCCGACATAAACTTGCCGATTTGTTTGGGAGCAAAATTCACAACAGCCGCAACCTGACAACCCAGCAAAGTCTCTGGCGTATAATGATGCGTGATTTGTGCCGATGTACGTTTAATACCGACATCAGGACCAAAATCGATCGTCAGCTTATAGGCAGGTTTCCGTGCTTCCGGAAAAGTCTCCGCCTTTACAATCGTGCCGACACGAATATCAACTTTTTCAAAATCTTCGTATGTGATTGTCATATTCTTTCCAACAAAAAAGGCGCGGGGTTAGCCGCGCCCTTAAATTTGCAAACTTGCTTTTAAGCGGCGCGGCTAGAAGCGCTGGTCTTAATAATCTCGCGCAGTTCTTCCATGCCTTCATTCAAACGCGTGGTAACTGTTTCCATAGCTTGGGTATTGCATTTTGCAAGCGTATCAGCAATTTCACGGGCGTTGGTCATGCATTTATCAACCGCCAATTTTGACGCTTCAGCCTGACGAATAACCTTTTCTTCAGGTGAAGAAGAAGACATCACAGCATTCATTGTCTGCGTCGTTTCTTCGAAAGTCTGACGCATTAGTTCTGCTTGACGACGGGCAATGGCCTGAATGCTTTCGAAAGCAGCCTGATTAACGGCAGTCATAGCTTCGATATTTTTACGTTGCGCGTTCATCATTGCCTCAAAATTGAATTGCGGCATTTTGAACTCACCCATCATTTTGGACATATCCATCATTTTCGAAAAATCGGCTTCAAAAAAAGGATTACTGGTTGGTTTTGACATTTCTTCCTCACGATGTGTTAGGTCGATGCAGCGCCAGTATAAGGACTTAGTGAAGCGCACACGTTAAGGTTGATTAATGCATATATTTACCATACTTGTCACGTTCTTTTCGCGCTGCACCATGGCGTATGCAAAAAATGCTGAAAATACAAAGACCTAAAACTTATAACCTAAATGGTACTAAATACGATTTCTGCCAGTTTCCCTGCCCGGCGTAAGTAACGATCAAGTACAGCCATAGTAGGGGTCATATCCCTCGTCTGGTCACGTTCCCAGCTACGCAGGCTGGCGACATATACGGCCAACAGTCCAACGGTCGCAAGAACCTGTTTAACCCCATCTTGCTGCAGTCCGGCAATTGCCAACATCTTCTGCAACGCTTTTGCCTGCGCTGGCATTAGGTTGCGCGCCAAAGAAGGGTCGCGCTTTACGGAAGCAATAATTCCCAAAATCGCCTTCCGGTGTTTTTGCAAAATATCGAACCGAGCCATCATCACTTCGAATAGCCGGTCATGCGGTGTTCCGCTGCTCAGAGGTCTACCGACAGCTTTAGCAACATCGCCATCTATCTTCTCAACAATAGCCGGTAGAATATCATTTAAATTAGCAAAAGTTTTTTGCGCGTCATGAGCCAGCACTTTTGCCGCCTTAGCGATTTGCTCCAATGACAGCTGTGACCAATCTTGCTTTGAAGCGAGCGCTAAAGCTGCTTCGATCAATTTTTGCCGAATATCTGTTTTAACTTTTTTCATGCGCTTACGCCGATTTAGCCAACTCTTGAGCACGGCGTAGGGCTGCCGTCATGGTTTTTTGCATGAGCTCTGGGAGTCCGTTCAGGGCCATAAGTTCGGAAAGCGCAGCTTCAGTTGTGCCCTTAGGACTCGTCACTGCAGCTCGCAAAGCCTCTACACTTTCAGTGGATTGCGCCAACAATGCACCGCTTCCGACTAAAGTCTGCCTTGCAAGCCTTGCCGCCATCTCAGGATTCAGGCCTAAAACCTCACCAGCTTTTGCCATAGCCTCGCAGAGCGCAAATACATAGGCGGGTCCGCTGCCAGATAAAGCCGTAACTGCGTCAATCAAACTCTCATCCTCAACCCATGCTGTCTCGCCAACAGCTCGTATAAATTCATCACATAGATTGCGCTGCTTTAGAGTAACGTTTTTATTTGCTACTGCCACACTCATCCCTTGGCCAATGCTCGCAGGTAGATTAGGCATGCAACGGACAATGGCGTGGTTATCCTTGCCCAAAGAATTTTCTAAATGTGCGGTCGTTATTCCGGCAGCGATGGAAAGAAAAACGCAATTTTTATAGCGCGCATAAGCAGGTAAGGCACACGCCATCGATTGCGGCTTAATGGCAAGGATAATAATGTCCGGTTGAAACGCCGGGCTAATTTTATCAGGAGTAGAGAGCCACACAATATTTGCTTTTTCAAATATGGCAGGGGCTTCCGACGGCTCGACAATGTAAGCTTGAACTTTGTCCGCCATCCGCTGCAGCAAGGCGCTGCCCATTTTGCCACAGCCAACCAGCAGAAGCTTGGTGTCAGGCGTCATCCTGCTAGTGATCAAGCACGTAGCTGGAGCACAACGCACCGCCGCCCGGCAATGGCATACGACCGGAACAATTGGTGACTTCCCAACCGCGGCCACGCATGCATTCGGAAACAACCAGACTTGGTTGCGTTACGCATTGGCCGTTTTTATCGGGGGTCGTAACAAAGCCGGTTTCGGCCAAACGTTGTTTATCTGGTTGAAATTCCACAATATCGGAATGCGACATATTTTCAGGATAGATACCGCATTTGCACTGGCTGAGATCGAAATCCAGCTTGCCCTGCGCCTTTTCCTGCGACATCAAAAGGTTAGGCTCGCTGATCGGGCGCCAGAACTGCGCAATCGTGGCGTCGTGACTGGCACAACCAGCAACCGCAAGGATAATGAGGCAGAGGACAGGTAAAAGACGACGTAACATGAAAAGCTCCTGACAATGAGTCGCCCGCATGATTGGCGATTTCAGAAGTTTTCGCAACCCCTAAGAGGAATTATTGACTGTATACCAGTGTTATTCCGCCGCAGCCTCGCGTGAGCGCTCATCAACCGGGCGGTATTCCTGCATCCGGGTGGCGCGCAGGCCACGCATGCCGTGATGATCCAGCAGATCCATCCAGGCTTTGAATTCCTCTTCAGACAGGCGGTAACGCTCGCACGCTTCCTCGAAGCTCAGCAGGCCGCTACGCACGGCTGCTACGACCTGAGCCTTGCGGCGCATGACCCAACGCTCAGTTTCCGCAGGAGGGAGACGATCCAGTTCCTTCTGCCGGTCCGATATACGAACAATCTTGACCTGTTCGCCTTGGGTCGAAAAATCTGTCGAGGGCTGCGGCATAGTAAGGCTCCCAATAAAATGAATTTGATTCGAAATGTTCCACCACAATACATCCGGCGACTTAAAATATGGCTAACCGGTATGGTTAATTTTGTGCAACGCCCGTAAAGAAAGATGAATACTATTAACGCTTTATCGGCCATTTACCGTAAATTTTGCTCCTAATTATTAAAGTCTGGGCGACATCAATAATTTTTCCCAATCGGAAGTTCTGACTTTCCAGCTACATTGCTGATTCACAACCCGAACCTGTTCAAACCTGTTCTCAGCCCATGCCTCAGGCTGATTTTTAAACAGTAAAATATGCTTATTCATCGCTTCGCGGTAACGATTTATGAAATCGTCTGGCTGCGCCGGCTCGATCGGTAAAAGCTCTGCAAAGCCCATTGTCGTTGTTTCTAGTGGCCCCAGATGGGTTGAAATCACGGTCATACCCGCTGCCAAAGCTTCCAATGCGGCGATACAGAAGGTTTCCGCGCATATGCAAGGGTAAGTCAGAAAAGCGGCAGGCTTTAGCCGTTGTGCTAATTCCTGTTGCGAGACGGAACCATGATAATGAATGCGCGGGTCTTTGACAGCGTCGCGGTAAAGCCTGGCATATTCATCATCGGCCTGTTGATAGACCTTCATGGATGAATAAATATCCAGTTGCGTATCCTGCTGCAGCCCCTGCATTACCTTCAGTAATAAAGGCAGGCCGCGATAGGGTATAACCGTATAGGCCGCGCGATTTTGTTTGTGTTGGAGTAAATCTTGCGCCGATGAAAACATATTTTCAAAGGACGGCGTCAGGCCGTTACCAATTACAACCGAGTTCTTACTAATCCCAAATTTTTTCTCTGTCTCCAGTTTCTGCCATTCCGAAACATAAACAATACCGTCGATAGCATTCTGAATTTCCGGATTTCCAAGCTCATGCATTGAGGGTTGATCCGGCGGCACATGATCCCACAGCAGCAAAAGCGAGGAAGGGCTGATCTCCCGCAAATGCGGGCAAGCGA
>JABDAH010000017.1:13836-31969 GCA_013289265.1 Alphaproteobacteria bacterium
GGCAAGCGATAGGCGTATTACAGGCGATGATGGTATCGAACTTCTCATAGTCAAAAAATTCCTTATCCTTGACGGTAGCCAGGGAAAAATGCCGAACCTTTTTAACAATGGCAGGAGTGTTATCCGGCAACCGCGCTATCAGGCAAACATCATGGCCATTAACGGCTAATTGCCGCGCAAGATAGGACACGCACGATTCCGACCCGCCTAATGGCGCGTTATCCGGCGTAGCAACGTCGAACTTAAGTGTTGATAGATTCAGAAACAAAATTTTCATTGAGAAATAAATTCGAATTTGTTGGGTTCCAAGTCAATCTTTATTACGCTAGCTTATGTTTATGAACACGATAGAGATTCTTGCGTTTTTGCAAATTATCCTGATCGACATATCGCTAGCGGGTGATAATGCCATTGCCGTCGGCATGGCTGCGGCTGGGCTACCTAAAGAGCAGCGCCATAAAGCGGTTCTGGCGGGGATTGGCGCAGCAACCGCTTTACGTATTCTATTTGCGATATTTGCCGTCCAAATTCTGCATATAACGGGCCTGCTGGTCGCTGGCGGCTTATTGCTGCTGTGGGTTGCTTGGAAAATGTATCAGGAAATCCGCGCCATGCAGGCAGGGCGTCATGCCGGATCTCATACCAAACCAGCAGCCAAAAAACTGTCCGAAGCTATTTTCCAAATCGTTGTCGCTGACGTTTCGATGTCGCTGGACAACGTCTTGGCAGTCGCTGGTGTCGCGCGAGATCATATCGCTATCTTAGTGGTGGGGCTTGCTTTATCAGTGCTGTTGATGGGCGTGGCAGCTACCTTCGTTGCCAAACTGACGCAACGCTATCCGTGGATTGCCTATATCGGCCTCGCTATTATTCTGTTCACAGCGGTAAATATGATCTGGGACGGTAGTCAGCAACTTATCAATTAAAGATTTAGCGCTGCTTGTAAGCGCTTTTCTTGGAGACGCAGCCATTCGCGTCTTATGTGACGTGCACCCGTTCCATTTAGGTAATCTTTTAATTCGCAGCCATACATAACAAATATAGTATTCATTCTGGTGCCAACTGTGGGATAACCAGCACCGCACGCAGCCTGAATTGCATCCATATTATTTTCCAGAACAATACAATGAGAGGGTGGGGTGTTTCCTGCGAGTTGCAGCCATGACTGTGCAGAATTTCTTGCAACAATCTCTTTGATTTCAGGCCAATCGCTTTTGTCTATACCGGCTTTCCTCAAATACTCTTCGACAACACTTCTATCCACGTCAGTGGAAATCAGCAAAGTGAATTCGGCGCGGCGGAACTCATCAAATCCTTCCGCCATGCTTTTTGACGACATGTGATCCAGAGTGCCGCGAAAATTTATAATAAACAGCCACTGACCAGAATCGTTCATCATAGAAACTCATAAAATATAGGATGCCGCTACTTTAAAATACGCAGACTACTGAATACTCTTCTTACCCATATTCAGATATTTTTCATGACGCTGGGCCACCAGCGTTTTCTTATCCAGCTTAATAACATCATTCAGCGCTTTATTAATCACTTCGCCAACCTTGGCGATGGCTTCACTGCGTTTGCGATGCGCGCCACCAATAGGTTCTGCAATAATCTGGTCAATGATTCCCAGTTGCAGCAAATCTTGAGCCGTAAGGCGTAAGGCAGCAGCGGCTTCCGCAGCATTTGCAGCGCTGCGCCACAAAATAGATGCGCATCCTTCGGGTGAAATGACCGAATAAATCGCATGCTCCAGCATCAGAACGCGGTCACCGGCAGCAATGGCGATAGCGCCGCCAGAACCACCTTCACCAATGACGCAGGCAATGAGCGGTACGCTGACGGATAGACAGGTTTCAATCGAGCGGGCAATAGCTTCGGCCTGTCCACGCGCTTCGGCATCGACGCCGGGGAAAGCGCCTGCGGTATCGACAAGAGTAATAATCGGCAGACCAAAGCGGTCTGCCAGATTCATCAGGCGCTGTGCCTTGCGATAACCTTCAGGCTTGGCCATACCAAAATTATGCTTGATGCGGCTTTCGGTATCGTGGCCGCGCTCATGGCCAATGATAACGCAGGGTCTGCCATTAAAGCGGCCCAGACCGCCAATAATGGCTTCGTCCTCGGCAAAATTACGGTCGCCGGCCAGCGGCGTGAATTCTTCAATCAGCTGGTTGATATAATCCTGGCAATGCGGGCGGTCAGGGTGACGCGCAACCTGCACCTTCTGTGCCGGGGTCAGTTTGTTATAGATGCCGCGCAGCTGGCGTTCAGCCTTGTCCTGCAGCGTGCTAATTTCATTGGCGATATTGACCCGGCCGCCGTCCGAGATATGACGCAGCTCTTCAATCTTGGCTTCCAGCTCGGTTACTGATTTTTCAAAATCCAACATCGCGGTTCGTCACATAGATTCGTTAAGGGAGGCCGTTAAAGGGCCGTGAGAATTAACATGCTCACCCAACTGAAGCAAATCGGGGCCGTCGAAACAACAAAGCATCGACCAAGCCATTGCTGCGCCTATAATAATTTGGGCGCCTACCCATGAGCTCGAAGCCTAACTTCCCGTATAAGTTGCAGGCCGGAGCGTTATCACAGGCTACCTCAAGGAACAGGTCGCTCTCTTTAATGGTGCTGATCACGTACTGCAACAGCTGCTCGCCGATTTTCTGACGTTGATAGAGGGGATGAACGCAGAAGGTCAAAATTTCGGCCTCGTCCTGCATCAACTGCAACAGAATAAAGCCCGTTATTTTACCCTGCAGCATCGAAGCAAAGCCAAGCGTCGAGGTCAACTTAAGACTGTCGCTCAATTGCTCCAAAGACCACATTCCATCACTGAAGCATTGCTGGTGTAATGCTGCAAGTTCGCTTGCCTGTGCAAGGGCAAGCTGTTCGATCGTTATAGGTTCAGTCATGGCAGGCTTCGACAGGTACTGGCTTGATCGTTACATCAGGAGCGCGAATATAAAGCGGACGCGGCAAGTAAGCCAGGTCACCTACTGCGGTTCGTGACGCAAGCAAAGCACCAGTAACAGCTTCCAGCTGAGTTGTTTTCACGAAGCCGGGCAGGGCGGTATCAATGGCATCCCCCGCAACAACGGTATCAGGATTTAATTTTAGAAAATCCAAAATTTCTTCCTGCGTCATCATGGCAGGCGAAGATATAGAATTGTCGGTCGCATAAAACTGAATAAACAATTCTTTGCGTTTGGAATTTATGACGACCAATAGCTTTTTACCCGGCTGCTGCACCTGTTCACGAAAGATAGCGAAGCGGTCAACACCAATAACAGGCTTATCCGCCGCAAGACCAATTCCACGCGCCGCAGCTAAACCAATACGAAGGCCAGTAAAACTGCCGGGGCCGCGCGTTACTGCAATACGGTCCAGATCATCAAAACTGACGGAGGCCTGTTTCATAAGATCAATCAACAGCGGCATCATGCGCTGATCCTGTCCGCGCTCCATAGGTTCCAAAACCTGCGCCAAAACCTTGCCGTCACGCCAAACACAGGCACTGCAAGCGGAACTCGCGCTATCAAGGCTCAGGATAAGCATCAATTACATTCCGCTGGCATATTTCTTGTCGAAGATTACGCCGCTGACGCGCACAGCGCCGAGAGCTTTGGTATATTCCAGCAAAATGCGCAGCGCAAAATCGGCGCGGCCGCGGATATACTCATCATCCTTATCAGCAGGCACATCGCCATTAAACATTTTAGTCGCGTCACGCACAATCAGGTGCTCCGGGATATAACACAACATCGAATTTTTGTAGCTGCTAGTGCGGAGTTCATGCACTGGGTAAGCACCGCCACGACCGGCTGAAACGCCGACGATCAAACCGGGCTTATGTCCGACATCTTTGGGGGAAACATACAAAAAAAAGTTCTTTAGCCCTGCGGGGACCATCCCGTTCCATTCCGGCGACACCACAACAAAACCATCCGCGGCTTGCAGGCGTTTGGCGTAAGGTTCCCACAAAGGCTTTAAAGCGTTCGACGTGCTGCGCGAATTATTTTCATCGTCCCATAAGGGCAGGGGGTTGCCAGTCAGATCGATGATATCCGTAGTGACGGAGGCATCCAACTTCGGCAATTGCGCCGATAGATATTTTGCAATCTTCAAAGATTGCGAACCTTGGCGGTGACTGCCGTCGATCAGAACGATGTGCATGAAAATTCCTCTAGCGCGTTTGCCTTACTTCTTTAACTTCCGGAATATAATGTTTCAGCATGTTTTCAATGCCGGCCTTTAGCGTAGCCGTAGAGCTGGGACATCCAGCGCATGAACCTTTGAGATGCAAATAAACCACGCCGTCTTCGAAGCTTTGAAAAGTAATATCGCCGCCATCCTGCGCGACCGCCGGTCGCACCTTCATATCCAGAATTTCACGGATTTGTTTCACCACATCGCTGTCATCCTCGCTGCCGGTCGCCGCCGGAGTCGTAACAGCGCCTTCAACCATAACGGGGCGATTGGCAGTAAAATGTTCCATGATGGTGGTGAGGATAGATGGCTTGAGAACGGGCCATTCTTTTTCGGATGTTTTTGTCACCGTGATAAATTCGCGCGATAGAAAAACGCCTTTAACGCCTTCGATGGCAAATAAGGCTTCAGCCAGTGGTGAGGCTGCCGCGCCTTTGGCATCCGTAATCTCCAGAGTGCCCTCGATCATTACTTCGCGGCCCGGAAGGAACTTCATAGTCGCGGGATTAGGGGTGTCTTCGGTTTGGATGAACATGTTTCCACCTGCTGTGAATGAGTGACACTCACTATATAGGAATTTTGCGCCCGAATACCAGCCTCGCGGCTAACCTTATTTCCAATCTATTTGGCCATTATCCACCGCCCCATGTTGAGCGTAAGGCAGTAAAGTGTTGAAAGGCTCCATATCCGTGCCAGTCAGCCATGCCTGCACGCCGAGCGCGAGGATTTCTTCAAACAAGGCATCACGGCGAATATCGTCAAGATGCGCCGCGATATCATCCAGTAAAAAGAGCGGTGTTACTGAACGGCTGCGGGTCAGGGTGCGCAGATAGGCGATCATAATCGCGATCAGCAACGCCTTTTGCTCGCCCGTCGAACATAAATCCGCCGGGCAATTTTTGGCGCGGTGCGTCACCAGCAAATCACTGCGATGCGGACCAACGGCACATGTGCCTGTCTGCACATCTTCAGAGCGGGTACGCGCCAGAGCCGCGCGCATTTTATCCTCAACGGGCAGGGCGGGTTCATCTTCCAGCGCCTCTTCCGCCATGCCTTTGAGGGCGAGGTCGGCACGCGGAAAAACACTGCTGGTTTCCGCAATGGCCGTGCGCAACTGCCGGATCATATGACGACGCGCGGCAGCAATCGCCACGCCGGTCTGCGCCATTTCGTCTTCCAGCGCGTTCAGCCACGTGGCATCTGCTATACCTTCGCGCAGCAACCGCAATCGTTCACGCAAGGCTTTTTCATAACGCTGCACCCGGCCGCTATGGGCAGGATCAAAACTGTAAGCGAGGCGGTCGAGAAATTTGCGCCTCATGCCGGGCCCTTCGCCCAGAATACGGTCCATTTCTGGCGTAATCCATGTCATCACCACATGTTCGGCCAGCGCGTTCTGGCTGCGCATATTTTTACCGTCGATATGAACAACACGCCGGTCGGTCTCCGCTTCCTCCACATCGCGCCCGGTGCCGATACTCAGCGGCCCGAATTGCGTGCGCAGCTCCGTCGCTACCGCCCACGGCTCTGCACTTTGCTGGTTTTGCAAATCGCCCAGCGCCGCACGGCGCAAACCGCGCCCCGGCACCAGCATACTGATAGCCTCCAGCAGATTGGTTTTGCCGCTGCCATTCGCGCCCGTCAAAATAACGGGGCTGGCATCCAGGCGAAGCTGCACATCCTGATAATTACGAAAATGAAAAAGCGATATCCGGCTGACGCTGAGCGGCGCAGGCGCGGGAGCCTCATCAACCGAATAATTTAAAGGAGCGGAATTGAGCATAAATAAAAGCGGCGATAGTTGCGAATCCTTATTTTCGCAAGGATACCACTACCGCCGCGCTATGCGTGATAAAAGTTTAGGCTGCAATCAATGTGGCCAGTGGCGCAGATGCATTCTGGCTACGTGCTTGCGGAAGCTCGCTACCTTGTGCCTCGGCTTTAGCGGCAACATGCAAATCACTGCCCTTGTCTGCGTTTTTGACAAGGAACTTGATTGCCTGAGCATACAGCTTGCTGTCAGTCAGTTTGCCGACGTGGCTGTAGATCATTTCCAGAATTGCGTTCTGGTCAACCGCGCCCTTATTAACGATATAGCGAGCCGCCTTAAAGCCGAGTTCAGGATCAAGATCCATAACCGCTTTCAGATGCCCTTCCATAAGAGCTACAGCAGCCTTCAGGCTTTCATTAGCAGCAATATATTCGACGCTACCTTCAGCCTGTTTGTTGCGAGCTGTGACAGCCTTACGCGCCGCTTTCCACTGAGCGCGAAGAGCAACAACACTATCCGCATCGTTCTGCGCGGAAGTTGCCGATGCCGATCCCGCAGTTGCGCCAGCAAGCATTGCAGCTCTAACGTCACCCCCTATCACAGGTACTTCGTTCCCTACCATCACCCCCTTACGCCCGGGGCCATTTGGCGGACCATCAGGTTCTGGATCATCCTCAGGTGGCTCGACAGAAATTGCACCGGCAACAGGTGCAC
Source organism: Alphaproteobacteria bacterium (assembly GCA_013289265.1). Taxonomy (GTDB): domain Bacteria; phylum Pseudomonadota; class Alphaproteobacteria; order UBA9219; family UBA9219; genus JAATFY01. Next base: position 20,531 of record JABDAH010000017.1, read on the forward strand.
TCAATGCATAAACGTTATTGCTACCTAATAGCTGCGGGTTCGATTTGCCGCCGTTCCACAAATCAATAACGGCGGCAAGTTTCTGCGCTGGGTCAACAAAAATATCTTCCTTAACGTATTTACGCCTGGAAACTTTACCTGATTTCATTTTACCAGGCCCTTGGGTAAATTCTGCAGGCATTGAGGGTACTAACCCATCAACAAGAACAGGTATGTATATGGGCAGCTGTTCATTTGCTGAAAGCACCGCCCGTTGTTCATCAGGATTAAAAAATTTTACCTCGGCAGGATATGACCCGCGAGCCCTTGCGAGAATTTCTGCAATACGACTTTCTGGGCTTTGTTCGGGTTTTGACGGAGCAGTATAATTGCCCAGACGACCTGCAATAAATTCATCTGGAGTTTGGCCATTAATAGAGCCCGTCAAAGCGGGAGCAGCCGCTGGCTGCGAAGCCGCTTCCTGTCGCTTCAAAGAATCAATTGCCGCGGCCATTACTGGCGGGTAAAAGCCTGTTGGCAAATTCTCAAGAAGTTCGAGATCAGAAGAGGCGGTCGCAATTTCATTCCAATCTTCTGACGTTAAGTGAGCCGTTGCTCTGTCAAAAGCATCGCGGCGAGTATCGGCAAAATCAGGATCAGAGAAATAAGCTTTGTCCGCAGTATGTTCAGCAAAAATTCTATCAAGTCTTGATTTAATTCCGCCTGCCTCTACATTTTGCGAAATCGTATTCCAAGTTGCTGACGCATCATAAAACGATGGGACATCCAACCTTACTGGCTCGTTTTGCCTTCTCTGCAGTACATCGCCGCCATCTTCAGTTTGGCCAACACCTAGCATTTCACCGGGCCCACCAACTTTAAGCATAGCAACCGGCTTCGAATGGCGGCGGCCATTAGTCTTAGTTGCTGCCCCGCTGTCGGCATTACCAGTTTCTGCCTGCGTTGTAACAGCTGTATCTGAGGAAACCGAAGCATTGTTCCTGTGCGCAGCGTTATAGGCAGCCGTTGCAGCAGCAAACGCGTCTTCGCTCTCGGCCATTCCCGCTATAGTAGTATAGGCACTATTTGCCACATAAGCTTCAGCGTTAGCGGCAATTACTCTAGGGTCTTGGGGCACAACTTGACCTGAACGTGTCAGACCTGGAATATAATCATCAGGAACTAACGACAAAGGATCTACGCCCTTACTTGCAGCAGGTTCGGCAAGTAAAGTTTCAGCAGGTTCTTCATATGAAATCATATGCCCAAAGGAACCAATTTCAGCAATTCCAAAAGCATTATTTACATATCCCGCCATTTTCTCTAGCTCGCTTCGCAAAGCGCGCTTCCGGCGTTGGTACGGGGTTTCATTTACTTCAGATTCGACCGGCGTCTCATTTAAAGGCTGGGATGGTTTACCAAGCCTCGTGATGCCCGTAATTCTGCCGAGAACAGAGGGACCTGCAAAAGTAAGGCCCGCCAAGGTGGCCAGTGTTCCAGCCAGAATCTTAGTATCGTGGATAAATTTCTCAGCCAGCCAAGCTTTTTCTTTAGCTGTCTTTTTGGCTTTTGCTGGATTAGCTTTATTCGCCGCAGCTGGAGATGCGGAGGATGAACTTGCGGCTGCACCCAACAATCCCTTCCCCTCAGCGAGTGATTCCTCGCCGCCGCTTGCGGCAACGCTGGAATTGCTGTTAACCGTCGCGTTATTTGCTGTAGCAGGCGCTGTAGCAGTTGAAGCCGCGGTGGGATTACCTTTGCCCTTGGTATCGTGAGGAGTTTGCGTCGCCGTGCTCGTATTAATAGGATGAGCGGCAGGCATAGCTCTAGCCTTGGCAGTTTTACCAGTTTTGCCCGATACCGCACGAACCAAAGTTGCTGATTGCTGGCCGAGCGGTGTTGTCAAAACATCAGGCTGAGCAGGGGTGGTTTCTACGACATAAGCGCCGAGTGGAATTTTCGCGCCTTCAGCTTTCTCATCAGCCTCATCCACGGATATAGGATGAGAATATTTTGCAATCAGCGCCTGACGTTGCGCATCGAGCGAAACAACTGCTGCCTTCGGCGCTGGCGTTGCAACATATGCCGGAGCCTCGATCTGCGCCGCCGCACCAACAACAGGCTGCGGTTGAGCTTGCGGAGTCTGAGCTGCATCACTCGCCGCCGGAGTTACGCCACGCGACGGCGGCTGAACAACCGGACGACCACCAGATTGCTGCTGCGGCATAACATTCTTAGCAACGGGCACTTGATAGCTGGCGCGGATAACTTCTGCACCCAACCTGTTTGTAGGTTCTGAATACAATGCGGAGGCAGAAGAAGCAGGCTGCGCTTGAGCGGCGGCGATTAAGGTAACTTTAGGCGCCTGTTTTGGCGCAGCGTAATAATCAGCTGTCTGAACCAGATAGGCCCCACCGAAGCGCTCCTCATATCTATTGGTGGCCCATTCAACGCGTTCAGCAGGAACCAAAACACCATTATCCGCCGTATAGATTGGCGCATGAATGGGGCCGGTACGATTTTTCTTGCGTGAAAACACCTGAACAGATTCATTCAATGTTTCGGCAACATCCGCGCCAATTTTTACAAGATCAATATCTGATTGAGCCGATAAATCTTCCGTTTGTGTATCTGCAATACGCATTGTTGCAACGGTCGGCATACCCTTTAAACCGTGGGCATTTGTAACATCGTAGAAAACGCCACTGCCCTTACCGAGCAAATCTCTAATTTCAAAATGCAGAGAATCGCTTCGCGTATCGTAATCGACAGCAACAACATGAGCGTTTGCGTTATTTTGCGTATCGCTATTTTTAGGGAAAAACTGGTAATGGCCATCCGCAAAATAAATATTAAATTCTTCAGATACCTTTACTTGTTTTTCATTCAGATTGACTGCAATGACGTAAGGATTAGACGAAGCTTTTACTTTAACATCCTTATGGCTGTGATCTTTAATAATGCCACTTATCGTTGGCATAGCCATGTCTGTCGATAGAACTTCGCCCACTATTGACTTAGTCAAAGCTACTTGTTGAGGCGCAGAAATACCGTCGATCGCATCACTTGCCATAGCAAGCGCAGCAGGAGAAGGCGTAGGTGTCGCAGTATTGTCGAGCAGAGTGCGCGCATCGGTTGCGCTGGCAGGTGATGCCGCGATCAAAGCGCTCGCGCTAACACCTGCAGTTAATGCAAATAACCACGGGTTCTTACCATTTAGCGTCAGCAAAGATTTGATCATAATGTCTCCAAAGAGCGAAAATTCTTAAGATAATGCCTTTTTCTATGTTGTGTTCTGATACCATATTGGAGATACCCCTGACAATATTTCTTTACCATTTAAATACTTTCAAACAAGGGCGACATAAAAAATACATAAGTAAAACATGAAACTATATTAACCATAATTTTTCATTGCTTTTGATTCCTTTTATTTCTACTTTGCCCCTCATCGCGGCCCGGACCGCAGGAATTTATTTAACCTAGGAGATATTCAAATGGTTGCTGCTAAAAATCAGACTTGTGTTGAAAAACAAACTCACATCAAAACCGCGCATAAAGCAGCAACGCATTATGTTACTAAGCCGACGACTGCAAAAGTTTCTGTAGATCTTAATGTCAACGTTCATTCTGACCAGCCTGCAGTTACTCAACCAAATACAACTCCCGCAGCTTCCTCAGCCCCTGTAACAGCAGCCGATACAACTGGCCAGTTTCTTGCCAATTTTGATTCTGTCGTTACTAAAGTACAAACAGCTTCAACAACGCTGGCGGCCACTGTCGACCCCCGTTGCGATATTGCTAAATTTAAGACTTCTGCTGAACAATCACGAGGCTTCCTGAAAGGTAGTGTTGTTGCCACAACCCCAGTTTGTGATGACGTTAAGGACCATGTTGTCATTACCATGGGCCCAGTTTCCCCAACCAGTGGACAAGTAGCCCGTGACGTTCATACGGCCCAACAAGTCATCAAATCTGACTCAGCCCTTCGCACAATCACTGGTGCTATTGGCGATATTGCTACAGCTAAAATGCATATTGATGTTGGCACAGGCGCAAAAGATTATGGTCAAGCGGCAGACAAAGGCTTGCTGCAAACCAAGATCAATGAAAGCACCACGCTTAACAACAACTCAACTTCAGCTGGCGCATCTACGACTGTTAGCCAAACCCAGAGCGGGGCTTCGAATGGCGCAATAACACAAAACGGGGCTTCGAACACTAACAGCACAACGCAAGTTGGCTCGACAGTCAATCAAACAACAGGCCCAGTTACACAAAACGGTGGTGCAGTTACGCAAAATGGTGGTGGTGCGGTTGTTGGAGCTATAACTAACGATAACAAATCTGCAGGCGGCGCAAGCTCATCTACATCGACAGGCGGCTCAAACACCAATAGTCTAACGGCAGTTTCTTCAAGCCAAGGCGATAATGTCAGTGGCGATAAACTAGCCCCTGGAGCTACCAAAAACGTTGCAGCTGGCAATGGTCAAATTGTTACCGGAAATAACAATGATGTTGGCGGTCAATACAGCAATGTTCAGGGCCATGGCACTTATGCCAACGGCACGAATAGCGCCGTAGCAGGCAATGCTGGCGGCAATGACAATAGCAACCAGAATAATAACCAAAGCAACCAAAACAACAATCAAAGCAATCAGAATAATAATCAGAGCAACCAGAATAATAACCAAAGCAATCAGAACAATAATCAGAGCCAAACTGCTGATGCAGGTAGCGTTATCGGCAGTGGCGCCGCAACACATGATGTAAATCATGATAACGGCAATGCTTCAGGTACGGGCGCTGTTGCAGGTACGGGAAATTCAACAACCCCAACTGTTGATAGCAATCATGATAATAACCATGATAACAATTCAAGCACGAACCAAGGCGCTACTGTCGATAGCAATCTCAGCCATGACAACAACTCAAGCACGAATCAGGGCGCAACCGTTAATAGCAACTTGAGCCATGATAATGATCATGACAACGGCAATGCTTCAGGAACAGGTACCGTTGCTGGTTCCGGCACTGGTGGCACCGTTGATAGCAATCACGACAATAACCACGACAACCCTGTACAAAATACGGGTAGCGGTGGCCAGACTGTCGGCGATGGCGCATCGAGCGGCTCATTCGGCGATACTGCTGGTGGTGGTGCTAATAATGCCAGCAACCAAGGAAGTGGGGGTAAGGCCGGCACCAATAACAACAACAGTGGACCGATTAGCTTCCTTGATCATCTAGCACCATCCATTACGCTAAACGCAGCAGGTAAAATTGTTACTAAGCCTGCTGGCACAGATCTGGCTAAAACAGAGGCATATGCCATGGTAAGACCTGCTGCTGATTACAGTCATGTATCAGTTGCACATTTTGCAGTCGGCTAACCTTTCAGAATTAACCATAAATCCAGGGCGGGGTGTCAAAACCCCGCCTTTTTTACCCAAGACTCGGGGAATTTTTGCCCTGATAAAGATTAGTCAATTAAATATTGCCTTTACATAAAGAGAAATATGGCTTTTTTATACCAAACCGTTAGTATCCCTGCGTTTTCCACTGGTTCAACTACAGTTTGCTGATTTCCATGGCCTCCTTCAAAAATAGAAAAAATATGCAACGCACCCTCATCGCGCATGCGATTTTATTTTCCTGCCTGCTGCTCGCCAGCGCCGGATCACTCTCTCATCCCGTTTTCGCTCAAGCCGCAACGGCGCAGGATGCGCCAACGCCGCTCGTTTCGAATACGGATCAAGTAGCGCCGACAACGGCGTCTTCTGCACCAGCTCCCGCACAACCGGAAACTCCGGTTGCTGCACCCGCAGCGGCACCAGCTCCTGCTGCAGAACCTGCAGCCGTTGCAGCTCCGGAACCAACACCAGCACCTGCGCCAAAAGCGGAAGCTCCCGCACGTCCAGCCTGGTTTGCCGAGCATGATGCCGCCGTGAAGATGGCGCGTAATGGCAACACCAAGGATGCGCTTGTCACATTACGCAGGCTTTATCAGCAACACGGCGACGATAAAGGCATCGTCCGCGATTATCTCGCTGTTCTCAGCTGGGACGGCGGCCATGACAAAGAAGTTGTCGAACTCTACAGGCAGCTGCCCGGCGATACGCATGATTATGTGCTGGAAGCTGTTGGCAAATCCTACCGCAACCTGCATCGCTATGAAGAAGCGCGTTCTGTTTATCAGACAGGCCTCGGCGTCGATGCCAAGAGCGAAATTTACGCCGCCGGTTTGATCCACAGCACAACCGAAGCCGGTTACGCAGAAGAATCGATCAACATTTCCGACAGCAATATCAAACGTTTCGGTCCTCGCCTTGAAGTGCTTTTGGCTGCTGGCGATGCTGCCGATCAGTTCGATAAGGCAGATGACGCCGTGCGTTATTACGAAATGGCCGTCCGTGTCGCGCCGCAGAATACGCAGGCGCTGGAAGGCCTCGCTCGCGCTTACTCACGCGCCGGCATGCCAGAACAAGCCATCAAGCTTTCCGATCAGCATCCGGGCCTGATTTCGGCACATGAACAGCGCCGCATGCAAAGCGATGTCGCCGCTAACCTGATCCGCAGCGGCATGAATCCGCCGACCGAAGCCGAACGTTATGGCATGACCGATCAAGCGATCACGATGCTGAACGAACATGTTGAGCATTGGTCGAAACTCGGCCCTGACGCGCAGCAAGACGTCGTTCGCGCGCGCCTTGACCGTGTTATCGCGCTACGTAACCGCAATCTGATGCAGGAAGTTGTCGCGCAGTATCACGCTCTGCAGCAGGACGGCATTACCATTCCGCCTTATGTGCTGAGCTCCGTCGGCGACGCTTACATGTATCTGCACGAACCAGAGAAGGCGCGTGACATTTATTTGGAAGTGCTGAAGAGCGATCCGAAGAATTACGACGTTCGCCGTCAGCTGTTCTTCGCTTACTCGGAATGCGACGATTACAGAAACGCATATAAGATCGTCGACGATATGGCCGCCGAAGAACCTTACTGGATTCATATCGATGGCACACCAAGCCCTGTACCCAGCCCGCGCCATCTGTCAGCTGAATTGCTGTCAGGCTCCAGCCGCCTCTATGCCGGCGAAGTTCATGAAGCAAGCGTTCGCATCATGCCTGTCGTAGCAGCTGCGCCGGATACCGTATCAACCCGCGAATCCTTAGGCAATCTGTATCAGGCTCATGGTTGGCCACGTCAGGCTCTGGAACAATTCCAGACTGCAACCAAGATGAATGGCGGCAAGGATATCGGCGCTGAAGTAGGCGAAGCCGGAACCTTACTGCAGCTCCAGCGCTTCAAGGAAGCGGAAGCCAAGACGCAAGACCTTGTCCAGCGCATGCCGGAAAGCCTTGCCGTACAACGCGCCGCGCGTGACGAAGAAATCCATAACATGGCCGAACTGCAAATCCGCGCCGGCTATGCTTTCCGCCCGATCACGACGCAGAACGTCACCGGCGGCGAAGCTTACGGTATCGATACGCTGATCTATTCATCGCCGATCGCTTATAACTGGCGCATCTTTGCCGGTGAATTCTATACGCATCAGGATGAACCGAGCCATGAAGGCGCGATTGGCTTCTCGCGTTCGACCATCGGCGGCGAATATCGCAACGGCCCCTGGACCGCTAGCCTCGCTCCTACCTATAACCATTATAACGGCACGGAACGTCTGGGCGGAGCAGGAGATGCAACCTATTCCATCAACGACCAGTGGACTGTTGCTGGCGCTGCGGAAATCTTCTCCCGTGATACGCCTTTACGTGCGATGAATGCCGGAACGACATCCGACTTCTTCGGTGGCCACGTCACATGGACGCAGGATGAAGCGCGTCAGGCTCGTTTGGGTGGCGACATCATGCCATTCTCCGATGGCAACACGCGTTCAGGCATCGACGGCGATTACACGCAAAAACTGTATACAGCGCCTCACTTCTATATCGACGGCTTGGTCAGCGCTGCTGAATCGCAAAACAGCGCCGACAGCAACCGCCCTTACTATAACCCCAAGAGCGATTTCATCGCTTTGGCCGGTCCGCGCGCAACGCATACGCTCTACCAACGTTACTCGACGTTATGGCAGCACAGCTTGCTCCTGACGCCGGGCCTGTACTGGGAAGATCACTATGGAACGGACGCCGCTTTCCGCGCCCGCTACGAACAACGCCTGCATTTGAACAATACGTTTGAAGCCGGTGCCGGTGTCAATTTCAGCCGCCAGTCTTACGACGGCAATGCTGAAAACGACATCAGCCTAACCCTCGACCTGCTGGATCGGTTCTAAACATGATACGGCGGTTGATCTTCAGTCTTGCTGCGATGCTGATGCCGCTTATTGGCACGATGTCGCATGCCCTGGCTGCGGTGCCGGCGATGACCGACAAGGTTCAGGCCAAGACACCGTTACGCGCTGTGCAGGTTGACCTCGACTATGTTTATGACGCCGACCCCGCCCAGCAGGAAAAAAACCTGAATATGCTGACGGATCGCATCCAAAGCCTTGGCATCAATGCGGTGTTCCTGCAGGCTTTTGCTAATCCTGAAGGCGATGGTCTGGCCCGCGAACTTTATTTTACTAATCGCGTTCTGCCCGTTAAAGAAGATTTGTTTAACCGCGCCGTCACCCAGCTGAAAGATCAAGCAGGGGTCAAGGTTTATGGGTGGCTCCCGGTTCTGTCATTTGACATGGGCGATAAATTCACCAAGGTTCTTGCATGGGATGCGGCGACTAATACCGCTGAGCCCAATCCTAAAGCCTATGCGCGTCTTTCACCGTTTGATACGGAAGCACGTCAACAAATCATTAGCATCTATGAAGATATGGCGCAGGCTGCGCCTATCGACGGCATCCTGTTCCATGACGATGCGCTGCTGTCAGATTTCGAGGATGCAAGCGAACCCGCTCTGGCTGCTTACCATAAGGCAGGGCTTCCTAACTCGATTAAAGCCATTCGCGCCAAACCGCGCCTGATGAAAAAATGGACCAAATTTAAGACTGAAGCGCTAATCCAGTTCACGCTTGAACTGGCCCAGCATGTCCGTACCTATCGTCCGGAGATTAAGACTGTGCGCAACATTTATGCGCCTGTTGCTCTGCAGCCTGAAAGCCAGGAATGGTTTTCACAAAGCTATGATCGCTGCCTGAAGGCCTATGACTACACTGCCGTTATGGCGATGCCGAATATGGAAAATGTGCCGGAAGATATCGCCGATGTCTGGATGCAGCAGTTGATCATCGTGGCCTCTCTGCGCCGCGGCGGCCTGCAACGCACATTCTTCGAATTGCAAGCTGTCGATTGGCGGAAGCAATCCGAAGGTACCGAACGCGCCATTCCGACCGAAGTTCTGGCATCGGAAATGCGTTCGCTTGCACAGCAGGGTGCACTGAACTTTGGTTACTACCCGGATGATTTTGTGACCAATACGCCGGATGCCGCCATTCTACATAAAGACTTTTCACTTCAAACCAGTACGTACGCGCCATGAAATCAAAAATTCTCGGACTCACCATTATTTTGGGCCTCGTCTTTCTCGCATTGACGACGGGCTTCATGCTCGACTTCATCTTCTTCTATCCGCTATTCATGTCCTTTATCTGGATCATCGGCGGCACCTATTTCTATTTCCACTGGGAACGCAAGAGCCCCGGCCCGGATGTCGCGCCAAAGATTGAAAACGCCCCGCTGGTTTCGATCCTTATCCCTTGCTTTAACGAAGGCCGCAATGCCGAGGAAACCGTTGCCGCCGCGAACCGCCAAAGCTATCCGGATTATGAAATCATCGCCATCAATGACGGCTCAAGCGACGATACCGGTGAAATTCTTGACGAACTGGCTAAGGAATACCCACGCCTGCGCGTCATCCATTTCGCCAAGAACCAGGGCAAAGCTATGGCCCTGCGTATGGGTACATTGGCTGCTAAAGGCGAATTCCTGGTCACCGTTGACGGCGACGCCTTACTTCATCCGAATGCAACCAGCTATCTGGTTCGTTCCATGATCTTCAATCCGCGCGTAGGCGCCGTTACCGGCAACCCGCGCGTCCGCACCCGTGTTTCGTTACTGGGCAAGGTGCAGGTTGGCGAATTCTCATCCATCATTGGCTTGATCAAACGCTCGCAACGTATTTATGGCCATATTTTCACGATCTCCGGCGTTATTGCGGCTTTCCGCCGTCGCGCCCTGCATGATTGCGGCTATTGGGATCTCAGCATCATCACTGAAGACATCGATATCAGCTGGAGCCTGCAGCTGAAGCATTGGCAGATCCAGTACGAGCCTTGCGCTCTGGCATGGATCCTGATGCCTGAAACACTGCGCGGCCTGTGGAAACAGCGTTTGCGTTGGGCTCAGGGCGGCGCAGAAGTTTTCTTCAAGAACATTACCCGTGTCTGGCGTTGGCGCGACAAGCGCATCTGGATGCTGATCGTGGATTTCTGCCTTAGCACGACTTGGGCCTTTACTTACGCATTGGCTGTTGTCTTGTGGGGCGTTGGTAAATTTACGGTTCTGCCACCGGATTTGAACGTGCCAACCATTTGGCCGCCAGCTTTTTGGGGCTTAATGTTGGCAACTGCCGCCTTGATGCAGTTCATCACGGCTCTGATCATTGAAACCCGGTATGATCACAAGCTGCTGCGTATCATGTTCTGGACCATCTGGTATCCAATTTTCTTCTGGATGCTGTCGCTGGTCACGACAATTATTGGCCTGCCAAAGGCTTTCCTAACTGACAGAAACAGGCGCGCCTTGTGGGATTCGCCTGACAGAGGTTTCCAATGAGAAAAGAACATTCACATCCCATTATTTCCAGCACCAAGAATCTGCCGCTGATCATTCGTATCCGCGACGTTATTCTGACCATTCTGGTATGGGTGTTATACTTCTATTTCATGCGGGACTTCCTGTCATTCGCTGAGGATTTGCTGACATGGACTTCAGAAGGCTTCACCGACGCAGATGAATATTACAGCTTCCGTATTCTTAGCACCTTGCTGTCTTACTTCGAAGTCATCATCCTTATGGCCGTTTTGTATGTATTGTGGTCCTTCTACAATATGGCCCGCTACGGCAAGAAACAGCGCCGCCGTGTTCAGCCACCAGTCAACAAAGAAGAATTGGCAAAGGCTTTCCATGTCAGCCTGACTGATGTCGGCGCATGGCAGAAGGCGCAGACCATGGTTATGCATCACGATAGAAGAGGTCGCTTGACGGAAGTACAGGTTTCGTGATCTTTCACAGTTAATGCGTCTACCTAGAAACGATCCGCCACCTCCATCCGATAAACGCCGTCCGCGCCTGGTGCCACGACGCAATGATCCCCCGCGCCTGATACGTATCGGCCTAAAGAAAAGCTTCTTCGGCGATCTGTACGTCGAATTGCTGTCGATGCCATGGCTAAAACTGCTGGCACTTACCATGCTGCTTTATGCCGGGTCGAACCTGGTCTTTG
>JABDAH010000018.1:0-2199 GCA_013289265.1 Alphaproteobacteria bacterium
AAGGTCGATAAAATCTCGAACCCGTTCATCCCTGGCAGCCCCATATCCAGCAATAAAAGGTCCGGCAATTGCGCCTGCATGCAGTTTTTCAGATAAGGAATAACATCGTCGCCGTTGGTGATGCGGTCCAGATTGTAGGGAATCTGCGTTGAATTGACGCCCTGTATCGTCAAAAGTGTATCGCAGTAATCATCTTCAACTAGCAGAATATTAACCAGGTTATCATTATCTGCCCTAAAAGCGGTGCTGTAGGTCAGCATTTCCTGTCGATAAGCGATGCTGCTATTTCCTTCGGACATAATGGCCTCCGTCATATGATTTGTCTTGAAGCTTCTGATTTTAGGCCGGTATGGATAATGCCGTGATAAGACAGCTATCAAAAACACCTATTTGAATAGGGATTGACGCCGCTTTTCGATCACAGCGCATGCACAGTTAATCACTTAGGGTTAAGGGGCGACCGACGCAGCGCTTCTTTGAATCTTGAGGTTGGAGTTTTCTCGGTAATTGAGATTCTTCACCGCCCCGGTTCCGAAATAAGGGCGAGAGATTGTATTTTTAAAATATTCCCCGACCTTCGATTCGTTGCCATGGTTTTTGTCTGCGGACGGCAGCTGTGCGGGGTTCCAATCGAACATTAACCATGAAAGTATCGTTGGTTATTGGGTTTATTGCTACTGATTCGCCGGCTCATGTTTTTATAAAGAAACCACTTTGGTTGCATCCGCTTCCATGATAGCAGAATGCATCGTTTTATTCAGTTATTGGGAGATTATCATGTCGAGCACAACCAAAGCCATTTACGGAACAGCAGGCAACGACACCATCATCAATGCTGCTGGCAGCACTGTTACGCTCGGCGCGGGCAACGACACCTTCATGGTAGGCGACCCCAACAACTGGCAAGCATGGGTTGGCCAGAAAACTTACATTACCGATTTCCAACTGGGTGTCGATAAAATCGACAGCCTGATGACAGAAGTGACGCCTAAAATTAAGCTGTCTACTAAAATTTATGCAAGCGCTGATGGCAAATACACGGTTCTTGATGTAACGGCTTCCATCGGCGGCACGACCTCGATTTATTTTGACATTAAAGCTGTGCCCCCGACGACGACGATTGATCAGTTGCTGAATAAAGGCCAGCAGCCTAACGGTACCAATATAAATTTGGGTGCAGGCAAGGATACGGTGTTAATCGACAATTGGGCAACTTACAACAACACGACGACAGTCATTAATGGCTTCAATAGCGCTGAAGATACTCTGGATTTTGAAGTGAGCCTCAATCGTATTGTTATCTCAGACACTGACCAATATACCGATGTTAAGTTAAGCGATAATGCAGGACATCAAGCAGACCTTCATTTCCAGCACGATAATGGTTCAAACAATAATAACGGTAATAACGGTAATAATGGTTCAAATAACAATAACGGCAATAACGGGAATAATTCAAATGGTAATGGCGACCACGCGCCCGATATTAAGATTAGTAACTTTGCGTCAGGAAACGTTACGTTGGATTTTGCCCCTATCGCTTTTGGCCCGCACGCGACTTTAAGTTTTATTCCGGATGCTGATAATAAAGGCGGTATGTTGACAGTGTCCGATGGCACATCATCGGATGGTCATTCGGTGAGCCTGCATCTTTTGGGGCAATTCTCGCCAGCTGGATTCCGCGCGGCTTCAGACAATAACGGTGGAACAATAGTCACATATAATCCGGCGCTACCAAATCAGGGCACTTCAGGCAACGACATCATCTATACCACCGCTAACCTCGACAATATTAAAGCAGGCGCTGGTAACGATCAGATTTACAGCACATATCCATTAGGCAAAGCCCAGGACGTTGTTGATGCTGGTGCTGGCGACGATCTTGTTAATGTTGTCAATGCAACTGTCACATTGGGTGATGGTGCCGATACCTTCCTGGTGGGCGATGTCAATCATTGGGCTGATTGGGTTGGCCAAACAACTTATATTACCGACTTCAAGCTGGGTGTTGACCGGCTAGACAGCAAGATGAATAATTTGTCTCCGGCCGATTTGCGTTCTAGCGCCGATGGCAAATACACCATCCTCGATGTGACATCTGCGACTGGCGGCACAACACATATTGCTTTCCTGGCCTCAACTGTGCCCGTCACAACACCTATAGATGCTTTGCTGGGCAAGCCAGTTATCACGGGAACA
>JABDAH010000018.1:2209-31660 GCA_013289265.1 Alphaproteobacteria bacterium
GAACAACAGGGAATGATGTTCTCAAGGGTACAGACGGCGACGACAATCTTTATGGTCTGGCTGGTAATGACACAATCTACGGCAACGCTGGCAATGACACCATTTACGGCGGCGCTGGCGACGATTATTTGTCCGGCGGCGCTGGTGATGACACCATTGTTGATAGTCTAGGCAACAATACTGTCGATGCTGGCGACGGAAATGACCAGATCAATGCCATCGGTCAGATTAAAATGGGCGCTGGTAACGATACTTTCTATGTGGGTGCCGTTAATAGCGATAACAGTGATTGGGCTAACTGGATCGGCAAGACAACTTACCTGCTTGATTTTCAATTGGGCGTCGACAAGATCGATAGCCGGATGAAAGGCTTGACGCCTTCCGCTTTGCATCTGAGCGCTGATGGCAAGTACACGATTGTGGATGTCACCGCTGATATTGGCGGAACAACGCATATCGCTTTCCTGGCCTCAGCCGTGCCCGTTACAACACCTTTGGATATGCTCGGTGGGAATAATGGCAATGGGAATAATGGTAATGGCGGTAACGGTGGGAATGGTGGAAATAATGGTAACGGTGGTGGCAATCAAAACATTATTAACGGCACGGGCGGCAACGATGTTTTGAAAGGTACGGACGGCAACGACATCATTAATGGTAACGGCGGTGTTGACACCATCTATGGCAATAATGGTGATGATCAGATCTTCGGCGGCAGTGGCATGGATTACGTGGATGCTGGAGCTGGCAATGATACTGTAAATGCTATTGGCACGATTAAACTCGGCGATGGCGCAGACACATTTTTGGTTGGCGATCCTAACAACTGGCAAGCATGGGTTGGCAAGACAACTTACCTGAATGATTTTCAACTAGGTGTTGATCATCTGGACAGCAAAATGACCGGTCTGACACCTTCGGCTTTGCATCTGAGCGCAGATGGTAAATACACTATGCTGGATGTCACGGCGTCAACCGGTGGCACAACACACATCGCTTTCCTGGCTTCCGCTGTACCTGTTACAACCTCTTTAGATGTTCTGGTCGGCAATAATAACGGCGGGAACGGCAATAATGGTGGTAACGGTGGTAACGGTGGTAATAATCCCCCGACCAACACCATCACTGGAACCAACAACAATGATACTCTGGCCGGTACGGGTGGCGATGATAAGATCTATGGTCTTGCTGGCAACGACACGATATATGGCAATGCTGGGAACGATTATATCTCGGGCGGTGATGGCAACGATACGATCGGCGATATCCAGGGTAACAACATTATTGATGCTGGTGCTGGTGATGATGTCGTTGACGCGATCGGTCAGATCACACTGGGCGACGGTGCCGACACATTCGTTATTGGCAGTGTTGGCCTGTGGGCGAGCTGGGCTGGTAAAACAACCTATCTAAATGACTTCCAGCTCGGTGTTGATCGTTTGAACAGCTACATGAACGTGAAGTATGCGCCTTTGCATCTCAGCGCTGACGGCAAATACACAATTCTGGATGTGACATATTCGACTGAAGGGACGACATCGATTGCTTTCGATGCGAAGTTCGTTCCTGTCACGACACCACTTGATGAATTGCTTGCCAAGAACATAGTGCTGAACGGCACCGCCGGTAACGACACGCTGATAGGCTATGGCGGTACCGATACTCTATCTGGCGGCGCTGGCAATGATTATATATCCGCTGGTGGTGGCAATGACACCATCACAGGTGGCGCTGGTGATGACCAAATCTTGCCGGGCGACGGCAACGATACGGTCAGTGGCGGCGACGGCAATGACCTTATCACGGAAGGTGGCTGGCAAGGCAACAATGGCGTATATAGCGAAGATAAAACCGGCACCACTACCGTTAATAAACTCAATGATAATGACATCATTAATGGCGATGCTGGAAATGACATCATCCTGTCATACGCAGGTCACGACACAATCTATGGTGGCGCGGGCGATGATCAAATCCTGACCACTTATAATCCTACCGGAAGCACCATATATGGCGGCGACGGTAACGACACGATAACGACGGGTTGGGGTAACGACACCATATACGGCGGCGACGGCAACGATGTGATCAAAGCCGCTGAATACAGTACAATCCAGAAAAGGATTGATGCTGGTGCCGGCGATGACATTGTCAGTGTGGCTGGGGCCAGGATTACTCTTGGCGCAGGTAAGGATACGTTGCTCCTTGATAACTGGAATATCTGGAATAACACAGCGACAGACATCACTGATTTTAATATCGACGAAGACAAAATCGTTTTCGGTGCGCCCGTCGATCATGTGACGATCAGCCTGCATGGAAGTTTCATTCAGGCCGACGTTTATGGTAATGCCACCAATCACGCGATATTGAGGTTTGACCGTGACACATCGGTAAACACTTATGAAGTAGAAATACCGAGCAGTCTCTCCACGACAAAGGTAGAACTTGATATTCCCGGATACACGACAGTGGAGATGGGCACCCTTTATAAAGGACAGACGGTTGCGTTCAAAGGTGCAGACTGGGGCAGGCTGGTGATCGAAAAGGCCAGTGTGTTCCAGGGCAATATTTCAGGTTTTGGTGGTACGAACGACATCGATCTGAAAGAAATCGTCAGTTCGCATGCGACACTGGCCTTTGCGGAAGACAAGAGCAACACGTTCGGCACGCTGACTGTTAAAGATGGAACCCACACAGCAACGATCCAGTTGCTGGGGCAATATATGGCCGCCGGGTTCAACGCAGGATCAGACGCAGCAACAGGCTCAAGTACAGCGGGCCCGGGAACATTGATTACCTACCACCAGCCTGTTACCAGCCCTGCTGCGACGACTTTGGCCGTTGCACATTAAGTAAGAATTTCTGTATCAAACTTGTGTCACCCCCGAGCATGAATATGCTCGGGGGTGATCGCTTTTGTGCGCTTGGAATCTAAGAATCTCTAAATTACAAAAAACGCATGAACATCAACGTTTATTAAGCCATCTTACGTAAGTTTATATGGGGAGAAACGTTACATTCAGAAACAGTGCGGCACTGTCTGAAACTGTAAAATGGTGCCCCCAGAGAGATTCGAACTCCCGACCTACTGATTACAAATCAGTTGCTCTACCAGCTGAGCTATAGGGGCTTACCCAATGAAATCATACTGTTAGCCAAAACTAAACGGAAGTACAATCTCTTTTCCTGCAGAAAAGGCTACAGAAACTCATTAACTGCAGCATTCTGGCTCAGGGTTGCCTCATAAGTTCATTTTTATAGCAGACCTGAAGGCCGTGTCGAGCTTATCTGCGGTGCCCTTTTGTATCCTATCAGTAATGTGAAAATAGGGGCGAGAGCCCTATTTTAAAAAAATGGATGACAGGCTAGATAAAGCCAGCACCAAAGATTAAGTAGGGGCCAGGTAAATCAATAATGTGGCATGATGCCAAAAGTGGAATTCGATATTCACAAGAATGAAAGTCCGTCATGCAGAACAATGCAGCTATAGAAATTACCGCCCTTAACAAGACTTATGAGAATGGGTTTGAAGCACTGGCCGGTATCGATCTGAAAATAAAGCGCGGTGAAATCTTTGCGCTTCTTGGCCCGAACGGCGCAGGTAAAACGACGCTCATCAACGCCATTTGCGGAATTGTGCAACCCAGTTCTGGACGTATTCTTGTCTGCGGCCATGATAATGTGGCGGACTACCGGTTGGCCCGTGCGGCGATTGGGCTTGTACCGCAGGAACTGGCGACCGACGCCTTTGAATCAGTGTGGAATACGGTGAGCTTTAGCCGGGGTCTGTTCGGCAAGCCGCGCAATCCGGACTATATCGAGAAACTTCTGAAACAGCTTTCCCTTTGGGACAAAAAAGATGAGCAAATCCGCCGTCTTTCCGGTGGTATGAAGCGGCGCGTGATGATTGCCAAGGCTTTATCGCACGAGCCTGACGTCTTGTTTTTGGATGAGCCGACGGCGGGGGTGGATGTCGAA
The DNA here is from genome assembly GCA_013289265.1 of Alphaproteobacteria bacterium. Classification (GTDB taxonomy): domain Bacteria; phylum Pseudomonadota; class Alphaproteobacteria; order UBA9219; family UBA9219; genus JAATFY01. Next base: position 6,191 of record JABDAH010000018.1, read on the forward strand.
CTTCGCAAGTCGATGTGGGCACAGGTGCGCGCACTTCAGGAAACAGGCGTGACCGTTATTCTGACGACCCATTATATCGAAGAGGCCGAAGAAATGGCCGACCGTATCGGTGTCATCAACAAAGGCCGTCTGGTTATTACAGAGTCCAAAGATGTATTGATGCAAAAAATGGGTAAGCGCCAGATGGTCTTTGCCTTACGCGAACCCCTCCAAGCTGTTCCGGCGAATTTGCCAGACTATTCTCTTGCGCTGGCGGATAACGGAAATAAGCTGATCTACACCTATAATGCCCATCAGGATCATCATGACATTTCCGATCTTTTGGAAAGCCTGAAGGAAAAAAATATTCGTCCCAAAGACATTGAGAGTCGACAAAGCAGTCTTGAAGAAATCTTTATCCAGCTGGTAGGTTAGTCATGAATTATCGCGGCATTCGTTCGATCTATGCTTTTGAAATGGGGCGTACGCTACGCACTATCGGGCAAAGCATCGCCTCGCCGGTTATCTCGACCGTACTTTATTTTATCGTTTTTGGCTCGGCGATGGGCTCGCGCATTCAAACGATGGACGGGGTGCCTTACGGCGCTTTCATCGTTCCGGGCCTGATCATGCTAACCGTCTTGGGGCAGAGCGTTTCCAACGCTTCGTTTGGGATTTATTTTCCGCGCTTTACCGGCACGATTTATGAAATTCTGTCTGCCCCGCTCTCCTTTATCGAAATAGTCCTCGGTTATGTAGGAGCAGCGGCAAGTAAATCGATCATTATTGGCACCATCGTTTTGGCTACAGCCGCTTTCTTTGTGCCTCTGCATATTGCGCATCCCTTTTGGATGGCCTTCTTTTTGGTGATGACCAGCGTTACCTTCAGCCTCATGGGATTCATTATCGGCATATGGGCTGACGGATTTGAGAAATTACAGCTTATTCCCTTGCTGATCATCACGCCGCTCACGTTTCTGGGGGGCAGCTTTTACTCGGTAAAGATGCTTCCTCCCTTTTGGTATAAAGTCTCCCTGCTTAACCCCGTGGTTTATCTGGTCAGTGGTTTCCGCTGGAGTTTTTACGAGCAGGGGGATGTCAGTCTTGCCATCAGCGTCACGATGATCGCTATTTTCATCGTCGTTTCTCTCGGCATTATCGCCTGGATGTTCAAGACGGGATATCGGCTCCGGAAGTAAGGTTCTAGGGGTCAAGCTATGCGGCCCTTCGACCGGTTTTCAGCGAAATATCATAAGCTTGTCATTGCGACGTGACTGGGGCAATTTGGCGCAGGACACTTTCTTTTCAATGGCCTTTTTATAGGCTCCAGATGCAAGGTTCTTTCATGCATTCACCTGCTTTTAGCCTGCGATTCTGTGTTTTGATGATTGGTTTGCTGGTTTTGGCGGCCTGCGCCGGTCCGGCCGAGCGGACTTATTCCTATAATCCGCCGTCGACCCCGGGCGGTCGTCTATGCACCAACCAGTGCCATGAAGCTAAGGGATACTGCACTCAGAATTGCGCGCTGGATCAGCGCCGCTGCGTCGGCAAGATACAGGCGCAGGCCCTGCAGGATTATGACAAATATACGCGCGAGCAGTTCACATCGCATCAACCGATCGAATTGCGGCCACGGGATTTTGAGCGCACTGGCGCCTGCGACAGCGCTTATCATAGCTGCACAGATGATTGTGAAGGCCATTACCAGATGTGCTATGAAGGGTGTGGCGGCACTGTAAGTGCGACGACCTCCTGCCAATTCCTCTGTTTCTAGAAGGCTGCATGGCTCACTCATCTAAAATTCACCGCGAGAGACCTACCAAGATAGTAGCAACACTGGGGCCTGCCTCATCGACCAAGCAGATGATCTGCGCTTTATTCGAAGCCGGCGCCGATGTTTTTCGCCTGAATTTTAGTCACGGCAGTCACGCTGACCATCGCGAGCGCATGCGTCTGATCCGCGAAGTGGAGCAAGAAGTAGGGCGTCCCATCGCAGTGCTGGGTGATTTACAAGGTCCGAAATTGCGCGTCGGCACTTTCGGCAAAGGCCCGATTGAGTTAAAAGAGGGCCAGAATTTCCGCCTCGATCTCGACCCCACGCCCGGTGATGGGCGTCGCGTGCAATTGCCGCATCCGGAAATTTTCGCAGCGATTGAGACGGGGCATGACCTGCTGCTGGATGACGGCAAAGTGCGCTTGCGCATCGTCAAGAACGGCGGCGACTTTGCCGAAACGCAAGTCATTAGCGGCCATGTTTTGTCCGACCGCAAGGGCGTGAATGTGCCGGATGTCGTTTTGCCGCTGTCGCCGCTGACACCTAAGGACCGCGCTGACCTTGTCGTTGCGCTGGACATGGGTGTCGACTGGCTGGCCCTGTCATTCGTGCAACGCGCTGAGGATATCGCTGAAGCCAAGGCCTTAGTCGGCAACCGCGCTGCTGTGTTGGCGAAAATTGAAAAACCGTCGGCGGTGCGTAACTTGTTGCCGATATTGGAACTGGCTGACGGCGTTATGGTCGCGCGCGGTGATCTGGGTGTTGAAATGCCACCGGAAAATGTGCCGCGCACGCAAAAACTGATTGTCCGCGAAGCAAGGCGTATCGGCAAGCCCGTGATCGTGGCAACGCAGATGCTGGAATCCATGATCACGAACGCGACGCCGACAAGGGCGGAGGCTTCTGACGTTGCTACGGCTGTTTATGACGGGGCGGATGCCATTATGCTGTCGGCGGAAAGCGCTGCCGGGCAATATCCCATTGAAGCTGTGCAGATGATGGACCGGATCGCCCGCCATACGCAACAAGACCCGACTTACCAGACCGGCATTGATGCGCAGCATCCGGATCTGCAGCATACAGCCGCCGATGCCATTACGGCCGCGGCGCGGCAGGTGGCATCGACCATCGAAGCGTCTGCGATTATCACCTATACAACATCGGGTTCGACAACATTACGTGCGGCGCGGGAACGGCCCTCAGTGCCGATTTTGTGCCTGACATCGAAATTGGAGACAGCGCGGCGTCTCATGCTGTCTTTCGGTGTACATGCAACTCACACAGCCGATGTCGCAAGTTTCAGCGAGATGGTGCAGAAGGCTGTACAGATTGCGGTACGCGACGGCCTGGCCAGCTTAGGCCAGAGTGTGGTGGTAACGGCGGGCGTGCCTTTCGGCAAGCCCGGCAATACCAATGTGCTGCGCATTGCCGTAATCGAGGAAGAACATGATCCGCGGCAACTGACCTTGCCTGCTTAAATCGTTGGAGGAGGGTATCATGGGTGCTGCTCTACACTCAATTAACCCCGCTACAGGCGAAGTGCTTGGCGAAGTGCCCGTCACAGCGCCCGATCAAATTCACGCGGCGATCCAGGCCGCGCGCAAGGCGCAACCCGCCTGGGCTGCGCTCGGTGTCAAAGGCCGTGTGGCAGCGCTGCAAAAAGTGCGGACGGAAATGGCAGCAAGGCGCGAAGAGCTGGCGCTGCTGGTGACCAACGAAATGGGCCGCCCTATATCCGGCAGTCTGCAATCTATCGATGGGCCTTTGCGGTTCTTTCAATGGAATCTGGATCATGCGGAAGCTGTGCTGGCGCCAGAGACGACATTCGAAGATGAAAAGCAGTTGCACCAGATTTATTACGAGCCGTATGGCGTATTTGCCGTTATCGCGCCGTGGAATTTTCCTCTGTCCAATTTTGTGATGACGGCCCTGCAGCCGCTGATCGCGGGCAATACTGTTGTTTATAAATGTTCTGAAGAAGTGCCGTTGTTTGGCAAGAAAATCGATGAGATTTTTGCGCGGTCAGGCATGCCAGATGGTGTTTTCAGCCAGATTTACGGCGCTGGCGATGTGGGTGAGACTTTAGTACGCGGGCAGCTTGATCATATCCATTTCACTGGCAGCACGGCGGTGGGAAAAAAACTGTACCAGATTGCAGCGGAAAAATTTATCCCCATCACTTTAGAACTTGGCGGGTCAGATGCCGGGATAGTTTTTGAGGATGCCGACCTCGACCGGCTGACGGAAACGATTTTCTGGGCCAAGTTTGTCAATGCAGGCCAGCGTTGCTGCAGCCTTAAACGGCTCTTCGTACATCAAAGCCGCTATGAAGAGTTAGTCGCCAAATTGACGGCCTTTATTCGTCAGCAAAAAATTGGCGAGCCCCTGCAGAAAGATACGGTGTTCGGGCCGCTGGTGTCGGAAAAGCAACGTAAGTTGATCGCAGAACAAGTGGCAGATGCCAAAGCCAAGGGCGCGAAGATTTTGCTGGATGAAGCAGATAAACTGCCCGGTACAGGCGCTTATTTTGAACCGGTTTTGCTGTCGGGCGTTACGCCTGATATGCGCGCGGGCTGCGAGGAATTATTCGGGCCCGTCTTGCCGGTTGCCGTTTTCATGGATGAAGCAGAGGCTATTCATTTAGCTAATGATACACCTTACGGATTGTCGGCTTTTGTCTATACCGAAGACCGGGCGCGTTATCGGCGGGTAGCGGCGCAGTTAAAAGCAGGCTCCATCGCACATAACAAGATTGATTATTGGCAGCCTTATAATCCGTTTGGCGGTTATAAAAATTCCGGCCTTGGCCGTTCCGGCGGCAAAGCGGGGCTGCAATCCTGCTGTCAGATTAAAGTTGTGAGCATGGAGAAAGCTTGAGCGGTTTATTGCAACAGGCGGTTGCGGCGCATCAATCCAACCGTCTGGATGACGCGGAAAGACTTTACCGCGAAGTGTTGGCTGCCGAGCCAAGGCAGGCGGATGCGCTTGCTTTGCTTGGCACCGTGCTGGCGATAAAGGGCGATAATGAAAGCGCGATCGGCCTGATTGAAAAAGCTATTGCAGTTGATCCGCAATCGGCCCTGTTCCCGTTTCATCTCGGCAATGTCCTGATGAATATGAAAAAGCTGGATGCTGCCATTATGGCATTCCGGGCTTCGATTGTGCTGCAACCGCAATTTGCACCAGTGCATTATAATCTGGCCAATGCCTTGCGCGCGTCTGGCGACTGGGCAGGCGCTGCGGATGCTTACCGCACCGCCATTCAGCATAATCCGAACTATGCGGAAGCCTATAATAACCTTGCACTGACACTGGTACACGAAAAGCAACTAGACGCAGCTTTGGTGCAGGCTAAAAAAGCAGTTGAAGCTGCGCCTACTTACGGCGATGGCTGGCTGACTTTGTGTAATATTGCGGAGCAGGTGAAAGACTATCCGCTCGCGCTAGCGGCGGGCGAGCGCAATGTGCAATTGCAGCCGGATAATCATAGTGCTTGGTTCGGCTACGGTGTTGCGCTCAACCGTGTCGACCGCAATGAAGAAGCGCTGCAGGCGTATAAACGGGCACTGGAAATCAAGCCGGACCGGGCGGATATCTGGGATAATCTCGGCCAGACTTATCAATCCATGAACCGGTTGGCGGAGGCTGAAGATACTTTCCGTAAAACGGTTGAAGTGGCAGGGCAAACTATTGCGAATGAAGACAACCGCGAAGTTGATGAAAAAGAATATGGCAACCGCCATTGGCATTTGGCATTGATAGAATTGCTGCGCGGCAAATACCCGCAAGGTTTTGCGCGTTACCGTTCGCGCTTTAAGGAAGTGGGCGGGCTGACACGCCCCAGCTTCTCCCGCCCGCTCTGGAAGGGTGAAAGCCTCAACGGTAAAACGATCTTGATCACGGATGAGCAGGGCTTTGGCGATACGCTGATGCTGGCGCGTTATTTGCCGCTGTTGAAGCAGCAGGGCGCGCGCATTATTTTTTCAGTTCATCCGGTTTTAAAACCATTGTTCGAAGGCTGGTCAAGCGTGGACCAAATTATTGTGCACGGTATGGGCGTGCCACCTTACGATACCTATGCTTCGGTATTTGACCTGCCGCATCTGTTGAAAACGACGCTGGAGACAATTCCAAATAATGTGCCGTACCTGCCCTTACTGGATCCGGATACAAGGCTGGAAAGCAGCAGCAAACCAAAAGTAGGCGTGGTTTGGGGCGGCAACCCGTTGCATAGCAATGATGTGCGGCGTTCAGTTCCGCTCGCGGTATTCGCGCCGTTGTTTGCCAACGATAAAGTGCAATTCTACAGCTTCAATCGTGATATGCGCCCCGGCGATGAAGACTTACTGGCGCAGGCTTCTGTGATTAATCTGGCACCAAAGCTCAAAAATTTTGCCGACGCTGCACGCTTTACCCAACAGATGGATTTGATCATTACTGTTGATACGGCGACAGCACATCTGGCGGGCGGTTTGGGCAAAAAAACCTGGACGTTATTACCTTTCGCCCCGGACTGGCGTTGGCTGACGGACCGTGATGACAGCCCCTGGTATCCTCATATGCGCCTGTTCCGGCAAGACAGGCCGAGTGATTGGGCTGGTGTTGTAGAACGTGTGAAAGCGGCGCTGACTCACTTGGTCATTAGTCCGCGTTCGTAATCCGAGAAAGTCAGCACCCGCTGCACGGTTTTGCCATCGGTGGTGGCAAGGTCAAGGGTGCGTAGTTTTTTCTGGTGCGTCAGATGAATGACAGAGATTTCAGTGCGCGGCACCGTGGGACGCACATAATGGCCAGTTGCCGCATCCATCATGGGCAGGCTGTAGAGCGATAACCAGTTAAACTCCGCAGGCATAACCTTGTAGGGCAGGCTGTTCATATGCAGCGCGACATTAAGGCTGAGCTGCTCGCTCATAAAATTTTCGCGACCGACCTGCGGCAGGCGCTGCAGGCAATCCTTAAATGTCTCGGCCCATTTATTCCAAACAGGTGATTTGGCAGACAACGCCATAATGCCGGTATTGAACATCGGCCGCGGGAAAATAGCATGCACGATATTGTCCGGAAAATTCGCCTTGTACCATTTCAGATGATATTCCCAAGGCTGTGAGCTGTGGAAGTAGGGGAGATAATCGCGGTCGATTTCCGGGACAATGTAAACCGCATCATCAGTCGCGGCCGCAGGCAACATGGTTTCAATTGCTTGCGCATTTTGCGCCCAGGTATCGCCGTCCATCCACATGTAGGAATCGTAACCGGGAAAATAATCGCGCAAGTATGGGCGTGATGTCATTGCGCGGTAGAAGGGCGCTTGCTGTTCCCATGCCAGGCGTCCCGGATAATCGATATTGATACCGGTAGTTTTCAGGGTGACGTTGAAGGGGGAGAGCTGAGCTTTGCTGTTTTCGCTAAGACCCAGATCCAGAATGCCGATATCGAAATCGACAGACGGTTTCAGCCGTCGCAGCGAGCGCAGCAGGTCAAGAGCTAGCGGTAGGTAAGTATCATCAGTGGCGGTAACGATGATGTGACGTAGACCGCCCACGGATCTCAGCGCTTAGCCTTGGCGGGCCTTATAGCGCGGATTGGTCTTGTTGATGACATAGGTGCGGCCTTTGCGGCGAACAACCTTGCAGTCAGCATGACGCTTTTTCAGCGATTTGATTGAATTCGAGATTTTCATGTTCGTTCCTAAATCTAAAGTCGCGGCAATCTAGGGAGTCATGACCCCTTCTGTCAAGCAAAGCCGGATTCTTTATTAAGTAGGTGGGTGGGGCTCTTAAACTTTACTGTTTGCTGCGTTATCACCCTTAAATTGGGCTTCGTAACATATAAATAATCGATAAAGTCGGATTGCCAAAAACGCCATTTCATGGTCATTATAATTATACTTGATAGGTGTTTTTATGTGTTTGACCGTCATTTTTAGTCATTAAATCACTTATTGAGTAAAAAAGTGAGATTTATGTGTATAAAAACAGATGATACGATTGGATTGTCGTGTTTTCATGTGTTTTATCTGCGTAAAACCATTAAAATTTTCCCATATGGCTCATTTTCATTACCATCATTAACGAATAACCGGCACACCTAAAACACCTATATTAAAGCTAACACACTGAAAATATGTAGGAAAAAGGCAGTTTTATGCTACTTATAGGGCCACCAGAAGATTTTACTCCAAAAGAAAAGATGAGTTTGGAGCAGGGTCGTAACGGCTTCGACATGAGGATCGTCTCAAATAAAATAGAGGTGAGGGCATAATGGTTGCTGTGAAGAAGAAAAAAGTGATGGCTGTAAAAGCGCCTGCGAAAAAACCCGTGGCAAAAAAAGCTGAAGCTAAACCAAAAGCACGCAACAACGTTTCTATTTTGAAACTGGTTCGCCCCAGCCTCGTTGCGCAACTGGGCGCTTCTTCTGCTGAACAAAAATTACCACCGCGCCTGCAGTCTGTCGTTGATAAAAGCGAGATCTCTGATCTGCTGACGGCATTTGCCCGCGGCATCGACCGGATCGATGAAAATCTTTTGCGTTCTGTTTTGCATCCTGATGCGACGCTGGATATGGGTCCCGGTATTTTTCAGGGCACCGGTAATGATTATGTCAACTGGGTACTCGGCGTTGTGAATGGCGTGAAGTCATCGCATCATCTCATCGGCAATGTGCGGGTGGAGCTTGAAGGCGACGTTGCGCTGGTCGAATCTTACTTCCATGTTCATTTCCGTCTTGATAAGCCCGTGGGCCGCGAAGACGTCTTTATGGGTGGCCGTAATCTGGACCGTATGGAACGTCGCCCAAGTGGCCCGGCAGGCGTCTGGAAGATCGTTCATCGCAAGCAGATGCTGGATTGGGTCCGCACTGAAGCTGTGTCGGATATTTTCTATCATCAGAATCCGGATGCGCTGTGGAGCTATCGCACCAAGACAGATCCATCCTACCAGATGGCGCAGTTCCCCGGCAGCCAGACAGGCGGCAAATTGCCGTCTTTCCTCGGTCGCCGCTATGAGAGCAAGAGCGTACGGTTTTAAGGGTTAATGAGGGTGTCGCCTGGCGAAAGCTGGTGTGACGCTTACTATATGGATTTTTTCTCCAGAGTGAGCATACTCAGTTTATGAGAAAAATCTTCACCACTTTTCTGACCGTTCCTAAAGCCGCTGCCCTGATATTTACCGCTTCCGCGCTTGCGCTGATATTCGTGCTTATCATGCAATATGGTTTTGATGTTCAGCCTTGCGTGCTGTGTCTGTGGCAGCGCGTGCCTTTTGGTGTTGCTCTGCTACTATCGCTGGCTGCTTATCTGTGGTGGCCTTATGGGTTGCGGACACAAATTTTGCTTGGCCTCTGCGCTGCTGCCTTTGCCATCGGCGCCGGGCTTGCGTTGTTTCATACAGGTGTCGAACTGCATTGGTGGCTGGGGACATCGGGTTGTTCCATCCAACCGCTGAATGGCACGTCCGTAGAAGATTTGCGTACGCAATTGCTTCACACAGTTGTGGCGCGATGTGATCAGATCAGCTGGACTTTCCTTGGCTTGTCGATGGCGAACTGGAACGTCCCATTTTCTGGAGCGTTAGCGGCCTTTTCTGCGTATGCCGCGCTGCGGGGACGTAAATGAAAAAGAAGACCGCCGCGAAAAAAACCAAACGTGTAACGCTGCCAGGTAGTCGTACATTAAAAGCTGAAGTGGAGCGCATGATCCGCGTCGATCACGCCGGGGAATTTGGCGCGCAACGTATTTATGCGGGGCAATTGGCAGTCCTTAAGCAAAGCAAGCTAGCCGTTACAATCCGCCATATGGCGCGGCAGGAAGATGAACATCTGGCCGCCTTTGAAAAACTGATTGTCGCAAAACAGGTGCGCCCCACAGCATTGCATCCGCTATGGAATCTGGCGGGCTATGCGCTGGGCGCTGCAACGGCGGCTTTGGGAGAGAAAGCCGCGATGGCCTGCACCGTCGCCGTCGAAGAAGTGATTGATGAGCATTATGCAAAACAGCTAGAGACGCTGGCGTCAGATGAGCCAGATCTGCACAAGCTCATTAAGAAATTCCGTGACGAGGAAATCGAGCACAAACATATCGGCCTCGATGGCGGCGCTGAGGATTTGCCCTATTATCCGCTATTGCGGGCTTTTATCCGCGCGGGTTCGAAGACGGCGATCTGGTTGTCGGAGCGAGTATAGGTATTAGCCAGTATAGCTAGCTTTCCAGTTCTGTATCCCAGTACAGATAATCCCGCCAGCTCTCATGCAGGTAATTGGGGGGGAAGGCGCGGCCGTTTTCCTGCAATTCGTGGCTGAAGGGCCGCCAGGCTTTCTGTCGTGGATGCATGCCGCATTGGTCAGGCAGGCGACTGCCTTTGCGCATATTGCAACCGCAACAGGCGGTGACGACATTTTCCCATATCGTGCGGCCGCCTTTGGAGCGCGGAATGACATGATCGAAGGTCAGGTCGGGTGTCGGTTTGCGGTGGCCGCAATATTGGCAGCTGAAACTGTCGCGCAGGAAAACATTGAACCGGGTAAAAGCAGGATAGCGCGAGGTTGCGATATATTCTTTCAGCGCAATGACGCTGGGCAGTTTCATCTCAAAGCTTGGTGAATGCACCGTGCGGTCATATTCAGAGAGGATATTGACGCGACCCAGAAACACAGCCTTGACCGTGTCTTGCCATGACCAAAGTGACAGCGGGAAGTAACTCAAGGGGCGGAAGTCCGCATTGAGGACGAGGGCGGGGCAAGTCTCAGGCGATGGTGACAAACAACCATTCCTTCCCGGGGCCGGGGTGCGGCCCCTCTGCAGAATCAATTACATCATGATGTAGTGAATTTTAGGTAAAAGATCAACTACTCCTGCATATTCCATGCGCGTTTGATAAAGATCAAACCTTCACGCAACCCGTTGTCATCAATAGTGTGCGCCGCATAAGGGCAGGCGAGCGTCTTGACGGAAAGCCCTGCCTTTTGAAGGCCTTGCTCTGCAACCGCCATCGCAGCAAAAGGCACGACATCATCCATCTGGCCATGGACCAGTAAAATGGGAGGCGCGGATTTTTTCTCTGCCGCCAAAGTCTCGCCACCAATCAGAAGACCAGAATATCCTACGATACAGGCAACGGACTGGTTGCGTCGCAGCGCCGTGTAAAGCGCCATAATGGTGCCCTGCGAAAATCCGACGAGGGCGATGCGATCCGGCGTCAGATTATAAGTCACCATCACATGATCGATATAGTCATTCAGGTAAGGCGTGGCAGTCTTGGCTCCGTGCAACATTGCGACAGGATCAAATGTCTGCAAACTAAACCACTGCCTGCCACCAAAGTCAGGCGGCGCCATATCAAAGGCAAAAGGCGCATCGGGGCATAGGAAGAGACAGTCCGGCAAATGCGGTTGCCAGATCTGGCCGATAGACAGCAATCCTCCAGCGCCGCTATCGCCTAAGCCGTGCAGAAAGATAACCGCGCGTTGCGGCGGCTGGTTGTTGTGGGGCGGGAGTTTGTAGTCTTTCAGCATTACTTCGCAGGCGCTGGTGTAGGAACAGACTTATTCTCCGGCATCGCGGCCAACACGATATGCGCATTGAGGGTAATTTTCTCGGCGCGTTCCATCGGCGGCGTTGCAGTGGATTCTGACGCAGTCGGAGCCGCTGCCATCATCATATTCATCTGGCCACGCACGACCTTTGGCATCGGCACCACTCCTTGTTCATCGCCACTGCCCGTGAAGTTGATCATGGCGATGCGGTAGTTGCGGCCCGGCATAGCGTTGTTAAGTGCCGTGAGCTGTTCATTCGCGCTTTTATAAATCTGTGTGCGCAAACTGCCCCTAGCCGTTTCCATTTCTTCCAAGGTCGGGGTGAAGTCGACATTGCTGATCGATAGCTGCATGCCTGCCTTGCTGAGTTTCTTCGCTGCATCGTTCAGGCCGTTGAGCAGATTTTCCGGCAGGCGGGATTCAAACAGGGCGCTCCAGCGCTCCAGCCCCGTCTGATCCTGACTGCGGTTGAAGGAAATCAAACGCCAGTCGCCTTTGGCAATATCATTCACAGCCTTGACCATATCGCTGCGCATTGTGCCGACATTCTTATCGCTGACGGCGGCTTCCACATTCACAGTTACGCGCGCGGTTTTGGTCATAACCCAGTCCTCGCCGGACAGGTCAAAAATGACGCGGTCATCCGGGCGTCGCGCATCGTCCGCCTTCACCGGAACATTCAGGAGAAGTAGGCCTGCCAAAACCAGAAAGAAAAGACGTTGCATGTTGCCCTCATTGGTTGGGGTGAGCGGAATCCGAGGTCCTTAAATAGGCCTTGTGCGTTGATCGATCAATGGATGATTTTTGCGGGCAGGCGGGCTAAAATCCTTTTATGGAAAATTCCAAAAGCAATCCTGAACGTCATGGCCTGGCCTGGAGCCTGGAAGAAGAAAAGCAGATTTATGATGCTTTTATCGCAGGCGTACCAGTCAAAGAATTGGCGGAGACGCACCAGCGCACGACCGGCGGCATTCGTGGCTGCCTGCGCAAACTGGGTCTGATCGATGAAGACGGTAAAAAGATAGACCCCACGCCGCCTTTCACGCCTAGTGCCGCCGCTGTGAAAAGACAGGGCAAGGCAGTAGTTGCCGCGAAAAAGAAAGCGGCGCGCGAAATTGATAAAGAAAATTTTAAAGTAGATAATCCTGCTCCGGAAATGAATGAGAATTTCCGTGCCGCGCTCAGCCTGATGGAAGATACCGATAAAAATATCTTCATCACCGGCAAGGCGGGGACGGGCAAATCCACGCTGCTTTCCTATTTCTGCCGTACGACGGAAAAACAGCCCGTCGTTTTGGCGCCGACAGGCGTTGCGGCGCTGAATATCAATGGCCAGACGATCCACCGCTTTTTTAATTTCTATGTCGATGTGACGCCGGAGAAAATCCGCCAGAAACGCGGTAAGCCGCGCAATGCCAAGCTTTATAAAAAACTGAAGACGATCATCATCGACGAAGTATCAATGGTGCGGGCCGATCTGCTGGATTGCATCGATGCGTTTTTGCAAATGCACGGCCCTTGCCCCGGCCGAAGCTTCGGCGGCGTGCAGATGATTTTTGTCGGCGATTTGTATCAATTGCCTCCGGTGGTGACATCGCAGGAGAAGGAAATTTTTGCATCACACTATGACACGCCTTATTTCTTTAGCGCCCATGCCTTGCAGGAAGCCGAGCTGGAACTGGTGGAATTAAATAAGGTTTACCGCCAGAAGGATCAAGATTTTGTCGATCTGCTCAATAAAGTTCGCAATAATGCGGTGGATGCGGATGATTTGAAGCATCTCAATAGCCAGCATAGCGTGAACCCTGTGGCGGAAGACGGTGCGTTTCATATTACACTCACTACGACGAACTCTATTGCCGATGGCATTAACGAAGGCCACCTGTCCGCGCTCAAAGGAAAGACCTTCAGTAATACCGCCCGTGTCGAAGGCGATTTTGGCCGTGAATATTTTCCGACATCGCCGGATCTGAATTATAAAATTGGCGCGCAAATTATGTTGTTGAATAATGACAGCGATCAGCGTTGGGTCAATGGCAGTATTGGTGTTATCGAAGATGTCTGCGAAGACGAAGCGGGCGATACTTATCTCGCTGTCCGGCTGCAGGGCCGCAAATATAAGGTCGAGGTTTATCCGCACACATGGGAAGTCTACCGCTTCGGCGTCGAAGACGGCGCGATTGTGTCGGAACCGGCGGGCAGTTTCATGCAATACCCCATTCGTCTGGCGTGGGCGATTACTATTCATAAAAGCCAAGGCAAAACATTCGAGCGTGTTACGATCGATGTCGGGCGCGGCGCATTTGCTGCCGGGCAAACTTATGTCGCGCTCAGCCGTTGCACCTCATTCGAGGGCGTGACATTGAAAACACCAATCCGCGCGCAGGATATCCGCACCGACAGCCGGATTTTCTCTTTCCTTGAAAGTTTTTCGGGCCGCGCTTTGGAAGTAACTGTGGGGCAGGTGATGGGCCTGCCTGAGAAAATCGCACTCATCCAGAAATCCATCGATGCGCAAGCGGCGCTGGATATCACTTATCTTAAAGCTGATGATACCAAAACCACCCGCAAGGTTATTCCGCTGGTCGTCGGCACGGCTACATATCAAGGGCAAAGCTATGAGGGTATGAAAGCTTTCTGCACTCACCAGCAGGAAGAATATATGTTCCGCGTCGACCGAATTCTAAAAATGGGAGTGGTGGAGCGGTAAGGCATCTGCCGCCCCAAAAGCGGCTAAAGTATTGAAAAGAAATGGTGGACCATAAGTGGCGAAAATGGGCACTTATGGCAGTTACGGTTAAAAATCTTTAAATCTTGATAGGTGTACCTTCGTGTCTACCATTTAGAACACATTTTATAGCCCAGATTATCTGGGGCTAATACCATCCATCATGCTGGCGACAATCTTATGGTTTTCATCAGGATTAGGCACTTCAGGAAAATTACTTTTCATAACACTCAATACCCGCTCGGATGGTGGCACGACAAGACCCGCAGATCGCATGGCCTCAACTTTTGCAAAAAACTGCCCCGCTACTTCATCAAGATTTCTGTCCCAGTCGTATTGTTTCGCAGGAGAATAAGCTGGGTTTTGAGTTCTTTGTTGAGTAGGGAGTATTTCGCGGCAATAAGATTCTGCTGCTGCTAAAATATTTCCACTATGATAGGCCATCTCAACAGCAGCAACTGAACCAGGCCAATGGCGTCCATATTTACCGAAAGTGTGATCAAGATTATCCTCAGCTGTGACAACCAAACAACCCCAATGGACTAGCCGATGACTTTTTCTGACCTCAAGCCTCGTAAAGAAATCTGCGATTCTTGAGAGAAACTGATCATTTACCTTTAATTGTATTGGCTTGGAAGATTTTATTGATGGAACTAAGTGCTCATTGATAACAATATTTGATTTATCCCTAACCTGTAAACCAACGGATTGTTTCTCAAGCACGACTTCCTGAGAATTGTAAACGCTATTGGCATGAACATTTGCAATCGTTGTAAGTTGATCCCAACTCTTGATGTCAAACTGTCCATAAAATTTAATGGCAAAATCTACAGGTGAAACATTGGTCATTATAAAATAAACCCACTCTTGTTCAAAAGATTGTAGAGTCTGATATGTTCAGGGTGTAGACTCTAAAATCTTGATTTAAATAAGATTTACTTGAACGAGTAATTTAACCCAACACGAATTACATTTTCATCGAATTTTGTGCTGCTTGGCAGGCCCGTGTTGCTTGGCACATTGGTGTCAGCCAGTTGAATATATAAATATTCAGCTTTAACTGACCAGTTTGAGTAAACGGAAGTTTCAAGACCGGCGCCGGCAGTCCAGCCAATTTGTGTCTTTGTATTATCTACTCCACCACTTCCTGTCGTATTTAGAAAACTACGAACATTTATATCTCCTGCTGCAAGTCCAGCCGTGACGTAAGGCATAAAATTGCCCAAGGCATAACCTACCCGTGGTCTTAAGGTTGCGAGCCAGTTGGTATTTGTTTCGCAGCTGTATGCATGATTTGGGCAGCTTGTGCTTCCATTTATGCCGCTATCTGAAAAATCACCTTCAAGCCCGGTAACGATTTTACCCCATTGCTTATTGTATCCAGCGGTACCGCCACCGATCACGCCGCTGACTGTAAAATCGCCTGTGTGTGTTCTATCATTAAAATCTTTATGTGAGGTGCCAACACCCCCGCCAATTTCCGCACCAATATAAGGCCCGGTCCAATTAGAAGCTGAAACATAACTTTGTTGTCCGCTATCTGCCATTGCAGGGGCAAGGGTCAAAAAAGGGAGAACCGCCATACTAATTGTTGCCAACTTTTTCATAAAATCCTCATATTATTCGAAATAATATTACAGAATTGCTACGAGTTTTAAATATAAAGCGCAAGCCCAACAATAGTTGCATAAATTCCTATTCAGATTGTATGGTTTTACCTCACGGCGGCAAGCTATTTTAAGGTTAATCAAACGACACCACTCCCCAATTCTTATTGGTTGAAATAGAGTGATACCCATTTTCCATTGCAATGGCGCATTAGCATTCTCTAAAGGGAAGGTGCGCGGTCAGGATTTTTCAGAGCAAGGTTAAAGTGCCTTGGTTTTAAGAAATGGTGGACCAAGATTGGTGAAACTGGGCACTTTTGGTCAGTATGGTTAATTTTGCGCAAGCTCGATTGATCCGCAAATTACGTTTGCCAAAATATGGTTCTTTGCTAGCGTGCCCTAAAACACATATTTTAAAGGAGAAATAAAATGGGTATGGGTGTTGATTGGGATGTTGACCACTTCATGCGGCGTGGTTCGGGTATCGTGAAGACAGATATGCAAGCCTCCTGAACCCATCCTTCCAGCTATCTAACCGGAAGGGTCTCTGCAGGGACGGAAGGGATGGTGACTGCGTGTGGTCGGATGATGACGTTGGCTTTGTTGACAGAGCCGCCGGGCATCGAGCCTCCTATTGGCAGCGCCGCTCTTCTCCTTGAACCCGCCATGATGCGGCTGACTTCATCGGCTTAACCACGGCTGAACTATCGCAACAGCAAGGTTGTCAGACCGCGAAGAGACCTCTGAACCCTGCTAAGTCGAAGCTATGCAGGGCATGCCCGTGCGGAGACATTTGAACATGCCAAACGCCGTTTCTACAAACGGTGAAGGATATTACCATATCAAATTACTAAATCTGATCTGTTGCCCTTAACCTATCGTAGGGTGGAGATAGCGCGGGTTTCTATGTGCTCTTTGCTGAGCAAGGTAGCGTATCCATTCACTCGCAAATTCATTGCCTTGTTGAGATGCTTGACGTAACCAAGAAAAAGCTGTTCCCGTGTCTTGAAGTACGCCATCGCCTTCCGCGTAACACACGCCAACATTAGCTTTGGCGCGATCAAAACCTTGATTGGCAGATTTCATAAAATAGTCGAAAGCCAATGCTGGATTCCTCTCGACACCGCGGCCTTCAAGATATCTCAAGCCCGTGACGTTTTGAGCAACAGCGTCGCCTTCATCAGCAATAGATTTCAGCGCTTCAATATCCAACTGCAAAAGTGTTGCTTTTCTTTCTATATAATCGTTTTCAGCAATAACCATCGCCAGCTCCCGTAAATTTATTTTCAAATCCATTAACACAAAATCCTGAAAGTAAAAAGCGAACCAGCTTATGGTTAACAGGCGCTATTTTCAGCCGGTTTTTCACTAATCCCCTTGACCAATCCGCAACTAGAGACCAACCCCTATGGGGTGGAAAGGCAGCGTCGTAACGTGACGCAAAAAACGTTCATCAAGAGGTAACTACACCCCGGAGACGGGTATGCCCTGCCTCTGCCTCACAGGATGCTGGCAAAGCGGTAGAAGGTCAACGGGGAAAATCCAGAATTTCCGACCCGTGGCCACTCTGTTGTTTCTGTCTGTTGTCGTCGTCGGTAAAATGGCGCTAGCCCTTGTCAAACTAAGTTTTCTAACCGCTTAACCTGTCTTGGGATCGTTGCCCAACAAATGTCCGCGACCAAACCGCAAAATTCTTGGGTTTTTTGATATTTAGAGTTTTTATAAGTTATGCAACTCGTAGTTTTAAGCGGGGAAGAAAATGCGCGTTAACCATACATTCTTGTTGACCGTCTCTTTTTGAGGAGAGTAGCAGAGTCAACCTACTTTTGTCGTGCGGATCAAACGAATCATAAAAATCAATCCCTAATTGGGCGAAAAGGAATTTGAGAAATGGTATATGTGCATCCAGATAATTACAATTTAGGGCCTGCCCCTCTGTCAGAATCCAGCATGGAGGCAAGCTTCCAAAAAGTTTCCATGTCGCATATTCCTTATGCACGCGGAGAGTTTATGACGGGTATTGCTGCCAAGCATACCGATGCTGTTCTTGGTCGCTACATTGATTTGAACTGGGACAATCATGATTTTTCTGCCGCCGCCCGTGATGTGGGCTTAACGTTGGATGCCAATGGCAAGACCCAAGAGGATAAAGTTACATCCAATTTTGTAAAAGCCCTCAGCGTAGCAGGTTATGGCCTGAAGGATTCAACGGTTACCCCTGAGAAAGACCAAGCGGAAGCATGGGGTTTCAAGAAGCCGCCCAGCCCCAACGGTGTGCTGAGAAGCGAAGGGCAGTTTGCGGTTATTGAACGCCCATCAATTAAACAGCGATCCGCACACCAATACACAATTTATCGTTTGCCCGATGGCAATATGTATTCAGAAACCTCATTGGAAACCAAGGGATCTGCCCATGTGATCATCGTGGCAGCCAATCCCGATACGATCATTGATCTGTCGAATCTGGGGCATGTGAGTTTCAGGCATTTAAGTGAATTACTGTTGCAGCATGCAGCAACAAACCCTCAGACCAAAGTAGCAGTTTCAAAGTTAAAAGGAGACACCACGCTGTCGATTCAGCCGTTGGACCATGAACGGGTATGGCAATACGCGCGGGCAACTTTTGAGAGTGTTTTCGTGGCCGCACAGGCTGGTGAACCTTTTGATGTTGTTATCCTTACCAGCAAATACACTATTGCGAAGGCAGATGCTAAGTTCATTGATCTTTGCAGGGACGTCTATCAAACGGAGTTTCAGGCTAAGTTTGTAGAATCTGGGCTCCCAGAACCAAAAACGATTCTCTCGGATGCCATGGCAGCAAAAATGCCTGCCAAGGCTTTTGCAGGGAAGAAAGTTGCGATTGCGGCGAACGCCTATGACGGCGATTGGATGAGTGACCTTGACAATGGTTTGAATTATGGTCCCGGCTTCGGCGCGTCCATTTTGATCGCACCCGTGTCGGAAAAGAACCCGAAGGGTATTTATTTGCCTGAAATCACCGCAGGTACAGCTACCGACTTAGGGGAGGAGTATCTTCAAGGCGGCCAAGCTCGGGACAACGTAAAATTCAATCCTGCGGCTATGATCGACGCGAAATTAAAAGTTTTGGGCCGTGACGCCTCCGTTACTACCAACGTCGAACTTGGACGTATTGTCGATCTTGCCAGAGAGTCTTTCTTCGATCACATGATTAATGACGAAGGTGAACTCGTCCACCGCAACTATGATGAGACCATGAAGGCATGGAGTGCCAAGCTGGATGCACTTGTGGTGGAAGACCCTTTGCTCAGTCTGCGAATTCGAGGCGAATTGAATGTTGAGGTAGCTCTTGCCGCCCCGGCACCCGGCGGAGATACCCGTCGGTAAGTCTCACTAACTTGCAAATAACCTAGCAATCCTTTGAGGAGAATAAAATGACCGTTGCAGATTTCCTGACATCCTATCGTGTCCATGTTGATGAACGTGCTACCAATGGCATTCCTCCCAAACCACTTGATGCAGCACAGACGAGCGCTGTTGTTGAAGGGCTAAAAACTCCTCCACAAGGAGAGGAGGCTTACCTGCTTGATCTTTTGGTCAACCGCGTTGCGCCTGGCGTTTCGGAATCGGCCAAGGTTAAATCCGCGTTTCTTGGCGAGGTCGCGTCAGAGGCCGTTTCGGTTACGTCTATCTCTCCAGTCGATGCCATCGGTTATCTAGGCCGCATGAAGGGTGGCGCGAACATGGTGCCGCTCATCGCCGCTTTGAGCAATCCGAACGAAGAAATCGCTGCCGCCGCCGCGAATGCCCTTAAGGGTATCACGCTGGCCTATGACCCCGATTTTTTACCTATTGCCGAACTTCACAAAAATGGCAACCATTTTGCCACGGAAGTTTTGCAATCTTGGGCGCACGCTGAATGGTTCGATAGAACCGCCGATGTTCCTGACGAAATTGTTCGCGTGGTTTTCCGCGTCGAGGGAGAAACCAACACTAACGACTTTTCTCCTGCAACGGCAGCCACAACCCGCGACGATATTCCTGAACATGCGCGGTCCTTCCTGGGTCCCAAGATTGAACGCATGGGTATCGGGGATCCCCTTGCTGTTCTGAAAGAGTTGCGCGAAAAAACGGGACTCCTACCTATCCTTGTTAATGCTGGCCCTACCGGTACGGAGTCATCTCGCAAGTCAGCTTGGAATTCGCTGGCCTATCTGACGGGTACCGATGTTTCCGATATTCCTAACAAGAGAAGTGGCGCGCCTTTAATTGGTGAAATCATTGCGCCAATTTTCTTTGAGACGGCACAGGATTCCGGTGGTCTGCCTATAACAATGAATACCGCGAATCTAAAGATGGGTGATGTTATCCGTATTCGTCCCAAAGACGGGGTTGTTCTAGATGCGGATGGTAATGAGCTGGGGCGTTTCGATCTCGATCCAGCAACACTTGTATTCTACCGCGTTGGCGGAGCGCTTTCTTTCTATGTCGGGCGCAGCTTGACGGAAAAATCAGCGGCCTTGCTTGGAGAGACGGTTCCTTCCCACCTCTATCCTGAAACGGGAGAAGTGGCTCCTAAAGGACAACCAATGACCTTGGCGCAGAAGATTATCGCCCAAGCTGCTGGCCTTGATGCCGTGCAACCCGGTCAGGTTTGTTTTCCGAGAGTTGGCTTGGTGGCCTCACAAGATACCACAGGACCTATGACGGTATCTGAGTTGAATGACCTCGCTTGCTCCCGGTTTCCAGACGATGTTTTTTATTTCCAGAGTACCTGCCATACATCTGATGCGAAATTTGATTCAGCGAAAGTCCGTGCGACACAGGAACGCCTGACGGATGCCGCTGAACAGAGGGGTGGGGTTGGCCTAAGATACGGAGATGGTGTTGTCCATTCCTACTCGAACCATTTTAATTTACCGCAAGAAATCAGCGTTTCCGGTGACTCGCATGGACGGGCATCACCAGGACTTGGCTTCCCGGCAGGTTCTGGTCGTGTGGCTTTTGCCGCTGCTACCGGCAGTTTCGCCCTGAATATACCACAATCAATCTTGGTTCGATTCAAAGGTGACATTTCGGCAGCCAAAGATCGCGGCATAACCGCCCGTGATCTGGTGCATGCCGTTCCCTATTTCGCACGTCAAGAAGGTTTGATGACATTCGGAGAAAACGTGGATGGAACCCCGAACAAACAAAAACTGACACACAATGCGTTTAACGGGTCTATTGTGGAGTTTGAAGGGCTTGAAGGACTCTCTCTATTCGAGGTGTTCCAGCACACGAACGCGACGGCTGAACGCATGGCAGCAGCAGGGGTGGCCAACCTCGGCCTCGACCAGACCATTGAGCATATGCAAGGCAGCCTCGCCCACGTCAATCAGATGATTGAGCAAGGCTATGAGGCTCGTGAAGCCCTTGAAAGGCGGCGCGATGCTATCGCGCAGTGGCTGGAAAACCCTCACTTGCTCCGCGCAGACCCCGGTGCACAGTATCAGCATACGTTGGAAATCGATGTCGATCAGATGATGGAACCACTTGTTGCTGTTCCTAACACGCCACACTGGATCGATCCCATTTCGGTGCATGCTGGATCACCCGTTGACAAGGCTTTTATCGGTTCTTGCATGACCATTGGAGCCGACTTTGCCATGGCACAGAGAATTATATTGGTTGCGCAGCAACACCCGAACGGAGAAGGCCCAACGCATGCCATTGAGGGTGTCGTTGCGCCTTCCATGCGCGCGCAAGCTGATGAGCATCCCGAGGTCTTTGCAGCCTTGCGTGCATCAGGTGCGGAAGTTGCCAACTCAGGCTGTAACCTGTGCATGGGTAACCAACGTAGAATTTCTACTGATCTGATAGAGAACCCTGATGGGACGACAAGAAAACCCGTCCTGATGGGACCACTTACCCGCAACTCTGCTGGCAGAACAGGTGATAATGTTGACCAGTTTGCAGCATCGGCAGAACTAACAGCACTGGTGTTTGTGGATGGCGAAATCCCAACTCCGCAACGCTATAGTCAAGTAATGGGCATGGTAATGAAACCAGAAGGCACCGGTCATGGCTTTGGCCATACCAGCTAAGCTTTAGTGCAACTATGACAAAAAGCGCAGCCTAAAAACTGCGCTTTTTTGTTGCCCAGATAAGTGCTGCACTTAATGCTCAATCATGAATTTTGAAGTTCGAGCCTGGACCCGATGATTTGTAATCACCCGATCAGTAAGTTGTCAGAAGCAAAATGCTTCGGGATTATAAGGTGTGAAGTCAGTTCTAATGCTCATTATTTAGCAGCGGGAGCCACATGACAGCCACCGAAGAAGAAATCAATTCTGCCAGTCGCCTAAATTTTACTAGTTTTGAAACGTTTCTTGTAACTTGGTGTTGGAATGTTCGTGTGCGCTGCTTCCATTAATACAGTCTCGAACATAAGTGCCGCTAATCGCGAGGTTTTGAAGGCTTAACCCTAAAGAGCACATACCGTTATTGTAAGAAGGCCTAAATCATTACCGTGTTTGATATGCAGCACAATATCCGGGTTCGCGCAGGGGACGTTTTATTCAATTATGCTGAATGAAAAGATCAAAAAATCCCAGCAGATGTTCGCGTTCACTATCGTGGGCAGGCAGTGGGATATTTAGAGAAAAATGTTTTTAGAGGAACGGTCCAGTACGTAGTGGAGTCTGTTCCCGAATTGAATCCTAGTATAATCCTCGAAATAATTACCTATGGAGATTTTGAGGTAATTCTAGATACAGATTAAGAAGAAATAGATTTTGGTGGCTATCCGGTGGCTCCCACAGAAAATATCAGGCCGCTATTTAACGGCTTGATACATTCTAACCTATTGAAAAGAATGGTGGACCATCGGTGGTGAAAATGGGCACTTATGGCAAGTAAGGTTAAAACTAACTATAAGAAAAAATAAAGAAATAGGTACAGCGAAACAGTTCGCGCTAAAAGCTATAATATTGAAACTATTGGCACGATTGAAATAATATTGTTCAAGGAGTACAATGGTTTCGTATTTATTGAGAGGTCAAAATGAAGCCAGCTTATTTCTATGACAATTTTGTATTTGATCAGGGTTTCTGCTCTACGGTTGATCAGGTCCCTA
This sequence comes from Alphaproteobacteria bacterium, assembly GCA_013289265.1. Lineage (GTDB taxonomy): Bacteria > Pseudomonadota > Alphaproteobacteria > UBA9219 > UBA9219 > JAATFY01. The sequence goes on from JABDAH010000018.1 coordinate 28,903, forward strand.
CTTCAATAGATTTATCATTGTCGGCACACAGAAGTTTTTTGGGTCGTTATAAAATCACAGTTTCAGAGCATATGGTACTTCCAATAAAAGATATAAAAGAAACAGTTTTTTATGCAAAAAATTTCAAAGATGCGGCGTTGACGTTGCTTCAAAGGGCTCAAAATGCAAAAGCCAAAGGCTTTATGCGCCCAGATGATGATGGCAGGAACAATTTGCAGGCTGTTGCACGTCGTTACAACTTAGCGCCAGTACAGTAAATTGAAGCCAAAAAGTTGACTTACCAAGATTAAAAAATGGTGGGCGATGACAGGCTCGAACTGTCGACCCGGTGATTAAGAGTCACCTGCTCTACCAACTGAGCTAATCGCCCGCCTGTGCATTTTTATGCGTTTTAAGGCAAGGCGGCCTGTCTAAAGCAAAATCCGCTGCGAGTCCAGCCTTGTGCTCTTGGCCTTCAAGCCAGCCTTTTGGCCCTTTGGCGGCGTCCCATTCTCTTGAAACTGCGATTTTTTGTGCTTATGTCTTTTTAGGGGGAGCGATCCGGAAAGCGTTGGAAAATGCGGTAGATATTAAATAATTAAAAATGAATTAAGAAAAACCTGCTCGGCAAACCGGATCTCATTACCAATTCTTCATAAAATCCCTTTTAAGTTAGAAGCTTAGAAGTCCGCAGACCTTTGACCCAACCACGGCCCGATGATCACTTTTCTTGATGAAATCCTTGCCGCCACACTGCTGAGCATGCGTCAGCCAGTGGAGGCTTTCGTGCAGCTGGAGACGGCCGACGATAATGTCACGCTGGTGGCGACTGACGGCTCCCTGATCAGCTTCGTCAAGCTGTTCGGCTCGCGGCAGATTATCGGCGATACAGAATATCAATGGATTGTGGAACAGGCGACCCTGAAACTGGGCGCGCGTTTCGACCGCCCCGGCTATGCCATGCAATTTTATTTCATGCGCGACCCTTCCACTGTCGGCAATGATCTGGAACGTGTGATGCGCGGCAACCGCGCCGCGGCTCGCGCTATGGAACTGGACCTTGACGATCTGCTGAATGAAAGAAAGCGCCATCTGGCGCGCTACATGGCGCATGAAGATATTTTCCTGGTGCTGTGGACACGCCCTTCAGTCCTGACCAAGTCCGAGTTGCAAAGTTCAATCAAGCAGCGCGGCGAGAAAAAATGGGTCAAGGCCGCGAATGCGCAGTACCCAATGCAGGCGCTGGAAGCTTTGCGCACACGGCATAAAAGCTATGTCTCATCTGTCGTTGCCGCGCTTGAAGAAATTTCCATGAAGGCAGAGTTGATCGATACGCATGCGGCGCTGGCTTCGGTGCGTACCAGCCTTTATCCGCATATAGGTTCTGAAGAATGGCATGCCAATCTGCCGGGCGATCCGCTGATGCCGCGCTTGCCGCAGCAGGGCGCCAAGGATGCGTCAGATCTTTTATGGCCCCCCCTGCGGCAGCAAATTTGTACCGGTGATTCAGCCGTGCTCACGCCGTCGATTGCGCGTATCGGTAATTTATTATGGGGCGGCGTGGATATTACTTTGGCGCCGGCCGAGCCTGCGCCTTTCCCGCAATTGCTGGCGCGTTTGATCGATAATGATATTCCCTTCCGTCTGTCCTTTTTGATTGAAAGCGCGGGCGCGCAAAGTGTCGGTTTCCGCGCTTTTGCTGCCGCTGTTCTGGCTTTCTCCAATCAGGTAAATCGTCAGATCCGTGAGTCCCTGAAATCCCTGCAGGAGTTATCGCAAAGCGAACCCGTGGTAAAATTGCGCATATCGCTCGCGACCTATGCGCCGGTCAATGACCGCAAGCTGATCGAAATGCGTTTACGTGCGGTCACGCAGGCAGTAGAAGCCTGGGGCTATTGTCAGGCATCATCTTCCGGCGGCGATCCTTTGGAATCCACTTTGTCATCGGTGCTGGGTATTGCCTGCGCTTCGACAGCGCCTGCTGCTGTTGCGCCTTTCCGCGAGGTCGTCAAATTACTGCCCTGGCAGCGCGCATCATCGCCGTTTCAGGAAGGCTCGGTTATTTTCCGCTCCGCCGACGGACGTATCTGGCCTTATCAATCAGGCAGCAGCCTGACCACAACATGGTTCGATCTGATTTTCGCGCAACCGGGTGCCGGTAAATCGGTACTGATGAATGCGCTGAATCTGGGCACGATTTTATCGGCGGGCGCGGCGCGTTTGCCTTTCGTTGCCATTCTGGATATCGGGCCTTCGTCGTCAGGTTTGATTTCGCTTATACGCGATGCCTTGCCGCTTAACCGCCGTCACGAGGCGCTGCATATTAAACTACGCATGACGCCGGAATATGCGGTTAATCCGTTCGATACGCAACTTGGTTGCCGTTATCCGCTGCCGGAAGAACGTTCCTACTTAACCGAGCTTTTGACGCTTCTCTGCACGCCACCGGGCCAGACGCAGGCCTATGATGGCATGTCGCAGTTGGTAGGCCTCTGCGTGGATGAAATGTATCGCTGGCGCGATGATGCCGGCGCGAATACCGAAGCACGGCCTTATCTGGTGCGCATCGAAAAAGAAGTTGATGATGCTATCGCCAAACATAACATCCATCTGCCGAACGATCCTTATTGGTGGGATGTCGTGGATGCCCTGTTTGAAAAAGGCGCAGTGCATGAAGCCATGCTGGCGCAGCGTTATGCCGTGCCGACTTTGGTCGATGCCGTTACTGCCGCGCGTCGCCCGCAAATCCGGGCGCTGCTGGAAGAAACACAGATTGGCT
>JABDAH010000019.1 GCA_013289265.1 Alphaproteobacteria bacterium
GGAGAAAGTGAAATTTTCTTTCTAAATCATAGACTTATATTGCGGCGCCGCAAAAATTTCCCTTAAGGGTTGTAAAACTCAAAATGATTTGGTAAGTACTTACCTGTTCCGGAGTTTTCTTCGGAACGACGCTCACGCTTCATGAAAACAACATAATTTTCCTGGAAGACAGAGCTTACCGGAGCTGCAGCCTCAAACTGCTCAAAGCTTCGGTTCACTAACATAGCAACCAACCGGGTTTGTTCTGGGCAGCCAGAACGGAGTCGGTATTTTTACTGAAGAGAAGTAAAGACAATGTACGACGTCGACCCACGAAAAGATATTAATCCTCCTACTGGAACGCTTGCACCTCGCGATGATTTGAAGGAACTCGCAGCTTATCTCAGTGAGCCATTGATCGTTAAAGGCGTCCCTGTTGATCGAGACGATTCTCGCGGTTCTTATTTATTGTTGGCATTGCAACGTTATGTCGAACATCGCTCCGAAGACGAGTTGGATCTTTCCCGGCTGCATGCAGTTGCCAGCGCAGCTGTGAAAAGCCACAAATTAGAAGCTGATGAAGTTGTAGCTTTTCTTAAAGCAAAGGGCGTTATTGGATCATTTCAAAAAAAAGGTTTGACCGAAATTGTTCTGCCTGGTGAATCAAAAGGGTGTTTAAAGGCACATGGAACCGTGCTTCCTGAGCGCCCAGCTCGCGTTCGGCGGTTGGTTCTATTGCCCCCTACGGCCTCACTTGCCGGTGGCAGGTGACAAAGCGAGGCAATGTCGTCATCAGTGAATTAATGATGACGACATTCTAAGTTTTATGAATTCATAAAAAATCAAATTCCAGCGATCAGGGCAGGCGCTTATTATTGGCCCTGATATTATAATAATTTCCAAAAGGTTGAAGGTAACTATGGTTTACGACGGTTCAGAAGATATCATTGATTCAAAAGCAGCCCATTTGCATGATTGGCTCGGTGCGCATCGCTCTTTCGCGGGGCGGTTGGTTGGCCATTTAACGGAAGACCCGCCAGTTGAAAGCGTTGATAAGAAATATGTAACAGTATGGTGCCTTGCTGCGGAAGAAGGAACCGACCCCTCAGTTGCGCGGCGTCAGTTATTGATCCCTCAAGATCAATTAAACGGCGCAACATTAAATTCTGGAGATGAAATCGAGATCATCAGAACTGATCCGGACGTTCATGCCGAGGGCGCCTTTAGTAAAGTCGGTATGGTGCTGACAATTACATCACCCGGGAAGCCGCCCGTTAAAATTGAATCTGATTACATTCTGAGCGCTGGCCTTTAACGCCCAAACCCGGCCCTTCGGTAACTGAGCGCTTCGGCGATATGAACACGCAGAACGGTGTCGCTGCCTGCGATATCCGCCAGTGTTCGCGCGACGCGCAGGACGCGGTGATAACCCCGCGCCGTTAATTTCATATGCTCGGCGGCCTGCGTCAGCAAAGCGCGGCCAGCGGCATCGGGCGCTGCGATTTGTTCCAGCAATTCACCGTCGGCTTCGGCATTGGTGCGCGGCATTTGCGCGGCTTTATTGTCATTGGCCAGTTTTTGGTAACGCTCCGACTGCACAGTACGCGCTTTGCGAATACGCTCCGCCACTGTGGCCGTGTCTTCGCGCGCTGGCGGCAGGCTGAGATCGGCGGCGCTGACGGCGGGCACTTCGACATGGCAATCGATACGATCGAACAGCGGCCCTGATATTTTCGACTGGTAATCCATCGCGCATTTTGGCGCACGGCCGCAGGCCTGCGCCGGATCATCCATATGGCCACAGCGGCAGGGATTCATCGCAGCCACTAACTGCACATTGGCGGGATATGTCACATGATGATTGGCTCTGGCAATAACGGCGCGGCCTGTCTCCAATGGCTGGCGCAGGGCTTCAAGTGTGGCGCGCTGGAACTCCGGCAGCTCGTCCAAAAACAATACGCCGTTATGGGCCAGAGAAATCTCGCCGGGCTTGGCGCGCAACCCGCCGCCGACAAGGGCGGGCAGAGAAGCTGAATGATGCGGATCACGGAACGGGCGGCGGCGCAGTAACTTGCCGTTATCCAGTAAGCCCGCCAGTGAATGGATCATGGAAACTTCCAAAGCTTCGGCCGGGTCCAGTGGCGGCAGTAATCCCGGCAGCCGGGCTGCCAGCATGCTTTTGCCGGAACCGGGTGGGCCTACCATCAACAGATTGTGCCCGCCAGCGGCGGCGATTTCCAAAGCACGTTTGGCGCTTTCCTGTCCCTTGATATCGCGCAGGTCGGTAAAGCTGGTTTCTTCCGATTGCAGTTTCGCCTCCGGCCGCGCCAGCACCTGCGTGCCTTTAAAATGATTGATGAGCGCGAGTAGGCTTGGCGCCGCCAGCACTTCCAGGTCACCGGCCCATACAGCCTCGCCGCCATTTTTGGCGGGACAAATCAAACCGCGGTTGTGGGTGCGTGCCGTGACGGCTGCAGGCAGAACACCTGCGACAGGCGACAGCGCACCGTCGAGTGCCAGTTCACCGAGCGCCGTATAGTTGGCGAGTTCTTCCAACGGCAGCACGCCCATACCCGCAAGCAGGGCGAGCGCAATCGGCAGATCAAAATGCGATCCTTCTTTCAACACATCGGCTGGCGCCAGATTGACGGTGATGTGTTTGGCGGGCAGCGCGAGGCCGAGCGCGAACAAAGCCGCCCGCACGCGTTCGCGGCTTTCGCCCACCGCTTTGTCCGGCAGGCCGACAATACTGAAACACACCACGCCCGCCGACATTTGCACTTGCACGTCGATATCAAGGACAGTGGTGCCTTCGAACGCTACAGTAGAAACGCGGGCGACCATTTTAGGATCAGGGGTCAGGAATTGAAATCAGGAAGGGAGTTCAGAATTAGCAGTTCTTGGGCCCGCCGCCAAGTCGGCAATCATTCCTGCAATCCAGAGTTTCAAAAGATGCCTTTTTAACCATACAAATCGCTAGATATTCAAAAGCGCCCTTGCTAGCTTCGGTACTATTTCTCAGTTAGTACTGTTTTGATAAGGGAGAGATGTTAATGAGTGATCTGCCTAATTTTGCAGAACCTACATGTTGGGTTGATGTTCCTGATTCTGAAACTGCCCTTCAATTCGAAGATTTTAACTTTTACTTTGATACGAAAAAATGGGGCCGCTCCGAAACGAAGCAGGCTCTACAAAATATTCACCTCAAAATAGCGGCAAAAAAGGTAACGGCTGTTATTGGAGCATCAGGTTGTGGCAAGTCAACTTTGCTTCGCGCCATTAATCGAATTTATGAGGTCTCAAAACCGGATAAAGATAATCCTGCGGCGGGGCGAGCTGAAGGCAATATCTGGTTTGATGGCCAGGATGTTTTTTCAAACCAAACGGATGTTACTTCACTGCGGCAAAAGATCGGTATGGTCTTTCAAAAACCTGTGCCGTTTCCCATGTCTATTTTTGATAATGTTGCCTATGGCATAAGGATAAACTTTTCATATTCAAAAAGTGAAGTAGCTGATCGTGTTGAAGACTATTTAAAACAAGCTTGTTTATGGGACGAAGTAAAAGACAGGCTCAACAAAAGCGGCGCCGCTCTTTCTGGCGGGCAGCAGCAACGTTTATGCATTGCACGTACTCTAGGATCGGAGCCAGTAATTTTATTACTGGACGAGCCCTGTTCGGCGCTTGACCCAATAGCATCGGGAGAGGTCGAAAATACTATTGAGGCATTAAAAGAAAAACTTACAATCGTGATTGTCACTCACAATATGGAACAAGCCGCCCGCACTTCCGACAACACTGTTTTTATGCAGGGTTATGAAGAAAAAGACGGACGAAAAGTTCTAACGCCAGGCAGAATTATTGAAGTTGGGCCAACGCGTGAGTTTTTTATAAATCCCAGAAGGCACGAAACCAGTAAGTACTTAAGGGTAAGTACTTAAGGGTAAGTGCTGGGCCATAGATCCAAAAGTCGGCCAAAACCCCTCCGCCGAGGATACCAGCGAAGGGGTTTCGTATTTCAGAATTTAACTTTTACTGTGCTGCTGGTGTTACCGGGGCAGGGGTTAATGCTGCAGGTGTTGCTTTCTGATGATGAATGCGTTTGCTGTTGTGGGTCAGCTGGCGGTTCATGCGGCGCTGTTCGGCCTTGGTGATCTTACCGCCGTTTTTGGCTTCATCCTTGCTGAGTTCCTGCGAGACCTTGGCGTCCGTCGCCTGATCACGTGCTTCCTGCTTGGCATTGATTGTGCCGCTGGCAACGCCGTTATCGATACGCTTCTGCTGATTGTCCAGACGCTGGTCGACTTCGTTGACCCGCGGATGGCCGGGAACATCGGTCGTTGTTTGTGCCATAACGGCGACGGGCGAAGCGAGCATCAAAGCAAGGCTGGCATAGGCGATATATTTTTTCATCGTCAACTCCGGTGTGAGGGTGGCCTTAAGGCGGTGTCTGTCAGTAGGAACAAACTACCCTCCACGTGCGGCAAATTTGCGGCTGTAAAAAGTCAATATCAAGGTATTTGGATTAACAGATATTAAGGATGATCAGAATTCTTCATCGCCGACATTATCGGCGAAGCGGATACTGTCCGACCAGCGGCGCTCAAGGCGGCGCAGGGTGCGGTAGGTTGCTTCCAGCTCATGCGCTTCGGATTCCTGTTTCAGCAGGGGCTCCGCCATTGTGGTGTTAAGACCCGTCAGCGCTTCCAGAATGGTTTTGCCTTTGGCCGATACTTTGAGGCGGGCGGAGCGACGGTCACGCTCGGACGCTTGCCGGTCGACATAGCCGCCATCGACAAGGTTCTTCAGGTTGTAGGAAGCGTTGGAGCCAAGATAATAACCGCGTTCGATCAAATCACGGACGGAGATTTCTTCCTCGCCGATATTGGCCAGCATCATCGCCTGCACAGGGCTGATGTCGTTAATGCCGTGGCGCGTCATCTCGATACGCAGCACGTCCAGAAAGCGGCGATGCATACGCTCGATCAGGCGCGGCAGTTCCTGCGTGATCTGCGGTATCGAATGGCCGTGATGGGTAGGATCGGTCATGGATTATCGAGGATAAAATTCTTTGGAAAGTCGAAAAACGAAGCGCGTCCAACAGATTAGCCTGCAGAAAAATAATTTTTGGTTAAGCCCTTATTCTGGCAAGATGCCCCTTGTTGTTTCTCCGGGATGCGAGCTCCTCATGCCCTATCAAGCGCGAAAAAATGTTGTTTTTCATAGTGTTGCAGTGATCTACCTGACCGTTTCTCTGGCGGGCTGCGCCAGCAGCGTCATGCCGGAAAAAGATACTTCCGGCATGGTGGGGATTGCGGGCCAGCTGCATGAGCGCGGCGAAGATGCCGGCGCCGCCGATTTTTATCAGCGCGCTTTGCGGGTTGACCCCAAGGATAGCAAAGCGCGTTTGGCGCTGGCGCAGATTTTCGAAGCGCACGGCGATAACGCCCATGCGACCGAGCAATATAATCTGCTGTTGCAAAACGACCAAGGTAACGGCGGGTTGCATCGCGATCTCGGCCGGGTCCTGATCAAGCAGGGGCAGGCTGCCGATGCGAAGGCGGAATATGAAAAAGCCCTCAGCATCGATTCTGACGATGTAAAAGCGATGAATGGTTTGGGCGTCGCGCTTGATTATCTCGGCAATCATGAAGCCGCCCAGAAAACCTACAAGGATGCCTTAAGCGAGAATGAAAGTGATCTGCCCACGCTTAATAACCTGGCGCATTCTTATGTGCTGTCCGGCGCCTATAATGATGCAATCATTTTACTGGAGCCGCATCTGAAGGATAAAAATGCGACGCCTGCGCTGCGCCAGAATCTGGCTGAGGCTTATGGCATGGCCGGAATGGAGACGGATGCCGAGCGTGTCGGCCGTATCGATCTGTCGCCTGATCAGATCAAACATAATCTGGCTTATTACCGCACGCGTCGTGACCAACTTTCGGTAGCACCAAAATTCTACGCCGACCTCGGCAGCTTTGCGACCGAGGCTTTGGCGCAAGGCCGTATGGAAAACATCAAGGCTGATTTCGCCAAAGAAACCGAAGGGCTGGTCCTGACCGTAACGCCGGAAGTCAAGGCTATCGGTGGCACGCCCGCCTTTGCAGTAAGGGCTGTCGGCTTTACCCGCGCTGATAAAGTGCGCTTTTTCTGCGATAAGCTTAAAAAACAAAATATCGCCTGCAAGCCTCATGGGTGATATAGCAAAACCCTCTCTTAATTCAAACCAACTTCAGGAAGTGCCTTATGTTTCTACGCCCCATTCATTTTATTCCCGCCGATACGCAAATCGATTTCGTTGCCAAGCGCTGGTGGGCGTTCAGTGTCACGATCATTCTGGTGCTTATTACCATTGGCGCTTTGGCAGTTAAGGGGCTTAATCTCGGGATCGATTTCAAGGGCGGCATTCTGATCGAAGCCAAGGCCGCGCAAGCTGTCGATACGGCAGCACTACGCAACGAAATCTCCACCCTCAATCTCGGCGAGATCGAGCTGCAACAATTCGGGGCGCCGACCGATATCCTTATCCGCATCCAAAGGCAGGAAGGCGATGAAGCAGCCCAAATGAAGGCGGTTGAAAGCGTGCGCAGCAAGTTGGGGTCGGAATATGAATATCGCCGCGTCGAAGTGGTAGGCCCTACTGTCGGCAAGGAATTACTGCATGCGGGCATCATGGCGACTATTTTTGCGATGCTGGCCATTTCGCTCTATGTCGGATTGCGTTTCGAATGGCAGTTCGGTGTGGCCGCCCTCATCTCCACCTTCCATGACGTGCTGACAACAGTGGGTTTATTCGCTGTGCTGCAGCTGGATTTCAATCTGACATCGGTTGCCGCGTTGCTGACATTGGCGGGTTATTCGATCAACGACACTGTCGTTGTTTTCGACCGTATCCGCGAAACCTTGCGCCGCCAGAAAGCGGTTGATCTGCGTGCCGTTATTAATGACTCAGTGAACCAGACCTTGTCGCGCACGACGATGACGGCTGGCACCACCTTGCTGGCGCTCTTGCCGCTGGTTGTCATGGGGGGTCCAACGCTGATTAATTTCTCGGCGGCGCTAACATGGGGTATTCTGGTTGGCACTTACTCGTCGATCTATGTCGCAGCAGCTTTGCTGCTTTACATGCCGCCACTGCGCAGGATCGAGACAGTGAAAGTACCCAAGACGGCCTAGACCCTCAGTCGCAGCCAATAAAGCCCAGCTATCAGCCCGATAAAAAGAAACGGTGCGAAATAAACACGCGCGATTTTATGGCGCGTAACACGTGTCAGTCCTATCCACACGATGGCAAGGCAGGCGCCGATACCCCAGGCATAGATGGCAGGTAAAACATCAAAGCAGGCAACAGCCAGCATGGTCCATTTGGCGTCGCCCATGCCGATGGCATCCGCTTTCATAAGCCGGAACCAGATCTGATTGATGCCCCAGATAATAAGGCCTGCAGCCAGCGCATAGGTCAAATGCATGGCGGCGAAATCCCACGACACATTCGTGCCTTGCGTTGCCGTCACGGCTATCAGCCCCATCAAAATAACGGGGTCGGGTATGGTTGAACTAACCGTATCAATCAGCGCGGCTGATCCCAATATCAACAGTACCAACGCAGGCAGCCACCAGATTTGCGGCGGCAGGCCGACCGTTGAATGGATGAAAAGGTTTTGAGTGGCAGAGAGAAAAGGGATCAGCATCCAGCTTGAAACCTGTTCTTACGGCAGGCAATGGCTGTCGGGCGATCCGGTCGGTATCGTGATCCAGACAATAAATTTTTGTGAATCGCTGGCCGGATCGTAGATAACTTCGGCAACGCCGCAGCTCGCCGCATCGGTGCAGGTCGTCTGATGCGTAAATTTGTTGGCTGCCTTTTCAAGGCCGGAAACAATGCCGCTATTGGCTTTGGGGTTGGAAACGGAAGGCGCAGTCCAGATGCAACGTCCGCCGGTGGCGGTGCCGCCCAAGCCGGCACCGTTGCTGTTAATGTAATGCCATGCGCCAAAACTTTGGGTTGGGGGCGGTAGCGTCGTAGGCCGTAAGCCGTTCCATAGATTTTGCGAACCGCTCGGGTCGCCGGCGCAATTTAGCGCAGAAACCAGAGTGCCGTTGCTTGTGTCGGAGGCCGGGTATCCGTCTCCGTTTTCGCTGGTGCCGTATTTAATGTTACATTCATTAATTTTGGTGCGGATCAGGCTGGCCTGGCTTTGCACATCGGCGGTAATGCGGTCGGCTATGCTGGCGACGCCAAACCCCCCTGTGTCACTCGCCGTCACAGCCGCCAGAATGGCCAGCAGCGCAATTACGAACAAAATCGGTCCGATGGCAATACCGGCTTCGGACGACGCAAATTTTCCCTGATGCATAAGTAACCCCTTATTTTCTTAATACTTATCATGTGGGGAGGGATTGGACAAAGTAAAAGACTTCCGTTATTTAAAAAGCTCAAATTCAGTTTTAAGACCTGCGAGGAGAAATTATGAAACTAACGCGTCGTGTTCGTGAAATGCTTGATAATTATGAAGGCGAAACCCCCGGCACCAAGGCCAATCTGGCCCGTATGCTGATGGCTGGCCGCCTTGGCGGTACTGGCCGTATGGTTATTTTGCCCGTCGATCAAGGTTTTGAACATGGTCCGGCCCGCAGCTTTGCCGTTAATCCTGCTGCCTATGATCCGCACTATCATTACCAATTGGCAATCGATGCCGGACTTAACGCCTATGCCGCACCGCTTGGGCCGTTGGCTGCGGGTGCCGATACATTTGCAGGCGCTATCCCCACCATTTTGAAGATGAACAGCGCCAACAGCCTGTCGCGCCAGAAAGAAGGCGCTGACCAGGCCGTAACCGCAAGCGTCGATGATGCACTACGCCTTGGCTGCGCCGCGATCGGGTTCACCATCTATCCGGGGTCGGATGTGATGTATGACCAATACGAAGAATTCCGCGATCTGTCCCGCGAAGCCAAAGCCAAGGGCCTCGCTGTTGTGCTGTGGTCCTATCCACGTGGCGGCGAATTGACCAAGGAAGCTGAACTGGCCGTTGATGTCATCGGCTATGCCGCGCATATGGCGGCTTTGCTGGGTGCTAATATCATCAAGGTGAAACTGCCATCCGATTTCCTCGGCAACAAGGATTCCAAGAAAGTTTACGAAGAAAAGAAAATCGCCATCTCTACGCAGGCCGACCGCGTCAAGCATATTATGCAATGCTGCTTTGACGGTCGACGGATCGTTGTGTTCTCCGGCGGCGCAGCGAAAGGCGAAGACAGCGTTGTGCAGGATGCGCGCGATATTTACGCGGGCGGCGGTAACGGTTCCATCATCGGCCGCAATTGCTTCCAGCGCCCACGCGAAGAGGCCCTGAAGCTGCTTGATCAGCTGATTGAGATTTATAAAGGGAAGTAGGGGTTAGGGGATAGAGGTTGGGGGATTACGTTTTCTAATCCCTAAATACCAATCCCTATTCCCTACTTCACTAGCATCGGTCCCAGCGCTTTGCCGCCGAGTACATGCACATGGTAATGCGATACTTCCTGATGAGCATTGACGCCGCAATTTGAAATCAAGCGGTAACCCGTTTGAGCGACGCCGCTGCTTTGTGCGACCTTGCTAACCGCGCGGGCAAAGCCTGCTATTTCTTCCGCATTGGCGCTGGTAATGAAATCGTCATAGGCAACGTAAGGTCCCTTGGGGATCACCAGCACATGCGTCGGCGCTTTGGGATTGATGTCATTGAAAGCGAGCGCGAATTCATCCTCGTAAACTTTTTTGCAGGGGATCTCACCGCGCAGGATTTTCGCGAAGATGTTGTTGGGATCGTAGGACATGAGGGCTCAGGGGGTCGGAGTTCAAGGCTTAAAAAGAGTAAGCGATAATTTGTTTCCGCGCAAATTATGGAGTTTTTTCAGGCCCCGGCCCGTGTGGTTAACCATAACTTCGTCTATACAGGCCGATTATTTTTTATTACCCTGATTTTGATACTGTAAACGACGGATTATTTTGAGGAATGGCGCATGACGCATGCTTTAACACTAAATGATAGAGGCGCGTTTAGCATAAGTGCGTCTAGGGGGTTGGACCCTAAAGTAAAAAACTTTGTTTTTGGTACGGCTATGGCGGCTGTTGCAGGTGCAGCAATAGACCCTATGACAATCCGCGGCCTTTTTACGGGTGCAGGCGTCTACATAACATCGCGGCTAGTGAGCTATGGAATAAAAGTATACGACGCCGATGGGAAAAGTAACTTGGCCCCTCGCGGCATGGCTTCTCTTCTGGGAATGTGCGGTGCGACTGCGTGTGCTTTGGGCGTTGTTTATGGGCTAAACGACATTTTAAATTTGCAGAAGTATGTGCAGGGTCAGGCTGCTGCCAGAGGCGTCTACCAAGTCTTGCATGGAAAACCAGTTGATGTTGAAACACAAAACGTAGCATGGGGTCCTTTTGGACTTCCTCTTATTCCAACGGGACATCAAGTTACAGTTACGGTGAAAAAAATAAAGATTGATGGTAATTGCGAGGCTTTATCCGCTTCGTCAGAAATTACTTCGCCTTCTCGGGAGCCAATACGGGAACTTATTGATCTACCTAATGATCATGAAGGATGTCCCACTCTCAGAATGGGCAGCTGAAGATACTAAGCAGCTGTCGCCAAAGCCAAAGCTTCGGTGGGGTCAATCTTGCCGCTGTATAGGGCGCGGCCCAGAATAAGTCCTGAAATGCCGGTTTGCGCGTGGGCTTTCAGCTCCGCCAGATCCTGCAGCGAATTAACGCCGCCCGAGGCTATCACAGGCGTGGTCAGGGCGAAGGCAAGGTCAATCACAGCCTCGATATTCACTTCCGATAAAGCCCCGTCATGATTTATGTCAGCATAGATAAGAGTATCTGCGCCTGCTTCTTCCACGCGCAGCGCGAGGTCGAGCGCTTTCATGGAGGATGATTTCGCCCAGCCGGTGACGGCGACATAACCACCGCGGCTATCGATCTTGACCGCGACGCGGCCCGGAAATTTCTTGCAGGCTTCTTTCACCAGTTCCGGATTTTGTAGGGCAATGCTGTTGAGCACGATGCGCGACACGCCCTTGGCCAGCCAGTCTTCAATCGCCTTCATATCGCGGATGCCGCCGGAAAGCTGGACCGGAATCTTCACGCTTTTCAGGATATCGGTGATCGCCTCAATATTCATCGGGCGGCCTTCAAAGGCGCCGTTTAAATCCACCACATGCAGCCAGGGGAATTTCTGCGCTTCGAACTCTGCCGCCCGCTCGCCCGGGTTGGGGTGCAAGACTTCCGCATGCTGCAGATAGCCGATGCCGCGTGTCAGCCGCGCCACGACGCCGTCTTTGATGTGAATCGAAGGGTACAAAATCATGGGGCCTTATGCCACTTGCACAGCGCTTCCTCAATCCCCATTTGTCTAAAAGATATTAAGCATAACCGAGGTTTTATGAGCGAAAACAATCACCCCAACTGGCATGGCACCACGATTATCGGCGTGCGCAAGGGTAACAAGATCGTCATTGGCGGCGACGGGCAGGTCTCCATGGGTGCTACCATCGTCAAGGGTAACGCGCGAAAGGTGCGGCGCTTAAAATCAGGGGTTGCGGGCGCAGATGTTATTGCAGGCTTTGCAGGTGCTACCGCTGATGCTTTTGCCCTGTTCGAAAGGCTGGAAGCCAAGCTGGAAAAACACCCCGGTCAGTTGATGCGGGCCTGCGTTGAAATGGCTAAGGACTGGCGCACTGACCGTTACCTGCGTCGTCTGGAAGCCATGATGGCTGTAGCCGATAAATCCACCAGCCTGATTTTGTCCGGCACCGGCGATGTGCTGGAACCCGAAGACGGTTTGATCGGCATTGGCTCCGGCGGGCCTTATGCCCTCAGCGCCGCACGCGCTCTGGCTGACCGTGCCGATATGGATGCCGAAGCGATAGCGCGCAGGGCGTTGGATATCGCCGCGGGCATCTGCGTTTACACGAATAAGAATGTGACGTTGGAGACGATTGAAATTTAGGGATCAGAAAGTGAATAAGTGGTCAGTGGTCAGAGATAGAAAGTTTCCTCTGACCACTTATTCTCTGACCACCCAACATGAATAGATTAGGATGTAAGTATGACAACCCTCACTCCCAAAGAAATCGTCAGCGAACTTGACCGGCATATCGTCGGACAATCCGATGCTAAACGCGCCGTATCGGTGGCACTGCGCAACCGTTGGCGCAGGCAGCAATTGCCGGATGATTTGCGCGAAGAAGTCGTACCGAAAAATATCCTGATGATTGGCCCCACCGGTGTCGGCAAAACCGAAATCGCGCGACGCCTGGCAAAACTGGCGCAGGCGCCTTTCATTAAAATGGAAGCGACCAAATTTACCGAAGTTGGCTATGTAGGCCGTGATGTTGAGCAGATCATTCGCGATCTGGTTGATGTCGCTATTAAAATGACGCGTGAGAGAATGCGTAAGGATGTCGAAGTGCGCGCAATTGCTGCTGCCGAAGAAAGGCTGGTTGATGCGCTGGTGGGCGAAAGCGCCACCCCGGAAACCCGCACTAAATTCCGCCACATGCTGAAAGAGGGCGAGCTGGAAACGCGCGAGATCGAAATCGAGGTGCAGGATAACAGCTCAGGCGGCATGCCGATGTTCGACGTGCCCGGTATGCCGGGCGCGCAGATGGGCATGATGAATTTGAACGATATGCTGGGTAAGGCCGTCGGCGGCGCGCGCACCAAGCCGCGCAAATTGACGGTGGCAGAAGCCCGCGATGTATTGAAGGCGGAAGAGTCCGACAAACTGCTGGACCCGGACAAAGTCACTTCTGAGGCGATTAATAGTGTGGAGCAGAACGGCATCGTTTTCCTCGATGAAATCGACAAAATCGCATCGCGTTCCGAAGGCTACCGTGGAGGCGGCGATGTCAGCCGCGAAGGTGTGCAGCGCGACTTGCTGCCGCTGATCGAGGGCACGATTGTGTCGACCAAGCACGGCTCCGTGCGCACCGACCATATTTTGTTCATCGCTTCCGGTGCCTTCCATCTGGCCAAGCCTTCAGATCTGTTGCCGGAATTGCAGGGCCGTTTGCCGATTCGGGTAGAGCTGCAAGCCCTCACCCGTGATGATTTCAAACGTATTTTGCTGGAACCGGAAGCCAACCTTATCAAGCAGTATAAAGCGCTGATGGCGACGGAAAAATTCACGTTGGATTTTGCGCCCGATGCAATTGACGAGTTGGCGCGATTGGCTGCGGAGATCAATGGCAGTGTCGAGAATATCGGCGCCCGCCGTTTGCATACGCTGCTGGAAAAATTGCTGGAGGAAATCAGTTTCGACGCCAGCGATAAACCGCAGGGTTCCGTTATGATTGATGCGGCCTATGTGCGCGAACGCCTCGGCGACCTCGCTAAAAACATCGATCTGTCGAAGTTCATTTTGTAAGAGCTGGGTTAGGTCTATCTCACCGCGTCATTCCCGCGCAGGCGGGAATCCATTGTAATTATTAAAATGGATGCTCGCCTATGCGAGCATGACGCTCTCGTGGCGGATTGCACCTAATAAAAAAGGCGCGCTGTTAAAGCGCGCCTCTTAATGTTTACGGCTTATCTTAGGTTAAAGAATAAGTAGCAGCCCTTGTAATTGCACCTTGGTTATTAAAGGCGGTCTTGGTATGGAAGTTCATCGCAACGTCACCAAGCCCTGCAACCTTATCCAACCCAATAGCAGTTGGGTTCTTGCCATGAACTAAGGCGAAGCCCACCATACTGTCACTGATGTCATTAAAGTACTTATTCGCAGCCTGAGCATCAAACCGGCTTGTTGGTACCGTATGCGCTTTAGGTGTTTCAATCTTAAGGGCTTCAGCTTTAGGCGTAGCAATTGTTTGTGCCGAGGTCGGGGCTGATAAGGAGTGAGTGTTGGCTACCGGCGTAAACATCAAACCTAGAGCCATTGCTGCGCCGCTAAATTTTGAGAACATGCCTGCCATTTTTTTCTCCTTCTCTGTCCGTCCGACTAACTTTTTGTAGCTTCTGCGCCACACAGTCATATTAAACGCTGAAACAATTAATTTTAGGTAAATTGCCAACTATATGGAAAATAACGATTTTAATAGTTTCGTTGGAATTTAATTACGAAAAAACCTAATTAACTTAATAATCTTGCAAGAATTAAGCGTTCATACAGTTCGGTTTTGTTTTAGCTGGCGAATCTTTAACAACAATATCCATGAATTCACCCATCCCTGCCTTTTGGCGCAAGACGGCGCCTTATCTTTTACTGGCCCTGGCCGTGTTCGTGGCTTACGCCAATCTCTATGGCAATCAGTTTTTGTTCGATGATCAGACCCTGATCGTCGAAAATGAATTTCTGCGTTACTGGCATTATCTGCCAACGCTTTTTACAACGCCGATCATGGCGGGCAGCCACACCAACAGCGATTTCTATCGCCCGCTACAAACCTTCCTTTATTTTTTCATTTACCAGTTCAGCGATCTGTCGACCGTTGGTTATCATCTACTGAATGTGTCGTTGCACGCGGCCAATGCCTGCCTGCTTTACCGGCTTGGCGTGAAGTTGCGTTTTAATGCCGTCGCTGTTTTTATCGCGGCACTGCTTTGGGCAGTGCATCCCATACACACGGAAGCTGTGACTTACATCAGCGGTACGGCAGACGGGCTCTACAGCTTCTTCTGTCTGCTTGGCCTTGTGCTGCTGGCGCCCGATTTCACATCGCGTAAAATTTTACTGGCTGTATTGTTCTGTGCATTGGCACTCCTCAGCAAGGAAGCCGCCGTTGTGTTTCCGCTGCTGCTGATGGCTTGTCTATTTGTAACGCAGAGCGACAGGTTTAATCCTAAAACCTATATCCGTACATGGCCGTTGTGGCTGCTAGTCGTGTTTTACCTTTTCGTGCGCATGGCAGTCCTGTCTTTCGATAGTCGCGAATTCGTCAATATTCATCCGGAGCTTTTCGATTACGGCACGCATCTGTCGCTGCGTATCTATACCTTCATTGCCACGCTGCCATCCTATGCGGCACTACTGCTTTGGCCACACGGCTTGCATATGGAACGCAATTTCCCGGTGCAGGAAAATATATTGGCGCTGCCGGTGCTGGCGGGAATGTTGATGCTGGTGGCGGCTAGCCTCCTCTTTATACGCGAACAAAAACGCGCCGCAATTCCCGCGCTCGGTTTTGGGTTTCTGTGGTTCGGCTTTGCCTATGTGCCGCAGATGGGCATTCTAATTCCGGTCAATGCGCTGTTTCTGGAACACTGGATGTATCTGCCGTCTGCAGGCTTGATGCTCGGTTTGGCACAGGCGCTGTCTAGCCAGATCAGAAGTCAAAATTTAAAACTTATTGTTGTGATGTTGGCCTGTGGTGCCGCCTGTGTCTTTGGTTTCCTGACATATCAGCAAAATAAAACATGGCATGATCCCGTTGTCTTCTACCGCAATATTATTGATCAGGGCGAGACTTCCGTTCGTGCCTATAATAACCTTGGTATGGCTTTGATTGATCGCGGCGAGTTTAAGCAGGCGATGGAACAATTCCAGCTTGCCTTGAAGACACATGAAGCGGCGGAAACACATCAGAACATTGCCTCGCTCTATTCGCGCATGCCGGGCGGGGGGCCGTTGATGGTGCCGCAGGAAATGGCCGAACTAAAACGCGCCCTAGAGCTTAACCCCGATTATTATCAAGCCTGCAAGGATCTGGCGTTCCTTTATCACTATACAGGCGACAAGGAAAAAGCCGCCGAATATAACCAAAGGCTGGAGCTTATCCGCGAAAAATATAACCGTTACCAATAACGTAATTCGTGATATGGGGTGGTTGATTTAACCTGAACCACCGGCTTTACATGCGCCCTTCAAAACGTGCCCCTGACCAGTTGCGTAACATCACTCTGGAACCTGGCTTTGCCAAATATGCCGAAGGTTCGTGCCTGATCAAATGCGGCGACACACATGTGCTCTGCACCGCAAGCGTCGATGACAAGGTGCCAGGTTTCCTGCGTGGTACGGGCCTAGGCTGGGTTACAGCCGAATACGGTATGTTACCCCGCGCGACGCATGACCGCACTGACCGCGAAGCTGCCAAAGGAAAGCAATCCGGGCGCACACAGGAAATTCAGCGCCTCATAGGCCGCAGCCTTCGCGCTGTTGTCGACCGCAAACTACTCGGCGAAATTCAGATCAAGGTTGATTGCGATGTGCTGCAGGCTGACGGCGGCACGCGCACCGCGTCCATCACCGGCGGTTATGTTGCCCTCGGTCTTGCCTGCCGTTATTTGATGAAGATTGGAAAGCTGACGGCGGACCCGTTGACGGATTCAATCGCAGCGATTTCCTGCGGTATTTATAACGGCACGTCGGTACTCGATCTGGATTATGCCGAAGATTCATCCGCGCAGGCTGATGCTAATTTTGTGCTAACCGGTAAAGGCGGCATCGTCGAAATTCAGGGCACCGCCGAGCATGCCCCATTTGCCGAAAACCAGTTCCACGATTTGCTGAAGCTGGCGCAAAAGGGCATTACTGAAATTACCGCGATGCAAAAACAGGTTTTAGGTAAATAATGCTGCGGCAGTTCGATGGCCAGCGCCTTGTAATCGCCACGCATAATGTGGGCAAATTGCGGGAGTTCCGCGAATTGCTGGCGCCCTATGTGCGCAGTATTGTCTCAAGTGGCGAATTGCATCTGCCGGAACCTGAGGAAACCGGAACGACTTTTGCCGAAAACGCGATACTGAAGGCAATGCAGGCTGCCAAACTCGCGGATGATGTCGCACTCGCTGATGACAGCGGATTGTGCGTAACGGCGCTCAACAACCAGCCGGGGATTTATTCGGCAAGGTGGGGTGGACCCACTAAAGATTTTGCCGCTGCGATGAAACGCGTGCATGTGGAAATGGGCGATACTGCGGACAGATCGGCCCATTTTATTTGTGTGCTGGCACTGGCCTGGCCCGACGGTCATCATGAAATTCTGGAAGGCCGTATTGACGGGCATATCATCTGGCCGCCACGCGGTGATAAGGGCCACGGCTACGATCCGTTTTTCGTACCGCAGGGCCACGACCGTACTTTCGGCGAAATGGACGGCGACGAGAAAAATGCCATCAGTCACCGCGGCGTCGCGGTGCATAAACTGATTGCTAGATTGCGAAAGTTATAATAACTGCGTCATGCCCGCGAAGGCGGGCATCCATTTTAAAGTGGTTGTAAATAGATGGATCCCCGCCTTCGCGGGGATGACGCCAAAAGGTAGATATGCATAAGAACCAAAATAATTTGGCCATCTATATCCATTGGCCGTTCTGCCAGTCGAAATGTCCGTATTGTGATTTCAATTCGCATGTCGCAGCACAGATAGATCACGATGTCTGGCGGCAAGCTTATGAGTGTGAACTGAATTACTATGCGCAGTTGCTGCAGGGCCGCGAGGTAACATCCGTTTTCTTCGGCGGTGGTACGCCGTCTTTAATGGAACCGGCCACGGTTGAATTGATCCTTGGCACCATTCGAAAACATTGGAAGGTTGCGGATAATATAGAGATCACGCTGGAAGCCAACCCCGGTTCGGTGGAGGCGCAGAAGTTCGCCGATTTTGCCAAAGCGGGCGTCAATCGTCTATCGCTCGGCGTGCAATCGCTGCGCAACGATGCGCTAAAATTTTTGGGCCGCAAACATGATGTGGCTCAGGCTAAACAAGCTTTGCAAATCGCTGCGCAATATTTCCCGCGCTTTTCTTTTGATTTGATCTACGCGCGACACGGACAAACTGAAAAAGAGTGGGAAACGGAATTGCGCGAAGCATTGACGCTTAGCAACGGCCATCTGTCGCTTTACCAATTGACGATCGAACCTAACACGCAATTTTATACGCTTGCCAATCGCGGCGAAAAATTGATAGCGCCTGAAGAACATGCCGCCAATATGTATGAGCTGACGCAGCAGATTTTATCAGATGCCGGCATGCCCGCTTACGAAATTTCCAATCACGCCAGACCGGGGCTGGAAAGCAGGCATAACCTCACCTACTGGCATTATGATGATTATATCGGTATCGGCCCCGGCGCGCATGGACGCTATCAATCAGGTGACAGGCGTTTTGCGACTGAAGATCATAAAGCGCCGGAAGTCTGGCTGAGACATGTGGCCGAGAAAAATCACGGGCTGCGTGTGTGCGATGTGGTCGATAATGTCACCGCGCAACGCGAAGCGCTGATGATGAATTTGCGCCTGACCGAAGGGATTGATACGCAAAAATGGCAGCAGAAATTTAGATCATCGCTGCATGATTTTCTGCCGCAGGATAAAATCACACATCTTATCGATGAAAAGTATCTGGTGAATGAAGCGGATACTTTAAAAGCAACAGAAGCTGGCTTGCAGCGGTTGAATGCAGTGCTCGGCTATTTGCTGGGTTAGAGCTTAAGCGGTTAGTTCCATCGGTTTAGGGCGATGGCCGGGCATGGGGCGCATAGCGGCGCCCATCTGAACCGGGGCTTTTGGGGCAGTTGGGGCGCCTAAAGCAGGACCAGGGCTAGCGCCGACATTGCGTGCCGTTTCTGTACGCAAAGATGTGCGCTGAGTGGACCGCTGTGTCGCATCACGACGTGGCACCAAATTTGCAATTGTCGGCGTTGGTGATGTCGCGTTTTTCAATCCGTTACCAATTGTCAAAGCAGCAGTAACGGGCTCAAAAATAGCCGCTACTTTCAGGACGTTATAACCGCGTGACGGTTGTGGTTGCTGCACTGCCTTTGGATCGATGGCAATGGTCTGGCTTTTAGGAACTGAGGCAACAAATTTTTGCACGTGTTGTGCTTCGCGGGTTTTCTTAGGCGCTGTAGTGTGCTGAGCAGCAACATTTTTGATATTGTTGTAGGCTCTGGCCCCGGTCCTGACTGTTAATAGGTGAGCGGCGCGCGGCGCATGCCGACTTGCGCGCTCAACTGCTTGTGGTTTCTTGGAAAGCTCAGCGCGGTTTTCGCGAGCTATTGCTGTTTTTGCAGCCGAATGAGCTGCGTTTAACAAAGCATATCTATTGGGCCCAGCTACAATAGAATTGCCGACTGTTTGAGCTCCAGCTTCAAGACCTATTGAATGTGCAGTATTCTGCATCGAAAGCGATTTGCCATTCACGACGCCTTTTAATTCTGTCGCTGTCGCCTGATGTTGTGCCGTAGCTGGTTGCGTTGTCATAATATCGTTCCTCGTTCCTAATGAACCTAATTTACGTGCATAGGGTTAGGAGAGTCTTAATTCTCAAGCTAAGTCATTGAAAGTAATAAGACTATACCGGATTTATATAAAATTTTACACGTAATTTTTCAATATCCAAAAAGCCGCGTTTTGTAAGCTTCCTCGTGGTTAATATAATCGCTTGGCCCATCACCTCCGGCACTTAGGCGATGCAAATAATAAAATGCCAGCTAAAAAAGTTAGCCAAGTATGCATTTTTTATTGGAAGAATGCCCTTAATCAAAAAAGTTTCGGCGATTAGTTCCCGGCAAATGTCGTCGGTGCAGCATCAACAACATGCGCACCCTCGGGCGTCACTTCATTGATAGCAAGGCCACGTTCCACCAGACCTTGCGGCGTCAGGCGGAAAATGCCGTCAAGACCTGCAAAGCCGTTGGGGTTGGTGAGCTCTGCCGTATCAAAAGGCGCGCCGCGTTTGGAAAGGACGGCTGCCATGGCAGTGGCATCATAGGCGAGCGTTGCAAGACGCGGCGGCTCGCCGCTGTAAGTCGCATTATAGCCGCTGATAAAATTCCGGCGCGCGGAAGGATCGGATGCCGCGTACCAGCCGCTGATCAAAAAATTGGATTGACGGGCAAGGTCCGGTACATCCCATAATCCCGTGCCGATCAGGCGGATACGGTGATTATCAAACCCGGTGCTGACCAGCTGTCCCGCGATTTGCGACAGGTCGCTTCCGCCCTCTGGTAGAAACAGCGCGTCGATCTGGTCGCGCTTGGATGCCAGCCGTTGGATAGGACCTGCGCTGTCATGCTTGGTGGGGTCATAGGCTTCGATGCTGACCAATACGCCGCCATGGCTGGTTACCGCTTCCTGAAAGGCCGCACCCACCAAAGTGCCGTAAGCATTTTTGGGTAGCAGCGCGGCGAAATGCCGCAGGCCGTGCGAAATGGCAAAAGTGACTACGCGTTCCACCTGTGCGCCGGGCGCAAAGCCCATGACGTAAACGCCGGGTGCCGCCAGTGATGTATCGGTGGAAAGCGTCAGCATATTAATGCCGGATGTTTGCGCTATGGCATGAACGGCAGGAACGTTAGCGCCGAACAACGGGCCGATCAGCAGTTGCGCGCCACTGGCGATGGCGTCACGCGCGGCGGCTTCAGCCCCCGCATCTGTGGTGCCGGTATCGCGTGGCATGAGTTCGAACCTGGTATCGGCGCTGTCAAACACGGCTTGCTGCGCAGCATTTAACATCGCTTGGCCCAGAGCCGCGCTCTTGCCGGTTAGTGGCAAAAGGATAGCAACTTTGGTTTTGGCGGCTGATGCTGGTGCAGGTACTGCTGGCGTTGTCGCAGCCACTGCCGGGGCTGCGTGATTAACTGTAGATTGTGGTACAGGCAGCGGCGTGGCCTGCACCGCCGATACCGGCGCTGGTTGCGGCGGTGCCAGCGGGCCCTTGCCAAAACCGGGATGGGCATAGGCCGCATTCTGGTCTACATTGCTTTTGCCAAACCAAGAGGATGTGTCCAGCCAACCGGGCGCATGTTCGCAGCCAATTAACAGCGCGAGAATAGAGCATGTCAGCGCCACCCGCCAAACCGCCTTCTTTAGTATCTGGAAGGAAAAAGAAATCATCGCTGGATTACCCGCTGTTAGCCCAAAAACTGATTGAGGCTAGCGAGGTTGGTGAGTCGAGTAAACGGGATCCTCAACTGGCTGCAGGGCTTTATGTTGTGGCGACTCCTATTGGCCACAGAGGCGATATCACCCTCCGGGCTTTGGTAACCCTATCCAGTGCCGATGTCATAGCCTGCGAGGATACACGCAATAGTGGCGCGCTTTTGGCGCACTATGGCATCAAGAAAAAACAGCTGATTTCATACCACGACCATAATGCTGACGGGCGCCGGCCGGAGATTTTAAAGCATATAGCGGAAGGGGCGTCGGTTGCCCTGATCAGCGATGCCGGAATGCCGCTGATCGCCGATCCTGGCTACAAGCTGGTGCGCGATTGCCGCGATGCAGGATATGATGTTGTGGTTATTCCCGGCGCCAATGCTGCGATCACGGCACTGGCGGGGTCTGGCCTGCCGACCGATCATTTTTACTTCGCCGGATTCCTGCCGCCCAAAAGCACGGCACGGCAAAAAGCCATCGCGGCGTTGCAGGCGGCACCCGCGACTTTGGTATTTTATGAATCGCCGCAGCGGCTGGCCGACACAATGCAGGATCTGGCAAAGGTTCTGGGCGGCGCGCGGTTGGCGGCTGTGGCAAGGGAACTTACCAAACTGTATGAAGAAACCCGGCGCGGCACGTTGCAGGAACTCGCGGATTTTTATGAAGATGCTGATGTCAAAGGCGAGATTGTTATTATCGTAGCCCCACCTGATGCAGATGCTGCGCCAGCGCATGATCTCGACGCGCTGCTCAAACAACATATGGCGGAACTGTCGCTACGCGATGCCGTCGCCGCCGTGTGCGCCCTGACCAATATCAAGAAAAGCGAAGTCTATGCGCGGGCGTTGAAGCTGTCAGGCAAAGAGTGAATGAAGAAACTAAAAACTTCCTACACAACGGGGTTATTTGCCGAAAGCCTGTGTCGTCTGGCGCTGCGGCTGAAATTTTACCGTATCATCGCCTCGCGCTACCGTTCCAAACTGGGCGAGATTGATATCATTGCATCGCGCGGCAAGATCGTGGCGCTGATAGAGGTCAAAGCGCGGGCGACAGAACGACAGGCGATCGAATCCATCAGTCATCACCAGCGTCAAAGGCTGCAACGCGCGGCCAATGATTTTCTGGCGCGCTATCCCTGTTTTAAACGGCATTATTTACGTTTTGATGTCATGCTGGTAGCGCCCAAGCGCTGGCCACGACATATAAAAGGCGCCTGGCGGCCAGATTGAGTTGTTGGGTGTGTCACGATCGCTCATCGCGTCATGCCCGCGCAGGCGGGCATCCATCTTTTTAAAGACAATGGATTCCCGACAGCCGCTAAAGTGGCTTCAGGAATGACGTCCTTTAACCGAAATCATCCTAGGGATTAAGGGCTGGAGAACTTGCTCTTGGTCATATATATTTTCCTAGTCCCTAATTCCTAGCCCCTAGATGCTAACCGCTATGACCTCCATCGCCTTTCAAATGGATTCCCTCGCGCAGTTGAATCTGAAATTCGACTCGACGCTTTATCTGGCACGCGCGGCTTTGGCGCGCGGCTATGAGCTGTTCCATTACGAAGTATCGAAACTGCAAATGGAAATGCGTGGCAGCAACGGCGTGTCTATAGCGGCATCCGGGCATCCGCTCAGCTATGACCTAAATACGGAACAGTGGATTTTGGGCGAGGCGCAGGTTCGTGAATTAAAAAGCTTTGATGTCGTGCTGATGCGCCAAGATCCGCCGTTTGATCTCGGTTATATTTCTGCCACGCATATTCTGGAAAATCTTAAAGGCACAAAGACCCGCGTTATCAACGACCCGGTCGGCGTACGCAACGCGCCGGAAAAACTGTTGGTAACGACTTTTCCGCAATTGATGCCGCCAACATTGATAACGCGCGATATCAAGGCGATTGAAACTTTCCGCAGCGAACATAAAGACATCATCATCAAACCGCTGCACGGCCATGCCGGGCATGGTATTTTTCATCTGCGTGACGGCGATGATAATTTGCCCGCGCTGATCGAGACATTATCGGCTATGACAAACGAGCCTTGGATGATCCAGAAATTCCTGCCGATCCAGCAGATGGGTGACAAGCGCATCGTCATGCTGGACGGTGAGCCTGTCGGTTGTTACACGCGTTTTCCCGCCGTAGGCGATATGCGCGGCAATGCGCGTGTCGGCGCGCGAACCGAGAAATCGGAACTCACTAAACGCGACAATGAAATCTGTGCGATATTAAAGCCAGTATTGCGGGAACGCGGCCTGTTTTTGGCGGGCATCGATGTGATCGGCGATTATCTGACAGAAATTAATGTGACATCGCCCACCGGGCTTATCGTGGCCGACCAGTTCGCGGGCCGCACCGGCAAGGACACGATCCCGGAAAAATTCTGGCAGAAGATTTTTAGCTGAAGCGCAACTTCTTGCGCCGCACCAAAATCATTATAGTGAGAGAGCTGTTGGCTGTCGTGCAAAAGATCGGATAGAGAAGCGTTGTTGCTGAATAATCGCTCATCGCCTGAAAAGCGAAAACCCATTTCAAAACGTCGGCACCGTACATAATGAAATCTTCTTCATAGGGTCTGAACCATGCTTTGCGTACGGTAGGATAATAAGCGCAAGCATCAATCAAAGTGGCAAGGATCACAGCAAAAAGCGCATTTTTTGTGAAATACCAGATGGGGATAATGGCTAGCGCACTGGTAAAGGCGACCCAGTCAGTTTTGGTAATATTTTTCTCGCCTTTAAACAAAGATAAAAAGAAAAAGGTGAAGCAAAAGAGAGTGCCGATTTGTACGGCCCATGCACCTGCACCCGCACCCTGTTTCCACTGCGCGAAAGAAATGATACCGCTAATAATCAACCATACCAGCCATGTAAGGGCATGTGGCTTGATCCGGCCTTTCAGAATGTAGCGGGTATAGTTGAGGCAACTGGTTATGTTGATGGCAACGGCAATCAGACCAAGAATATCTTTACTCAGCATGGTTGGCCTTCTGCCGCCGGACCAATATCATCGCCACCAGCGTGCTATTCGCCGCTAAAAGGAACAGCGGATATGTCAAGGTAACGGCGGAATAATGTTCCAGTGCGAAGAAGGCGACGACCCATTTCAGGATATCAAGACAGTAAGTCTGGAAATTTTCCTCAAAAGGTTTCAGGTAAGATTTTCTGAATGTCGGGTAGTAAGCCAGCGCGTCAATCACTGTTGCCACAAGAACGGCGGCTAACGGGTCTTTTGTCAGCCGCCAAACGGGTATAGCGATCAACGCGCCGATAAAAGCCAGCCAATCGCTGCGGGTGATCGATTTCTCGCCGTGGCGGATCGCGGCCATAGCTATGAGAGAACACATGAGGGCAGATACCCCCGTAACCCATGATCCCGCGCCGCCTTTATCGCTCATTTGCGCGAAAAAGACGATGGCCATCAGAATGCTCCAGACCAGCCACGAAAAAGCATGCGGTTTAGTGCGCTTTCTGAAAATAGAAACAAGGTAAGAGCCATAGCCCGCCATGCTGACGGCGACTGAAACAAGACCAAGGATATTTTTATCCATTGTGAGTCCCTTTTAAAATTGCTCGCCGCCAGAAGAGCATTAGCGCAAGGCCGCCATTAGTGAAGATCATTGCTATAGGATAGATGGTTGTTACCAGTGAATATTGCCCCAAAGCAAAAAGCGAAAGAACTGAGCGTAAGCTGCATATGACCCAGGAAAAAAGGGGCTCTTCGTGAGGCTTGTTGTATGATTTTCGGATAGTTGGATAGCAACCCAGAATATCAATAAATGTCGCAAGGCAGACTGCACCAAGCGGGTCATTCGTAAAATACCAGAGGGCAATGGCTGCCAAAGCGCCAGTAAAGGCAACGACATCGCTTTTGGTAATATTCTTTTCGCCCCAGACTGTACTTAGTCCCACAACACCAAAGGACAATAATGCCGTAAAACCGGCTGCCCATGAGCCCGCGCCGCCGCCGTGGCTCCATTGTCCGGCAAAAGCGATAGCGTTAACGGTGCCCCATATAATCCATGAAAAAAGATGGGGTTTAGTGCGTTTTTTGAAGATGGAATGGAAATAGGGAACGTAACCAACAAGGGTTAGGGCAATAGACAAAAATCCCAGAAAATCTTTGATCGTCACAAGGAAACCCGTTACCGTTTGCCGCCGATCCATTATAGAATGCGCCGTAACAAAAGATAGAGACCAGAACCCTTATGTCCGAACCCTCTTTCATTCATCTGCGCGTGCATTCGGCTTATTCCTTGGCCGAAGGCGCGATCAAGATCGTCGAGGACAAGCCCAAAGACGGGGGCAAGGCTGTACGCAAGGATCTCATCCAGCTTTGCCTGCAGCATCATATGCCGGCAGTGGCGCTGACCGATAAAGGCAATCTGTTTGGCGCTCTGGAGTTTGCGATGGCGGCGGCGGGTGCCGGTGTGCAGCCTATTATCGGTTGTCAGATCGCTGTGCTGCGGCCAGAACAAGCGGGCCTTAAAACGCTAGGCCGCGAAAATTACGACCAGCTGGTGCTGTTGGTGCAGAATGAACTTGGCTACCGCAATCTGTCCGCGCTGGTAACTAAATCCTATGTAGCGACTGACAGATCTAGCCCCTATGTGACTTACGAAGAACTGGCGCAACATACCGGCGGGTTGATTGCACTCAGCGGCGGGATAGAAGGCGCAGTGGGGCATCAACTGCTGGCGGGGCAGGCAGATGCGGCAGAAGTTACATTGCTGCAATTCCGGGATTTATTCACCGACCGTTTTTATATCGAGATCACACGCCATCATGGCGGTAGCGTCAGCGCGAATGAAGCGAAGATCGAGGTTGAACTGATCAACCTCGCTTACAAAAACAATATTCCGCTGGTTGCGACCAACGATGTGCATTTCGGCGACGAGTCGATGTATGACGCTCACGACGCATTGCTCTGTATCTCCGACAAAATGATAGTGAGCGAACAAAATCGTCGGCGCCTGACGCGCGATCACCGTTTTAAATCGGCGGCGGAAATGCGCACTTTGTTCGCGGATTTACCAGAAGCCTGCGACAACACATTGGTGATCGCCAAACGCTGCGCCTACAAACCGCCGGAACGTGCGCCGATTTTACCCGCTTTCCCGACCGAAAAAGGCCGGAGTGAGGCGGACGAATTGAGAGCGCAAGCTGAAGCGGGTTTGAAGCATCGCCTGACCGCCGCAAGTTTTGCCGATGCCAAGACTTATCAGGACCGCCTGGCGTTCGAACTGGACGTTATTATCAAAATGGGTTTTGCTGGTTACTTCCTGATCGTTTCCGACTTCATCAAATGGTCGAAGGAAAACGGTATTGCCGTGGGTCCCGGCCGTGGTTCTGGCGCGGGTTCTGTTGTCGCCTGGGCGCTACTCATCACCGACCTTGACCCCATCCGCTTCGGCTTGCTGTTCGAGCGTTTTCTTAATCCCGAACGCGTCTCCATGCCGGACTTCGATATCGATTTCTGTCAGGAACGACGCGACGAAGTTATATCCTATGTGCAGCAGAAATACGGCTCTGACCGTGTTGCGCAGATTATTACCTTTGGTAAATTGCAGGCCCGCGCGGCGTTGCGTGACGTTGGCCGAGTGCTGGCGATGCCTTATGGTTATGTCGATAAAATCTGCAAACTGGTGCCGAATAATCCCGCCAACCCGATGACTTTGGGACAAGCGATCGATTCCGAGCCGCAACTCCAGCAATTGCGCGATGCTGATCCGACCGTAGCGCAGATGATGGATACCGCGCTGAAACTGGAAGGGTTGTTCCGCAATGCCTCCACCCATGCCGCAGGTGTTGTTATCGGCGACCGGCCGCTGGTGGAATTGGTGCCGCTCTACCGTGACCCGGCTTCCGTGCTTCCGGCGACGCAATTCAATATGAAAACGGTGGAGGCCGCCGGTCTTGTGAAGTTCGACTTCCTCGGCCTCAAAACCCTCGACGTATTGCAACAGGCCGTCGAGTTGTTGCGTAAGCGCGGCGTCACGATAGATCTGCTGCAGCTACCATTCGATGACACAAAAACCTACGCGATGCTGTCGAAGGGCGATACCA
Organism: Alphaproteobacteria bacterium; assembly: GCA_013289265.1. Classification (GTDB taxonomy): domain Bacteria; phylum Pseudomonadota; class Alphaproteobacteria; order UBA9219; family UBA9219; genus JAATFY01. Next base: position 26,916 of record JABDAH010000019.1, read on the forward strand.
CCGGCGTGTTCCAGCTGGAAAGTTCGGGCATGCGCGATGTGCTCCGCAAACTAAAGCCGAAGCGGTTCGAAGACATCATCGCGCTCGTCGCGCTCTATCGCCCTGGCCCGATGGATAATATTCCGAAATTCATCAAGGTGCGTAACGGACAGGAAGAACCTAATTACCTGCATCCCATGCTGAAGGGAATTTTGGAAGATACCGGCGGCATTCTGATCTATCAGGAACAGGTTATGCAGGCGGCGCAGATTCTGGCGGGCTATAGCCTCGGAAATGCCGATCTGTTGCGTCGCGCGATGGGTAAGAAAAAAGCGTCAGAGATGGCAGCTCAACGCGCTAATTTCATTAAGGGCGCAGCAGACAAAAACAAAGTGCCGGAAGATCAGGCAGGGATGATCTTCGATCAGATCGATAAATTCGCAGGCTACGGTTTCAATAAATCGCATGCTGCTGCCTATGCCCTGATCGCTTACCAGACGGCGTATCTGAAGGCGAATTATCCGGTTGAGTTTTTTGCCGCGGCGATGAATTTCGAACTGGGCGATACTGATAAGCTGAATGTCTTCCGGCAAGAACTGGCGCGTAACCGCATCCTCCTGTTGTCGCCGGATATTAATAAATCTTATCCGCTGTTCGCTGTAGAACCGCAGGGCGATAAACTTGCCATTCGTTATGCACTGGCCGCTATCAAGGGCGTGGGCGATGCCGCCATGCGCGCTGTTGTTGTGGCGCGTGACAAAGGCGGCGCGTTCAAGGACGTGTTCGATCTTGTGGAACGTATCGATCCACGTGTAATCAATCGCAAATCGATGGAAAACCTGACGACAGCAGGTGCTTTTGACAGTCTCAACCGCAACCGGGCGCAGATGCTGGCCGCGATTGATGCGCTGCTGAAACATAGTCATCAGAAAAACGATGAGCGCGCGTCAGGGCAAGTCAATATGTTCGGCGGCAATAATTCAGAATCGCGCCCGCCACTGCCAGTAGCCAAAATGTGGGATGAAGTTACGCGGCTGCAGCATGAGTTCTCGGCGCTCGGTTTTTACCTGTCTGCGCATCCGCTCGATAATTACCGTGCGATATTTGACCGCATCGGCGTCACGCCTTCTGCCGGCATTGCCAAAATGCAGCGGGCTATGGGGCCAAATCGGTACAAGCTAGCGGGCATTATTCTCGGCAAGCAGGAACGCACGTCAAAGAACGGCAACAGATTTGCCTTCCTGCAATTATCGGACACCGGCGGTGCGTTTGAAGTCACGGTCTTTTCCGAACTACTGGCGGCCAAGCGCGACATTATGGAAGCGGGTCAGGCGGTGCTGGTCGAAGTCGATGCACAGACAGCCCAAGGGGGCGGCGGCGCGGCAGCGACAGAAGGCGGCAGCGACATGCGCTTTATCGCCCGTAATATTGAACCGTTGGTGGCGGCAGCTGAACGCGCATCAGTTGGTGTGCGGGTGCGCCTCTATGAAGCAACGCCCTTAAATGAAATTCAAAAACTTCTGGCGGCAACGCCCAAGGGCCGCAATAAAGTTCTCTTGCAGCTGGAACTGGATGGTGGTGAGGAAGCCGAAATCGAATTGCCCGGCGCATGGCAACTGACTGAAGCAGTGAAGTCGAACCTGCGCAATATCGACGGTTGCCTTGAGGTACAAGAGTGCTGAACGCCGAAAAGGCGCAGCCAAATAGCGCGGCGGCCTGGGCGGAACGTGCTGAAACTCTCCGTCGTGGCAAAAATCAGCAGGAAGCTCTGAAAGCGGCGATGCAGGCTCTAAAGCTTGATCCGACTTTGGCGTCGATGTGGGAATGCATCGGCTTTTTGCTTCTGGAACGCGGACGCTGGAAAGAAGCACAAGATTATCTGAAACAGGCTGTGTCGTTGGAGCCGCAGAACGTCATCATGCGTACGCATTATGCGGTGGCGTTGATGGAAGGTGGTGCTTTGGACAAGGCGCATAATGAAATTCAATATGCGCTGCGAAGTGAAGTATCCAGTGGCGATGCGCATTTTATCATGGGTGAGATTTTGTGTCGTGCCGGTTATTATGATTTGGCCACCGCGCATTATAGCGCCGCGCGGCAGGCGGGTTTAGGCTCGCCGGCTATTTTTGGGCAGGGGACGGCGAGTTTTCTGACGGGCCAGTATGCTAAAGGTTTGGAATTACTCGCCGCAGCGGCGCCAGCAAAAGCGGATGTGGATTTGCCAGACTGGAAAGGTCAGAAAGACCCGGCCTTGCATCTTGTCATTTGCGGCGCTTACGGTTTTGGGGATCTCATTCATTTCCTGCGCTATGTGCCAGAAGCACAAAAACGGGTCGGAAAAATTACGCTACTTTTGCCGCAGAATCTTATCGCGCTGATTGCCGCAAATTTGCCGTCTGTATCCTTTATCCCGCATGATGATGCGGCCCAAAATGTCTTGCCGCCCGATGCTCATATGCGTTGCTTTTATATGGATCTGCCGCATCTTCTGGGACCGCCCTTTGATCCACTGACATCTTCCGTGCCTTATATAAACGCGGATGCAGATCAAACAAACAGTTGGCGCGAAAAATTGGCTGTCTTGCCGCGCCCTCGCATCGGCCTTGTTTGGGCGGGAAATCCCCTGCATCAAAATGATCATAACCGCTCGGTGCCTTTCGAGGCACTGACGCCGTTAATTGATCTGGCCAAACCGCATCTTGTTTCCCTGCAACGCGATACTCAACAACCAAAAGCTGCGGCTTCAGGTTTGTTTGATGCCGTGCCGTTGATCAATGATTTTGCGGATAGCGCGGCCTGTATGGCATCGCTTGATTTGCTTGTCACGATTGATTCAGCCCCAGCCCATCTCGCAGGCGCGATGGGTTTGCCGGTCTGGGTGCTTCTGCCTTTTAATCCTGACTGGCGTTGGCTTTTGGGGCGCGAGGATTGCATCTGGTACCCCAGTATGCGCCTGTTCCGGCAGCGTCAGCCAAAAGATTGGGGCAGCGTCGTTGACTCTCTTTGTATCGAGCTGCAAAAATTTTTGGCGGGCGATAAAACAATTTTGCTGCCCAAAGCTTTTTCCGGAGATATTTTGCGGCGTCATCCGCAGGCGCTTTCTCTCCCTGGTGTTTCGTGAAAAAAATCAGCCGCAGGTTGTTGCAGATCTCTATTGCCATTGGCGGAATAGTTCCCGTGGGTGGGGGATTAGGCGGTATTATAATGGGCACATACATTGTCACTGATAATCCCGCGCCCGACGCAATCGATAGTCATTTTAGGTATTTGTCAGGATTGTTGCTGGGTATTGGGCTCAGTTTTTGGTACATGATCCCCACTATTGAAAAGCAAGGTGCACGGTTCCAGCTTTTGGCTCTTATTGTCTTTATCGGTGGTTTGGGACGGCTTTGGTCGCTTTGGACGCTGGGAACACCCGCACCGAACATGCTGTTTGGTCTGGGTATGGAATTAGTGGTAATGCCCTTATTGGCCTTCTGGCAATATGCAATATCAAAGGCTTAGAAGGTTCTTGGTTTTGGCCGTTTGCTACAAACCCGTTGCTTTTGGTGGCTATATCCTATACAAAGTGACTGTCTTCGGAATGGTTCCGGGGGCGAAATAAAAACCTCACCCCTGTTCGGCGCTGGCGGTCAATCCCGTTAGATGCCATCCGGTGCCACGTAAGTGGCTCACAACAAGGGGCGGATTAACCGGAAAAGGAAGTACTTAAATGACGATGCCTGTCGTTACCCTTCGGCAATTGTTCGAAGCTGGCGTTCACTTCGGCCACAATACCCGCCGCTGGAACCCAAAAATGCAAAATTACCTGTTTGGCGTGCGCAACAATGTGCACATCATCGATCTGGAACAAACC
>JABDAH010000020.1:0-5655 GCA_013289265.1 Alphaproteobacteria bacterium
CGATGCTGTAAACTGCGGTAGAACACAAAATGAAATTATAGAGATCCTAACCGAAGATAATACTTTGGGGGATACTTCTTGGGATCAAAGCACATTAAGCAGAAAAATTGCTTATGTGCATGATCTTTGGCGACAAATGTAAGCTCTCTTTTTGGTAAATTATAAGTGGCAACTTATGTTGCATCTGTAACGCCCTTATCTCCTTCTATTAATCCCCTGCGCCAGACATTCGGTTTGGCGATTAACTCAGGGGGTAAACCATGCCAGTAGAGCCAGAGCTATATTCCGTACCGGAATTTCTTATTAGATATGCTATCGGAAGAACCAGCGCATACGCTGAGATCAACGCCAAACGCCTCCCCATAATCAAACGTGGACGCAGAACTTTTGTAGCTCGCATCGACGCAGAAGCATGGCTTGAGAGGTTGCGCCAACAAACCAATGGCGGTGCAGCATGAGCACCCCATTCGTTTCAACCAAGGATTATGCTCTCGCGTTTGCGGAGCGCGGTTTACATATCTTGCCTTTATATTCGGCAGGTAATCGCGGCGGTACCATAACCTGCACCTGTCGTCATAAGGAGTCGTGTCAGTCGCCAGCAAAACATCCCATGTGGCGATTTGCGCCAAACGGCCTTAAGAATGCTACTACAGATACTACCATTATTAAAAAATGGTTTGGTGGCTTTGGCAAACAAAACCTTGGCATCGTTACTGGAAGCATAAGTGGCATCATTGCCCTTGATATTGATAAGAAGCACGGCGGTTATGAAACGTTAGCTGCGCTCGAAGCCAAATACGGCGCATTACCATCAACATTACGGTTCAATACCGGTGGTGGCGGTATTCACATATTGTTTCGACATCCGGGTAAAGAAATCCGCAACAGCGTTGGACATCTTGGCTCAGGAATTGATGTGCGCGGCGATGGTGGCTACATCGTTGCCCCACCTTCCCTACATGTATCAGGCAATACCTACAGCATAGCCAAAGGATGCAACCTTGATACGCCCCTAGCTAACGCACCAGCATGGCTGTTGCAGCTTATGCGGCAGGGCGGCAGCAACAGCGGGTCAATGGCGAGTAGACCAAGCATCGAAGCACTTGTGCGTGGGGCAATCCCCGAAGGCCAACGCAATACTACCATTGCACGTATAAGCGGCCTTCTAATTGCAAAGCGAGTGGATACACGTGTCTGCCTTGAGTTGATGCAAGCCTTTAACGAAGCGCGATGCACCCCGCCCCTAGATGCAGAAGAAGTTGCGCGTGTCGTTACAAGTATCGACTGCCGCGCCTTTGCCAAAATAACCAACCGTATTTAACCCATAGAGGACATCATGGAAGACAATATACACGACCAAAACGAACCCATCTTTGCCGCAGAAATTTTTATTTCCAATCTCTTGAAGGAAAGTGTGGAAGACAAAAATGCCGCCTTCCGGCCAGAGAGCTTAAGAATTCTAGCATATTTGCAGGACGCTGACGCTTTTGTTTATGAAAAGTTACGTGATGATTTGCGGGATATGAAAGTGGTCGTCAGCAGGCTTGATTCCGCTGTTACCGCGTATAGAAAAAACATGAAGGCCAACACTGGCGTCACCAAAAATAAAAACCAAACTAACGATCTTATAGAATTAGCGAGCATCGCTGATTACTTCCATGACGTTGATGGCATTGCTTACGCAGATATCACCGCAGAAGACGGTCATCGTGAAACATGGGCTGTTACAAGCGAGGGGTACAAGCGATGGCTGCGCGGGGTGTGCTATAAGAAAACTAAAGGCGCAATTTCCTCAGACGTTTTCAACACAGCCATACAGACCCTTGCTGCACGCGCACAAAACGATGGCGAAGAACGGCCTGTGTGTATTCGTGCTGGCAGGCATGATGGTAAAATTTACATCGACCTCTGTAACGAGAAATGGCAAGCAATTGAAATCTCAACGGAAGGATACAAAGTTATTGATAATCCCCCGCTGCGTTTTCGGCGCAGGAAGGGCATGAAGCCTTTGCCATTGCCTGTATCTGGAGGCACAATTTTTGACCTACGGCCTTTTGTAAATGTGCCAACCGATCGCGGATTTGTTCTTATTGTTGCTTGGCTCCTAATGGCTCTAAGCGGCCAAGGCCCCTATCCGGTACTGATTGTTGTAGGCGAACAAGGCACATCGAAAAGCACTTTAATGGCTCTACTGCGGCAGTTGGTTGATCCTAACTCAGCACCACTCCGTACTTTGCCAAAGGAAGTTCGCGACCTATTTATTGCAGCTAATAGCGCGTGGGTTTTAGCCTTCGACAATTTATCCAACATGAAGGATTGGATTTCCGATGCGCTTTGCCGACTAGCTACAGGCGGTGGATTTGCAACGCGGGCATTATTCACAAACGAAGAAGAAATGCTGTTCGATGCAATGCGTCCAATTATGATGAACGGTATTGAAAACGTTGCGCCGCGTGGTGACTTAATTGATCGCGCCATCGTACTAATGCTTGAACCTATATCGGAAGAAAGAAGGCAACCAGTAAACGAAATTCAAGTAAAATTTGATAGCATTTGTCCAAGAGTTCTTGGGGCTTTGCTTGACATGATGGTTTACGGCCTAAAGAAACTGCCCGACATTAAACTTGAGCGGCAACCGCGTATGGCTGATTTTGCAATTTGGATCTCAGCATGTGAAACGGCGGTATGGCCAAGCGGTACATTCATGGAAGCCTATGAAGCCAATCGTGTTGAAGCTAATGAAGACATCATCGCTGCATCAGTACTAGCAACTACAGTTTATGAATTTATGAAAGACAAAAAGCAACCTTGGGAAGACACCGCGACAAACTTGCTATCTGTTTTAAAAGAGCTTGTACCAGATGACCACATTACCAATGATAAAAGGCTCTGGCCAAGCACGGGGCGCGTTTTATCGGAACGTTTACGGCGGGTGGCGTCAGCCTTACGCAAGACAGGTGTTGAAGTTGAGTATCTGCGCGGACACGACAGTGTAAGGCACATAAAACTAACATATACAAAATGCGAAAAACCTGCGACCTCTCCGACCTCTACGCCTTTAACGGTCAGCCCCGAAGACACGGAAATAATTGATGAGATACTTGCTGGAAAAAATACCAAACCATCGAAACTAACCAAACGCGGCGGCGGTGTAGGCAAGTCGCAAGGTCGCAGAGGTCGCAGGAATACGGGCGATTAATGGCGCACAATAAATAGGTTGTGGCGGGCTAGCATATGCAAGCTACCCGCCATTAATTTTAATGCACAGGCGAGCTATTAAACACGGCGCGCATCGGCAAGGCTAACCACAACACCATCCTGTTTTACCGATGGCGTATCACAATACTTACCCCATGCTTCCATCAGTTTGCGGCGTTTATCAAACAGATCGCTACGGAAATAAGCCGCTTCAACTTTATTCTCAACGGCATGCGCAAGTGCAGCCTCGGCAACCTCACGAGGAAAGTTTGTTCTTTCGGCAACCCAATCGCGGAAAGTGCTGCGAAAGCCATGTACTGTTATGTCCTGGCGTTCCATACGTCTAAGCAACGCCAGCATAGTCATATTGGAAAGAGGCTTTATTCTTTTACGGCCAGAAAAGATAAATTCCGATTCTGCTTGCTTCCATGTACCATCAATCCAAGTGGTGTATTTCGTTAGCTTCTTTGCGCGTTCCATAACCGCAATTATTTGGTCTGACAAAGGTATGCGATGTTCCTTGCCTGACTTCATGCGCTCGGCGGGAATGACCCAAACTTTATTTTGAAAATCCATTTCTGACCACTTTGCGCCCAAGGTTTCGCTTGTTCTAGTTGCGGTAAGAATGGCAAATTCTAAAGCGCAACCATCAAGGCCAGGTTGCTTACGCAAAGTTTGTACAAATTCACCTACCTCGACATGAGGTAGTGCATTAAAGTGTTTTACCTTCCAGATTTTTGAAGGCGGGGCCAACAGATGGTCTAAGTTTCCACGCCAACGCGCAGGATTTTCACCGTGCCTGTAGCCCCTTACCTTTGCCCAGTCTAACACCTTCTCTATGCGCTGGCGTACCCGCTTGCCTGTTACAGTTTTTGTATTCCACAGAGGTTCGAGAACCTTTAGCACCAGTTCAATATTAATATCGCTAACCGCAGTATTGCCGATGGTTGGATAAACATGGTTTTTGAAAAATCCAGGCCATTGATTGATATGCGCGGTGTTGCGCCAGCTTTTGATATGCGCATCAATATATGCTTTGGCGCATTCCTCAAATGTAATTTTGTTAGCTTCATCTTGTCGTGCTTTATTTCTAACCGCTTTACGAGCGTCTATTGGGTCAATTTTATCTACAAGAAGCTTGCGGCACTCAGCCATTTTAAGCCGCGCCTCAGCTAAGGATACCGTGTTGGCTTCTCCAAAGCCCATTTGCCTTTCGCGTTTATTAAGCATGTAGCAAAAGACCCATGACTTCGCGCCAGTTTCAGAAACTTGCAGATAAAGACCGCCGCCATCGTGATACCAGCCTTTGCTCTTTTCCATTTTGACTTTAGTGGCGGATAATTTGTTGAGTTGCCGTGCCATATGTACCTCCTATCGATATGTGATTGTGTCCAATCAAAATACTGCATTGGCACACAAAACGTATGATAAATCATATAGTTAGGCGGACATCCGCGAACGGCGGCGAACGCCATTTGTAAAAAATTTGCGCCGTGTTGCGATTATGTTACGGACGCACATCACCAACTAAAGGAGAGCAAGATGACGACAACTATCATTCGCTTACCCGAAGTTAAAAAGCAGACTGGCTTATCGCGGAGCACAATCTACGACTTCATCGCCAAAGGCCAATTCCCGAGGCAAGTGGAGTTAGGCGTACACGCTGTGGGTTGGGTTGAAGCGGATATCCAAGGTTGGATAGCAAGCCGAATTAATCGACGTAACGCTGCTTAGTACTGTAAGGGCTCTAACGGAGACAGCACGCCGATTAGAGCCCTTTTGATTTATTTAAAAAACAAATTGAACAGCCATACTTGTAACCCCCTACTTCAACCCCCTACCGAATACGTGATTGTCCTGAAATTCCCCGACATTCGGCATAATTCGAAAAAAGTTCGGTGGGTCAAGTTGACTCAGGTAATATCGGGCTTAGTGTACACTCCAGGACGCTACGGGATGTCAATATTAAGCCCGTAGGGGACGCCACTTTTCAAAGGCTTAGCCGATTTTCTTAAATCGCCGATGATGCAAGATGTACCATCGCTTGCATCGCTCTACCACATTTTCCCCTGTAAAATCGAACTGCGTTACCACCGTCCCCGGTCAATAACATGCATCGTGATTGATTTTTTGCGGCATTCCCTGGTGAACAGGGAAAATACAGGGAATCTCTGTGGCCAAAAGCGCTGTCCGTCGCACATAAATCGCGATAATCGCGCGAAACCAACAGATTGACTTTCATTCCTCACAAAAGAACAGGGAATTATTTTTCTGTTCTTTACGCAGATAGTCGGCTGTATTTTTACAGGCTAAAATTTATTATTGAATGTTAATGATTTTGTGGAACACTGGTTTTCATATTTCTTTGGCCCAATTTTGCGACGGTGGTAACGCAGTTCGATTTTACAGGGGAAAATGTGGTAGAGCGATGCAAGCGATGGTACATCTTGCATCATC
>JABDAH010000020.1:5665-24686 GCA_013289265.1 Alphaproteobacteria bacterium
ATGCAAGCCCGGTGCCCAGAGCCCGGCAGACGCAAGCCCAGGATTTTTCCGGGTCGTTCCGTGGTTCGTCCCCTCGGCGAATGAAGCCGCGTTTGGCTTCGTTTTCCAACAAGGGGCAAATTATGCCAAAAAATCCATCTGAACTTTTCATCTATTATTTGTCGCCTGCAGATCTGCAAGCTTACGACCGCAATGCGCGGACACATTCCAAAAAACAGATAAGGAAAATTGCCGATAGCATTCAAAAATTCGGTTTCAACAATCCGGTTCTAATCGATGACGAAAATCGCATTATTGCCGGGCATGGTCGCGTCGAGGCCGCCAAGCAACTGGGCTTAGATTTAATACCCGTCATCAGGCTAGGACATCTGACCGAAGATGAGATGCGTGCCTATATTATCGCCGATAACCGCCTTGCCGAGTTAGCGGGTTGGGATAAATCCATCTTGGCTATCGAATTACAGCATTTGTCCACTCTCGCCCTCGATTTTGACTTGTCACTGACGGGCTTCGATCTACCGCAAATAGACTTTATGATTCAGGAAATTTCTGAAAATGCGATGGAAGTAGATGTCCCGCCCCCAAATCCCGAAGCTGTTGTCACTAGGTCCGGCGATTTATGGTTACTCGGCGATCATCGTATTATCTGCGGCAATGCCTTGAAGTTGGATGACTATACAAAGCTGCTGAATCGCGAGCTGGCTCAGCTTGTTTTTACAGATCCTCCGTACAACGTGCCAGTCGAGGGGCACATTAGCGTCCGAGACAGAGCCAAGCACGGTAATTTTGCTATGGCCTTTGGTGAAATGGCCCCCAAGGAGTTCTCTAGTTTTCTGCAGACCGCTATGAAATTGATGGCGAAGCATTCTAAGGATGGCAGTATACATTATGTGTGCATGGACTGGCGTCACATTGAGGAGGTCATGGCGGCTGGGTGCGCGAGTTACGCAGAGTTCAAGAACTTATGCGTTTGGAATAAGACCAACGCGGGCATGGGGTCGCTTTATCGGTCAAAACATGAGTTGGTCTTCGTTTGGAAGAACGGTTCTGCGCCGCACATAAATAATATCGATCTTGGAAAGCATGGACGCTATCGGAGTAATGTTTGGGATTATAGCGGTCAAACAATTCCTCATGCGCAACGTGGTGAAGAACTAGCTGTGCATCCAACCGTCAAACCGGTCGCGATGGTTGCCGATGCACTGCTCGACTGCTCCAATCGCGGCGGTCTTGTCTTGGATCCGTTCGGCGGCAGCGGCACAACTCTCATTGCTGCAGAGCGGACTGGACGCAGGGCCCGGCTGATCGAGTTGGAACCAATCTATGTCGACGTAACTATTCGGCGTTGGCAGGCAATGACAGGTAAGCAAGCAATACATGCGAGCTCAGGGCTCGCATTTGATGCCTGCACTCCTTCCGACGGGGAGGGTTGATCATGCGAGACGATAGTAACTACCAAGAATTCGACACGTCACAGTCTTACAAGGTCGGTTATCGCAAACCACCGATTGCCGGTCAGTTCCGTCCTGGAAATTCCGGAAATCCAAAAGGCCGCCCAAAAAATAGCACATCCACCATCTGCCTTATCCGTAAGGAACTGAAAAACGTAATGGATGAAACGGTTGAAGGCATGATGAATGGCAGACCCACGACGATGAAAATGGTCAAAGCACTAGCTAGAAAGGCTGTCGCCGATGCAATGAATAGTCGTCCACGACTATTGGAGGCATTCATTAGATTGGACACGCATGCGGAGCTGCGAGAGGGGAAAAAGAAATCCAAAGCGCCGAGGTTAAATGGGCCATCGCAGAAGCCCACAGAAGGCATGCCTATTATTAAAATTGTATTTGAAAAATCAGAGGTTGCACAGGCTGATACCCCGATGGGCAGTAGTGGTTAAAAACGAGACTTAAGCGCGTCTCTGGGCGAAGGGGTATCCTGCTTGCGTTATTTATGGGGTAGTTGGCCCTAAGGGATCTACTTCGATTGGCTTACCTGCTCTTCGAAGATAGAAGCTATCGATGTTTTTGCTCTCTTCAACAATGGCATTATCCCAACCTTTTTTATATTGCCCATAGGTAATCTTTCCATCATCAAACTCGCGGCTAAGTCCTAAAACAGTTTTTCCCCATTCATCATTAGCAAAATCCAATTCTGGATAGTATTTTATAAATACGTTGTGTTGCTCGCGCACCCTACATTCCATAGCTATGTGCGCAGTACCCCGAGTGTAGGAAGGACACTCCTTCTGTGCCGCTTTCATTTCTTGAATAAACAGATCTTTTTTGGAATCAGAGGCACAGGACGTTAGAAAACAAAAACTCAATAAAAGTGTTAGATGGGTTGATTTGCTTCTGCCCATTCGAGAACCTCAGTGATTTCGATGCACGATAGTTCCATCGTATATAATCTTGTCTATGAGAAGACGGATTCTACCCGATGAGGCATTTTTCATAATTAAAGTCTCTGGCTGTGACAGAGGTGTTGGCAAAGAATATTTTGAGCTTGGGGATTCTTTTGCGCACTCAAACATTGTTCCGTCTTCCAAGTATAATAAACCGAAATTAAGACCACTACATCCTTCGAAATTGCCAGATATCGCGCTTTTTGATATGACCGCATATCCTTGGTAAGATAGATCTTCAATAATTTCTGATTTTGATTGTGAGTTAAGTGTTTTTTCAAATTCTGCTTTCCATGGTTGCAAGCACTCATAACTTTTCTTTTCTTCAATTACCAATTTATCAGTCAGTTCGGCCGATTTTGGTGTTTTCTCTAAGGCTTCAATCTGATCTTGATTCAACCCCTTTTGTATATCTGCCATTCTTTGCATCAAACTCGCGGCTCTCTTAGTGCAGCTATCAACGTGATAATTATATTCGGAGAAAGTCATTTGTTGTTGTGTAACAGGCGATAGCTCTTCAGCCCAAACAGGGAGAGCAAGCAAATTCAGAAAGAAAAATACACAATATTTCGCACACATAATTTTCTCCTCACCAACACCGCTGGATATAACCGCCATTACCGTTAGACGTCATGCTACAGCGCTGCACCTGCTGAGTTGGCAGATTGTTTTCAAAATTTTGTCTGTATTGAGTTGGATTGTATTGCTGCTGCGGAGCTGGTGCAGGAACATATGAAGGAGCTTGTTGCATCGGCGCATAATTAGGAACCGAGGGCGCCTGCATAGGTTGAAATCCTGGTGCGTTATACATTGATGTATCGACCTGCGTTCCAGCAAAAGCAGGAGCACAAAAAAATCCAAATATAATAAAAAATAGATTAATACGTTTCATTTCTCACCCCCAGTTGAAGTCAAAGCCAACCAGAGGAACCAACCTCTGGTGAGCTGGGAGTTCAAAATCGCCGTAAGACGACGCAGTGGCCTTTGGCCTCGAGAGGCTTGGACATAGCCGCTGCCTCCCAGCCCGTTGGGGTGGAAAGGCAGCGTTAGTGTCGGCAACGCTAAGTACCGCTTACGGAGAGGTTTTGAAGCCCCGAAGACGGGAACAGTCCCGTCTCTGCAGCCACTTTTGCTCGAAGCTGGCCGAAGGTCAACGGAGATATTGATAAAAATATGAAGGAAAGTGCTCGACTTTCGTCACGAATGGAGCGTCAGTCCGTCCAAAAGGAGGACAAAATGACCTTACAAACACCAATTTCACAAGCGGGTGCAGGGCAAACCAATAAACAAACAATGCTGATCGAGCTGCTAGCTAGACCTACCGGAATGACTCTTACTGAAGCAGCCGCGGCGACCGGATGGCAGCTCCATTCTATTCGCGGCACGATAAGTGCCGTTCTCAAGAAAAAACTTGGATTGAATATTGTCTGTTTTCGCGGCGCAGAAGGTGAAGGTGTGTACCGTCTGTTGCATGGGTACCCTAATGCACCCATTGTATTAAGTCATAATAATATCGGACTCATGACGGGTCGACAGTCGGCCACAATTTCTGCATCGTCTCTGCCCCTGAAACAAATTTCTGTGTCTACTCATGACGTCTGCACAGTAGCTGATATTATTCGCAATTATATGACTCACTACGCTCGAGAGGGTAAAGGTGTATCGGTCACAACAACAATTATCAACGCGCACATTCTTCCAACTTTAGGTGATATCAATATCAGGGATTTGACAACCAAACTGATTTCCGACTGGCACTATGCTCTTTCAAAGACCCCTGCCCGTCTAAGGACGGGCAAAAATGCCGAACTGAGAAACATGAGGGATATGAGTGATGACTCAGAAGTGGCACGCCGCCGAAAATCAACAGCTAATAGAATCCTAATAGTTCTTAAAGCAGCCTTAAATCACGCCTGGCGCGAAGGCACGATTGATTCAGATCTGGCGTGGCGCCGCGTAAAGCCATTTCGAGGAGTCACGGCACCCGTCATACGTTACCTCGAGGAGGCAGAATGCAGGCAGCTCGTTAAAGCGTGCGAACCTGATTTACGCCTGGTGGTTCAGGCCGCCCTATTCACCGGCTGTCGATATGGAGAAATATGTCGGTTAGTAGCCGCTGATTATCGCCCAGATACTGGCATGCTTTACATCAGCATTACAAAAAGCGGAAAGCCTCGACATGTTGTCTTGACGAATGAAGGTCGTCAGTTCTTTGATAAAGTCACGCGTGACAATTCTTCGAAAGAACCTCTATTCAAAAGACAAAGCGGCGAGCCTTGGGTCAAATCTGCACAAAGCCGACGCATGCGCGTTGCCTGCAAGAAAGCAGGTATTGAACCGGCCATTTCTTACCATATTTTGCGTCATACGTATGGAAGCTTATTAGCAATGCAGGGAACGCCTATGGCCGTAGTCGCCAAACAACTGGGGCACGCAAATACGCAAATGACCGAAAAACATTATGCGCACATAAGTCCAGACTATGTATCGCAGATGGTTCGGGATAATTTTCCGAACTTGAACATAAGCTAGAAGGTTCCTGAATACAGCGGTTGCTTCCGCCCTACAGGAGGAGTGCACCTGTTCGTTCACTTTATCCCTACGGAGTTAGTAATAATCCGATAACACGCTGATATTTAATGCATAAAGGCATGTCGTATTTTCTCGATGCCCCCACATATGCCCCCGTGATTCCTGACGAAAAAGGGAGTCGAACCCGTGTTACGTTAGAATAAATTTTGGGGAATATTTTGACTCTACATCCAAAATTTTCGTCGTGATTCTAGCACACATTCGAGGATCTCGGCTTCAGTTTTTCAGAGGGTCAGTACCGGAAGTTAGGATTTCGAGATAGTCGGTGTAGGCAAACAGTCTGTTTCTGGCATGTCCCGTTACTTCTTTCAGTATTCCTATGTCGATCAATTTCTGTGTGGTGCTCGTCATTGTCGGCACCGAAAGATTCAACACCTTAGCCGCCTTGGTAAGTGACAAATACGGGTTCTTGAGAAGATATGCGTGAATCTTCAGGGCACTCCTCGATGCTTTGCCAATTTTGCTAATACGTTCTCGATCACGTTCTAGAAGGCTGACGATCTTCTTTGTATCCTTAATGGCATGTGCCGCGCTGGCATAAACGGCATCGAGGAAGAAAGCGCACCACAATTCCCAATCACCCTTCATGCGCACATCTGTCAGAAGATCGTAATAGGTCTGTCTATGCTCTTTGAAGAGTAAGCTAAGGTAGAGAACAGGCGCTCCTAACGCACCATCCGCGCAAAGCATCAACGTAATCAGTAAACGTCCCAAGCGACCATTGCCATCAAGGAACGGATGGATGGTTTCGAACTGAACATGCACCAAAGCGGCTTTAATCAGAATAGGGAGTTGTTGCTGGTCATCATGAATGAATTTCTCCAAATCACTCATGAGATCATCAACCATCTCTGGCGGCGGAGGCACAAAGCGTGCCTTGCTTGGCCGTATCCCACCGATCCAATTCTGCGAACGTCGAAACTCACCCGGAGTTTTATCGGACCCGCGTCCTCCGCGTAGCAAGATTTTGTGCATTTCACGGATCAGGCGGTTTGAAAGAGGGAAGCCACTCTTCATACGCTTGAGGCCATGATTTAGGGCGGCGATGTAATTAGAAACCTCCTCGACGTCATCCACAGGCACATTCGGAGTTTCATCATTCTCGAATAGAAGTAAGTCAGACAGAGAGGATTGCGTGCCTTCGATTTGGGAGGAGAGCAAAGCCTCCTTGCGGACATACATATAAAGAAATAGGCCAACATCCGGCACTAGGTCTGCCGATGCATTGAGTAGACTTAGTGCCTGCGTTGCCTGCTCAAACTGTTTGTAGAGCGTGGACATATCAAGCGGTGGGTGAGGGGGTAATACCGCAGGCACAAACGCCTTATAGCTCTCCCCAGTTGCTGAACGAGAAATATACGTGCCAAGCCGAGAGGCCGGTACCTGTTGTGGTTTTTTCGCCTTAGCCATACGTGCATTGCCTTTAATAAGAAATTCCTTATTAAAGGATAACATATTAAACCTTAATAACAAATAAGCTTGTTAATGGCAAAAATGGCCTTAATTAAGGATAACCGGCATAAATCGACCCCCAAATACCCCCATATTTAGTGGAAGCAGGGTAACTAAGTAGACCGATCAGGCGACTATGGGGCCAGGTTTCGGGGTTGGCCTATTGCCGTTCGGTTCAATTAGTTTGAGTGCACGCTCGATCACCTGCTTGGCTGCCGGGCCCAACTTAATGTCACTTGCTTGCAGTTTCAGCAATGTTTCCCGCATCAATCCCTGCTGCATGGGGGGCAGCAGGGCAATATCCCGAGTGAAATTACGGGCTATGCGTGATGCTACCTTGTCGTTGTTTAGTAATGATATTTGCCCAATGAGTTCGCCGAACCAAGGATAGGTTTCTGTTGTGCGGCGATGCAATTCGCCGACATTGTCGGTAAGGAATATATCCGCCTGGGGTTGTTAAAAATTTCATCAGCCACGTTTGAGAAGTCGAAGCTCATACCCCAAGTAATGCAAATTTCGGCCTAATTCTCAATGCGAATATACAGTTAATAGTTGCATGAAAATCAATGCCTTGAAAAGGCTGATAAAATTAGAACAGCCCCTAAAGAAATCAGTTAATGACCGTGAGTATTAACAACCCGACTTCGATCAACACATGCAAGTAATACAGAGCTATTTTTCTGCTATACTCTAAACGATTTAAATAATTTGGTATTTGCCATGAATAATCACGACGAAATTTTGAAAATCATTGAATCTGGTGGCCCCAAAGCTTTTGACCAAGCGTCTCATTATCAGGCGGCCTACCCAGAGTTCATTCAACGCCTACAGCCTTATTTTGAATTGTTCAAAGAAATCGAAGGCGCTGGTCCTTATGCTCTTGAATTCATCACTGCCCAAATTCTTCAAGATCCAGTCACAGAAAGCACACCTAAACTTCTTGAAACGCTCGCGGTGCTAACAACCGGTGTCTATGACACGACTTGGCATCACTCTGTGTGTCATAATTTCGAACGCTATCCAGATACCACACGCCCATCTTTTTTGCACAATCCCAAATTTTTTCCGGCTGCGAAGATTTTAGTTGATCATGCAATAGCGACTTTAAATGAGGATGATGGAAATTTCGGTCGTATAGCCGAACCAATTGCAAGATATAATCTCGATTTCTTGACCGCGCATGGAATACCAGAAGCATGGCCTTTCAAGCCCACCTCTTTCAGCACCATCGATCCTGATGCTCTTTATCCCGACACTCTGAGGGGAAGATGTTCATGCAATGAGTTGGCTATGAGGTTTATCCAAAGCAAAACGCCGGCGGCATTTATCCAATCTTTGATTGATAATCCTTTGCGCTCTTTTGGAATGGAATCTGAGCTTAATGAAACAAAGCGCCTAATTAGTTTTGTCTATAAATCTGGGGGATCCGAAGCTGCTGAAAGATTCCTAGAAAAAATACCTGCGGGCCAAGACTGGACAAACTTTAACGGGAAAATCCTCGATCGCAATATGATTGCTTACGCAAAAGAATCTTATGGAGAAAAATGGATAGATTATCTTTTGAAGTCAGCGACTGCTCATTCTAAACAGGCGCAAAACGATATTACACCGGGGGTTTTTGTTGATGTTGAGGGAACATTAATTGCAAATGGGTTCAACAAGCCTTTGGCATCCTATTTAACTCACCTATTGGATAACGGCATTCCAGTTACAGTTTTTACTGGTGGTGATGTAGAAAAACTTTCAAAAGACTTGGAAGCCTCGGGATTAGATCGTCGTCTTTTCCCTATTCAGCAGAAAGTGAATTCTTCTGGAAAGTGCCTTGAAGTTTTGATCGACGATACAGCACCTAATTATCAAATTTTTGCAGCTACGATTTATGAAAACCCTTTTGACACACCTGACGTGCCAAAAGGGAAACCTATAAACCGGTTTGCGAGAGAGATTCCGTCAGAATTAAAAACATGGGAAATGCAGGCCATTGCGGAGCGCAACAATCAACAAGCTCCGTCGGCACCGGATCCAAGAACGCTTATCAATAACTTAAAACCGCCTATAGAAGGTTGCGACAAGATTTGATTTCTTACTACTTAAGATGCCATGTTTTTGCGGGCATACGTTTCTAAATCCTGAAGATTGTAGCGCGTAGCGTGGCCACCTATTTTTGCATATGGGATCTGCCCTTCAGACATCAGGCGATAGATAGTCGATCTGGATATTCCTAAAAACTGACAGGCCTCCTTGATAGTTACGTACCTGTTTGTATTAGCTGGAAGTGACTCTTGCATATTGAATTTAGGTGGCTTTCTTATCTCAGGCCATTTGCCAGCATAATATGATGCTTCAACTTCCACATAACAAGCATCCACGTGAAAAGACGCTACGAAAGTTATACTTACACGTTAAAGCAGACAGTCACACGATTGCGGATTTTATAGAATACCTAAAAAGTGCAAACTGCACGGTTGCATGGACAGATGACCCTTCACGCGCGAACAATAATATACTTGGCATGATGAAGTCCGCTAACCGCCCTTGCCCCGGACAAGCTTTTAAAAAAGATCCTAAAGATCCTGCTTAGACCCCAAAACTGTGCGCAACTTTTGTGGTGGCTCACACAGCAAGAAAAAGCTGCTGCCGATAAACTCACAAATTTTCTTGTCACGCAAAAATCTTGACAAAATAAGTTGGCTCTGATTTGATCAGTCCACCGGATTGATCCACCGTAACGGATCCGCGGGATTTGACAGGAGCAGATTGCGCCGCGTTATCAAGTGCTAAAGCGCCGCAGCAGAAAGTTTCCGACGCTGTCTTTTAAAGACCGCGTCTCCGGCTTCCGCACTGTGGTCCCCTGAGGGTATCACGTTGGCGCGAAGCCTTTTTTATTTCCGCACCTTCGTCCTACCCGGCTTAAGTCCCTGCAGCACAGGGGTTTATGTGCGTGTTGCCGTTGATTGTTTTTGAATGTGTTGTTGGACTCTTGAAACGAATGCAACAACCACAAGTGACACGGAGAAAAAAACTTGCTATGAAGAAACCCATTCAAGAACTTTTTTCGCCGCTATTTTTTTGCCCCGCCGTGCCCAAACTATATTCAAGACAAGCATCCACGTCCGCGTAACGCAGGGAGTGATTATATGATGCAGGTAGAAAAGATTTTCTGTTTTTCCGGCGAGCATGTGGTTGCTTCCACCACTGTTTTGTATTGCGCAAATCGCAAAGCTGCGTCTTTCCCAAACAAAATCGTCCCCCAAACTCTAGTATCTGAGGAGAAGTCCTATGGCTATATCCGCAACTGACAAAAATGGCTTGATCGGTGCTTTTACTGGTTTTGGGGATGCAGTGCATGCTTGGCAAAATAATGAACCAAATTCCGGTCAAGCATTAGCGGCAGCAAGTGTTGCGCTTGTTTCAACAATAGGATCAATTATAGATAAATATCCGACTCTAAAACAGAGCGCTACTTCTCTTGGTATATATGGAGCAATAGCGTCATTCGAATTAGATGTATCTGCTTATAATGATGCGACAGCGAAAGGTGATGTGCACGGCCAAAATTCAGCCATATTGGGAATGATAGCCGATTCAAGTGGAGCACTGGCAGGCGGCGGAGCTTTGTTCGCCGCTATGCAAGGCGGGGCAAATGTACCGCTAGACGGCTTAGTGGGGGCATCTGCAACTATAAGCGCCACAGCATCTTCTGCAAAATATATTTACGACACTCTAGGAAGCGAGGATACCAAAGAAGCGGCGTTGAAAGATATCGATGCCACGCTAGCCAAATATGGCATTTATAATTCCAGTGATCTGCAAAGATTCGAAGCTGAAGCCAAGCTCTTAGACGAAGCTGTCGCAGCTGCTGAAGCCGGGGATAACGTAACCCTAGCCTCCAATGGTAATAGCAATACCCTTACATCCACAATAACGCCAGCAGCAGGTGGAAAAGCAATCACCCTACAAGTAAATGCTGATTCTTCCGGATCAGTTACAGCAGACGGCCATACTTTTAACTATGCAGCAGGTCAAACTCTGCCAGTAACGATAGGCAATGACGGAAGTTATGATATTAAAATCTCCGACCCCACAACCGGCAAAACGACTTACGAACTGATTGGCAATAGCGATGGATCTTCGCGTTCCATATTCACAACGGCGGCAGGCACCACCATAAATAATTACAATAGTAAAAATCAGCTCACCTCTTCAGAGGCTGATATGGCCAACGGCAGCTCTGAAAAAGACATCTACGACACCAAAACAGGTACACTTGCGGTCAAAATAATCGGAAATCCTGATGGTAGTGGAAGCGTAACAACGCCCGATAGTCTTGGCACCACAACAAAGACATACAACAGCAGCCAGCAACTCACATCCTCTTCCCATGTGAACAATGACGGCAGCTATGAAGCCGATATTTACAATCCAGCCACTGGTGTGATGGCTAAGCAGGTTATTGGTGGTACCGATGGTTCTGTGACTGTTGTTCAAAATGATAATGATACCGGCCAGTGGCTCATGACAACGAAGTTTGATCGGAGCGGTGATCCTATAGGTCAACCAATCCTGAGCCCCTATACGCAAGATGTGCAGTTTGTCAGTAATCTGGCGGACACAGTGGCCACGCAGCTCATTACACAGTTTATCTTCAAAAACAATCTGCCGGCTTCGATGGCTGCACAGGCATTTGCGAACGCCGGCATCAAAACGGTTGAGCAAACTTTTGATGCCAATGGCAAATTGGATGCATCGACTTTTTCGGCCAACTTTATCGGTTCATTGACCGGTATGGCAGAAGGCATGCTGGGTGCCGATCTTGGCAAAGACCTATTCAAAGCTCTCGGCTTGCCAACCCAAATTGGCGCTACTGTCGGTAATGCGATCGGAGCGGAAGCCACGATACAGTTGGCCGCTTACGTCGCGAGTTCTGCCGGGTATGCAGAGTTGGCGACAGCTCTCTCATCACAGATTTCAAATGTTTCGACATTAGGGAGTCTTGAAACTGCAGGCGTAAGTTTTGCCGCATCCTACATCGACGGCAAATTAGACCCTCTTATCGAACCAAATGGTAACCCACAGGGCGAAGCTATCGGTGGGGCTATTGGTTCTGTTATAGGAACATACTTTGGTGGTCCGTTAGGGACCGTGATTGGTTCCTTCCTCGGCTCTCTCGTCGGCGGGTTGTTCGGCGGCGGCGGCGGCGTTCAGGTTGCCATAGCATTTAATAGTTTTGATCCGGCGACGCAAAGCTTTGGCTGGGGTGGAGTGGGTTCAAAACACGGACCACGTCAAACGATTATCGACATGCAAACGGCAGCTATCAATATCGACAACGGTGTTCTTAAAGCTATCGGTGGTCAGGTTGATATGAATGGGCAGAAGAACAGCGGCCTTGGTTATTATAACGGCACTTTCTATTTTGTTTTTCGCGACCCTGTATCCGGTGATGAGATCGGTCAACATTATGATTTCTCAAATCCAGGAGACGACCTTAATTTTGGCATTATTTCGCAGTTGCAGTCTCTGACCATTGATGGCGGCAATCCTTATATGAAATTTGTCTTGGGGGCCAACAGTCGAACAACGGCGCAAGATCTGTTAAACGATCTAAACGTTGCCGCCGATTACAGCCGCTATGTCAGCAATCCTCTGGCATTCGATGTGGCGCTGGCGATGTCCGGTGATCCTGCACAGTTTGACGCATGGAAGGGCGAATATGCGCGAGCTATGGCCTTGGGTTTAGGCAGCTTAACAATAAGCGGCACGAACAGCGTTGCCTTTACGGGCGACGCAGATACTTTCAGAGCCTATATAGCTGGATATCAAAAATTGTGGAATGAGGGATCGCTCACGAGCCTTACGCTGACGAACACTGGGACAACGCCCATTATCAAAATCGATGTGGGTAGCTTGATCAACAACAATGCCCTTTTTGCCAATCTGAAGGGCGCGTGGGGTCTTGAAATTAATGACTATGCAAATGTCATCACCTATTATTCGGGTGTATTGCATCAATTCTCCAATAGGCTTGCGACACTTTCTTTGTATGGCGGTGCCGATAGCCAGAATGTTATTTCCAATAACTTCGATGCGATTCAAGATCTGGTCGCCTCCAGCCATGTCACCACCATCAACCTAATGGATGATGGCGATATCAATATGAGCATCGCTCAGGTAGCGCGCAATTACCAAGCACTAAGCCTGATCAAAAATCGTGCCTATAATATCGACCTTAGTGGTGATACCGATATTTCAGTCAACTTCGATGCGTTGCAAAAACTCGTCGCTGTTGGGAATGTCTCGGCGATCAATTTGTTGCAAACGGGCGATATCACGATATCAGCAACCCAAGTTCTGCGCGATATGACCGCACTTAGCCTTATCAAAAACCGCGCCTACAATTTAAATATCAACAGTCCCATTGGCGATGTATTGAACACTCTGGATTCTCTCCAGAATTTGGTTGCTGGCGGCCACATTTCGGCAATCCGGCTTACGAACTTTTCGGGCACGATTGGCCTGTCGGCAAAACAAAGTGCGCGTGATGCTGATGCTCTTCTCCTTATTCAAACACCGTTCTTTATCAACATCACGGATTCAGCATCCAACGTTGGCGCTAACCTGGACCGCCTTCAAATTCTGGTCGCGGCAGGCAAACTAACCGCTCTCGCGCTTTCTGACGCAGCGCCAACCCTGAATTTACGCGTTCAACAAATCTTGAGCGATGCTCAAGCACTTAGTCTGATTCCTAATACTTATAAACTCGCACTCATCGGTGACGCCGGCACTGCGAGGGCTTATGCAGCCCTTCAAAACTTGATTGCCAAAGGGCATGTTAGCACCGTGACCTTTGCAGGGAATAGCAGCATTGTTAATGATACAGCCGCAAATATCTGGGCCAATATCGGCGCTCTGGATTCGCTGGTTGCCCGAGGTTGGCTGAGTTCGATTAACATTACCAATGGTGGAAGCGGTGCGTTGTCGCTGAATCTGGATCAATTCAATGCCCATGCTGCGACTCTTAGCAAGATCACCAATGCCCACAACAATATTTTGACGATTTGGGTGGGAGGAAACCTGAATTACATCAATGCAGTTGCAGGCGATGCTTTCACCGCTACAGGCTATGGCAATACCATCAATGTAGCATCTTCCACCGTTTATCTTTCGGCCTTAGGTGTTGGCAATGCCGTCATAGGTAATAACTCTACGGTTTTTGCCGGGGGTAACAGGGTTGTTCTTGGCGGTCAGAATGACACTGTTTACATGAATAACGGTACCCTGGAAGTTTCTCCGGGCAGCAAGTTCCTTTTGATTGGTGACGGCGATACGATCACTGCTAACGGTAGCGCGATGACATTGCTAGCTCCAAGCGATCGCAGTGTTATTCGCGGCAATACAATCACGATGACCAATGGCCTTCTGACCGTCGATGCTGGAGAAACTTTTTCGCTGACCGGTACGGGCGATACCATCAATGCCGCTAATGCCGATACCATTTTCCTGGCATCGGTGGGCGCAACAAACACTTTGAAGACGCAAAACACGGGCGTCACAATTGTCGACGGAAGCACGTTGAATATTACGGGTGGAGGCAACGGCGTAGCGATGAGCAACGGCGCTCTCAATATTGGGGACAACTCGAGTTTGGGGCTTACAGGCAACAATGATGTTGTTCATCTCGGCCGCAACGTTACCCTGAACTATAATGGAAATGGTTCATGGATTTATGTCGATAACACAAAAACGAACACGAACATTCAGGTAACGAACAGCAGCGTACACTTGAACGACAATGTTGTCGCCTCGATCACGGGCAACAATGACGGCATCTATCTGGGCAGTAATAATACGTTGAATTATAGCGGCAACGGCTCCAGCATTTACTTGCAAAATACCAACACCACAACGACGGTGAAAGCGACCAACAGCAGCGTCTATCTGAACGACAATGATATGACTTCGATCGCCGGGGACAACGACGGCATCTATCTGGGCAGCAATAATACGTTGAATTATGCCGGTAATGGCTCCAATATTTACCTGCGAAATACCAACACAACAACAACCGTAAAAGCGACGAATAGCAGCATACATTTGAATGATAACGATGTTGCTTCAATTACGGGAAACAATGATGCCATCTATCTTGGCAGCAATAATACCCTGAGTTATATCGGGAATGGTTCGTGGGTCCATGTAAACAACGCCAATACGACCACGACTATGAAAGTGACGAACAGCAGCATCTATTTGGGTGATAACGATACCGCCTTAATCACCGGAATTAATGACGCCGTCTATGGTGGTGTTGGCGATACCATCACGATGCACGGCAACGGCAATAGCTTTAATATGAACAACGGTGTTCTCAATATGGATGCTGGTGTTTATTTCTCACTCTCCGGCAGTTACAACCTTGTGAATGGCCATGATAAGGATTCCATTAATTACAGCGGGCACAATTCAACCCTTTATGCGGGTAGCGGTTCGACGCTAACGGCGACAGGGTTGAATAACGCCTTTTTCATGAGTCACGGTGTTGTGACGATTGATGCCAATGAGACGGAATGGCTGTACGGCGATTATAACCTTGCAAATCTGGCGGGCACTGACGCGCTGCACTATAGCGGGAATAACTCGACAATCAAAGCCGGTAACGGCAGCACAGTTTTTATCAGCGGGCAAAATAACGCTTTGGTGATGAGCAATACCGCCGTAAATATCGCCGATAATGATGTCACATTCGTAACTGGCAACGGCGACGGTATTTATCTCGGCAACCACGATACGCTGAATTATAACGGGCAAGGTTCAGGCATCTTTGCCGGTACGAGCGATACCATTCATGTGAGCGGCCAAGGTGTTTTTGTCCATATGAATAACGGTACCCTGTCGGTAGCAACGGGTGGTGTTGCCTCCGGCGAATTGGATTTAAGCGCCACAAATGCCAGTCAAGTTTGGTTCAAACGGCAAGGCAATGACCTGGACGTGATGACGTTAGGAACAGGAAACACGGACGTTCTTTCCGGCTGGTATAATTCGGCATCGTCTCAATTGCATGACATCAAAACTGCGGATGGCAGCATGATTGATACCAATCTGACGAAACTGGTACAGGCAATGGCAACTTATTCCGCTAGCCACGCCAGTTTTAATCCAGCCACGGCGACAGTAATGCCGACTGATGCAACGTTGCAAAGTACGATGGCCGCGGCGTGGCATCATTGACGAGGTTTGCGGGACCGGTTGGCGATCCGGCCAAAATGGTGCAGTGAGATCAACCCGGTTTCTTATCGGAATTCTAACTGAGTGTAAATTGGTGACTTAATATTGATTTCCGGTCATTGGGACATAATGTAAGGCAAAAAACAGTATACATTTGCCGCCCCTTGCTATTGGGATTTTAAAAATGCCATTTTGTATAGTGGCTGCATAGAGGTACATGACACATGTTTTACATCTATGTTGATGGTGATGCCTGCCCCGTCAAAGAAGAAGTCGCGCGCGTTGCCGCCCGTTATGCCTTGCAGGTATATATCGTCAGCAACCAAGGTTTGCGTTGTAAT
This sequence comes from Alphaproteobacteria bacterium, assembly GCA_013289265.1. Taxonomy (GTDB): domain Bacteria; phylum Pseudomonadota; class Alphaproteobacteria; order UBA9219; family UBA9219; genus JAATFY01. Next base: position 21,680 of record JABDAH010000020.1, read on the forward strand.
CTGGGTCCGCATGTACGGGGCGTTTTGGTGGGCAGCGAATTTGACGCCGCCGATAACTGGATTGTTGAGAATATTGCCGCCAGTGACATCGCCATCACTGCCGATATTCAATTAGCGGCCCGCTGCCTAAAGAAAAACGCCAAGGCTATCAACCCTACAGGCAAATTTTTTACTGAAGAAAATATTGGCTCCGCACTCGCCATGCGGGAATTAAGTTCATATCTGCGAGAAGCCGAAGAAATCGCAGGTGGCAACGCGCCTTTTTCAAAACGAGACCGATCGAACTTCTTGCAATCTCTCGACCTTATTATTCAAAAAACAGTCAAAAAGTAATTAGTCCTGACTTCAGTTCGTTTCCTCAACCAGCGCATTCGCTTTTGTACGTGTGTCAGGTGATACAGGTATTTCGAAATGCGCCCTGCCCGCATAGGTAGCGTTTAGCTTGCCGTCATGTAGAGTGCCCCCGCTAATGATCGGCTGATGGCTTACCGCCCGGGCGGCAGCCCAGTTGATAAAAACATCGGCAGGAATGGTCGTCACGTTGGTTAGAGCAATAAGCGCCACTTGATCGCTGGTTTTATCGCGCCGGATCTCGCGCAACTCACCCACCATCAGATCGCCCTCCTTGGGCGGAAGAACAATAGAGCCTCGCCCCACCTCGTACCCATTAAAAGGTGTGCCAGCATCACTGCGCCGCTTGTCATAATCCCGCAACAAATCGCGTAATCCACCATTTTCATAAATAAACAGACGGTTTGCATCGCCATTCAGAATACAACGTTGCAATTCGCCGTAACGCTCGGCATCGTATTTATCTATTTCGTCACGTGTATCGACACGAATGCCCGCCGCAAGTTGCCCCAGCCTATTAGTTATCTCATCGGACAGGCGTGCTACCTCGATAAAACCATTGAGACTTACATTTTGCTTGAGACACAAAACTTCAAGCTCTTTGCGTTGCTGTTGCAGCATAGTGAGTTCATCACCTGTGGCATTCGCAATATAAGATTCTGTGGCGGCCAACACGGTTTGCGCGATGGGCTCTTTACGAATAACACGGAATGCATTCAGACCATCCAGCAAGTCAGAGGTGCGATGTTGATCACCCTTGTGGCCTATTTTTGTATCTTGCCGCAGACCATGGCTTTCGGAAATAGCAGCGATGATTACCATATCGCGTATCACGCGCGGCGACTTCTTGCTTTCACGCATGCGCTCTTCGTCCAACAGTTTCGCTTCACACAGCATGGCACCAGTTTCAGGACTAACCGGCAAATGTCGCACGAATTCACCTGCCTTCGTCAGCGACCAATCATCATTTATGAGCTGCAGAAGCATTAGTTCCTCTTTGGCCCGCTCAAGACGCGATGGCAATTCAGCTGTATGTGCCGTGCTGGTGATATCCCATGTCAGTTTCGTCGGGTCATACCCGAGGCTGGCAGCATGAAATGCAATGCCATTCAAAGCTTCGCGCTGAATAGCGGGTCCGTTTTGCAAACGACGCAGATCAAATGGTTTTTTGGCGTGAAGGATAAACAATCCGCGCTCAAACCCCGTTGCTGCCGGGTCACGATTGATGCGACCCATTTGCTGGAGCAGGCCCGCTTGGGGTTGATCTTCTAACACCAGCGCGGCGGCACCCGTATCATCCCGGTGATAAGGTATTTTACGATAGCCGTCCGAAATACCGGCATCGAGCCAGCGCAAATTGACTCCGGATTCAATGACATTGGTGCCAACAATTATTTTGCGCCGGCCAGCAGCAGGCGCACTACGTGCCATGCGACGCTCATCGGATGGCGTACCACCATGAATGCCAACAACGTCAACATCGCGCACCCCCCTACCCATTAGCAGCTGCTTCAAAAGACTAACTGTGTTTTCCACTTCCTTAACGCCAGGACGGAACAGGACAATGCCTTTACGGCCTTGGTCCAGAAGGCTGATGGCGATTTCTTCCGCCTTACGGTCTTTATTGCCCGCCAACATAATTGACTCATGCACAACATCACATTCCAAGGCTTTGCCTTCCACCGCATGAATGGCAGTTGTAGCGATATCCTGCCAATAGCGGGCCTGCGCCTGCGCATCAACCGTTGCGCTCATTTCCAAAATACGCAGATCTGGCATTTTAATTTTGCGTTCACGTAATATAGCGCGGGCGAGCGAGATTTGTTCATCCGCTTCATGCACTTCATCCAAAACGATTGTTTTGGCCTTGTTGATCAACCCTGAACTGATTGCATAGCCATAGGTACAATAGAGAAGCCGGGTTTCATGCGAACGCAAAGAGCTTTCGCCGTCCATTCGACCAAGGGCATAACCGACTTTCTCGCCAATTTTTATATCGGCAAGTTCGGCAACGTTAAAAGCGGCATCAATAGCAAGAAAGCGGCGCGGGGCCAGAACAACAATCTGGTGATCAGAAATATCGGCCAGCGCACCAGGCAACATCATGGATTTTCCGCTGCCCGTAATCGCGGCTACAACGGTCACTTTACCGGCAAGAACGTCGCGCACAACAGGGTCAATTATAGCGTGCACAGGTAACGCAGCCAATTTATTGCGCAGCAGTTGGAAGTCAGCCATCGATTTGTATTTCCCTGTCATTGCCTTACGGCACCGGAAATCACCCTAACCGAATATAACAAATATGCCAGTAGATCAAACAGAACCATATCAGCAAAAGTGGATTGCAAGCCCCCTACTTTCTAACCGCCCCAATTGATATCATTTTGCCTTTAATAAGAAATTTCTTATTAAAGGCACCGCAAGTATGGCTAAGGTAAAAAACCACAGAACCCATATTTATCACTTATCAAGGCCGCTAAAGTGTTGAAGTTTTCGGTACCTACAATGACGAACACCTCACAATAATTGATCGACATAGGAATCCTGAAGCAAGCAACCGGACATGCTAGAAACAAATTGTTCGCCTAGACCGACTATCTCAACATCCTAACGTCCGGTACCGATCCTCTAAAGAACCGAAGCCAAAATTCTACAA
>JABDAH010000021.1 GCA_013289265.1 Alphaproteobacteria bacterium
ATTCGTGCCTTGCGTGCCGTTGTCAGTTGCTTTGCCTTTCTAGCGCCAGAGAACACTTTCTTAGATCTTGAAAGCTATACCAATTACCAGGGGCCAGAATTTAAAGCTTGGCAATGGGGTGACTTGGAAAAACTTCCCGATATGATGCCGCTACATAAGCGGGATATGGGACGGGATATAGCTAAAGCTTTTAGCCCCATTCCAAAAGCGTTGCGGGAATTATCACCGATAACTGATATCGCAATCTTATCTTCAGCCCTTCAAACTAGGCTCTTTACCAATGCCGCCACCGAACTTGCCGACACGCAACATGGCTTGATCCCGGTTTCAGAAAAGATGCGCCCCGTACAGGGGGCTACTTTATGGTCCTGGCTAGAGCACGCAAACGGGCAATGGTTTCCCGCTCCGGGGTTCCGGTGAGGTTGTTCGGCTCATAATGTCTTTGAAAAGCGATGATCGAAGGCCTTGTTTCACGGTCATAGGCACCGGTTTGAGGACAGTCGTAACCGATCTCGCGCAACATATTCTGCACTTCCCTATCTTCGGCATGGCCGTAATCGCGTGGTTGCGGTTCAGGCCAGACACCAAAACCAGCCTCAGCTAGTTCTTGCCACGGGAACAACTCACCGGGATCTTCCTTCCGCGTAGGCGCTACATCTGCATGCGCTACTATTGCGCCTATGGGCGATAGCCGATGTTTTTCAATCAGCTCACCTAAAAGATCTTTCAGCGCCGAAATCTGCGCCGCTGGAAAGGGGCGATAACCGTGCGTATGCCCGGGATTGACCAATTCAATCCCGATAGAGGCACTATTGATATCCGTTATGCCGCGCCATGAAGCTTTGCCTGCGTGCCACGCGCGTTTGGCATCATCAACCAGCTGAAACACGCGCCCGTCTTCCTCAATCAGGTAATGCGAGCTGACTTCCGAGTTCGGATCGCATAGCCGCTCCAGCGCCTCCGCGCCAGTTTTCATCCCAGTGTAATGCAGGACAATGAACTGCAAGGCTACAGCCGGATCGCGGTCATTGAAGTTGGGCGAAGTGTAACGAATAAGATCAGTCATTACTTGATGCCTCTCATCTTACACACGGTGTCGTAAGCGACATTAATGCGCTTCATTTTCTCGTTGGCGTTGGCGATAAGTTCAGGCCCCATGCCCTGCGCTACCAGTTTATCCGGGTGATGTTCGCGGATAAGCGTGCGGTAAGCGGCCTTGATCTCCTCATTCGTCGCCGTCTCTATCACGCCCAAGATGGCAAAAGAATCGTCGCTTACGCTTGAAGATTTGTTCGCATTTGGCTCACTGATATGCACACCGGCGCGCGCCGCGATGCGGGCAAAATCACGCTGGTCGAAATTGAAAATGCCGCCAACCCGTTTCAGGAATTTTATTTCTGCCGGGCTAAGCCCCGCATTATCGGCGGCTGCAATAACGAAAAGACCGCCCAGAATTTCTTCCAGCACCGGCCTTGTGAAAACCTGCGCCATCTGGAAAGCATAAGGCTCGAACCCCTGCGCGCTTTCGCGGGCGCTGTCGAACAACTTGCCGACCTTTTCCTCCTGCCCGGGCGCCACCTGAAATACCCGCTTGAAAGCCTCAATCTCCGCACGTGTGACGCGACCGTCGGCCTTCGCCATTTTGGCGCCGAGGACAATAACACCCATCGTAAAAGTTGCCTGCTGGGTATTGCCCGTATAATGGCTGCCGTAAAAATCGCTGATCGGAAAAGCATCGAAGCCGCCGTCTTGCAGGCGCAGATCATGGACATGGCCGATAAGAAAGCCAACCACAGCGCCAATGGGGCCGCCTGCTGCCAGCCCTAAAGCCCCACCTATAAATTTGCCCCAGACAGTCTTCACTGCGTTTCCTTTTTGTTGCGTTGCCGCATAACAAGAATTTGCCTTGGATTTCATTAATCATATACTAATTTTGATCAATCAATCTGATGCGATTCGTCATTCCTAATCGCCGCCTTACGAAAGAATAACCAAGCCCATGTTCTCATCCTCAACGCCCGAACATAAACAAAAAATCCTGATGTGCGAGCCGACTTTCTTCGGCGTGGATTATGTCATTAATCCGTGGATGGCAGAAGGGCTAGGCAAAACCGATGCATCGCGGGTCCAAACGCAGTGGAAAAACCTGAAGCGCTCGCTGGAAACACAGTCAAATCTGGTTTTTGTACCGCCACAAAAGGGATTGCCGGATATGGTGTTTACCGCCAATGCCGGAATGGTGCTGGGCAAAAAAGCAATCGTCAGCCGTTTTCGCTCAAAGGAGCGTCAGGGCGAAGAGCCATTTTTCAAAAACTGGTTCGAGCAGAATGGCTTTGAAATTCTACCTTGGCCACAGGATATTGCCTTCGAAGGCGCAGGCGATGCCCTGTTCGACCGCGGACAGGAACTCATCTGGGCCGGGTACGGATTCCGTTCCGATGACACGGCCCCGAAACTTCTGGAAAAATTCTTTGGCCGCCGCACGGTGCCTGTGCATCTGGTCGATCCGCGTTTTTATCACCTTGATACCTGTCTATGTCCGCTTGAAGGCGGATATTTGATGTATTTCCCGCCAGCTTTCGATGCAGCGACGCAAAAAGCCATCGCAGATATTGTGCCGGAAAATAAGCGTATTATTGTGGGTGAAGACGACGCCATAAAATTCGCCTGCAACGCTGTCGATCTGAACAATTATGTTTTTATGAATAATGCCTCGACCGAGTTGCAGGACAAATTACGCTGCGCAGGCTTTATGCCCGTGACGGTAGCGCTTACAGAATTTCTAAAGTCAGGGGGTGCGGCCAAATGCCTGACGCTCAAACTGGTTGAGGAATGAAATCTCCTCTGCTTGCGTTTCTATTAGTTGTGATGCTGGTGCTGGCCAGTCTGGTAATCTGGCCGACTATTGATCTCACAATATCCGGATGGTTTTATACGATCAACAAAGGGTTTTTGTGGGCGGAGCATCCTTTCTTTTTATTCATGCATCGCTTGGCCTATGACGGCGCCCGCGCTTTAGGCGTGGCCTTTGTATTATTAGCAGTGACCACGGCCTTGCTGCGAAAACCCCTCCTCCGCATCGACAGCAAAGGCTGGTTTTTTTTGTTTCTCGCACTGGTAATCGGACCTGGATTGGTTGCCAATATTGTTCTGAAGGATCACTGGGGCCGGGCGAGACCGCGCGAGATCACCGAATTCGGCGGGACGGCAACTTTTTCTCCACCTCTCATTTTGCAAAAGACGCATCATAAAAACGACTCCTTCGTTGCTGGCGATGCCGCTTTTGGCTTCTATCTGACAAGCTTTGCTTATTTACTTCCTCTGCCCTCGCGCGGTACACGCCGCAACTACTCCCGACGTTTTTTCTGGGGCGGAATGGCGATGGGAACCCTGTTCGGAATCTCCAGAATCGTCATGGGCGGCCACTTTTTCAGCGATGTTTTATTCGCAGCTTTCTTTATGCTCGTCGTCAGCGCCGGTCTACATGCCATCATGTTTAGACGACAAACGACTGCAATCTATTGGCGCAACTGGTTTTTTGCCGATGGTAAGAAAGAAGTAACGTCGGGTTAATGCATCCTTAACATCCACAATAGAACTACAATAAAGACCGAAAATGACGTATACTGTTTGTTGCAGCAATAAGCTGCCTTAAGAGACAAAAGCCCATGTCGATCTCTGCCGTCACATCCTCCGTTCAGGCCGCCGCTCTATTGGCGACCTATACCTTCAACACCAAACACAGAACGGGTGAGACGGCGGATTCCGCCATGAACATAGGTAATCTGGAACAGGAAGGCGTTGCCATCGGTGTCACCGATCAAGGCACCACTGATGGTGTGCAGACTTACAATTTTACGGTAAAAAATAGCAACGACAATATCTCGCTTGTTTCGAACTTCAATAATGTGGTGGATAAAGTCACCACACGCGTTCAGGTGTTTGATAGCAATGGCAACACGATTGCCGATAACCAAGGCACTTCGGATCAGCAATATGCCTATACGCAATTAACCTCCACCGGTTTAACGCCAGGCGCAGGAAATTATAGTGTGGTTGTTACCCCATTGGATGGCTCAGCAGGGGCGCCGCAAATCGACCTCTCTGTTTTGCAACAGCAAGGCACCAGCCTTAGCGTCAATAGCAGTCTTAATACGGCTGAGCCTGCCGAATATTACAATTTTTCCTTGGTCAACAGTAACAATATCAAGCTGGCTTTTGACGCCAACGCCAATTCATCGGCAACGCGTGTCCAACTCTATGATAGCACCGGCCGTTTAATCGCCGATAATCGCGGCACCGCTTATCAAAAGAGCAAGTTTAACGACCTGACATCTGGCACGGGCCTTACGGCAACAAGTGGCGATTATCAGGTTAAAGTGTCCTATGCGGACGGTGTCACACCGACGGATGCAGGACTGAAATATAACTTTCAGCTATACTCCGGCACGAATTACGATGTTACCTACCAAACCAATGCCATTGCGCTCACCAGCAACAGCACGGCAGCATCATCCGTTACGGCTTCCGACAAAACGGCAGCCTTTGGGCAAACCGCCTATCATACCTTGAATGAAACGGCACAAACCGGCATCAGCATCGGTTATTTGAAGCAGGACAAGACTAGCCTTTTTGTCAGCTCCATTCTTACCGCCGTTGATGCGACGGATTACTATCGCTTTACTTTGCAAAGCGGCAATAACCTCAAACTGTCACTTTCCAATGTGACTAATCCTACAGACACCTCCTCCGTTCGTTTGCAATTGCTCGATAGTTCTGGCGGCCACGTCATCGCTGATAATCAGGGAAGCGCCGCTCAGAAAGCTGCCTTTACCCAATTGACATCTTCAACCGGCCTCACGGAGCGACCAGCCTCGTATATTGTCAAAGCCAGCTACTCCGGCGGCGCCAACAAACAAAAGGCGTTACAATATAACTTGCAGCTTTTTTCTGGCACCACTTATTCAGCCCGGTACAAAACCACGGCTTCGGCGCAGACTTACCAAAATGCGCTTCTCTCCGGCACATTGGGTTCAGGCTCCAGCGCTAATACAGCTATTGCCTCATACTTAAACAGCGCCTCTAACGGCACTATACAGGATGTTATGAGCGTCCTAAAAACCTTAGCCTAAATCCCGGTCTTTGCGAGAAAGTGGCTTGCGAAACCAGCCTGTAACAACGTACAGTTTTGCCTTTCGAACCTGAATTTCGTAGGCACAACATGACCGCAAAAGCGACAGCATCCATTTCCGATGAAAAAGGCCTGCCGGATATTAAAGTTTCCGTGCGCCAGACTTTTGGCCTCGATAGCGATCTGCAAGTACCCGCATTCTCCGCCGCCGGCGAACATGTACCGGATATCGATGAAGCCTACCGCTTTGATCATGATACAACGCTGGCGATCCTCGCAGGCTTTGCCCATAACCGGCGCGTACTTGTGCAGGGTTATCATGGCACCGGGAAATCGACACATATCGAACAGGTTGCGGCGCGTCTGAACTGGCCCTGTATCCGCGTCAATCTCGACAGCCATATCAGCCGTATCGATTTGATCGGCAAGGATGCGATTGTTCTGAAAGACGGCAAACAGATCACCGAATATCGCGAAGGTTTGTTGCCGTGGGCTTTGCAACATGCCTGCGCACTGGTGTTTGATGAATACGACGCAGGCCGTCCGGACGTTATGTTTGTCATTCAGCGCGTGCTGGAGGTCGAAGGCAAGCTGACATTGCTCGACCAGAACCGTGTCATTCATCCACACAAGGCTTTCCGTTTGTTCGCTACCGCCAACACTATCGGCCTTGGCGACACGTCCGGCCTTTACCACGGCACGCAACAAATCAATCAGGGTCAGATGGACCGGTGGAACATTGTTGCTACGCTGAACTACCTGCCGGAAGAAGAAGAGACTGAGATTGTCGTCGCCAAGGTACCGAGCTTTGCCTCCGATAAAAAGCGCGCCGTCGTTAAATCAATGGTGGCGCTAGCCAATCTGACGCGGCAAAGCTTTATGCAGGGCGATATTTCCACCGTCATGTCGCCACGCACTGTCATTACATGGGCAGAAAATGCTGCGATCTTTGGCGATGTTGGCACAGCTTTTCGACTTAGCTTCCTGAACAAGTGCGATGAGTCTGAACGCCCTGCTCTGGCTGAATTTTATCAGCGCTGCATGAATGAGGAACTGCCAATGGGTAATTCCCTGATGCAGGCGCATTAAGCGGCGATGTCACTGGAAACCCCAGTCGAGAATTTTAAACGCGCCACGGCGCTGGCAATCAAGGCGATTGGCCATAAGGCAGAATTGGAAGTCGCCTTTACCGCTGAACCCACTGGCGTAGCTGGCAGCCGTGTGCGGATGCCTTTGCCTTCTGCCGGTTTACCAAAAGCCGAAGTCGCCTTCATTCGCGGGGCTGCTGATTCAGCAGCACTCCGCCTGCGTTATCACGATTCCAAGCTGCACGGCAAACTGGTTCCCGGCAACAGCATCGCCCGCACCGTATTTGATGTGTTGGAGCAAGCGCGTTGCGAAGGCCTGGGTGCCAGGCATATGGCAGGCGTTGCGCATAACCTCACTACCCTGCTGGATGAGCGTTGCAAGAAAGAGGGGTTTGAGCGCGCGGGTGCGAAAGCCGAAATCCCTCTGCATGACGTCCTGCGTATTCTAGCACATGAAGTTTTCTCCGGCCAACCTTTGCCAAAATCGGCACAGCAAGCGGCTGCTTTGTGGCGCGGCTGGATTGAGGAAAAAATCGGCACTCATCTCGGCCATCTGCCGGAACTTTTGCACGACCAGAAAGCCTACGCTGCCGAAGTTACGCGTCTGCTCAAAGAAATGGATATGGGCGCACCCGGCGAGAATGAGCCCGAAGACGGCAAGAGCGAAGATACTGATAGCAATGCCGGTATTGAACAGGACGAACAGCCAGAATCCACTTCGGAATCCGAAAGCGAAAAGGGTGAACCTGAGCAAGGCGCTGGCGAAGCCTCACCAAAGGAAGGTGCGCCGGAAGATCAATCGCAAAACTCCCAAAATATTTCCGGCGATCATGACGGTGAGACGCCCGAACATGGCCAGAATTGGCAGGACGAAGAATATTCGGTTGAATATGGCCCGCGCACAACTTACCGCGTCTTTACTGATCAGTTTGATGAAGTCGTTGCCGCGAATGAACTATGCCAGCCTGAAGAGTTGACGCGTCTACGCTCGATGCTCGACCAGCAGGTGAGGCATGTGCAAGCCTTGATCGTGCGCCTTGCCAACCGGCTGCAGCGCCGCTTGATGGCACAGCAAACCCGCAACTGGGAGTTCGACCTGGAAGAAGGCTTGCTGGATAGCGCACGCCTTACACGCATTATCACCAACCCCGCTTTGTCACTGTCCTACAAGCGTGAGAAGCCGATGGAATTCCGCGACACTGTAGTGACTCTGCTGCTGGATAATTCCGGTTCTATGCGTGGGCGACCTATTACTTTAGCTGCCATGAGTGCCGACATTCTGGCACGTACGCTGGAACGTTGCGGCGTCAAAACCGAGATTCTCGGCTTTACTACGCGCGCGTGGAAAGGTGGCCTAAGCCGCGATGCATGGGTGAAAACCGGCAAGCATCCCCTGCCTGGCCGCCTGAATGATCTGCGGCATATTATTTATAAAGCCGCGGATGAACCTTGGCGGCATGCACGCCGCAATCTCGGCCTCATGTTGCGCGAAGGGTTGCTGAAAGAAAATATCGACGGCGAAGCCTTGCTCTGGGCGCATGCGCGGCTGATGGCGCGGCCGGAACAGCGGCGCATCCTGATGGTTATTTCCGACGGCGCACCCGTTGACGATTCCACCTTGTCGGTCAATCCCGGCAATTATCTGGAACAGCATTTACGCGCTGTCATCGATTGGATCGAGAGCAAATCCGACGTTGAACTGACGGCTATCGGTATCGGGCACGATGTCACGCGCTACTACCGCCGCGCCGTTACCATCTCAGATACCGAGCAGCTCGGCAGCGTTATGATGGAACAGCTAGCCGATTTGTTCGATTTGGATAATGGCCGCAAACGAAGCCATTAATTATAAATACTATTGAATTTCATATACTTAACTGGTTTTTCTCTCCAAACGCTCAAAAAAATTTGTTACCTCTTAATCCTTTTAAAGAGCTAAATCGGCAAGCCTCTTGATTTAACCTCATAAAAAACCTACAGAATCACCCATTCTTCGCTTCATTGTTGACAGGATTAGCTTATGAAAAATGCCTCCAGCCTCGCGCTTGTTACCTGTTTTGTTATCGCTCTTCTAACCTGCGGTATTACTTCCACCTACGCTCAGACGGATGCAGCGCCCGCGGATGCACCGGTTGCCGATGCCCCCGCGAAACCTGTAACGGTTCCTGAGCAAATTTTGGCCAAGCTGCGCAGCTTCCTAAGCCCCATGCGCAAAATTCCTTCATCGCAGCAAGAACGCGCCGTTGATCTGGCACGCCAGGGCAAATACGAAGAAGCGCTGGCTATTCTGGAAAAGCTGCATAAGCGCGATAAGCGCGATGTTGAAGTAACCCGCGACTACACCAGCGTTCTCAGCTGGGCAGGCCACGATCAACAAGCCGTTGATCTGTACGACACGCTGCCTGAACAGGAACCTGATTATGTTTTGGCTGCAGTCGGTCATTCATATCGCAGACTGGGTGATACCGACAAAGCCCTGAATGTCTACCGCATGGGCGTGAAGAAATATCCGGATAATGTCCTGTTTGTCGAAGGTGAAATCCGCTGTATCGCCGACCAGAATAATCTGGAAGACGCTCTTGCCAAAGCTAATGATGACATTGCCAAACATGGCAACCGTCAGCCAATTGTGGCGGCCAAAGGCGATATTCTGCAAGCCATCTTCAAACGTGACGAACAAAAAGCAGTTGAGCTGGCACGCCAGCAATCCTATCCGGAAGCCGTTTCACGTTTCCATGACCTGTACACACAGCATAATGACGATGCGACTTTGACGCGTGACTATCTGGCGACGCTGGATTGGCAAGGCGGCAACGACGAACAAGTTGTTGCGCTTTACAAGACACTGCCTTCCGGCGAACAGCCTGATTACGTGTTGGAAGCTGCAGGCCATGCTTACCGTAACCTGAAACAATATGACAAAGCCGAAGCCATTTACGCAGAAGGGTTGCAACGTTATCCGGACAATGTCCTGTTTGCCGAAGGCACAATCCGCAGCCTAGCCGACCAGAAGAAATACGATGCCGCTTTAGCCAAGGCAGACGAAGATCTGCGGGTTCACGGCGAACGTCCTGAAATCGTGGACATCAAAAAGAACGTGCTGAAGCTGAAACCGCATAAAGCCGCCCGCCATAAAAGCAGGAAGCACTAATAACTTAGCGGTTATTCGCCTTTTGCCGCCGGGTTTAGATTGCCGATCATTGGCATGACCCCGTTGCTGCCGATAACCTGAGGCAGGACACCGTTCCATTTGGCGACCGCCTGTTGGCGAATAATGTCCGCCGTAATGGTGGCCTGCAAAAGCTTCTGCGATTCTGATTGCGCTTGCGCTTCCACGATCTTCTGCTGCGCCACAACCTTGGCCCGTTGCAGCTCATACTCGGCTTGCTGGGCATGCTGTTGGGCAACCTGTTTCTGTTCAATAGCCTGTGCGAACTCATGGCCGAAATGGAAATCAACGATATTCACGGAATCCACGACAATCCGATATTTTTTCAGCTCACCTGTTATGGCATCGTCAATCTTGTTACGAACGACGTCGCGATGGACGATCAGATCTTCTGCATTGGACTGGGCGGATACCGCCTTCACCGCATTACTGATTGCCGGATTGATGATTTTCTGGACCAGCGATTCCTCGTTGCCGATATTCTGGTAAACCCATTCCGCGTCGGCCGGAAGAATATGCCAGTTAGTCGCAACGGTCGTCTGAACATCTTGCAGATCGAGGCTGGCGGCTGATTCCTGATCCTGCGATTTCTGAACCTGCACGTTTATTTTGATAACTTTTTGCGCGATAGGCATTTTGATATGCAGACCGGGATCAAACACGCCAGGATTTACCGCACCCCATGTCAGCAATACGCCGCGCTGGCCGGGCCCGACTTCGACAAAGGCATCGGTAAGCAAAAACAAAACTACAATGGCTGCGACACCAAAGCGAATCGCCTTATTCGGAAAATTGGCATTGAGTGTGTTTAGATCGGTTCTCATCATGATAACTTCCCTCTTTGACTGATAGTATGAAAAGAAAATGGGCTTAAAAGCTTACCAGGAAACGCTGGTCGTGGGCTTTTTGTCGGTCTTAAAGATTTTGCCAAGCAAGGTAACCAGTTCCAGCAATGGCTCCCACGGCAGTTTTCTTTCAGCAAAGCGCTTGGTCATCATATCCCAGCAATAGGTCGCATGCCCGGTTTTGCCCAGGCTATTGCCTAAATCCCAATAATGCTTGCTGCTGTTTTTAAGGAAGGCGACGAACTCAGCTGAGCTGACTTTCTGCCTGAACATTTTGTCGTAGCTGTCCTGATAGTTCTTCAATATGCCGTCAGCCCTTTGCCATTCGATGCGCAACTGATTACGTGCATCCTCCAGCAACACCTTAAACTCCGCACGGTCCTGCGCGGATAAAGATGCTAGCGGCGGCTGTAAATTCTTGAGCCAGGTCAGGAATGTAACAAACTGGCCTTTTGCTTGTTCATATTGGAAAGCATAGAAATTAATGCCTTTCCACGCCGAGAAAATATCCAGAGCCTCCGCCTTAGGCAGGCGAAAAGCATCAATCAGCGGCCCTAAGGCGTCCAGGTCACGTGCTTCCCATATTTTCTCAATCAGGCTCCGCGCTTTTTCATCTGATGCAAGCGCATCCGGGAAGGCCGCAGCAACAACGGGCTCAAACCGTTGCAAAATGAAGGTCTCAATTTGTTTCCAGATGTCTTTATCGATATTGAAATAAGCTTCATCAATAGCGATTTTTTCGTTGAGAAAAACATCCTTTAACAAAAAGGGATCAAGCGACGGCAATCTGTCTAGCACCCGCATAATGCGAAAATCCTGTGCCAAAGCGGGTTTGGACAGCGCGCCTTCACCGAACATTTCGATCAGCGCTGGCTCCAGCTGCTTATCACTGACGAAGATCGTGCGTCCGCCTTCGTAAACATCATTCTCATTAAAAGGGAAATAGAGCTTGGTACCGATCGCAGAATTAGACAGGTGCCGCAGTGATTCCGGCAGCGTGTCCTTGATGATCACCATTTTATTGAGCGGCTTATTGCCAAAGAAAGGAACGACATCCGGCGTTTTGGAAAGAATGCGGCGTGTCAAAACATTGACGTTCAGGACACGCGGCGATCCCACGTCCAGCATTGGCTTGGCATATTCAGCAACCATGTCCCTAACCTTGATCGTCCGATTTTCTGAAGAATTGAGAAATACCCTTCTAACTGGAGAGGGTTAACATTTCGTGCATTGCATTTTTAGGAATTATTAAGGCTTAGGCCGCGCTGCGAATGTCATTAACAGCATTAATAAGGGCCAGTTTGCGGTCAAGGTTACCCGTATCGGCCATACCGAAGGTAACACGTACACGGTCCCACAATTGGATTTTGCCATTAATCCGATAAGCAGGGTTGGTCTCCAGAGCGAGATCACGGGCGGCTTGCCGCAGATGTTCGATCAACAAACTTCGCACCACGTCGAAACTTTCAGCATCGGCCTTGCGGCTGATTTGGTCCGCTAGCTTGTGCAGGCGCGGCGTATCGAGGGTAGCGCCGGAAAGAAGCGCAAGCAGTTCCTCAAACAAAGGCAGCGTTTCAGTGCGGAGAATTTTAAGTGCGAAACCGATACTGCCGCGCGACAGACCAATCAGTTTATCCATATCATTCGGCGCCAAATCCATAGCCGAGCGCATCAGGATGTTTTTCATATGTGCGGCATCCAGTGGCGCCAATTGCAATACACGGCAACGCGAGCGGATAGTCGGCAGCAAAGCGCCGGGTGTTGTCACCGTGATCAGGATCAGAACCCGCGCGGGCGGTTCCTCCAGAATTTTCAGAATGGCATTTTGGCCGTGACGGTTGAGGGCATGCGCCTCATCAATAATGACCACCCGCCAGCCGCCATGGGTTGAAGTTTTGTGCAGGAAGGATGCAATTTTCAGCGCATCATCAACAACGATCACATTACGCAACTCGCCGGTTTTATCATCCGTCGCGCGCCTGACCACCAGCATATCGGGATGCGCTTCAGCTGTGATCAGCTTCGCGACGCGGTGGTTCATATTCAGCTTGCCGATGGGATTGTCACCGCCTGACAAAACATGCTGTGCGATATGGTAAGCGAGCGTTGTTTTGCCGATGCCTTCGATCCCCGCAATCATCCATGCGTGGTGCATGCGCCCGGATGCAAAAGCCTCCGCAACCTGCTGCATGGCATCATCATGGCCGACCAGATGCGGGTTATGGATGGGGGTTAAATCGCTCATTTCTTCAGCTTGAATTGTTTGGTAACGGTCGCAGCAATAGCTTTGGCTACGCCTTCGGCATTCTGGCTGGCATCAATTACCTTGATGCGTCGCGCATTTTTCTTGGCCAAAGCCAGATAAGTTTTACGTAGCGCACGATGAAAAGGCGCCGCCTTCAACTGATAGCGGTCATTCCAGCCGCCGCGCGATTTAACCCGATCCATACTTACGGTCACCGGCAGATCCAGCAGCAAGGTCAGATCAGGCTCAAATTTACCCGCGATTTGCTGATATAGTTTTTTGACAATATCGGGGCCAGGGCCTTTTTTTGTATTGCCTTGATAGGCATAGGATGAATCCACAAAACGGTCGCTGACAACCCATGCGCCGCGTTTCAGTGCTGGCCATACGGTGCGGGTTAGATGCTCTCGACGGGCGGCGAAAATCAGGAACAATTCAGCCAGCGGGTCCCAATAGCCTTCGTCCTGCGACAGCCATAATTTGCGGATTTCTTCGGCGGCAGGCGATCCCCCTACTTCGCGGGTCAAAATTACCTCATGCCCTTGCTTGCGCAGAAATTCGGCCAGCATCTTGGCCTGCGTCGATTTGCCAGCGCCCTCGCCGCCTTCCAATGTAATGAATTTACCGCGCGCCATAGGGTATTAAGCCTTATGTAACATTAAATGCAGCTTCACACCGATACGCGCAAAAAACCCAAGTTGCGGCACATCATTACCTGCTACCAGCGGTACCATTTTAGGCTCAATGCCCGGTGCGGTAACCGTTAAGGTGCCAAGCTGCTGGCCCTTGGCAATGGGCGCTGAGACCGGCTGTTCAAAAGCAATCGCCGTTTTCAACCCCGCGCGCGCGGCACGTGGCAAAGTCAGCGCCACGTCTTGTGAGCAAATCAAAGGTACCGTTTGTGCCTGCCCCATCCAGACTTTGGCTTCCGCCAGCTTGTCACCCGCTTTCGCAACAGGATAAAAACCAAATTCGCGGTAGCCCCAGTCAAGTACATGTGCTGACTCATCGGCACGAGCCTGCATATCCGACATGCCGTTCAATACCAAAACCAGGCGACGACCACCACGAATGGCCGATGCCGTCAGACCATAGCCGCCGACATCCGTATGGCCGGTTTTCAAACCATCCACATTCATATTGCGGTAAAGCAACGGGTTACGATTTCCCTGCTTGATGTTGTTATAGGTAAATTCCACTTCCGAAAAATAATGGTAATCCTCCGGGAAATCACGGATCAGCGCGACTGCCAAAGTCGCCAGATCACGTGCCGTGGAATAATGCTGCGGATCGGGCAAGCCCGTCGCATTCATGAAATGGCTATTATTCATACCAAGAACCTTGGCTTTTTCATTCATCATATCAGCGAATGTATATTCGGAGCCTGACCCCAGAGCCTCGGCAAAAGTCACGGCAGCATCATTGCCGGACTGCACGATCACGCCGCGGATCAAATCTTCGACCTTGGCGCGCTGCCCCACATTTAGGAACATACGGGAACCTTCCTGCTTCCAGGCATGCTCGCTCACCGGTAATTCTTCATCCATTTTCAACTTGCCGTTCTTGATGGCATCGAACACCAGATACATCGTCATCATCTTGCTCATCGACGATGTCGGCATTTGCGTATCGGCATCCTTGGCAAACAAGGTCATGCCTGTAGCGGCATCGACCAGAATGGCCTGCTTGGCTGCCGTTTCGACGGGTGCCGGACCAGTTGCGGGCGCCGCCGTCTGCGCAATGGCAGGCAAAGTGAAAAACAGAAGGGATAGTGGCAAAAGGAAAAACTTTTTCATGTCTCTCTTGGTTCCTTAATCAACAACAGTGCGCGGGCTTGCGACACCCGCCTGTTTTACGCGCAAAATCATGGCATCAGCCTGTTCGACCGTAGCAATCGGTCCAACCCTGACACGGTAGAACTGCTTACCATTGACGACGGCATTTGTAACCGACGCATGCCCCAGGCTTGCCAGGCTATGCTGAAGCTTTGTGGCATTTTCAGGTACAGTGAAGGACCCCGCCTGCACATATATCTGGTGCGGCCCTGTAACGGGGACCTGCACCACTTCCGCCACAGGCTTTGTTTCCAGCAATTGTTGATGGATCGCAGGCGTTGTCTGCACGGGCTCCAAAGTCTGCGTCTGCACAGGCTCTATGCTTGAACTTGCGGGCGAAGGCGCGGCTGAGGCCACCTGCGTTGGCGCATTGGTGCCGTAATGACGCATGGCATCGGCGATAGCCTTGCTTTCATCCGCCAGAACCTGAATGCGCACTTTTGCGGTGCCGTTTTGCTCAAATCCTAACAACTGCGCGGCGCGCTGCGACACATCGATAATACGCGCCCCCGAAAAAGGTCCACGGTCATTAATGCGTACAACGATGGAACGGCCATTATCCAGATTAGTTACACGCGCCAAGGTCGGTAGGGGCAGCGTTTTATGCGCAGCAGTGAGTTCGTTTTTGTTAAAAATTTCGCCGTTAGCAGTCGCGTGATCATGGAAATCCTGCCCGTACCAGGATGCAATGCCGGTTTCGTCGTAGCTATAGTCTTCCTTGGGATAGTACCAGTTGCCGCTGATCTCATAAGGCTGGCCTACCTTGTAGGTAGGAACAGCAGCGCCTCTCTGCGGCGCGTTATGCGAGGCGCAAGCCGCCATAAGCATCAAGCCAATGAGTGCTGTAAGTCGGGTGATTTTCTTCATTCCTCAATCCGATCCGCCAGCAGGCCAACAGCAGTTGCAAAATAGGTCGAGCGATTCCATCGCATCAAGGCGCGAAAGTTATCATAGACCAGAAAGCTTCGTCCATCCGGACCGTCCGGTTGAATAAGCGACGCTGATAAGGCCTTATTGGGCAAATTATCGCCATTTAGGCTATGCACGCCGCGCTGCTGCCATTCGGCCAGCGTATGCTGATGGTCGAGACCAACATCGGACGCAGGGATATCCTGATCCAGCTCCACTTCTCTGCCCCAGGTCAGATCGCTGCGCCAGCCTTCGGCTGCGATGTAATTGGCAATCGATGCCCAAACATCTGAAGGATCGGACCAAATATCCTTGACGCCATTCTGGTCATAATCGACAGCGTAGCGCAGGTAGGTTGAGGGCATGAACTGACACTGCCCCATCGCCCCGGCCCACGAGCCACGCAAAGCCGTGGCGGGAATATGTTCATTATCCAGAATACGCAGAGCGTTGAATAATTCCTTGCGAAAGAAATCCGCGCGGCGACCTTCGTAAGCAAGCGTCACGAGTGAATCGACAATATTATAATCACCGCTATTGCGGCCAAAGCTGCTTTCCATTCCCCAGAGGGCAACAATAACCTGCGGCTGCACGCCGTAATGCTGGCTGATTTCATTCAGTTTATCGCCATACTTATCCAGCAACTGCCGTCCCGCTTCTATGCGTGATTGCGTAACGATGCGACGCATATAGGTATCAAAAGTAATTGTCGTTTCCGGCTGTTTTTGGTCCAAAGCTATAACCCGGTTGTCAAGGATGACATGACTAAGCGCGGCATGCGCTGTTTCGGGGTTGATGCCATTGGCGACGGCATCCTGCTCCAGAACCTGCAGCCACTGCGCAAAACCATTTGTCGTTGCGTTATTCTGGAGCGGCGCGGCTTGCACAGAAGTACAAAAAGCAACCAGCGCTATAACGCTAAAGAATCTCATTGCGGCCATAGCATGTCCGTATATCCAAGCAGGCGGTAGGCTATCAGCCCATAATATTCATGCATCGCGATTGTCATTTTCTTGAGATGATCTTCAATATCGAGCTGCGGCTTTAATACCAGATCGCCTCCCGTCATATAACCCGCAGGCATCGGATAAACATTCCATCCGGCTTTGCGAAAAACCGCCATAGAACGCGGCATATGCCAGGCGCTGGTTACCAGCAGCCAGTTTTGCTGCGGCGTTGGCTTCACAATTTCTGCCGATTTGGTCGCGTTCTCGCGCGTATTGCGGGATGCATCCTCAAAAATTATATGGTCGACAGGCGCACTCATTGAGGCCAACTCCCGCTTGGCTACTTCAGCATCTTTTAGTTTAGCTTCGGGTGCTAACCGTCCGGAACCACCGCTAAAAACCAGTTTAGCTTGAGGATATTCTTTAGCTAGCCGGGTAAATTCGACATACCGATGCAGCGAATCAAAAACCACGGGCTGCCCGCGTTTTTCGCTAAGTAATGGCTTCTCATCGCCGCCAAGCAGGATAATACCGTCAACATGGTCAGGCTTGCTGGCAGGAAAAAGATTTTCGAGCGGTGTCAGCATCCAGTCGCCAACCGGAAAAACAGCGATCAGAAAGAACAAAAGCGCCACATCGAAGCATATTTTATGCCCCACGGACTGCCAGCTGTTGCGTCGCGCCGATGCCAGAAAAACACCCAGCAGCAGTAGCAAAACAAGGATATTGGCGGGTGAAAAGAACACCCAGAAAAGTTTGGAAAGAACGAAGCTCATCGGTGAAAAATGTCCTGTGCTTTGCGGCTTTTTCGTTTATACACGGATATAGTTCCTTTTCCTACATGCTTGCCGCCATGACCGATACCACTCTGATTCCAGCCAAAACCTCGCCAGCCTTTTACCAAGCCAGCGGCGGTCCGTCGACAGCTGCCGCGCAGCGCGACATCATAGAAACATTTCAGCGCGCCCCTTTATGGCTGACAATGGCATGGCAGGACATCAAACTGCGTTACCGCGGCTCTGTGATCGGCCCCTTCTGGCTGAGCATCAGCATGGGCATCATGATTGTTGCCATGGGCATCGTTTACAGCCATCTGCTGAAAACCGAAGCACACGAATATTTTCCGTTCCTGACGCTTGGCCTGATGCAATGGTCGCTGATGTCGACCCTTATGCAGGATGCCTGCACTACTTTTGCCCACTCGGCATCCTTTATTAAACAGATACGCCTGCCTTATACGACTTACGCCATGCGCACACTAACGCGCCATATGATTATCTATGCCCATAATTTTGTCGTTTATATTGTCGTGGCAATAATCTTCGGCATCTGGCCAGGCGTTTATTTAGTCTTGTTGATCCCCAGCCTGGCATTGCTTCTGTGGAATGCCCTCTGGATGATTATGTTTCTCGGCATGCTTTGCGCGCGGTTTCGCGATATCACACCGATTATTACCAGCCTTGTGCAGGTCGTGTTTTTCGTAACGCCGGTGATCTGGTCGCCGAGCCTGCTTGACGCGCATATATGGATTGTCTGGATTAACCCCTTCTACCATTTTCTGGAACTGATGCGCGCGCCTCTGCTGGGACACGCGCCCAGCATCTGGAGCTACGTCTACGCATTTGTTACCGGCATCATCGGTAGCACCGTTACCTTTATGCTCTTCCGCCGCTTTCGCGCGCGCATCGCTTACTGGGTTTAATCATGTCGGTGCTTGCATCCCTTCGCAATGTTACGGTTCATTTCCCGATTTACAGCCTCGGCAACCGGTCGCTCAAACGCCGCGTGCTGGATATCACCACAGGTGGCCGTATATCGCAGGGCAGGAATAATCTGGTTGTGATTGAGGCGATCAGCGATTTGACACTGGAGCTAAAAGACGGTGACCGTGTCGGTATCCTCGGCCATAACGGCGCGGGAAAGACAACCCTGCTGCGCGTCCTCAGCGGCGTATATGAGCCCAGCTACGGCCATATTTCCGTTTACGGCAAAACAGCAGCCTTGTTCGATCTGGTTATGGGCATGGAAGGCGAAGCCACGGGGCATGAGAATATCGTCCTGCGCGGATTATTTAATGGCATGAGCCTGAATGAAATCAAACAATTTGCTCCGTCGATTGCCGAATTCAGTGGCCTCGGCGACTATTTGCAAATGCCGCTGCGCACTTATTCATCCGGCATGGTTCTGCGTCTCGCTTTCTCAATCGCGACCTGCAAACAGCCGGAGATTATTTTGCTGGATGAATGGATCTCGACGCTGGATGAAGAATTTATTCAGAAAGCCAAGAAGCGCCTTAGCGAGCTGGCGGAAAAATCAAAAGTTCTGGTTATGGCCTCGCATCAGATTGATTTACTGAAATCGCTCTGCAACAAGGCCATCTTCATGGAACACGGCAAGCTCATCGCCTTCGGCCCGATCGACGAAATTTTGGCAAAATATATGCCGTCGAAGACATAAAAGCTGGCAACAGTTTGAATTTCCAATATCTTTTCCTGTTCTAATAGGCAACTCCGCATGATATGAGGATGCGTATATTTTAATGTTTAGAGGGAACCATGGCTTTAGTTGATAACATTTACGCTTTGCTACTTACAGATGCACAAGTGACAAACCCTAACAATTGGGAGGATGTGAGCAATATTGCCCATCAAGCTATCACTGAAAAGTTTGGAATTACAAAGCCGCAGCTTGATGCAATCTTTTTTCCCCGAAACGTCGATAGTGATGAACGGCAAACATTAGTTGATGCTTATATTAGTTTGCGTGGAGCACTTTCCACCCCAGCTGATCCCGCCAACACCAGCAAAAAATTTCTAGAATTGGAATATTTTCAATATCTGTATGTCGGATCAAGACTGCGCGCATTTATCGATCAATCGACATTTCACCTTGCTCCTGAAGATTTCCACGAAAGAGTGGCATTATTCAACCAATGCGTCTCGGTGGGTGAAAATATGTTCTATATTTCACATCACATCGATGCCGATAACGCAGTGGTCGTTCGTCACAAAGGAATGAACCTGGAAAACCTGATCAAAACGGTTAGGGACGCCATCCCCAAGCTAACCGGCAAAGCGATGGTTGATTTTCTACAGCAAATGAAGTCACCCCTGTTTCGTCCGTCTCTGCGCGAAACACTCACCATACTCTGTGACATGCGTTATGGTGAGGGGGTTTATGAAATAAGCTCAGAAGCTGCAGCGGTACTAGTAAAGCCAAGCCCCTAGGCTAACTCCGCCACCTCAGCACCGTTTCCTTCACCGGGTTATTGAACGCGCGGTCTTCCGCCTGTGCGCGTGCGAATTCATTTTTCAATTGCATGTACCAACGCGCCTGCGTATCGGCGTCACGGATCAGCATCAGGTTCTGTTCATATTTCAGACCACCCTGCTGCTTGACCACCACTGATTTATCCTGATTGAGAAAACGCCGCGCAAAAATTTTGACGATCGGCGCAAATAGCTTTAACCAGCCAATATTTGTATAAATCAAATGCGTGATTTCGGTCTCATTCTCGTTAATCGGTGTAACGCAAGTCAAATTGCAAACCACATTTTTGCCGGTGCGGGTATGTTCGATACGCACACCCGGCAGCTGGAAAGAAATTTCCGTCTCTGGCACTCCGCCCAGTAATTTATAGGCGAAGGAATTGGATGAAGGCCTATGCCGCAGCATCGTAAAGCCAAAATGCGACGGACCAAACGGCTTGGCCTTTTCATGTATCGATCCGCGCGAACGCCACCACCAGGATGTGTGTACAAACGGGCCATGCGCAGGGTCCATCAAGCCAGCCACAGCATGATCGATATGACAGGGGAAATGCATCACTTCGCATATAGCGGGCTTTTCGGCACCGCCAATATCCGGAACCACAGGCAGCGGCGGCAACTCGATTACTTTAACCTTGGGATCTTCCATAAAAATCCAGATGCCACCTTGCGATTCACGCACAGGGTAAGAACGTACCTTGATATTACCGGGATCGATATTTTCATGCCCTGTCAGCGCAGGAATGGCGGTGCAAGCCCCTTCCCCGTTAAAGCGCCAGCCGTGATAGCAGCATTCGACTTCCCTGCCATCGAAAGAGCCGCAGGATAAAGGCATGCCACGATGCGGACAGATATCACGCAGGGCGAAAACCTTACCTTGATCGTCGCGGCCAAACAGTACGGGTTCATCCAGCAAAAGCTTGTCCAGCATCTTACCCTTCTTCAACGAAGAAGACGGCAGTGCGTAATACCAGAGATTGCGAAGAAAGAAGTTGGCTGGAGCAGACACAGGTTACCCGTGATTAGAGACGGACCTATTCATCCATCCCAATGGCTGATTTGTAAAGATCGAGCAATTCGTCCATTTCGCGGCGTTTTTCGACTTCCATTTTGCGCAGGCTGATGACCTTGCGGATAATTTTGGTATCAAAGCCCGTGCCTTTGGCTTCGGAATAGACTTCTTTCAAGTCTTCAGCGACAGCAGCTTTGTCTTCTTCGAGCTTTTCGATACGTTTAATAAAGGATTTCAAGCGTTCCGATGAAATTTCGCCAGACGTCTCGGCCATAATCAAAAGCTCCTTAAAGGGGTGTGTAAGCGGGAGGCATTTTCTAGAGCACTGCGGCGTATGAATCCAGTGCCAAATCGCATGCAGGGCGCGGAAAACTGTGCATTAATAAATCGGCAAGATTATATGCCTAGGGTACCCCTATCTAACCAGCGAGTTCTCATGCCCTATATCACGCGCGACGAGACCGGAAAGATTATTCGCGCCAGCGCGCGCGCCGTCCCCGGCGTTGAGGTTTTGCCGCACAGCCATCCAGATGTCATTGAATTCCTCAAAGCTCACGGGCAAAACCCGCAGCAGGTCGAGGAAACACTCAGCGAACTGCGCCGCACCGATAATGAAATGGCGCGCGCCGTTGAAGATATCATCATGGTGCTGCTGAAGAAAAACGTCCTGAAACTCTCCGACCTGCCCAAAGCCGTGCAGGACCGCATGGCATTGCGCGTCAAATTACGTATGACGCTGCAGGATATCTACGACCAGGCATCGGGCAGCAAGACGGGCTAACCACCACAAAAGAAGAGGGCCACCCGAAGGTGGCCCAAATCCGTAGAATATATTCTGATCTTAACGCTTGCTGAACTGGAAGCGGCGACGTGCTTTCGCGCGGCCATACTTCTTACGTTCAACAATGCGCGGATCGCGGCGCAGGAACAAAGCAAGCTTCAGAGGCTTGCGCAGTTCTGGTTCGAAGTAAGTCAGAGCCTTCGAGATGCCGTGCTTTACAGCACCGGCTTGGCCTGACAGACCGCCGCCGACAACGAGGCATTCAACATCAAACTGGTTTGCGCGGTCAGCGACTGAGAAAGGCTGGTTCACAACCATCTGCAACACAGGACGTGCGAAATAAACCTTCAGTTCGCGGCCATTAACAACGATCTTGCCATTGCCTGGTTTGATCCAGACACGGGCGATTGCGTTCTTACGCTTGCCGGTAGCATAGGCGCGGCCATGCTTGTCGAGCTTGCGGACATGCTCGCCAGGTGCAGCCTTCATGGCTTCAGCAGGAGCAGCGGCTTTAGCTTCAACGGCTGCCTTTTCTTTGACAGTCGCCTTGATTTCGGAAAGCTTCGCCGAAGTTGGTTTGCGTGTGGTTGCCATTCTTAAGCCCTCTTGTTCTTAGGATTGCGTGCGGCGAAATCGATCTTGGTTGGGTTCTGCGCAGCATGAGGATGCTCCGCGCCCTTATAGACCTTCAGGTTGCCGAGCTGACGGCGACCCAGCGGGCCACGCGGCAACATACGGTCAACGGCCTTTTCGATCACGCGTTCAGGATGCGCACCGGCCAGAATGCTGGCGCGGGTACGGCCCTTGATGCCGCCGGGATGACCGGTGTGATAGAAAAATTCCTTGTCGGTTGCTTTCTTGCCGGTCATCTTCACTTTTTCGGCATTGATGACGATGACATTGTCACCGCAATCAACCGAAGGTGTGAAGGTCGGGCGATGCTTGCCACGCAACATAGTTGCAATGGTAGCAGCCAAACGACCGAGAATGACGCCGTCGGCGTCAACAACAACCCATGATTTCTTGACATCCTGATGACGCATGCTGAACGATTGCGTCTGGACGCTTGGTTTAGATAGTCTGATTTTTGCAGCCATAATTTTCTCCTTTATTCCGCATTTGCGGTGCGGCTTTGTACGAATTGAGAAGGGGCATGTCAATATAAATGCGGTTTTTAGCCTATAATTTAATTGCGGTATTATAATACCTCATTTATTGTCCCTTACCATCATTAATTTCAATCTCATACGCAGCCAAACCGCCGCATTTAGCAAAAGTATCAGCAAAACCGGATAATCAGCAAAATTCTTGTGGAAATAGCGCACAAAACCTCGCGCTTTATTTTTCTCAATAAAGGCTGTGGTTGCGTGGCTGGTGCCGCCGATATGGGTCACGATGATATCCGGCGCGAAGTAAATCTCGCCGCCTGCCTTGCGGAAAGCAAAACATAGATCCAGATCTTCGACATGCAGGAAATATTCTTCGTCAAAGCCACCAATAGTCCAAAAATCGTCACGCGGCAAAAACATGAAAGCGCCACTGATTGCAGGAATGGGGGTAAGTTGCGCAGGTAAAGGCTCGTGATTAAAATTAAGACGCTCCTTTGGAAATAAAAATCCGAGATGCAACGCCTCGATCAACGCCGTCTTTGGCGTCAACAGAGCGCGACGGCACCCACGCTGATCCTTACCCTGCTCGTCCAGCAACCGCGCACCGATCATAAAGGGGCGACTTAACACAGAGGCGTGCTTATGCAGGCGCATCAGCGCATCACTCTCCAGCTTGCTATCCGGATTAAGGAACAGCAGATGATCGCCTGTCGCCGCCCGAGCGCCCAGATTACAGGCGCGGCTAAACCCCACATTGCCGTAGCCGGTAATGAAACGAATGCGGCTATCAACTGCAGCCATTGCCTGCAGCCGCAATACTACTTCCGGCGGGTTGCCGTTATCGACAAGGCACAATTCAACCGGCGCAGACTGATTTAAAACACTGGTCACCGCCTCAAACAGGACGGGGCCAGTGTGGTAACTAACCATAATGACAGATGTGACAGATGCGGCGGACATGGAAATTGAGCAGTCCCTGGTTGCCAGTTATTAGCAATAAGCGTTAGTTCTTGGGTTGTGATCAGAAAGCCAATAATTTAAGGTAAGCACCTCGACCGCTAACCACTAGCAACTAACAACCAGCAACTCAATGATTACCGTTAAAGAACTCGCCATCCCAGACGTTAAGTTGCTGATGCCAAAGCTGCATCACGACGACCGCGGCTATGTCACCGAAATAGTGCATGAGAAGCAGATGGAGGGGCTCGGCCTTCCCATCAAATTCATGCAGGAAAACCAGTCCATGTCGCTGCGCAAAAACACAGTGCGTGGCATGCATAGCCAAAAGCCCCCGCATGCGCAGGCAAAGCTGGTGCGCGTTTTGCGCGGCAAGATTTTGGACGTAGCGATTGATGTGCGCCCCCGTTCCCCCACTTATGGCCAGCATGTCAGCGCGATATTATCGCAGGACGAAGTCACGCAGATGTTTATACCTGTCGGCTTCCTGCATGGCTTCTGCACCTTGGAAGACAACACCGTTGTTCTTTATAAGATGTCGAGCCTTTATGTGCCCGGCAGCGAATGCGGCGTGATCTGGAACGATCCGGATCTGAAAATCAACTGGCCCGTTAAAGCTGAAGACGCCATTTTATCCGGCAAGGACGAGAAACTTTCGAGCTTTAAAGATTTTCCCCGCATCGAGTGGTAAGTCAGCATGAGCACCATCATCGTCACAGGCGCTGCGGGTTTTATCGGCTCTGCCGTTTGCCGTTACCTGCGCTCCCATAAAATTGCAAGTGTCATCGGCATCGACAAAATGACCTATGCCGCCACGCGTGAGTCAGTCGCAAGCCTGAAAGGCGACGGCGATTTCATGCTGGTAGAAGCCGATATCTGCGACGGCGCCAAGATCATGGAAATCATGGTGCAGTCAAAACCGGATGGCATTATGCATCTTGCGGCGGAAACACATGTGGATCGTTCAATCGACAGTCCCGGTGATTTCCTGCAAGCCAATATTGTCGGTACTTATTCCCTTCTGGAAATAACGCGGCAATATTTAAAAACACTGCCAGCCGAAAAACAAAAGCAGTTTCGCTTTCTGCATGTCTCGACGGACGAAGTTTACGGCTCACTGGG
>JABDAH010000022.1:0-7482 GCA_013289265.1 Alphaproteobacteria bacterium
AATTCGCCGGGTTCCGCCAAACGAAAATTTGGTAATGCGCCAAGCGCCTCGGTCACGGCGTGGGCGATTGCGCGGCCGCCGTGGGTGTGAAGTTCGACAACATCTTCGCCGGTAAAACTGTTGGGCGCTTTAAAATAAAGTAGAAGCGCTTCGTCAATCACGCTGCCATTTTCGGGATGTTTGATTTTGCGTACACTTGCTTCGCGCGGCTTGGGCAACTCAGAAGGACGGCAAATTTTTGTAATGACCTGCGTCGCATCCGAACCCGAAATGCGAAATACGGCAACGCCGCCGCGGCCTGCGGCAGAGGCAAGAGCAAATATGGTTTTAAAATCTGTCACAAATAAGCATTATGCCTTATTGGTGAATTTGCCTAGAGCAGGATTGCAAATTTTAAAGGGCAGACAAAAGGACCTTCCAGCCATTATCTGTTTTAATAAGCGCGCCACATTTCGTAGCCGCGGGTGATTGGTCTTTCTGCAAAGACTGGAAAAAGGATAGCGGGCCATTTTCGCCATCAAGCGGCAACTGAATGCAATCCAGATCGTAAATTTCAGACTCAAAATAAGCGGACATATTAAATTTCCCCCTGTTATTCCTTTAAATGCAGAGGGCATTAAATCATCGTTGACTCACTCTTGAACAGCGCAAAAAATACTTTCATTGTTTCTTATTCACTCGGCGGTAGCATTAACCTTTCGACCCGACCCCCTTGTTGCACATGCTTAACAAGGATTTCGTCGATATCGGCCTCGTTTTTAGGCGAATACCAGACGCCTTCAGGGTAAACAACAATGCAAGGACCAAGTTCGCAGCGGTCAAGACATCCTGCGCCGTTAACCCTTATATCTTTAATCCCCATTTCCTTGGCGCGCTTTTTCATATAGTTGCGCAAATCTTCCGCACCTTTTTCGGCGCAGCAGCCCCGCTTGTGGCCCGGCGGGCGCTGGTTAGTGCAACAAAAAATATGCTGCCGAAAATAAAGCGGCTGTTCTGCTGTCATGATTAATCTTTTGGTTTGCGCTCGGCAAAACTGGTCATGGCATTGCCGGTAGCATTGGTG
Source organism: Alphaproteobacteria bacterium (assembly GCA_013289265.1). Taxonomy (GTDB): domain Bacteria; phylum Pseudomonadota; class Alphaproteobacteria; order UBA9219; family UBA9219; genus JAATFY01. The sequence goes on from JABDAH010000022.1 coordinate 1,064, forward strand.
ATGCCAGACATGGTTTGCTGGAGCTGCGACCAGAACATTTTCTGCAACTGTTCCGCCCCTTGCATGCTGGCAGGCATCCAGGTTTTGATCAGGGATTCAGGGTTCATCGCCTGAATATTACTGCGCAGCTGGTTTTCAAGATCTTTCATCAAGGCCGCCTGCATCGGCTGCACATCGGGGAGGCCCATAAAAGCCCGCGCCTCTTCAGGTGAGCATTCCACATTAACGGTAACTTTCATGAAAGGACCCCTTTGTTTAAAACCCGCCTCCAGTCTATAGCTGTTGGAGGTCAGGGGCCAGAGGCATATATTGTGCGACCGAAACCCATTCCTATAACCACATTGCCAAAATTGGCGAATATCCTTAACCTGCCACCTCAATTCAGGAGGCAGACCATGACCGACATCAAGATTAAATCACTCGAAGGCAAGGAATTCGGCGGCTATTGCGCCATGCCTGCCAGTGGTAACGGCCCCGGCATCATCGTTATTCAGGAAATTTTTGGCGTCAATGCCGGCATCCGTAAAATTTGCGATGATTTTGCCGCCCAAGGCTATATAGCCGTAGCGCCCGACCTGTTTTGGCGGCAGGAACCTAATATTCAACTGACCGACAAAACGCCGGCCGAATGGGACCGGGCGATGGATTTGCTCTACGGCTTTAATGTTGAAGCCGGCGTGCGCGACCTGCTTTCAACCATTGCCTATATCCGCTCTTTAAAAGGCTGCAGCGGTAAGATCGGCGCGGTTGGTTATTGCCTCGGTGGTAAGCTTGCCTTCCTTACGGCGACACGCAGCGATGTGGACGCCGTTGTCAGCTATTACGGTATTGAGCTGGATAAATATCTGGATGAAATTTACGACATCCGCATGCCACTGATTTTGCATATGGCGGCGCTGGATAAATACATGCCCGAGCCCGTTCGCCAGAAAATCCTGCGCTCCATCACCCGCAATCCCGTGATCAAAGCCTATATTTATGAAGGCGCCGACCATGCTTTTGCCCGCATCGGCGGCGAGCATTACAATAAAGAAGCAGCCGATCTCGCCAACAAGCGCACGATGGATTTCTTCTTCGATTATCTTAAAGATAACAAGTAGGGCTTAAGCCCGCTTCCACAACGGTTCTTTGATCTGCGTCAAAAACGCTTCATGAGCTTTCAGCTCGTCTTCGGTCGGCGCATGCGGGCGTGGTATGCGCCGCTCGCGCGGCGCACTTTCAACACTGGCTTCTTCAACAATAATTTCGGTTGTTATCGCCAGATCCGGCTGTCGGCCACCGCGCAATTCCAGATAAACTTCTGCGAGCAACTGAGAGTCAAGCAAAGCGCCGTGAAGTTGGCGGTTAGAGGCATCGACACCAAAACGTTTACACAGGGCATCGAGCGATGCCGGTGCGCCCGGAAACATTTTGCGCGCCATCACCACCGTATCAATGGCACGTTCCAGCGGAATCATTTTTGTGCCGGTGCGTTTCAATTCCGCATTGATAAAGTTCATATCGAACCCGGCATTGTGCGCGATCAAGGGCGCATCACCGATGAATTCCAGAAATTGATCGACGACTTCGGCGAACAGCGGTTTGTCTTTCAGAAAATCGTCGGTAAGGCCGTGAACACGGGCCGCTTCTTCCGGCATATCGCGTTCGGGATTAAGGTAAACCTGATAAGTCTTGCCGGTGGGCAAATGGTTGAAAAGCTCGACGCAGCCGATTTCTACTACGCGGTGTCCCTGCAGCGGATCAAAACCTGTTGTTTCCGTATCGAAGATGATTTCGCGCATAGATTTATCTGGTTTCCATTCTTGGTATCGTTAGAAGAGAATAAGAGAAGTCGCTCTTTCTACTCTGATCACCGACCTCTTATTCCAGCAATTTTAATCTATCAATTATACCCCTCAACTGCTTCTTGGTATCGACATAGCCCTTACCTGTATGCACAACATAATCGGCCATTTTGCGCTTTTGCGCATCCGGCATTTGTAATTTCAATATAGCCTTAAACCGCGCTTCCGTCATGTTTTTACGTTCCATCACTCGCATTTTTTGAATCGGGCGGGGGGCAGTTACGCAGATGACGATATCGCAACGTTTTTCACCCTTGGTTTCAAACAGCAACGGAATTTCAAGCACCGCCGCCGGAATTTTATGTTTTTGCACCTGCGCAATAAAATTCTTTTCAACTTTATGGATCATCGGATGCAGGATTTTTTCCAGCTGCTTGAGCTTGGCAGGATTATGGAAAATAGATTGCCCGATAATCGTACGGTCGATCGCGCCGCGCTTCAAGGCTTCCGGGAAAAGTTTGGCGACCGGCTTCACGCCCTTGCCTCCTTTGCAGAGCAAGTCATGAACGGCCTTGTCGGCATTATAAATCGGCAGGCCAAGGCCTGACAGGATTTTCGCCGCCGTACTTTTGCCCATACCAATGCCGCCGGTAAGACCAATGATGAATGGTTTTTTCATGTGCCCTCTAATACATAAGAACGAAGCGAGGGCGTTACTTCCGGATCGACGCCGTAGAAAGCCTTGAAAGCTGGCCGCGCCTGATGCAACAGCATGCCAAGACCGTCTACCACTTTATTGCCGCGCGCGGCAGCGCGCTTCAGCAAATCCGTCATCAGTGGCGCATAGACCATATCCGTAACCAGCGCACCGACCGGCAATGTGCCGAGGAAAATTTCCAGCGGCGGCTGGCCCTTTAGGCCTAGCGATGTTGCATTGACCAGAAGCGATGCATCTTTTAAGGCGTCCACATTACTGAGAGCATAGGCTGAAAGCCTGCTGCCAAATTCCCGCGCCAGATTTTGCGCTTTATCTTCCGTACGGTTGAGGATGCGAATTTCCGGAACACCCAGATCCATTAGCGCGACTATGGCCGCACGGGCCGCACCGCCCGCCCCCAGAATAACGGCAGGCCTATCCTGATGCTGAAACTGCGCTGACAACAAATTTTGGCTAAAACCATAGGCATCGGTATTACGCCCTTCGAGACTACCGTCTTCACAAACAACCACCGTATTAATGGCACCAACGCGCCGGGCTATATCATCGATATCATCGACGATAGCCATTGCCGCTTCCTTATGGGGTACGGTTAGGTTGACGCCACGATATCCATTTTCTTTTAATGATTTCAATGCATTAGACAAATCATTGGGTACTACAGCCAGCGGCAGATAGCTGCCCTTAATATGGGCCCGTTCCAACCAATAGCCATGCAGTCGCGGCGAGAGCGAATGCTCAACCGGCCAGCCCATTACCCCTGCTTTGAGAACAACATCACTCATGACGGTATCTGCGTTTGCAATTGTTTCTCCAGCGCCCGCTTATTAAGCAGCATCATAATCTCGGCCGATGTTTCTTCAATCGAGCGCCGCGAGACATCAATAACAGGGCAGCCAATGCGGGCGAAGAAGCGCCGCGCTTCCTGAACTTCTTCGCGTACCTTTTCGGGATCGATATAATGAGTACGGTCATTCTGTTGCAATAAATGCAGCCGGTTACGGCGAATTTCAACAAGGCTGTCCGGATCCTTGGTCAATCCCACGATCATCGGTTTTGGCAATTTGGTGAGTTCAATCGGCATCGGATGGCCGGGGATAAGCGGAATATTCCCCGCTTTAATACCGCGATTAGCCAGGTAAATGCAGGTGGGTGTCTTGGACGTACGCGAGACACCCAGAATAATGACGTCGGCTTCAGCCAGATGATCAGTGCCGTGGCCGTCATCCTGCGCCAGCGCATAATCCATCGCATCGATACGGGCGAAATATTCGGCATCAAGCTCATGCTGCTTGCCGGGGGCCTGGGCCGAAGGCACGCCAAAATGCGTCGCCATGGTTTTGAGGATGGGGTCAAGCACGGCAATGCTGGGAATATTCTGGCTTCGGCAAAATTCTTCCAGCCGCTTTCGCAGACTTTCATCGACAAAAGTGTAAAGCACCAGCCCCGGCCAGCCGCGAATACCTTCCATTACCATATCCAGCTGGCGCGGCGTGCGGATCAGGCTCCAGTAATGTTCCTGCACCTGAATATTATCGAATTGCGCGATGCAGGCGCGCGCAATGCTGTTGATCGTCTCTCCGGTGGCATCAGAAACAAGATGAATATGATAGGCAGGGTTCATTTAATACACAGCCACGATTATAGCGGGGATAACTTTGCGCTTTCCGTCATCCTGCCATTTCTATTCCAGTCATGCTATATCCATTCACAGAAGCGAATTTGGGGAAAATTTTTCGAACCGCTTACGGGATTATGGGGATAAGTTGAAGCCAGAGTTTTCCCTGTTATTCACAGAGTCATAAATAGGCAGAAAACTGCTTGATTTAAAGCGGTTTTTCCCTTTATCAACAAAGTTATGAAAGTGAAGGAGATTTTGGCAGTGAGGATAAAAACTGTACAAAATCGGAAGAATCCAGCCTTAAATTTTATCCACGTTATACAGACTATCCACTACTAACCACCACTTATTACTTAAATAAGAATAGAGAAAAGAACGTGAGTAAAATGGAAAAGCCTATCCTGAATGTTTTGCAAGGTAAGAAGCCGGTGCATGTTCCCATCTGGTTGATGCGCCAGGCCGGTCGTTACCTGCCCGAGTACAGAGATTTAAGGGCAAAAGCTAAAAATTTCCTTAACATGTGTTTGACGCCGGACTGGGCAACGGAAATTACTTTGCAGCCTATTCGCCGTTTTGGTTTTGATGCGGCCATTTTGTTTGCCGATATCCTTCTGGTGCCTATGGCGCTTGGCGCAGGTCTTGATTTCCGCGAAGGCGAAGGCCCGGTTCTGGAATATATCGATAATCAAAAGCGTATCGACCAGCTATCCTACGATAATTCGAAGCTTCTGGCCGTTTACGAAACACTCGCGCGCGTTAAAAAGGAATTGCCGGACAATACAACCCTTATCGGTTTCTGCGGTGCACCGTGGACCGTGGCTTGCTACATGATTGATGGCAATAGCAAGGGTGGCTTTGCCACATCCAGACGCTGGGTGGCCGAAAAATCACCCCTGCTGGACAATCTGATCAGGACCCTTGTGGATGCGAGTGAGCTTTACCTGATTCAGCAAATTGAATCCGGCGCTGAGGTCCTGCAAATTTTTGATAGCTGGGGCGGTTTGCTTCAGGGTGCCGATTTTGATCGTTATGTCATTCAACCAACAGCAGATTTAATCAGGCGCATCAAAAAGAAATATCCGCATGTGCCCATTATTGGTTTTCCACGCGAAGCCTTGCCGGAAGATTACAAACTCTATGCCATGCAAACGGATATCGATGCCATGAGTATTGATTTCAATCTGTCTCTGGATTTTGCGAAAAATACCCTGCAGCCAGTGAAAACCTTGCAAGGCAACCTAAGTCCGGATTTACTGGTCGAGGGCGGCGCGAATATGCTGAAAGCAGCCGAGAAAATCCTCACTACCTTCGGGCCGCAGCATATTTTTAATTTGGGCCACGGAGTTGTGCCGCAAACACCGCCAGAACATGTTGGTGAGTTGGTAAAATTTGTACAAGGTTTCAAATTCTAAATGAAAAAAACCGCAGTCATTCTGTTTAATCTGGGTGGACCCGATAATCTTACGGCAGTACGGCCTTTTTTGTTCAATTTGTTCAGCGATCCGGCGATTATTCGTCTGCCACAACCTTTTCGTTATTTACTTGCCAAACTGATATCAAGCCGCCGCGATAAAATCGCGCAGGAAATTTATGCCAAGCTGGGTGGCAGCTCCCCTATTTTAGCTAACACCCTTGCGCAAGCCAATGCTTTGGAAAAAAAACTGGGCGGTGACGCCAAATGCTTTATCGCCATGCGCTACTGGAAACCTTTTGTTGAAGAAACGATCGAAGCCGTCAAAAGATTTGCGCCGGATGAAATTATTTTACTGCCGCTCTACCCGCAATATTCGACGACAACAACGGCATCCAGTCTAAAATCGTGGCAGCAAGCCGCGCAAAATGCTGGGCTGGATATACCGACAAAATTTATTTGCTGTTATCCGCAGCAAAATGGATTTGTTTCTCCTCTCGCCAAAGCAACGTTGCAGGCTTTTGAAAAAGCTAAAAATTATGGCGCACCCCGCATTCTTTTTTCGGCGCACGGCCTGCCGGAAAGCATTGTCAAAGACGGAGATCCCTATCAGTGGCAATGCGAGCAAACCGTCAAAGCCCTGGTCGCCGAATTAAATATCCAGAATCTGGATTACACGCTTTGTTACCAAAGCCGTGTCGGGCGACTTAAATGGATTGGACCTGCGACCGATCAGGAAATTTTGCGCGCTTCCCAAACAAAAACACCACTGGTTGTCGTGCCAATTGCCTTTGTTTCAGAACATTCAGAAACTCTGGTGGAAATCGATATGGAATATCGCCATCTGGCCGAACAAAACGGCGTGCCTTTTTATGCCTATGTGCC
>JABDAH010000022.1:7492-24307 GCA_013289265.1 Alphaproteobacteria bacterium
GTAAGCACCAATTCCGATTTTATCAACGGGCTTGCGAATTTGATTTTGAAAGCGCAAAGCAGTGAAGATGCTTGTGTCTCGGATGCAGGCGACCGGATTTGTCCGCCGGAATTTACTGGATGTTGCAGGAGATAAAACATGCTCTATGACTGGATCAAGGCGCTGCATCTTATCGCTGTCATCAGCTGGATGGCTGGCATGCTTTATCTGCCGCGGCTGTTTGTTTATCATGTGACGGCGGCAAAAGGGTCGGAACTGTCCGAGACTTTGAAAATTATGGAACGTCGTTTGCTGCGCTTCATTATAAATCCGGCGATGATCGCCAGTTTCATTTTTGGTGTATGGCTTTTGATGCTCAACCCGGAGTTGCTGCACCATCCCTATATGCACATCAAGCTATCCCTGGTTGTTTTGATGTTTGGTGCCCACGGCGTTCTGGCGCGTTGCCGTCGCGATTTTGCCAATGACCAGAACCGCCACACAGCCAGATTTTACCGCATTTTGAACGAAGTACCGACGGTTTTGATGATCGGGATCATCATTATGATCATCGTCCGCCCACAATTCTGAATTGCACTTCCTGAAAAGAGCGAGCCATATCAAAACGCTTTATGGTTAATTTATTTTGATACCCGTTCGGAACCGTACCAATGTATTTTTAATATAGAGATTGATTGACTTTCAGGCCCGCATGCATTAGATAAATCTTAACCCCGATGCGATAGTTTATTCGAATAGTTTATTTCTTCTTCGCACCGGAACCTCACCAACCAGCGCTAAAAAGCCCGCCTGCCAATAAGCAGCGTTCTCTGCGCCTCCTTACAAATACTAAAGGTCTCTGATGAATTTACGTGAATTGAAAAGCAAAACGCCCGCTGAACTTTTGGCGTTTGCGGAAGAATTACAAATTGAAGGCGCCGCCGCCATGCGCAAACAGGATATGGTTTTCGCCATCCTGAAAACGCTCGGCCTGCAGCCCGACAAAACCATTTACGGTGACGGCGTTCTGGAAGTTCTGCCGGACGGTTTCGGTTTCCTCCGCTCGCCTGAAGCGAATTACCTGCCGGGCCCGGACGATATCTATGTTTCCCCGAGCCAGGTTCGCAAATTCAACCTGCGTACCGGCGATACGGTCGAAGGCGAAATCCGCGCGCCGAAAGAAGGCGAACGCTATTTCGCGCTGCTGAAAGTCAACAGCATCAATTTCGAAGATCCGGAAAAAGCCCGTCACCGTATTACCTTCGACAACCTGACGCCGCTTTATCCGAACGAACAGCTGAAGCTGGAACAGGCTGATCCGACCAAAAAAGAATATACTACCCGCATCATCGACCTTGTTTGCCCGCTCGGCAAAGGCCAGCGTGCCTTGATCGTGGCGCCGCCGCGTACCGGCAAAACCGTGATGATGCAAAATGTGGCCCAAGCCATTATCGCCAATCATCCGGAAGTGTACCTGATCGTTCTGCTGATCGATGAACGTCCGGAAGAAGTCACAGATATGGCGCGCTCGGTTAAGGGCGAAGTCATCAGCTCCACCTTCGATGAACCCGCCACGCGTCACGTTCAGGTCGCGGAAATGGTGATCGAAAAAGCCAAGCGTCTGGTCGAGCACAAGCGCGATGTCGTTATTTTGCTGGACAGCATCACGCGTCTGGCACGCGCCTATAACACCGTTGTCCCTTCATCCGGCAAGGTTTTGACCGGCGGCGTCGATGCCAACGCCCTGCAACGACCCAAGCGTTTCTTTGGCGCTGCGCGTAATATCGAAGAAGGCGGTTCGCTGACGATCATCGCAACGGCCCTGATCGATACCGGCAGCCGTATGGACGAAGTGATCTTCGAAGAATTCAAGGGTACCGGTAACTCGGAAATCATCCTTGATCGCAAATTGTCTGACCGCCGCACTTTCCCCGCTATCGACATTACCAAGTCGGGCACGCGTAAGGAAGAACTGCTGGTTGATAAAGCTACTATGTCCAAGATGTGGGTTCTGCGTCGCGTCCTGATGCCGATGGGCGTTACAGATGCGATGGAATTCCTGGTCGACAAGCTGAAATATTCCAAAACCAATAGCGACTTCTTCGACAGTATGGCGAGCCAGGGCGGCAGCAATGCGAGTGGCGGCGGTGGTGATGCGACAGAGCGTCCGAAACCGACTGTTACGCGCCGTAGCTCCTCCAGTGGTTCGACGAATAGCGGAGATTGATTTAACTGTTTTAGTTTCCTAGAATGCTCTTGTTTTTAAGGTCATTTTCATAGGAAATAATAATGTCAGTTACTCGGTTACGACAAAATCAACTCGATCTTTACAGAGTCGGCGATGAGCTCGAGGTATACAAGCCTGGCGATACTCTGTCATTGTGGAGTAAGGCTGGTTCTTTGCTGGTTTTGCCCATTGAGGCGTTGGTTTTTCCGTCGGCTTCAGCTCGAATGAAAACGATAATATGGGAAGGTCTGCATCATAGAAATTTGCTCTATATCGGTGAAGTTGTGAGGAGAACAGAAGAAAATCTTGCTCAGTCACCATATTCATATGGAAATGGGTTCAGCAAAAGATCTATGCAGGTTATTAAAGAAACGCTTGCTGACATAGGTCTTTGTCTTGGCTTGGAAGTCCCGGAATGGGATTCGGTTGCTATTGAAGTTTTGCAAGCAGTGATCCCGGACTCTTATAAACTTTCAGTTGGTAGCTATCTTAACGGTGTTACCAAACCATCTTGTAGTATTATGTAAAACATGGATTTTCTTGAGGAAATTTGAGATAAAGCCGCCATGATCGCCCGTATGCACCTTCCCATCCCTGATAAGGCCGACAAAGTGCTGCTGCATTCCTGCTGCGCTCCTTGCTCGGGCGAAGTGATGGAGGCGATGCTGGCATCCGGTCTTGACCTCACCCTTTATTTCTACAATCCGAATATTCATCCCAAAGAAGAATATGAGCTGCGTAAGATTGAGAATATTCGCTTTGCCGACAAGATGAATATCCCCTTTATTGACGCCGATTACGATAGCGATAACTGGTTTGAGCGCGTCAAAGGCCTGGAGTGGGAACCGGAACGCGGCAAACGCTGCACCGAATGTTTTGATATGAGGTTTGAGCGCACAGCGCTTTATGGCCACGAAAATGGTTTTAACCTGTTCACCTCGTGCCTCGGTATTTCGCGCTGGAAGAATATGCAGCAGATCAATGAGTGCGGCCACCGCGCGGCATCGCGTTACGAAGGCATGAAATACTGGGATTACAACTGGCGCAAAGGCGGCGGCGCTAACCGCATGATTGAAATCTCCAAGCGCGAGGAATTTTATCAGCAGGAATATTGCGGCTGTATCTATAGCCTGCGCGACACCAACAAACACCGCCGCGAAATGGGCCGCGAGAATATCCGCATCGGCGAAGTTTTTTACCGCGCGGATTGAAATATATTTCTACTTAGTGGCGCAATCCTGCAGCTGTCATCTCCGGTCAAGCCGGGGATGATGCAGAAGGATAAAACCGCCCTTAAATCCTAATTCGCTTCGGCCTGCTTTGCCATGCGCTTGCGCATGTTCGGGTCGAGGTAACGCTTGCGAAGCCGGATGGATTTCGGCGTGACTTCCACCAGCTCATCATCCTGAATATAGGCAATGGCTTTTTCCAGCGTCATGATGATCGGTGGTGTCAGGCGCACGGCTTCGTCTTTGGACGTCGTGCGGATATTGGTCAGCTTCTTGCCTTCCAGCACGTTGACGTCCAGATCGTTGCTCTTCGAATGTTCGCCGACAACCATGCCTTCGTAAATCTTGACGCCGGGCACGATCAGCATCGGGCCGCGTTCCTGAAGCTTCCACATCGCGTAGGCAACGGCTTCACCGGCGCCGTTGGCGATCAGCACGCCCGTGCGGCGCGATTCAATCGAGCCTTTATAAGGGGCGTAGCCGTGGAACAGGCGGTTCATCAAACCTGTGCCGCGCGTGTCGCTAAGGAATTCGCTGTAGTAACCGATCATGCCGCGTGACGGCGCGATGAAGTTCAGGCGAACCTTGCCGCCGCCGCTTGGTCGCATATTCGTCAGTTCGGCCTTACGTTCCGACATTTTCTGCACAACCGTGCCGGAATAAGGTTCGTCCACATCGACGACGATTTCTTCCATAGGCTCAAGGCGCTGGCCTTTTTCATCGGTCTGGAACAAAACGCGCGGGCGGCTGATGCTCAGCTCGAACCCTTCGCGGCGCATGGTTTCAATCAGGATGCCGAGCTGCAATTCGCCGCGGCCGGACACTTCGTAAGCATCCTTGTCCTGCGATTCAGCGATACGGATGGCGACGTTGCCTTCAAGTTCGCGCATCAAACGGTCGCGGATAGCGCGGCTGGTGACCTTGTCACCTTCAGTGCCCGCCAGCGGCGAGTCATTGACCGAGAATGTCATGGCGATAGTCGGCGGATCGATGGGACGCGCGATAATCGGCTGCGTCACAGCAACGTCGCACAAAGTATCGGCAACCGTTGTCTTGGTCAGGCCTGCAATGGCGACGATATCGCCTGCCTGCGCTTCATCAACCGGCACACGGTCCAGACCGCGGAAAGCCAGAACCTTGGTGACGCGGCCCTGTTCGATCAGGGTACCGTCGCGGCTCATGCCCTTGATTGGCATATTAACTTTTACAGTGCCGGTTTGGATGCGGCCCGTCAGGATACGGCCCAGATAAGGGTTAGCTTCCAGAATGGTGGCCAGCATGGTGAAGGCTGAATCAGGATCAACTTTTGGCGGCGGTACATGCTTTTCGATCAGGTCGAACAGCGGGGAGAGGTCTTTGCGCTCATCCTTCAAATCAGTCACAGCCCAGCCGTTACGGCCGGAGGCGAACAGGGTCGGGAAATCCAGCTGTTCTTCGGTCGCATCGAGCGCCGAGAACAGATCGAAAATTTCATTATGAACTTCGGAAGCGCGTGCGTCAGGGCGGTCAATCTTGTTAACGACGACCATCGGCTTCAGGCCTATTGCCAGAGCCTTGGACACAACGAATTTGGTTTGCGGCAGGGGGCCTTCGGCAGCGTCAACAAGCAGCACAACGCCGTCAACCATCGACAGAATACGCTCAACTTCGCCGCCGAAATCGGCATGGCCGGGGGTATCGACGATGTTAATGCGGATATCGCCATGCAGGATGGAGGTGCATTTCGCAAGAATGGTAATACCGCGTTCGCGTTCCAGATCGTTGCTGTCCATGGCGCGTTCGGCCACTTGCTGGTTCTCGCGGAAAGTGCCGGATTGCTTGAGCATCTGGTCCACAAGCGTGGTTTTACCATGGTCAACGTGGGCGATAATGGCAATATTGCGTAACTTCATAGAATGCATCTTTTCCGGTTCGATTGATTTCAGCCGTGCTTTTGCTTGAATTTCGCGGAAAATACAAGTTTTTCCGGCATGGGATTAGTTGCGGGGCCTATATACGGCTTTGCATCCCGTTAAAAAAATGCTGAACGCCCGATAATATCGCCCAAAGCGACAAAGCGGCCAAAATAACCGCCGTAATACGGTTGATCCAGAGAATGCGGCCTTCATTGAAGTGGCAACGCACTAAGGCCATGCCTCCGGACAGCATAATCCACCAGAGAGCCGCGCCAAAAAACACGCCCCCAATAAGGGTTCCGGCATCCACGCGGCTCTGCAGATTGCCAAAAGTGGCGATAACGGCAAGGACTGCGACAATGGTCACGGGGTTGGTGAGGGTAATGGCAAACCCGCTGAGAAAAGCCCTGACCGACCCCATCAGGGTTTCGTCCTTGGTCATGCCAACGACTTTTTGCGCCAAAGGCAGCAATTGAGGCGGCGGCTCCGGCTTATCATGCCAGGCATGCCATGCGCCCACGAGCATAATTCCGCCGCCGATAATGCGAATACCGGAATCGTAATGCTTCATAAATTCCAATATGGCGCTGACGCCAAGGGCTGCTACGGTGGCAAAAATCGTATCCGCAGAGGCAGCGCCCAACCCCGTGGCAAAGCCTACGATCAGGCCACGCTGAATGGTGCGGCGAATGCATAGCAGGCCGATGGGGCCCACGGGCGCCGAAATCATCAGACCCAGAACCAGGCCACGGTAAAAAACGCCGATTTCTTCGAACAAATCTAACTCTCCTGCTTAACTGCACGCTAGAACGTCATAAGATTACAAAGAACCATATCAGTAATCTGCGTCATTCCGGCGAAGGCCGGAATCCAGATTTTCTATCCACCAGACTAAACCGTTGATGTCGAAAATAACAAGGATCGGTCGGTTTTGGCTGATAGGCCATCTGGATTCCGGCCTTCGCCGGAATGACGCTGCATATGGCAACTCTTTAAAAGCCCTATAACTTGTCTTTACCCTGCCAACCAATAGTTACCCGGCTGTTAACGCGCTTTTTATAGTTGGGCTGCTTTGGTAGAAAGATGGTTATGGCGCTGACCTCTTCTTCCACAGATCGTGGCAATCTGCCCGGCATGGCGCTGGCCGGTACGGCTTTTGCGCTTCTTACCGCTGTCGATACGATTTTCAAACTGGTCGCTGTCGGCCACCCCGCCTACCAGATCATTCTGGTCAATGCCTTTTTCGCGTTGATACCAACCCTGATCTGGATGTTAATGACGGGTGGCTTGAAGCGGTTACATACCATGCGGCCCGCGCAACATCTGGCGCGCGGCAGCATCAGCGTGATGTCGGCCTTTGCCGCTATCTATGCCTATTCACGCCTGCCACTGACAGATTACTACGCGATTGTTTTCGCAGGCCCCTTGCTGGTCACGGTTTTATCGTCGTTTTGGCTCGGCGAAAAAGTAGACGCTTTACGCTGGACCGCAATTGCTGCCGGTTTCTTCGGCGTCATCGTCGTTACGAATCCTTTCGATATCGGCGGAAGCGGGGTGCACGATCATCTTTCCAATATCGGGCGCTTTGCTGCCCTTATCAGTATTTTTTGCTACGCCCTGTCGACAATCATGGTCCGGCGCATGCGGCTTGGTGAAAGCAATCTGACTTTTTCTTTCTATGGCTATACTGCCAGCGCCCTCATCGGCGGCACTCTATGGCTGCTACGCGGTGCACCTGATTTGCAACTGATCGATATCCTGCATCTGGCGCTCTCCGGCACGCTGGGCGGCATCGCCAGTATTTGCCTGATGACAGCCTATCACCGCACACCTGTGGCATTAGTGGCACCTTTTCAATATACGCAGATCATCTGGGGCGCCGTGGCAGGGTATTTTCTATGGGCGCATATACCGGATATTCACCTTGTCACCGGTGCTGTGATCGTCGCCTGCAGCGGATTGTTCGTGATCTACCGCGAGCTGCGCGTAAAGGATATTGTGCGGTAAAAAATGAGTCGTATAGCCAACCATTTGATTTTAATTGCTAAATCCTGAAACTATTCAGGATGGCAAGTGTATGTTATGTGAAATGATGTCGTTTTTTAAAGGAGACATATCATGAATTGGAACCAGCCCATAAATCATAATTTACTACGCGGCGGAATCGATAAACATTGCAGATGGCTGATAGAAATCTCTCAATATGCTGCTTCCGTTTTCGCGCGCACACAAAATCTTCAGGACACCTGGAATTCGCTAAAAGTGGAATTGATAAAAGGCCAAATCGTAAGGGATGTAGGCAACAAAACCGTGTTAAGCGGCACCATTTTTGTTTCGGAATATGATCCCAAAAACGGAAGAATTAAAGTGGCCGCCACAACATTTGCCGGGGCCGGTTCATATCTTCTTACGAAGGAGGGGGCATATGTTCATGGCGAAGACGGATATCCCGCAAAATCACCTCGTGATGTGAAAAAGTGTCAGCAAATCATCGCTATTGTTGGGAGACACGATCCAATTTTGGCAAGGCAACTGGCAGTACTCGCCACATAATTTCCCTGCTGCCGGTAAAGTTACCTAACTTATCTTCTTCACCGCAACAACCGCATTCAGGCCGCCAAAGGCAAATGAGTTATTGAGGGCGGCGCGGATTTTCATTGGTCTTGCCGTATTGGGCACATAATCCAGATCACATTCCGGATCCGGGCCAAGGTAATTCATCGTAGGTGGCGCGATATCGTCGGTTACCGCCAGAACAGTTGCCAGCATTTCAAGCGCGCCCGCAGCGCCCAGCGCATGACCGAACATGGATTTACTGCTCGATACCGCAAGCTTGGCTGCCCTTGCGCCAAAAGCAGTTTTCAGCGCCGCTGTTTCGGTCAGATCGTTGATACGTGTGCCGGTGCCGTGAGCATTGATATAATCTATATCTTCTGGCGCAAGACCTGCGTCCTTCATTGCCTTGATAACAGCGCGCGATGCGCCTTTGACATCCGGCGTGGTGATATCCTTGGCATCGGAACTCATACCGAACCCCGCAAGTTCTGCGTAAATTTTGGCGCCTCTGGCTTCTGCGTTCTCCAGTGTTTCCAGCATAAACATCGCAGCCCCTTCCCCCAGCACCATACCGGCGCGGTTGACAGAAAAGGGGCGGCAGACATCCGGCGCCATCACACGCAAAGCTTCCCAGCCTTTAAGCGTGCCAAAGGTCAGGCAGGCTTCGGAGCCGCCGGTGATAGCGGCATCGATCAGGCCGGAACGCAGCATATGCAGCGTCACGCCCATGGCATGAATGGCAGAAGCACAGGCGCTAGCCACAGTAAAGCCGGGTCCCGTAATGCCGGTTGCCATACTGATCTGACTTGATCCTGCATTGGCCATCAGTCGCGGAATGGTGAAGGGGTGAACGCGCGGCGAGCCCTGCTCATTCAGCAACTTCATATAAGATTCTTCGAGCGTATTCTGACCACCTACGCCGGTGCCAGTAATTACAGCTGTGCGTTCAGCCGTTTCTTCGGTGAAAGTGATACCGGAATCCCTGACTGCTTGCAGGGCCGCAGCCACAGCAAATTGCGAGAAACGGTCAAGCAGTGATGATTTTTTAGGATCGATCCAATCTTCAGCTTTAAAATCTTTGACGGGTGCCGCGGGAAACCGAACTTCGTTATTGCGGTAGGTAAAACCGACACTCTCAATACCGCTGGTACCTTTAAAAAGGTTCTGGCGGAAAGTTTCCACATTCTGGCCAATCGGCGAAATGACGCCCATGCCGGTGATGACAATGCGGCGCATGGCTAAATCCAGTGTGTGTTAAGTTGAGAACCCGGCTTAATTTTTTGCCGCCATTTGTTTTTCGACCAGTTTGATAACATCGCCGACTGTTTCAAACTCGGTCGCATTGGTATTGGCATTGAAGGGAAGTTCGATGCCGAATTTATCTTCCAGCGCGAAAATAACCTCAACCATGTCCAGTGAACTGACGTTTAAATCTGTCAGCTTGGCTTCGGGGGTCAGTTTACTGCGGTCGATCATCGCCTTTTGGGCAACGATATCAAGGATTTCATCAATCTGCGGCTGGGCCATGTGTATCTACGGAGGCTAGTTGCTCGGGTATCGGCTTATGCGGCCGACCGCTAATAGCTAATCGCTTTTACCGTTTTGCTCAAGAGCGTCGAGACGGGCGGCCAAATCCGCCATTTTCTTGCTATAATGCTTGATCCGCCCCGTATAAAAGTAGTTTTCCACTAGCTTTTCCCGCGGCATGGCCGGAATTCCGCCCACCACGGTAGCTGGCATGACATGGCCGGCAACACCGCTCATACCCATAACAACGGCGTCATCGCCAACTTTAACGTGATCGGCGACACCGACTGCCCCGCCCAAAACCACGCGGTTACCGACTGTAGCACTACCCGCAATGCCCGCACGGCCACAGATCAGGCAGTTATCGCCAACGGTTACATTATGGCCGATTTGCACCTGATTATCGATCTTAGTACCATTGCCAATACGCGTTGCCGCAATAGTGCCGCGGTCGATAGATGTATTAGCGCCGATCTCGACATCATTACCGATAA
This sequence comes from Alphaproteobacteria bacterium, assembly GCA_013289265.1. Lineage (GTDB taxonomy): Bacteria > Pseudomonadota > Alphaproteobacteria > UBA9219 > UBA9219 > JAATFY01. The sequence goes on from JABDAH010000022.1 coordinate 17,400, forward strand.
TGACGGTTCCAAGTGAAGCGATACGCAGCAGTTCACTGTTAGTCATGTTGGCCCCGACCTCGCCGGTAGCCTTGGCGGATTCGACGCTACCAAGCTGCGGCGTCACAAAGCTGAAACCATCCGCACCAACGCTGGTATTAAAATGAATGATAACGCGCTCGCCGATCTCCACCCGTGAGCCGATACGCACGCCGGAATAGATCAAGGCATCGCGGCCCAGTTTTACATTGGGCCCGATATAGGTTTGCGGATGCAGGACGCTATTGGCGCCGATAACAGCACCAGCGCAGATATAGGCATAAGCGCCAATCGTGACATTGGCTTCGACTTTGGCGCCGTCCTCAATGATGGCCGTCGGATGGATGCCGGCGGGAACTGTTACCTGCTCGGCAAACAGGCTTGTGAGCTTGGCCATCGCCACGCGCGGGCGACTAACCATAATGCAGGCATCAACAAGCCCCGTATCGAATTTGGAATCCTTGGCAAGTACAACGGCTTTCGCCGCAGTATGGGCCAGCAACGGCTCTAGCTTGGTATCCATTGCCAAAGCTAAATCCTGCTCGCTTTGCACATCAGCAGGATGTTTGACGCGAGCGATAATCAGGTCGCCCTTACCAATAAGTTGGCCGTCCAGGGCTTCTGCGATGGCTTTGGTTGTATAGGTTTTTGTCATAGCCGAGATATAGCAGATATAGAAATCATGCCAAGAGCATGATGCGGTATGAGACGACTGGTAGTATAGAAATCGCCTGATTTCAGGTAAATTCCGCTTATCTTTTTCAAATGGTAACGACCTGGATGACCCAAATTGCCCCGCCCAAATGGTATGATTTACCAGGCGGTGCCACTAATCCAGAGGATGGGATGATGCATAAGGAGATGCAGAAGTCTGTGAGAAAATCTCCGTGCTTCAGTTGTGCCGTTTCTACGACCTTAAAATTCTGACAGAAATTTTGCTTTTAAAAAACGCCGCAGGAAATCTCAGAACCGCCACAACACCATCCGGACTGATCATGCCGCTTTCTATCGGCATGCAATCGCATTCAACTAAAGCTACATTAAGCTGGCGCATACGTTAGTCTGCATTGATAGATAAAATTTTATTCAAAGTTATGGTTAGCGACTACTTAATATCGCCCCATTTTTAAAAAGATACCTACTCTTGAATGATCTGTTTTTATGAATAATTAAGGCTACCCGGTTACCATCGGTTATCAATTTTGTTTAGTTCAGGTCGATTTTTTATGTTTTTCAGCTTAAGGCGTATCTCTACTTATGGCCCCTCCCTTGAACTTCTCGCTCACTGAGCTTTTATCGGCCTCTGGTGACACAGCCTACGATTGGGACCTGCAATCCGATCACATCGATTGGTTTGGCAGTTGGGATAAAATATTTGGCTGCATCAATGCAACGCCGCCATTTAATTCCGAATCTTTATACAACAGCATTCACCCAGAAGACCGCCATCTGATCTTCGGCGTAGAAGAAAAGAATCTTGATCGGCGCTACCGCCTTATAGTCGGCGATAACATTATATGGGTGCATGAACGCGGTAGTATGGAAGCCCTGCACCAACGTGGGCTATTACGCATTATCGATGCTCCGGAACATAATATCGCCCCTCATGACGGGGGCCGGGATATTCTGACCAGCTGCTATAACCGGTCGCATATGCTGGGGCTGATTGGCAAAGCCATGGATGCGGCCAAAACACCTTCGCGTGCCAGCGCCTATGTTGTGCTGGGTATCGATAAAATGTCGTTCGTCAATGAAGCCGTCGGCATGGAAGCGGGCGATGCGCTGCTGCGCGGGGTGGCAGAACGTCTTGGTCAGATTATCCCAACGCGTGCCGTTTTGGCGCGCGTTGGCGGCGACCTGTTCGGCATCCTGCTGCCGGAACCTTTGGGCGCGGATATGCAGCTTCTGGCCGAACGCATCATGAAAAGTTTCCGCGATCAGCCGCTTGTAACATCCATTATCACGCCGCTGCATATTACCGTTTCGATCGGCGGTGTTCGCCTGCCGGCGGCAGCCGCTAAAAACGCAACCGAAGTGATGATTTTTGCCGAACGGGCACTGCACGACGCCCATCAGCGCGGCCGCAACATGTTCGCCGAATATATAGACGCGCCCGAACGCGCCCAAAGCCACCGCCAGTTGCTGGAGCTGGGCGAACGTATCAAGCATGCCTTCAAACATGATGGTTTCCGCCTAGCCTATCAGCCCATTGTTAATGCCAAGTCGGGGCAGGTTGTTTGTTACGAAGCTTTGGTAAGAATGATAGGTGATGACGGCAAACCCATTCCAGCCGCCGCATTCGTGCCAGCTATTGAACAGCTTGGCCTTGCGCAGGAGCTCGACCAGGTCGTGCTGGATCTGGCCGTCAAGGAAATGGAAATTTATCCTGACCTTTCGCTCGCCATCAATGTATCGGGTCTGACTGCCGTGCAGGCCGACTGGCCGGATCATGTTAAGCATGTGCTGGGCCGCCGCCGTGCTGTCGCGGAAAGACTGATTGTCGAAATCACTGAAACCGCTGCTATCGTCGATGTGAGTGAGACGCGACGTTTTGTCGATCAGCTGCGCGCTTTAGGTGGCCGCGTCTCACTGGATGATTTCGGCGCAGGCTTTACTTCCATCCGCCATTTGCGTTCGCTGTCACTGTCAATCATGAAAATCGACAAGGAACTGCTACAGAATATTTTGATCAATGCCGAGCAGCAACATCTGGTGCTGGCGCTGATTGATCTTGCGCATGGTCTCGGCCTTAAAATAGTCGCTGAAGGTGTGGAAACAGCCGACGTCGCCGATTGGCTGAGGCGTGCTCATGTCGATATGTTGCAGGGCTATTATTTTGGCAAGCCGCTATTTGAAAGATCGGACGTTGTACCCTTAAAAAAAGCGCCGCCGGCTGACCCGCCGGCCGCCAACGATGTTAGCCCTGCGGAAACATCCACGGTCGATATGCTGCTTAAATTACGCGCAGCGCTGAATTAATCAGGCTTTATTCTTCGCCATTTCGGCCAATTGCCGCTGCAAGGCTGCGATTTTTCCCTGCACATCTTCTCCGGACGGCGTTTGCGAAGCCTGCGTCGTCGCCGGTGTTGGCATCGATGTCACATTACTAGAGGCTGCTGAAGGGTTCGCTGCCATAGGCGCTGACGGGGTAAAAGCGGCTTCCTCGGCTTCTTCCTGATCGCTACCCTGTTGAGCTGCACCCGGATTATTAGGTTTTACTGAACCGTCGCTGCCCACGGTGAAGGGCGAGAACATACGCATGGTACGTTCGAACATCGCCATATTTTGCTTGCCCATTTCTTCCAGCGTCGTTCCGAAAGGAAAGATATTGCCGAACGTGCTTTGGAAATAGCCGCGGATCTGCTCCTGATTTTTGGACAAAGACTGCATGCTGTGTTCCAGATATTTCGGCACCAGCCACTGCATATTGTCGCCGTAGAAACCGATAAGCTGCCGTAAGAAGCTGATCGGCAACAGGTTTTGCCCGGCTTTGCCTTCTTCTTCGACGATGATCTGGGTCAGGACGGAGCGGGTAATATCCTCGCTGGTCTTGGCATCATAGACGTTAAATTCGATCCCCTGCTTGACCATCTGCGACAGGTTATCCAGCGTTACATAGGAGCTGGTCGCGGTATTATAGAGCCGACGATTGGCATATTTTTTGATGGTTACGGATTGTTTGGACGCATCGCTCATAGGAAAGTCCTTCGCAGTTGGGTCTAAACTCGCAAAAAGCGGGAAAAGTAACTAAGGTTAATTTTCGCAGGGTAAGCCGTAAAAAACAAGCTGAATCTTGGGCTGGAAGGATTATAATCCCCGCCATGGCTTCTGAAAAATCTTCTTCTACCGATATCAACGCCCTAGCGGCTGAAGTCATGGATCTGTGGCAGGAACATCTGACGCTTTATGCGGCCGATCCTAAAGCCAAGGATGATCTGATGCGTATGCTGGAGCCGCAGCGCCAGCTATTTGCTGATTGGGCGGCGATGATGCAAAATACCCCCTATGGGGCAAGCGCTGCAAAAACATCAACCGGTGACGGACATCACTCCGCATCCACGTCGCATGGGACCACGTCCGCTTCCGCTGCACCTGATGACGGCGCTTTGCGTCTGGCCCAGCTTGCCTATCGTATGGCCGAGCTTGAGAAACGACTGGCCAAGCTCGAATCCGCCGCCCCCCAGCCTGCAAAAACTCCGCGCCGCCGCCAAACTCACTGAAACAAGTGCGGCGCAGACTGATTTTCTGACAGCGCTAAATCAGGAAGCTTGCAACCGCACCCGGCGTTTTATCTCTGGCATTCAGGCTTATCAGGATCATCCCGACCGTCGCGATGTACCGGAAGCACCTGTTATCTGGCAGCAAGGTACAACCAGGCTGCGCGATTATAATCCGTCCGCACTGCATGCGCCGGTTATTCTGGTCATACCGTCGCTGATCAACCGTTTTGATATTCTGGATCTTGATCTCGCGCCGTCTTTTTTGCGCAGTCTTGCGGCGCACGGTTTCCGGCCTTTGGTTGTGGATTGGGATACGCCTGGCACAGACGAAACTAACTTTGGCTTGACGGAATATATGACACAGCGCCTGATACCAGTGCTGGAATTCATTGAAAGATCGAAAGCAGGCGTCCATCTTCTCGGTTACTGCATGGGTGGATTGTTAGCGCTGGCGCTAGCTGCATTGAAACCCCAGAGCATCAAGACGTTGACGCTAATGGCAACGCCGTGGGACTTTCATAAGCCTGAAAATGCGGCCAATAGTTTTTCCACATGGGCGGAAAAAATGGAGCCCATCCTGCAGCAAATGGGCCAACTGCCCGTCGATATCATCCAAAGCCTGTTTGCCAGCCTGCAGCCGCTGCAGGTGCTGGAAAAATTCAGCCGTTTTGCTGATATGAACCCCATCAGTATGGAAACACGGAAATTCGTTCTGGTAGAAGACTGGCTGAATGACGGCGTGCCGCTCACCTGCAATGTCGCGCGCGAATGTATCGGCGGTTGGTACAGCAATAACGTCACCGCCAAAGGCGAATGGAAAATCGCGGATCAAATTATCGACCCTTCGCAACTGGCTATGCCGTGCTATGTCATCGTGCCCGGTAAAGATAAAATCGTGCCGCCGGAATCCGCTTTACCCCTCGTCAAACTATTGCCACATGCGAGTTTGCACGAACCCATGTGCGGCCATATTGGTTTGCTGGCCGGACGTAATGCCGCGCAGCAAATCTGGGCCCCTCTCATTCACTGGCTGGAACAACATGCCTGATCTCATCCCCGTACCACCCGAGCGCGCTAAAGAATCCCTGATCGACCGCGAGAAATACCGCGCGATGTATCAACAATCTATCCATGACCCGAACACATTCTGGGGCGAACAGGGCAAAAACCTGACATGGTTCACGCCTTACACCAAAGTGAAGAATACCAGCTTTGAAAATGACGTTCATATTCGCTGGTTCGAAGACGGCGAACTGAATGTCACGATCAATTGCATCGACCGGCATCTCGGCAAGCGCGGCGATCAGACAGCGATCATTTGGGAAGGTGACGATCCCAAAGATCACAAGAAAATCACTTACCGCGAATTACACAAATCGGTTTGCCGTTTTGCCAATGTACTGAAAGCGCACGGCGTTAAAAAGGGCGACTGCGTCACGATCTATATGCCGATGATACTGGAAGCAGTGTACGCTATGCTGGCTTGCGCCCGCATCGGCGCCGTGCATTCGGTGGTGTTTGGCGGCTTTTCACCGGACAGCCTCAAAGACCGGATTCAGGATTGCAAATCGACGGTCCTGATCACGGCGGACGAAGGTGTGCGCGGCGGTAAACATATCCCCTTAAAGGCCAATGCCGATGCTGCGCTGACATCATGCCCTGATGTAAAAACGGTTATCACTGTGCGCCATACCAGCGGCAAAGTGGCCTGTGTCGAAGGTCGCGACCATTGGTATCATGAAGAGATTGCAAAGGTCGGCGCTGATTGCCCGGCTGAAGTGATGAATGCCGAAGATCCGCTATTTATTTTGTACACGTCAGGCTCGACAGGAAAGCCCAAGGGCGTTTTACACACCACCGGCGGCTACCTGCTTTATGCGGCGCTCACGCACAAATATGTGTTCGATTACCGCGACGGCGAGGTTTACTGGTGCACGGCCGATGTCGGCTGGGTGACGGGACACAGCTATATTGTTTACGGCCCGCTCTGTAACGGTGCGACGACCTTGATGTTCGAAGGCGTGCCGACTTACCCGGACGCTTCGCGCTTCTGGCAGGTGATCGACAAGCATCAGGTCAATATTTTCTACACCGCGCCTACAGCCATCCGCGCTTTGATGCGCGAAGGCGATGGGCCCGTGAAGCGCACAAGTCGCGCAAGCCTGCGTTTGCTGGCCTCCGTTGGCGAGCCGATCAATCCCGAAGCGTGGCTATGGTATTACAAAGTGGTGGGGGATGAACGCTGCCCCGTCATCGACACCTGGTGGCAGACGGAAACCGGCGGCCATATGATCACGCCCTTGCCGGGTGCTACGGATTTAAAGCCGGGTTCTGCCACATTGCCTTTCTTTGGCGTGAAACCTGTGATTGTCGATAATGACGGCAAGGTTCTGGAAGGCGCGACGGAAGGTAATCTCTGCATAGCAGACAGCTGGCCGGGACAGATGCGCACCTTGTTCGGCGATCATGCACGGTTTGTTCAAACCTATTTCAGCAGCTTTAAGGGTAAATATTTCTCCGGCGATGGTTGCCGCCGCGATGAAGATGGCTATTACTGGATCACAGGCCGCGTTGATGATGTTATCAATGTCGCAGGGCACCGGCTCGGCACCGCCGAAATCGAAAGCGCGCTGGTAGCGCATAAAAATGTCGCCGAAGCTGCCGTGGTCG
>JABDAH010000023.1 GCA_013289265.1 Alphaproteobacteria bacterium
GTTACCCACATGTGGATAAGCAAAGAAGGCTTTTAACTTCAAAAACTTGGAACACTATATTTAGGGATTAGGTCAGCGTTATCCACAAGATGATGTGTTTTGTAGAATCGATTCGTAACATATGGTATGCATGCCTTCAGTTTGCCACAATATCTAGTGGCTGCAATATCAAGCGAATCCAATGCTGTTTCGTAACCGGAAGGTACGGAATGGCTCTCAAAAAAGACTAACCCCTTGAAGGAGCACATAAAATGAGTTGGACCGAGCAAAAAATCCAGATGCTGAAGGATATGTGGGGCCACGGCTATAGCGCCAGTGAAATTGCCAAGCATTTGGGCGGTCTGAGCCGCAATGCGGTTATCGGCAAGGCTCATCGCCTGAAGCTTTCCTCGCGTCCGTCGCCGATCAAGCGCGAAGACGAAATCGCCGGCGGTCTGGCGACACAGGGCGGCAGCACCGTTCCGACCATGAAATCCACCCGCAAGCGGGTTATGCTCCGCCCATTGCCGGTTGTGCCGACACCAAGCACTGTCAAGGCTCCCGCCAGCAAGGACAGCTATCGTTCATTTGACAGCACGATCAAGCGCACCGAAGGCATAGCAGTTACCAAAGCAGGGGAACGTCATTGCCGCTGGCCTGTTGGCGATCCACGTTCACCTGACTTCCGTTTCTGCGGCTGCAATGCCTATGAAGGTATGCCTTACTGCATCGATCACGCCCGCGTTGCCTATCAAAGCGTTGGCAAAAAGCATCGCGCAGCGGAAAGCGAAAGCGCACCAGCGCCTACGTCGACGGAATTCCGTTTGCCAAGTCAGAACAGATTTTAAGATATGCCGCCGAAATAAATATAATAAAACTATGGCCCGGATTAAATCCGGGCCATTATTTTTTGGATTTACTTCCAGCTCGCCTTCAAATTTTCGGTGATTTTTTCAAGGAACTGACGGGTATTCAGCCAGCCTTGCTTCGGGCCGATGAGCAGGGCGAGATCTTTAGTCATATGCCCTTGCTCAACTGTCTTGATGCAGGTTTGCTCCAGAACTTTGGCAAAGTTCACCACATCTGGGGTGTTGTCCAGCTTACCGCGATAGTTCAGAGCCTGCGTCCAGGCGAAAATCGAAGCGATCGGATTGGTTGATGTTTCCTTGCCCGCTTGATGATCACGGTAATGACGTGTCACCGTGCCATGCGCCGCTTCGGTTTCGATGTAATCGCCATTCGGCGACAACAAAACGGATGTCATGAGACCAAGTGAACCAAAGCCCTGCGCCACAGAATCAGACTGCACATCGCCGTCGTAATTCTTGCAGGCCCAGAGGAACCCACCTTCATCGCGGATGGACTGCGCCACCATATCGTCGATCAGGCGATGTTCATAACCAATGTTTGCCGCTTCGAATTTAGCTTTAAATTCTTTCTCGTAGATCTCGGCAAAGATGTCCTTAAAACGGCCGTCATAAGCCTTCAGGATGGTATTCTTGGTCGACAGGAACATCGGGTAATGGCGATTCAACGCATAATTCATGCACGCGCGCGCAAAACCGCGAATGGACTCATCCTCATTATACATCGCCAGCGCAACACCAGCACCGGGGTATTTATGAACCTCATGAGTGATCGGCGCGCTGCCATCAGTCGGCTGGAACGTAATTGTCAGCGTACCGGGGCCGGGGACTTTAAAGTCAGTCGCTTTATACTGATCACCGAAAGCATGGCGGGCAATGACGATGGGCTTTTTCCAGTGCGGCACATAATGCGGCACATTGCTGATAAGAATAGGTTCGCGGAATACGGTGCCATTGAGAATATTGCGGATCGTGCCGTTCGGCGACTTCCACATTTTTTTCAGATTGAATTCTTTGACGCGGGCTTCGTCCGGCGTAATAGTCGCGCACTTAACACCGACGCCGTATTGTTTGATGGCTTCCGCCGCCAGAACTGTAACCTTATCCTCGGTCTTGTCGCGTTCCTGAATGCCAAGATCGAAATATTTCAGATCGACTTCGAGATAGGGGAGAATGAGCCAATCCTTGATCATCTGCCAGATGATGCGGGTCATTTCGTCGCCATCCATTTCGACTAGCGGATTTTTGACTTTGATTTTGGCCATAGGAATCTCTTTCGACAGTTAACTGGATACTGCAGGGAATATGGGAAAAAGGGGTTGAGAAAGGATTAACAGCTACATTTTGCTGGTTACGACCGTCGCCGAAGGCTTGGCTTCGCTTTCTAAAATCGCCAAAAGTTCATCCACTGTCGTAACGACCTTAAATAACCCCAAGTCCGGCAATTGAGAAAAACCTTCCTTGACCGTCTGATGGATCAAGGCGAGGAAAATATCCCAATAACCACCCTCATTGAAAATAATGATGGGTTTATTGTGGAGTTTCAGCTTTTTCCAGGTCAGGATTTCAAAAGCCTCATCCAGCGTACCAAGACCACCGGGCAGGATGACAAAAGCCTCCGACCGCTCGACCATCATATTCTTCCGGGTATGCATATTGGCGACGACATGCAATTCCGTCAGGCCATTATGCTGGACTTCCTTGGAACGAATATGTTCGGGGATGATGCCGATGACCTTGGCACCTGCCTTTAACCCGGCGTCGGCGACAATCCCCATAAGACCGACATGGCCACCGCCGTATACAATGGTAATTCCACGTTGAGCCAAAGCGGTAGCGACATCACTGGCAACAGATTTAAAATGCGGGGCAACATCATTGGATGAACCGCAATAAACACAAACAGATGAGATAGACAATTTAGAACCTTGCTTTGAGCTGATAAAAGACATCTTTTCCTAAAAACCATCTTATGCCCGAATTAGTTAATAGATTCTGGACAAGCCTTTTTTATGGCAAAAAAGGTGGCCTCTATGAAAAAAAGCTTTATGCTACAGTGAATTGAAGGATATAGAGAACGTCATTCCGGAACACTTTCTCTTCGACTTGCTTTTGCAAGGCGAAAGAAAGTTTATTCCGGCTACGCCAAGGCTTCGCCGGACTGGGAACAGACCCGGCATAGCTTTAGCGACGCCGGGCCGGAACCCAGTTATGCTGTCGGCAAAATAACAAGGAGTTATTATGCTCTTACTTCACCGCCAACTGGGTTCCGGATAAAATCGCATTTTCCTGCTAACGCAGTAAAAAGCGATTTTTCCGGAATGACGTTACTATTACTGAATTCTACCCTCTAAAAAGATGATGCCATGAATCTCAACCAACTCTTCCGTTATTACCATCCTGCCGGCTGGCCTTTTATGGGCATCTTTGCGGCTGCCACCATTGTTTTGTCACTGTTCAGCGGCAAGCTGGCCATGATCGGCCTGATCCTGACGGCCTGGTGCTTTTACTTCTTCCGCGACCCGCAACGGGTTACGCCAACCAAACCCGGTCTCGTCGTCAGCCCGGCGGATGGTAAAATCGTCGCCATCAAGGAAGTTGTCCCTGACAGCGACCTTGGTCTTGGCGAAACACCGCGCACACGTATCAGCATTTTCCTGAATGTGTTCGATGTGCATGTGAACCGCATACCGACAGATTCCATCGTCAGGGAAACGCATTACCGTCCCGGCAAATTTGTGAACGCCGCGCTCGACAAAGCCAGCGTTGATAACGAACGCATGGCGCTCGTTCTCCAGCTGCAAGGCGATCACCCCTATGACGGCAAGACCATGGGCGTCGTTCAAATTGCAGGGCTGATCGCGCGACGCATTATTTGCGACGCGAGAGAGAACAGCACATTTAAGGCCGGTGAGCGTTACGGCATTATCCGTTTCGGCAGCCGCGCCGATATCTATCTGCCTGTCGGCATGAAGCCGATGGTCATGGTCGGGCAATATGCGCTGGGCGGCGAAACCGTTTTGGCTGATGCGACATCAACCGAAGATGCGCGTCAAGGTGAAGTACGCGAATGAACGACTTGCCAAAATCGCCGCGGCGCGTTGTGAAAGATCTGCCAGTCACTCGGTTATTGCCGAACATGTTGACGCTTTTGTCGCTTTGTTCTGGTCTGACCGCGATACGTTTTTCGCTGCAAGGTAAATGGGAAGAGGCATTACTGGGCATCGTCATTGCCGGCGTGTTTGATATGCTGGATGGCCGCGTGGCCCGCATGCTGAATATCGCCAGCAAATTCGGCGCGGAACTGGATAGCCTTTCGGATGCCATCAGTTTTGGCGTCGCGCCGGGCTTTGTCATGTATGAATGGGTCATGAAAGAAAATTCAGGCATCGGCTGGATTGCGGTTCTGTCTTACGCCGTTTGCACAGCCCTGCGTCTTGCGCGCTTCAACACCATGCTGGAAGATCACACTGTACCGACATGGGCGAAAAGCTATTTCACCGGCGTGCCTGCGCCGGGCGGGGCAGGGCTTGCGATTTTGCCGCTCGCGATCATGCTTGAATGGGGACCGGACGCACAATTACCCGCCATACCCACCGCCATCTGGATGATAATGGTCGGCAGCCTGATGGTCAGCCGCTTGCCAACTTTTGCGCTGAAAGGCTGGCGCATCACGCCGAAATGGGTCGCGCCTATTCTGGTTCTGGCAGTGCTGCTGATCGCAGCACTGATCACCAATCCGTGGCTTACTTTATCCGGCATCGGCAGCGCCTACTTCCTTAGCATCCCATGCGCGTTCTATGCCTATAAACGGCGCGAAAGAATTGAAGGATTAGCCAATGCCTAAACATGTAAAAATCGCGCTGCCCAAGGGCGGCAACCTGACGGTCGGCAACGACCTGCCACTCACCATTCTGGCGGGACCGTGCCAGATGGAATCCCGCACCCATGCGCTGGAGATGAGTGCGGCGCTGAAAGAAATCTCCGACAAATATAAAATCGGCATCGTCTATAAGACATCATTCGATAAAGCGAACCGCTCATCACATAACACCGCGCGCGGCCTCGGCATCGAAACTGCTTTGCCGATCATGGCCGAGATCCGCGAGAAATTTAATATGCCGGTGATGACTGACATTCATGAACGCGAACAATGCGCCGAAGTGGCAAAGGTCGTGGATATTTTGCAAATCCCTGCCTTCCTATGCCGCCAGACCGATTTACTGCTAGCCGCAGGTGCGACAGGCCGTGTTATCAATGTGAAGAAGGGCCAGTTCTTGGCGCCGTGGGACATGAAGAATGTCGCCAATAAAATAGCATCCACGGGTAATGAGAAAATCCTGCTCTGTGAACGCGGTGCGAGCTTTGGCTACAACACGCTGGTATCCGACATGCGCGCGCTGCCGATTATGGCGCAAACGGGCTACCCTGTCGTATTCGACGCCACCCATTCAGTGCAGCAGCCGGGCGGTAAAGGCGAGACCAGCGGCGGCGAGCGTCAATTCGTGCCCGTTCTTGCCCGCGCAGCCGTGGCGGTAGGCGTTGCCGCAGTCTTTCTAGAGACGCATGAGAACCCCGATACGGCCCCCTCTGACGGCCCCAATATGGTGCCGCTCAAGGAACTGCCACAGCTGATCGAAAGCCTAATGGCGTTCGATAAATTGGCAAAAAGCTTAAAAAACTGACCGCCAGCCCTTTGCAAGTAATTTAAACGTTGCTTTGCCGTGCTAGTGGATAGTAATTGCTATGAAATTATTATTTTCAGACAAGATATCAGGAATAGATTATGCCCTATAGAACTCATGCAAAAGAGGCTGTTACAATTTTACAGCGGCATGGATACACCACACCGCCCAAAGAATTTGTCGGCAAATCATATGCTGGCAATTCTTATATTGAGGCAAAAGCACTTAGAGCAGGCAGATGTTTGCTCAATTTCGTTAAACCAGACAGTGATAGGCAACACGCCCATCTTATAAGTTTCGTGTGGGACGGAGCAGGCGTGATTGTTGCAGGGCTTTACGCATCGCAAGATGATTATGTAAACCAAAAAAAAACAATGAGTATGGACCCGCCGCCACATACGACGCTCACAGAATTTGTTGAGAATATTGGTGACGAAGCGCCTTTAGATTTTTTTAATGCGTTAGAAACGCGCCCACTAGCCAGAAGTGGGCCAGATAAAAAACCGCTAAGAAACGATGGCGGCGTTTCCTAGGAAATATCCTTAATCTCCGTAGTTACATTCTAACGCGCTGTCATCGTCACAAGAAACGCCGGGGAAATCCGGCGTAGAACTCGGACTACTATATTCTGCGGCGCATTCATCCCAATCCGACATAAATTCCTCACTAAATTTATCCAATACAAAACCCTAGCCTTCTTTTGGCATCACGCCAACACCCTCATTATTTTCATAATAAAGTCAGATAGTTGGCTGCCAATTAACGCTCACACAAAAACTTAATTATGAAGCTTTTTGGGTTGAGGGCCGCCTAGGCCATGATTTGTGTCATGCCGCTTAACAAGAGCAAACGCCTGTTGCATCTGACCTGTCGTTCCACCGGTCTGCAGAATTTCATTTGCGGCATTGCCGAGAGCTTCCAGTTCTTTATTAATCGCAGCTTCGGGGTTTTGTACAAATTCAACAATGGAAGCGCCAACGCGTTTAGCCAGATCCCCAGCAGCCATGTTGAAATTCGCTAGTTTGGTAAGAGCTAGTGAGACACTTTCCTCAAGGCTATGCCATGTTTTCTGAGCGACGCTTTCGCTTCTAGGGAAGATCGCAATCGCCATCTTCTCGAAGTCTATCTCAACATCCTTGTCTTTCTTCTTATTATCTTCCGGTAACCATTCGGGGTGTCTGTGATAGAAATCATCTAAATCACCACTATTTCCATAAAGGGCTGCCATTTTTAAATAACTATCTAAAATTTCATCTGCCCAAAACGCCTTCTGCGTTTTCTTAGCCAACCCGCTTAAAAGTTTTTGACTTTCAATAGGCCCAAGAGCATCAAGCTCAAACTTGGAAGGTTGTGGAGGATTAAACGAGCCATTTGGTATGGCATCTATTGGAAGAACTACAGTCATGTGACTACACCTCCATACATCAACTACCACTACAAATTAACTATATGCCTTTTTTTAGCGGCTGAAAAGGGTCGTTTTAATTGCGTTATGAGTCAATGAGTTGTTGGCTAAATCTCATGTAAAAAGTGACAACTGAAGCCACAGAATCGACACATTTGCTAATGGCAGAATTAACCGTGTTTAGGCAATTCCGGAACGAAGCAAATCGTGAATATGCAGAATGCCGACAGGCTTGCTGTCTTCTACAACCAGCAACTGCGTGCGATTTTTTTCGTTGAGAATTTTCAGCGCTTCCGCCGCCAGCATTTGCGGCGCAATCACCGTCGGGTTTTTCGTCATCACTTCTGCCGCTGGCTTCTGCAGCAGATTATCCTTCATGTGCCTGCGCAAATCGCCGTCGGTGATGATGCCGGTCAACGTACCTTTACGGTCCACAACACCGGCGCAGCCAAAACGCTTTTCAGTCATGACGACAAGCACATGCGACATCGCATCACTTTCTTTCACCAGCGGCAATTCATCGCCGCTATGCATGATTTCGGACACACGCAGCAGAATTTTACCGAGCTTGCCGCCGGGATGAAAATTACGAAAATCTTCTGCCGTAAAACCTTTGCACTCTAACGCTGCTACTGCCAGCGCATCACCAAGCGCCAATTGCATTGTGGTAGATGTCGTCGGCGCCAAACCCATAGGGCAAACTTCCGGAACATTCGGTAATTCCAAAGTCGCGTCCGCAGCATCACCGAGCGAACTATGCGCCTTGCGCGTAATGGCAATCAGGGGAATGGAAAAACGGCGTGTGTAGGCAACAAGGTCGGTTAGCTCCGCTGTCTCACCCGAATTGGAAAGTGCGATCACAACATCATCCGGCACGATCATGCCAAGATCACCGTGGCTAGCCTCGCCTGGATGCACAAACAGGGCAGGGGTACCGGTAGAAGCCATCGTCGCTGCAATCTTGCGCGCGATGTGGCCGCTCTTCCCCATGCCGCTGACGACAACGCGACCCTTGCAGGCAACCAGCAGGCGCACGGCTTTGACAAACACATCGCCCAGCTGGTTGGCTAGTTCAGTGAGAGCAGCGCTCTCTGCCGTCAAGACATGCCGGGCCGAAGCCAGCAATTCTGCATCATTCATAGGCGAGGGTTTGAGCATTAAAGTCCCAGTGTTTCAACTCGGGCAGAAGGTCTTAACGATTTAGTACCAACAGCTCGCAATCCGCCCAATCCTGATTTAGGAGTTCTTTCCGTTGGGAGGATAAGCTCTGGATCCATAAGTCTTTGTACATAAGTCTCGCCTAAATCGCTACCTTCATATTTTTTTCTAACGGCTCGAATTACTGCAGCCATTAATCCATATGGGGCACGAGGATGCCCAAGGACTAATTCTCTGATATTACCAGTAAGATAAGTTATGTTTGTCACTGCAGTAAATTCTGGATCATCGAGAATAAGAATGGCTAATTCTCTAAAGTCATTAAAAGCAGGTTGAGGGCCACCAAACAGAATTTTTCCTACGCCTTCAAGATCATCATATTTTACCATGGTCTTAGGAATATAATTAGGTCGTGCCGGCACAGGTTCATTAGACATCTTATCCTCACAAATCGTTTCTCACTAAATATGCGCGATTATCACCATCTTTATGCATGCCCGGCAACCAGCGATTTACTTTCAAACAGGCGGCTAACCCATTCAAAAATTACACATTTATCTATTTATCGGAATAACGCTATAAGTAAAGGGCGAATCTTGGAAGGACTGCTCAGGAAATCATGGAAAAGCCCTATTACATCACCACCCCGATTTATTACGTCAATGACGTGCCGCATATCGGCCATGCTTATACCTCTCTGGCCTGCGACGTTATGGCGCGGTTCAAACGGCTGGACGGCTATGATGTCATGTTTTTGACCGGCACCGATGAACACGGCCAGAAGGTCGAAAAATCAGCGGCGGCGGCAGGCATCGACCCGCAGGCTTTTACCGACAAAGTCTCACAAAATTTCCGCGAGCTGGTCAAGGCCCTGAATGTTTCGAACTCTGACTTTATCCGCACCACGGAACAGCGCCACAAAGAAGCCTGTCAGGTATTGTGGAACGAGTTGCTGAAGCGCGGCGAAATTTACCTCGGCAAATATGCCGGGTGGTACGCCGTGCGTGACGAAGCTTATTACGGCGAAGATGAATTGACGACAACACCGACCGGCAAAAAAATTGCACCCAGCGGCGCGGAATGCGAATGGGTGGAAGAACCCAGTTACTTTTTCAAGCTATCGGCCTGGGGCGACCGGCTGCTGAAATTCTATGATGAGCATCCGGATTTCATCCTGCCGACATCTCGCCGCAATGAAGTTATCAGCTTTGTCAAATCCGGCATGCGTGATTTATCGGTTTCGCGCACAGCATTGACATGGGGCGTCGCCGTTCCGAACGAACCCAAACATGTTATGTATGTCTGGCTGGATGCACTGACCAATTACCTGACCGGTGTTGGTTATCCCGACACAAATGCGGAGAGCTACAAAAAATACTGGCCCGCCGATTTACATATGGTGGGCAAGGATATTCTGCGCTTCCACGCTGTCTACTGGCCTGCCTTTTTAATGGCGGCCGATCTGCCGGTACCCAAACGCGTATTCGCCCATGGCTGGTGGACCAATGAAGGTCAGAAAATTTCCAAATCCGTCGGCAATGTTATCGATCCGTATGAGTTGCTGAAAACCTACGGCCTCGACCAGACGCGCTACTTCCTGATGCGCGAAGTGCCGTTCGGCAATGACGGCGATTTCTCGCGCACCACCATGATGCGCCGTATTAACAGCGAGCTTGCCAATGACCTCGGCAATCTGGCGCAGCGCTCGCTTTCCATGATCGGCAAGAATTGTGGCGCGAAAGTACCGAATTGCGGCGCCTTCACAGATGCGGACAACGCATTGCTTGGTAAAGCACAGGCTTTACTAGGACAAGTCAGGGGCGAGCTTGACGTTCAGGCCTTTCATAAAGCGCTCGATCATCTGTGGCTGGTTATCGGTGACGCTAATCGTTATGTCGACGAACAAGCGCCTTGGGCTCTAAAGAAAACCGATACAGCGCGCATGGAAACAGTTCTGTACGTACTGGCAGAAACTATACGATATCTTGCCATCCTCATTCAGCCCTTCATGCCAAATGCAATGAATAAAATGTTGGATCAGCTGGCAGTGCCTGCGGATGAGCGCGACTTTACGCATCTAACGAAAGAGTATGCCCTAAAACCCGGCACTCCGTTACCTGCACCGGAAGGAATATTCCCACGGTACGTTGAACCGGAATCTTTAGCTACCTAAGGCACTATAAAGGCCTACCCATAATCTATACTGATTTTCATCGCCACAAGTTCCAGAACGATGCGGTATATTGAGAATACTTATATCACCAGCCGCAAGTTGATAGAGAGCCGCACCTTTTTTAGGAAAAAAATCCTTTTCGTCGCCATGTGCAAAAAGAGCGGGGATAAAATCTTTCTCTTCACCAAATTCAGTACCGGCGACTCCATAGTTAGTTCCAAGAACAGGCCAGCGATCCTTATGAAATTTTAAAGTTGGCGTTCCCGCGGTACGGAACAGCATAACTAAATGATCCGGTGTTTCGGAAACACACTGAGCATCTTCGCGAATGCGTACCTCTAGATCGTTCACAAAGGCCTCAGCATTTTTCTCCCAGAAGATTTCTGATAAGTCATAAATAGTAGGAGGCAGTCCAAGCTGCGAAATCTTTTCCTGCACGACTCCCGAAGTCGAAGGGCGGTAAATAATTTTATCATCTGCTATTTCGACGACAAGCAATAACTCATCCAAATTATGCATTTTTTCAAAATGGCGTTTATCGGTGCAAATTTCGTTCACATAAGCAGAAATTTCAGACGCAAGTTTTGGCCGCCGATAAACAACTGATTTTCCAGTTTCCCTAAAGCGACCTAATATCTTCCTATCGGTTGAACAGAGAACCGAAGCCCTAGGAAAGTCAAAATTTTCAGATAAAGGTTGTTCCACGAAAATCCAATAACTTAAATAATAGTTCTACTCACGCTAGCTAAAGCAATATGTTTTAACCGCGAGCCTGCATTTTCCAAATCCTTCAATATGAGGATCACGGGCCAAAAGGATATCTCCAGGCTGCATTTCTACCAATTGGCTCGCATCTAAACATTCATATTGATTGCTCTTGCTCTTCGATGGCACAAGCGCACATGCAGCAAATGGTGCTATGATAGTCCCGTATTTAAAAGTTCTTACGCTTGCATTAATAATATCGACATGAAAATACTCAGCGCTCCGCTCCATAGTATGGAACTCATACGCAATAGGATAATGACCATGAGAAGGCTGATGAATCTTGATAGATTCACGAGCATAGATTTCCAGTTGATCAACGAAAGCTTTAGCTTCTCGTTCAGGAAACAGCTCAGCTATATTAAAAGAAGCAGCAAGCTGATAGGCTTTTGTTAACTGAGTAATTTGCCGCAAATGAGATTCCTCAAATGCTATACCCCAAACAAGCTCACCATTCTTTTCCAGAGAAACTTTAAAAGGTATTTTATGCAACAGATTCATTCGCTCGTAGAAACGATCTTCCGTTGTAAGCGCTTCTACGTAGGCCGCGGTTTCTGAACTATCCGGCCGACGGCAAAGCAACGACTGCTTATGCATTTTCCATTCTATTAAAAGCCGAATATCGGAAGAGGCAAAAATAAAATTTCGATCAAACCCAAAATTATTCTCAATCGATTCTTGCATATCTAAGGGCATGGTATATTCCTAAAATATAAGCCATATTATGCTCTACCCTTAGCACTTGGAAACTGATGGCGGCAAGGCTACTTTTACTTTCGGAATTACCATGCTTATAGATAGTCACTGCCATCTGGATTACCCAGCCCTTATTAAAGATCGCGAGGGTGTTGTCGCCCGTGCGCGGCAGGCAGGCGTGGCGCGCATGGTTAATATTGGCACTACGCGGCGGGAGTTTGATCAGGTGCGCGCAACGGCCGAAAAATTCGACGATGTTTTTTGCAGCGTCGGCGTTCACCCGCATCATGTCAGCGAGGAAGGCGAAACCCTGACTGCGGATGATCTGGTTAAGCTGGCAGCGCACCCCAAGGTTGTCGGCATCGGCGAGACAGGCCTTGATTACTTTTACAATCACGGAGCACATGACCGTCAGCATGAAAGTTTCCGCGAGCATATCCGCGCCGGTATTGCTACAGACTTGCCGATCATTATTCATAGCCGCGATGCCGAAGAAGACACCGCGCGCATTTTGCGCGAAGAAACAACGGGGCAGGGGAAGCCAAAAGGCGTTCTGCACTGCTTTAGTTCACGCCGCATTCTGGCTGAAGAAGCTTTAGCGCTTGGTTTCTACATCTCCCTGTCGGGCATCCTGACTTTCAAGAAATCGCAGGAACTTCGTGACATCACGCGCGATGTGCCTATGGACCGTTTACTGGTTGAAACGGACTCGCCGTTTCTGGCGCCGGAGCCCCATCGCGGCAAGCCGTGTGAACCCGCCTATGTTGTGGATACCGCCCGCGTATTGGCAGAAATCAAAGGAGTCAGTCCGGAAGAAATCGCACGGCAAACGACCGAGAATTTTTTTCGGTTGTTTACAAAAGTTACGCGGCCATCATGAAAATAACTGTCCTCGGCTGCGGAACATCAGGCGGCGTGCCCTTAATCGGCAACGATTGGGGCGCATGCGATCCGAATGATCCGCGCAATCGCCGCACCCGCGTGTCGATTTTAGTGGAGCAGGGCGGCACTTCCTTATTGGTGGATACCTCGCCGGATATGCGGCAACAGCTTTTGGACTGTAATCTGAAAGACCTGACAGCTGTGATTTACACGCATACGCATGCTGACCACACACACGGCATTGATGATATCCGTAGCCTGAACTGGCTGACACAAAGACCTATGGATATTTATGCCGACGCAGAGACGATGGAAGAATTGAAGGTTAAATTCTCCTACATCTTTGAAGGCAACAAAAAACCAGGCGAGTTCTATAAGCCCGGCATCATTGAACATATTATTGATGGCCCGTTTAATGTCGGCGCCATTTCTGTGCAGCCTTTTGTACAAAATCACGGTCACGGCCAATCGCTTGGACTTCGTTTCGGCGATTTCGCCTATTCAACTGATGTTCACGAGCTCGATGAAGTAGCTTTTAACATGCTGAAAGGCATCAAAGTGTGGGTCGTTGATTGCGTGCGCGAAAAACCGCATCCGACCCATTCGCATCTGGAACAAACCCTGCAATGGATCGCACGAGTGAAGCCAGAGCGCGCCTATCTGACACATATGAATAATACGCTGGACTATGCCAAATTACTGGCCAAACTACCTTCCGGGGTCTGGCCCGCGCATGACGGTCTGGTGATTGAATGCTGACGCAACTGAGCAACAGCACCTACCGTATCGCGGCGCAAGCTATTTTGTGCGCCGTTGCCGCCATCATCCTGCTGACTTTTCGGCATTACGGTATTACCTGGGACGAGGAACTGCAGAGCCAGTATGGGCAAGCCGTTGTCGATTATTATTTCTCCGGCTTCAAAGATCAGCGCTACGCCCAGATTTTCAATCTCTATCTTTACGGCGGTATGTTTGACGGGCTTGCCTCGCTGATTGATCATTACACACCATTTAGCACCTATGAAACGCGGCATCTGGTAAACGCCTTCTTTGGCTTGCTGGGCCTGTGGGGCACATGGCGGCTGGCACGGTTTATCGGCGGCAATACAGTCGGACTCATCGCGCTTATCTTCCTGATCCTGACGCCGGTTTATTACGGGCACATGTTTAACAACCCAAAGGATATTCCCTTCGCCACCGGCCTGATCTGGACGCTTTATTTTATGGCGCGTTGCATGAGCGATCTGCTGCGTCCGAAATGGGGACTGATTATCAAACTCAGCATCGTCCTCGGTCTGACGCTGGGCGTTAGGGTAGGGGGCATAATGGTTTTGATTTTCTGGCTAGTGCCAATGGGTTTATGGCCTTTACTGCCCTTTATCAAACAACCCAACACTACAACTTTGCGGACCAGCTTTATAACGTTACTGAATTACGGATTCCGGCTTGTGCTTCCCGTCACAGTTATCGCTTATATTGTGATGCTGATCTGCTGGCCTTGGGCGCAGCAAGCGCCCATCACCAATCCGTTACGGGCGCTGAGTGAATTCAGCAATTTCCCGCAGGATGTCGAAGTGTTGCTGAACGGCGTGATCCACCGCTCAACACAGTTGCCATGGTTTTACGTACCGGTTTATTTCGGCATCCAATTGCCGGAACTTATTCTTTTGTTATTACTGGCCAGCATCCCGACCATGCCTTTTATCTGGCGCAAGCTGCGGCAACCACAAAGGCAGGCTTTGCTACTCATCAGTCTGATGGGTTTTGTTCCTGTTGGTTACGCCATGCTGCATCATCCAGCGCTTTATGATGCGGTTCGGCATTTCATGTTTGCGGTGCCGATTATCTGCATCATCGCGGCTTTAACCGCACATCATCTTTTCAAATGGGCCGTGGCGGAGTTTGACCATACATGGTCGCAAAAACTGATAGCGCTAAGTCTTTACAGCCTCTTTACGATTTTTGTTTTCACACAGATCACCATTATGGCGCAGCTGCATCCCTACGAATATATTTATGCCAACCGGCTGACCGGCGGGGTGGCGGGCGCTTACGGCAAATACGAACTGGATTATTGGGGCACATCCTTCAAAGAAGCAGCGCAGCGCATTCAGGATACCGTCAACAAGGAAGGCGGCGTGCCGCCGGGAAAAATTTATCGCATCGCTATCTGCGGCCCATGGGACGCCGCGATGATCTATCTACCGCCGGACTATCAACCCGTAGTCGCGAATGAACCAGCCGAGTTCTTTCTCTCTACCACGCGCTGGATGTGCCAGAACATGCGCCCCGGCAAAGACATCATCCGCATTGAGCGTATGGGCGTACCGTTGAGTGTGGTGAAGGATTTGAGGTAAAGCGATCCAGTGTATTTGGTGGCATCACTGGACGAAATTGTACCTAAACTGCCTTATACTTATAAATACCGCGGTGTATGCAATCGTCTGGCTTGTCGTTCTCGAAGGCAGTCAGCATCCGACTTTTTAATGTTTGAGCACATTGCGATTCCGACACATAGAGTGGCCGAGACCAGCACAAAAGCGGCAATTGGGGTAATAGGGTTGGTAACCACATTATGAAATGCCTCATTCGCGGTTACTTCGTGTACAAATGAATTTATGTCGTTAGGGGTAGACATTGTTTAAATCCTTCAATTAGTTTTATATAAAAGCTGTCATAGAGGCTGACAGCATCCTTAGCAACCACTATTGCTTTTCACTAAGCAAAAACACACCTTTTAGCCCCCTTCAACTCATCACTTATTTAACATAATATATCTTATGCGACTAATGAACGCGGTGAAACAAGACCTCCAATCTATCCACAAGCCTGGATTGAATTGACTTATTGCTGATTGCCGCGACTCCGCTTTGCGTGGCAAAGACTATGGGTTCTAAGCTCTGGTAAGGCCGCCCCACCGATGAATATCCGCTTTCTGCGCCACATAGACCGGCTAGTCGGGCCGCTCTTGTTACTGATCCTGGCACCACTAGCGCGGGTGGCAACCACCCTTCTCCCTGCCAGTAACCGCGAAGCCCGGCACCACATCTTCCTCAAGCTAAAAGGGGGTGGCAGCCTGATCATTGCTATGCCTGCCTTGCTGGCGATGCGACGGGCAGCGCCTGCAGCGATCTTCACACTTGTCTGCACAACCGACACCAAGATTTATGCCGAACTCACTGGTATTTTTGATCAATATGCGGTTATTGATGACAAATCGCCCATAACCCTGCTTCAGAGTGCCATATATGCCTTAAAAGTTAGTTTCAGAGCTGATATTTGTATTGATCTGGAGGCCAACAGCCTTCTGGCTGCCGTATTCACCACGCTGACGCTAGCCAAAAGGCGGTTAGGGCTGGTGAAACCCGAAGAACGCTATCGCGCTCTGGCCTATACCGAAGCGATCTCCTTCAATGTCTTTGCTCCTATTTATGTGTTCTATGATCAGCTTGCGACATTAGTAGGCGCCGCCATCCCCGCTATCGGCCTATGTACAGAACAGTTACAAAAAACCCTGCCTAAGCCACTTGAGTCCAAAGATAATACGAGATCTATCGGTATCGCTGCCTTCACATCAGACTTTGCGCCGGAACGCATGATGCCTGCGTCTGTCTGGGCGGAGCTTCTCAAACGCCAAAGCGGTGATGAACAATGCCGCATCCTGTTACTCGGATCGGAGAAAAATAAAAAAGCCGCGGAAGATTTCATCAGCACAGCGCAGGAGTCTCTGCCCAAGGCGAGCTTTAGCAATCTATGCGGCAAACTAAGCCTGAAGGAAGCTGCGGCATCTTTCATTAACCTTGATGAATTTTGGTCGGTTGATTCAGGGTTACTGCATATCGCCAGATTGCTTGGAATTCCGTGCCGGTCATTCTGGGGGCCAACCAACCCGGCGCAAAGGTTGCGGCCTATCGAAGAGCTGGTTGAGAAAACTCTCTACAGCAATTTCACATGCTCGCCCTGCGTCCATCTTACGGGCCCCATTCCCTGCAAAGGCAATAATTTGTGTATGAAGACGATAGGTGAAATAGCGCCAAACCGGGCGCCGCTCTGGCGCGTTTAGGGACAGCGATGAAGAAAACGAAAAAACTCTTGAACTGGTTTTTCAAACCGCCCTACTACGGCGTGCCGTGGCTGATATGGGTTTATGCTTTTGTCTGTCTGTTTATCTATCTCCACGGCGACAGTCCTTTAACGGGCCGCATGATTGGCTTCGATGATCAGGTTCGTATGGTGCAGGTCCTGCAATGGATCAATGGCCAAGGCTGGTACGAGCACAACATCCTGCGCGCCAATTGGCCGGAAGGTTTTCACACCATATGGACGCGCATCGTCGATATTCCGATAGCTATCGTAATAGTGATAGCCCAGCAATTCGTTACACAGAAAGCGGCGATGCTGATTGCTTCAGTAGTTATTCCCTTTACTGAACTCGCCATACTTTTTGCTGCAGGAACTTATTTCGCGCGGCCACTGGTCGGCAAAAACTATGCGCGGCTGATGGCGCTGTTCCTGTTATTTACATCAGTCCTTAATCAGAAAAAATTTACGCTGTCAGGATTTCATCCCGGCGAAGTGGGGCATCACGCCTGGTATATTATCCTAAACATTCTGATGTTTGGTGCGGCTGCACGTATCGCCGTGAATGTGCGCGGCAGGTCACCTGCGCTTGTCATGAGCATCGCCATTGCCGTTATGCTTGCTGTCGGCATCGAAGGCTTCCCCATGGTCGCAGGAACAGCCGGGATTCTAGCCGCTTTGGCATGGGCCTTTAACAACGCGTCACTTGCCAGACGCGGCGCGCAGGCTATGGGGCTTGGCGCTCTGTTCACGTTATTGCTGGTGCCAATGAACCAACCGCCGGCGTTATTATTTGAAGTATCTTTTGCTGAGCCCTCCATCCTCGGCCCCATTCTTGTAGGATCCGCAGCTGCGTTTCTGACTCTGGAAATTTTTGTGCTGCAAATTCTCAAGCGGCATAGAGTTTTGAGCCTCATGACGCTTGCCGTTATTGCCGCTTCCTTTGGTGTGGGATTAATCACCGCTTTCCCACAAATGCTACGCGGCGCAGGTGCCGCCCTGTCACCGGCCGAGCTCAACATGGCCCTGCATCAGCATCCCGAAGCCTGGTTTATGTATCAACTCGCCAATACGCCGCTGGAATTTATCGGCCTTGCCATGCCGCTTTTGCTGGCGCTTATTTCCAGCATCGTGGCGGTACGCTCGACGCAAAATAACCGCCGCCGGATTTTGTATTTATCCTATGCAGGCTTTGCAGTTTTGGCCGGAGGCATGGCGCAATTATACTGGCGTTATTATCATCACGCGATGACGACAGCTTCGGTCTGGCTGCTTTGGGCATGGAAAAATATTCGGCAGCGCCTGCCGAAAAACACCAACTACGCACTGGCTTCGCTTGGCGTTTTTGTCATCCTCTGCCCGTTCTGGATGCTGTTACTACCGGCAATGGAAGCGGACGCGCCGTTTCTAACCCAAGTGGTTTTTTTCCCTGCTAAAGTTATGGGGCCATGGGACGCTTGCGGTATTCCCGGCATCACAAACTACATCAATGCGCATTACAGCAAAGATAAAAACCTAATCGTTCCTGGCAATGACTCCGCTGCCTTTCTGCTGAACACTGAGTTGCATATTGATTTTCTTGCGAACTTTCCATCCGGCGATAAGTTCCTTGAGAATGATGCTTTCTTCCAGACACAGGACACATCTACAGCCAAGATCATTGCGATTAATCATGGCATTGACCTTATCGCACTGTGTCCTTATTTACCGCTGTCGGTTAAGGGCATCAGTTCAAGCCTGCAACGCGTGCCAATGTTTATGGAGGTACTGGCACAAGGCAAAGCGCCTCCATGGCTGAAGCGCGTTGACCTGATGAATGAGCCGACCCGATATGTCCTATACGAAGTAAATAAATCCGCGCTCAACGAAGCGCCCCAATGAAGCGTACCAAAGAATTAATAAATTGGATTTTCAAGCCACCTTATTACGGCGTGCCATGGCTGGTGTGGTTTTATGCCGCTTTTGCCTGCTGCTGCTTTAACCATGGCGGCGTGTTTGCAGGTGTGCTTACCGGCTATGACGATCACGTTCGTATGCTGCAAGTTTTGAACTGGGTTAATGGTGCGGATTGGTATGACCGCACTATTACACGCGTTAATGCGCCGGAAGGTTTTCAAACTCTGTGGACACGGCTGGTGGATATACCTTTTGCCGCCGTCATTCTGTTTTGCCAGAATTTTATGAACCAACGGCAAGCGGCCTTGGTCGCCGCGCTGATCGCGCCGCTGATGGAACTGGCCGTCCTGTTTGTTATTGCGCCTTATTTCGCGCGGCCGCTTGTTGGCAAGAAACATGCGCGATTGATTATTTTGTTCCTCATGTTCACATCCGTGATGAATTATAAACCATTCTCGATGTCGGGATTCCACAGCGGCGAAGTCAGTCACCACGCATGGTATGTTATCCTTGTGTTGCTATTATTTGGCGCCGCTGCACGCATTGCAGGCGGTGTATCCTCCCCTGCCCCGCCCCGCTTTATGGGCATGGCTATTGGCTTATTGCTAGCCGTCGGCATCGAGGGTTTTCCCCTTATCGCAGGCGCCGTGCTAATACTATCGGTGCTTGCCACATGCTTTAATCGTCCGCGAATGGCGGCACAAACGGCGCAGGCGATGATCTGGGCAACCTTGTTGAGCTTAATCTTGCTGCCCCTACATCAACCACCGGCAAAATGGTTCAGCATTTCTTTTGCTGAACCGTCATTGTTAGGGCCAATTCTGACTGCGGCGGCCGCCATATTTTTTGCCGCTCAGAATTTTATCCTGCGGTATTTTGACAGACAGAAACTTTATAGCATTATCGCCACGATCTTTGCTGGCGGCGTCATAAGTGCGGCCCTCATATTCGTCTTTCCACAAATGCTAGATGGGCCTGCAGCAGCTCTCTCTCCGGCTGAACGCGCGCTTGCCTTTAAGGAACATGCGGAAGCTTGGCCGTTATACAAAGCCGCTGCCGATAGGATCGATTTCATCGGCCTATTGGCGCCAAGCCTGATTGCTCTAGGGGCATCGCTTTACGCCGTCATCCAAACCAAAAGTCCGCGCCGCCGCGCACTTTACCTCTCTTATCTTGGCTTTACACTTATATCCGGCAGCATGGCCGAAGTCATCGCGCGATACTACCATCACGCGATGACGGTGGCCTGCGCCTGGCTGCTATGGGCATGGCAAAAAATAAAATCGCGCCTCGTTCGCAATGGAAGTTACAGCCTTAAATCCACTGCCATCTTTATCGCCCTCGGCCCCTTCTGGATGTTGTTGCTGCCCGCACTGAATAGCGACGCGCCTTTTCTATCGCAGGTCCTGCTTTATCCAGCCAAAGTTCAGACCCTGCCGGACTATTGTAACAATGTCGCTTTCGGGCAGTTCCTCAATCAGCATTATAGCAAGAATACCTTGTTAATGGTGCCGGGCTCTGACTCGTCGCGCATGCTGTTTTACAGTGATCTAAGAATTGATTTCCTCAATAACTACCCATCGCAGAATAAATTTATCGACAACCAGACTTTCTTCGGTACGCAAAGTATGGACGCCGCTAAAGACATTGCCAAGCGGCATCAGTTTGATCTGGTTGCGATATGCAAACCGCTGACAGATTTACCACCATTAAAACCCGGCGAAGCGCCTATGCTTTACGAAAGGCTACAGAAGAACCAACCGCCCGATTGGCTGCAGCCGGTTAATACGCGCCTTTATGGCTATCATCTCTATCAGGTAAGAAAGGATTTGTTATGAGCAAAGCGCTCGATAAACTGTTGGATGTCATGGCGCGGTTGCGCGATCCGAAAAGCGGATGCCCATGGGATTTGGAACAGACATTCCAGACCATCGCACCCTACACGCTGGAAGAAACTTACGAAGTTGTCGAGGCGATCGAAAAGA
>JABDAH010000024.1 GCA_013289265.1 Alphaproteobacteria bacterium
ATTTTCCAGATGAGCTTTGGCGTCCGGCCCCTTATATTCCTTGCCATTGCGGATGAAAGTCAGGTCGGATGAGGCTATAGCATTCAACAGATACTCAATTTTCTGTTGCTCGTTCTCAGGCCGGGGCGCGTTAGCGGCGAATAGGATTCCGGGAAGAAAGAAAAAGATGGACAGACTAAAACAGCCAGCCAGTAAAATCCTGCGCATATCATTCCCTATTGTTGTGAAAAACGCAGGCTACAGGATGAAATTATAAATTTTTAATTTGAAAAGGGGGGAAACAAAGGTCTTTAGGTGGGCCTGCTTACATAATGAAAAGTTCCGAGTTGCTTTCGAATTCGGGCAGTTCGGTTTTCTGGATATCTTTTAATCCCCAAGCCGGGAAGCTGCCAAAAGGCAGAAGTTCAACAAGGCTATCTTCTAAATTTTCAACTTCGAGCATAGGGTCCTCCGTTAAAATTTTTTTCTTAAATAATTTTGCAGGTCTTATTGAACTGCGTGTGGAAAGGAATATAGCACACATGTGTAACCGCAAAAATGACGGAATTACTTTTCGTGTTTTTGGATAACTACTTACACATTAGGGGTATGGATTATGGTTAATACGACGAAATTCTCTGCTATTTCCTGGTTTTCGTGATGGATTTTTGATGAGGGTATGGGGGATTTTAAGGCCCATTTGGGGGCCTAAATTGGTGGACGCGACAGGGATTGAACCTGTGACCCCTACCATGTCAAGGTAGTGCTCTACCGCTGAGCTACGCGTCCAGTTTTGCGTGAGGTGGTCAGGTTTTAGAAGTTTGTTACGCTGAGATCAAGCCCGAATAATAGGCGCTAAAATCACCTTATTAAGAAATAAGAGCGTTCTTTTGCCCCGGTGTTCAGGTTGCAGGCAAGTATCAATTTTAGTAATTTTCTATTTATATTTTGAGTGGGCAACAAAATGACGAGATTTAATCAAACTATTAAAGCTTTGGCATTTGCCGCCGGCATGATGACGACACCTGCGACCTCCCAAGATCAGGCAACTAGCGGTACAAGTAGCAGCGGTGCTTCTGAACAATCTTCGGTCGCAAGCAGTACGGCTGTAACATCCGCAAGTTCTACTTCAGATCAGAGGCCTGTCGACTATACGATTATCACCAATCAAGACGGTGTTTTTGTTATAGGCTGGGATGAAAAATTTGAAGTTGATGCCTCGGCTACGAGCGCCGCTTATTTGCCTTCTCCCTATTGGATGACAGACGCTTCTAATGGAACTGTTATAATGCGCGATGTGCGAGGCAAAGGATATTTGCTAGCGTTGTGCGACGGCGAAGATGCGCTTATTTCAGCACGGCTCTATAATGTCGCCAACCCACTTCAGGCCGCCCAAGATGTTTATGGCCTCTTGAAGAAATATAGTCATGATATTTGCACAGAGAAAGGGTTTAGCAGGGAGACCGTTCTTGATCTTGTCAAGCAAGTGTTTCCGGTAGTGCGAGCCCAGCATAAACATCCGGTGTTAACTCACTCGCTGCAATAAAAAACGCGGGGAAATTTGGTTTCCCTGCGTTTAAATTTCTCTACGACAAACCAAAAATAAGGGGGAAGTCCGAATTACCCAACGCCCGTTTTCTATTATGCGAGGCCTGGAATTACATTTGCCCGTCGCGCCATAACATAGACAGCACGCATGACCTTATCGACCGCTTCTGGATCGCCCAATGTTGTATCTACGGCATAGTAAGGAGTCTGATTTTGGCTTGAACTTAATCTTGCATACCTAAAGCCTTCATCCCATTTGGCCAGATCACTGACGGTAACGCGATTATCTTGCATAGAAATTGTGGGTGCTTTTGATGTGTGTCCTTGACCGTCATCCGTAATATGCCAGCCGTTATCAATGTTAAGAGTGAGGCTGACCCTAGGTGGATTGTGGGAATCGTCTCTTGGATTGGTTTGGGCGCAACTCCACCCCTTTTCGTACTTCAAACGACCATCGCTTAGCGCGCACAATCGTTTTAATCCTGTGATGTAGGGTTCGGCTTTTACCCATAATTCTGCAATTGCCGCTTCATGTTGTGTGTTTCTTGTATCGTAATCTAAATCTGCAGTTTCAGTTCGAACTTGAGCTTCGCTTTCAGCCCTTCTCATTTTCTCCTGTGTTTTTTTGATAATCGCGTCGATTTCAGGACGAACTAATATATCAGCGGGCGGTTCAATGGGATCTTTAGGAAAAGTGCCATTTATTATGGCAAATTCCAAAATTGGACACAAAAGTTTCACGAATAGTTCAGAATCGTTTCTTGTAGCGCGCATTAAAGTATAAGGTGTTTGCGCGTCTTTTGGTCTCGGGATGTAGAGCGCAAAAGAATCGCCGTCTATGCGTATGTCAATCTCGTTATCGTTATATTTTTCTGAATTCTTGCCGGTGGCATAAACGGTCAAGCTGTATATTTCGACTGTAGGACCATCTGTACGTCTCGTAGGTCTTTTGGATAAGACGGATTGCTTCTTGGTGGTGCCGTAAGTCTTCAGTTTATTACATGAAGCTGCTTCTAAATAGAGAAGAGCACTTTCAAGAGGTTGTAATGCTTCTCTGTCTTTTCGGATTTGCGCGGTTTCACGCCCTCTGAATTTTCTGCGCGTAATTTTTTCTTGGGTGAGCAGGGCTTCACCGGCGGTGGCAATCGCTTGAATATCAATGGTCATAATATGTGCCTAGTATGTTATCAGATTTTTTAAATATAAGTTTAAGTTTGGCGATTATAGACCAGATAAAGATCACATGTCATTCCCAATAAAAAACGCGGGAAAACCGAAGTTCGCCCGCGTTTTACTTGGTTAATGCCGATCCTTAGTACGAATAGTACATATCGTATTCGATCGGATGCGGGGCCATACGGAAACGGTCCCATTCTTCTTTCTTCAGATCGAGATAGCTATCGATCATGTCCTGCGTGAAGACGCCGCCCTGTTGCAGGAAGGCGTTATCTTTTTCCAGCGCCTGAATGGCTTCGGCCAGCGAGCCCGCAACTGTCGGGATCTTGGCCAGTTCCTTCGGCGGCAGATGATACAGGTCTTTATCCGATGCTTCACCGGGATGGATCTTGTTCTTGATGCCATCGAGACCCGCCATCAGCATCGCTGCATAGGCGAGGTACGGATTGGCACATGGATCAGGGAAGC
Organism: Alphaproteobacteria bacterium; assembly: GCA_013289265.1. Classification (GTDB taxonomy): domain Bacteria; phylum Pseudomonadota; class Alphaproteobacteria; order UBA9219; family UBA9219; genus JAATFY01. The sequence goes on from JABDAH010000024.1 coordinate 3,172, forward strand.
GGACTTCAACGCGTTTGCCATTCGGGCTGCCAACATGCGGAATACGGCATGAGGCAGAACGGTTGCGCGAAGAATAAGCCAGCAACACCGGCGCTTCATAACCCGGCACCAGACGCTTGTAGCTGTTGGTGGTCGGGTTGGTGATGGCGTTCAGTGCCTTTGCGTGCTTGATGATGCCGCCGATGTAGTAAAGCGCCATTGTCGACAGGCCAGCATATTCCTTGCCAGCGAACATAGGGGTTTTACCCTTCCAGATCGACTGGTGGACATGCATGCCCGAACCGTTATCACCGAAGACTGGCTTCGGCATAAAGGTAGCCGTCTTGCCGTAGGTCGCCGCAACATTATGCACAACATACTTATAGATCTGCATATTGTCGGCGCATTTCACCAGCGTCGAGAATTTGATACCGAGTTCATGCTGCGATGCCGCAACTTCATGATGATGTTTTTCAACTTCGACGCCCATCTGCTTGATGACTGTCAGCATTTCGCCGCGCAGATCCTGGCCGCTGTCGACCGGGTTTACCGGGAAGTAGCCGCCTTTGACGCGCGGACGGTGGCCCAGATTGCCTTCAGCAAATTCTGTGCCGCTGTTATGGGGGCCTTCTTCCGAATCCAGTTTGAAGAACGTGTTGTGTGGATCGGTGGAGAAGCGCACATCGTCGAATACGAAAAATTCAGCTTCGGGTCCGAAGAATGCGTTGGTGCCGATGCCGGACTTGACCAGATATTGTTCCGCTTTTTTGGAAATGGAACGCGGGCAACGCGAATAAGGCTTGTTGGTTGAGGGTTCATACACATCGCAGTAAACGGCGACGGTTGGTTCGGCATAGAAGGGGTCCATGACGGCGGTCGCGGCGTCAAGCATCAAGGTCATGTCAGACTCGTTGATCGCTTTCCATCCGGCGATGCTTGATCCGTCAAACATCAGGCCTTCTTCAAAAACATCTTCATTGATCGTATCGATATGCTGGGTCACGTGCTGTAATTTGCCGCGCGGATCGGTAAAGCGCAGATCGACATATTTTGCGTCATGTTTTTTAATGAGATCGAAAACAGCGTTAGTCTTGGCCATGATGTCGTCTTCCTTGGATGAATGAGGTTGAACTGTTTGAAGGGCCTGCGAATGATATTGCACTGCGGGAAATTTATGCCATGCTTATATGCGCTTGACAAATGGGTCTTTTCTTAACCAAAACAGCGCTCTTTCTGAGCCCTTTTCCGTGGGATTTTGTGCCTTTGAGCCCGACTCGATCAACCTTGCGCATGCTATACGAGTCAGCTTTGGCTCAGGGGGATTTGCGGCCAGATGTTGCCCAGTCCGAAGCCATTTCTGTTATGGAAAACTTTGCGGTGGAGATTGAGGGTGTAAGCGACGCCGCGCCGGGTTTTTTCAGTCGGTTGGGGTGGACGCGAACCGGTAATCAATTGCCGCATTCAGGCCTTTATCTCTACGGCGATGTCGGGCGCGGCAAGAGCATGCTGATGGATCTGTTTTTTGCGGCATCGAAGGTCGAGAAAAAACGCCGCGTGCATTTTCATCAATTCATGCTGGAAATTCATCAGCGCCTGCATGAAATGCAAAGCGTCGCCGATGTCTTGCCGCATGTCGCCAAATCCATCGCAGCGGAAACGCAGCTACTTTGCTTTGATGAATTTCATGTCAGTAATATTGCAGACGCAATGATTTTAGGGCGTTTGTTCGAAGCTTTGTTCGACGCCGGCGTCATTATTGTGTCGACATCCAACTGGCGTCCGGATGCGCTTTATCAAAATGGATTGCAGCGTGACCGGTTCCTGCCTTTCATCGAACTGATTAAGCAGAAAATGGTGGTGCATTGCCTGAACGGCGATGTCGACCACCGCTATGAAAAACTCCGCAGCCTGCAGAATTATTTCCATCCGCTGGGGGAGGACGCTACACGCAAGCTGCAGGGCATTTTCTTGCAACTGACAGATGAGGCGCAGCCAGAGACGATCATCCTGCCGGTGCAAGGCCGCACCTTAAAGATTGTGCATGCCGCCAAAGGTGTCGGCTTTTTCAATTTTGAGGAGCTGTGCACTGAGGCTTTGGGCGCAGCCGATTATCTGGAAATCGCCAAATGCCTACATACCGTTATTCTGGATAATGTTCCGAAGCTGACGGCTGACCGTCGTAATGAAACACTGCGTTTCATAACTTTGATCGACGCATTGTATGAAGCCAAAGTGAAATTTTTTATGGCCGCCGAAGAACGCCCGGAAAGGTTAGGGCCAGGCGGTGAGCACAATTTTGCCTTCCAGCGCACCCTCAGCCGCCTGATGGAAATGCAAAGCGAGGAATATCGCCAGATGCGGCATGTGGGATAAAAGAAGAGAAAAAGTGGCCGGAGAAAAAAGAGAGAGAAGACTCTCTTGTTCTCTGACCACTGATCAGTTTTTTATCCAACCAACCGTGCTGTTACCATGCAGTACAGCATCGGCAGGGACAAAACGAAGTTGGTGCGCGATGCCAGCATCGCAACGCGCGCGGCTTTGGTTTTTGCCTCTGCAGTAGCTTCGACGATCCCTAAAGCTTTCTTCTGGTTTGGCCAGATGATGAACCAGACATTGAAAGCCATGATCAGGCCAAGCCACATGCCGATACCAATCGTGCGGGTCATGCCGGGCGCGAAGGTCATTGCTTCATGGACATAGCCGTTCAGCGTCGCAACAACGAGGCCGGTAACAACGGTGGCGAGAGCAGACCAGCGGAACCAGAACAACGCTTCTGGTGCAATGAACTTACCAACGGCTGGTTTCAGTTCAGCCGGGATTTTTGGCATAGTCGGGATTTGGACCAGATTGAAGTAGTACAGCAGGCCGATCCAGGTAATGCCTGACAGCACATGCAAAAAGGTAAAGAACGGACCCCAATAAGGGGCATCGGATACAACCTCGCCGTGGCGCACAACGACAATAATAAGGGCAAGAACAGCGCCCAGCGTCAGCGCACGGTACATATTTTCGAGGATTTTGGCCATTGGGCGCTCCAGAATATGAGGGAATCGAAGGGGTTAGACTATTCTTCATAATACGGACTTCGCCAGTACGCAATAGCCGCGGAGCCATGATCTGTTTGACTCTGGCCCCGGCCACCCGCTATAAACCGCGCATTCCCGAGAATGTGATCCAGTCCAACGTGGCTGCATCCGTCACTCCAATAGGTGTGAACTATCGGGACAATGAAGTTAAAAAAGAAAGTTAGAACAATGACTAAACGCGCCGAATCCAAGTATAAAATCGACCGCCGCCTGAGCGTCAATCTCTGGGGCCGTCCGAAGAGCCCAATCAACAAACGCGAATATCGCCCCGGCCAGCATGGCCAGCGCCGCACCAAGCCTTCTGACTACGGCATCCAGTTGATGGCCAAGCAGAAGCTGCGCGGCTATTACGGCAATGTCGGCGAACGTCAGTTCCGCCGTTATTATCAGGAAGCGATGCGCCGTAAAGGTAACAACGGTGAAATCCTGATTCAGTTGCTGGAACAGCGTCTGGACGCCGTCGTGTACCGCATGAAATTTGCTGCGACCGTTTTCGCAGCGCGCCAGATCGTCAATCACGGCCATGTGCTGGTGAATGGCAAGCGCGTGAATATTTCTTCGTACCAGGTCAAGCCGGGCGACATTATCGAACTGCGCGGCAAGGCCAAGCAGTTCGCAGTCGTGCTGACAGCTGCAGAACTGGCTGAACGCGACGTGCCTGATTACATGACCGTCGATCACAAGGAAATGAAGGGCACCTTCGTCCGCACACCGGAAATGACCGATGTGCCGTACCCTGTGCAGATGGAACCAAATCTGGTTATCGAATTCTATTCACGTTAATAGGGTTTGCACTGAAAAGAAAAAGCGGAGCAGCAATGCTCCGCTTTTTTGTTGCCGATTCAGTATTATCAACAACCCAGATCAAAACCAATAAGCTTAAGGCCCGCACTAGCAAGACCGGCACATCGGCGTGCTGGGGACTCAGAGTGAATTTTAAAATGCGGAGTGGAGTTGTGTTTTGGTTGTTCCTTAGTATCTGGGTTAAACACCAAGACTATTTCTGCACCGGTTGCTTGTGATGACGTTAAGAAACGAGCGGTTACGTTGCCAGTTAATGCGCCTTGAGTACCGTTGCGGCCTTTTATTTTCCAAATCTCAAGCGATGTGTGGCTTCTATCGGTGATGCCTGCGTATCTATTTAAATCTTTTCTTATAGCATCGGTAATGGGCTTTTCTTGAAAGCTACCTTCTATCGCTTGTGATCGTGTGCCACTCTTGCAATAATCTTGTTGTGCGTCTGAGAGATTGTTTAACTTGCCGTTGCACATACCCGTTAGTACTTTTAGTGGCGCAGAAGCTGCAGGGGAGTAATGCGGTGACACTCTCGCATCGGCTGGAGCAAAGCTCGTTGCGCTTGCCAGAGCGGCTGTTGCAATCGCGGTAGATTTTAAAATGTCATACATTCAATTCCTCCTTAAAATCCATTTATACCATAAAAAACCATAGCATAAACTGGAGCATTTCTACAAATAACGTATTACTTTCATGGTGCAGTTATGGTTAATTCAGGCTTAATTCCAGCCCAATTTCTTGCGTGGATCGTAGGCGTTCTTCTTCGCCCATTTTTCAATAACCTCTGTCAAATCGTCAGGCGCTGGTTCCGGCAGCATGATTTTCAGCTTAACCAGCATATCGCCGGGTGAGCCTTTCACAGGAATGCCTTTGCCTTTCAGGCGCAAGGTTGTGCCGGTGTTGGCCCCCGCAGGTACCTTCAGCGACACATGGCCATCAACAGTTGGAACCTTGATGCTGGCGCCAGACAATGCTTCCGGCAGGCTGATCGGAACTTCCAGCAAAATATCATTGTCCTTGCGCACGAAGTAGGCATGTGGCTCGACATGAATTTCAATAATGGCATCGCCTGCTTCGCCGCCGCTATTGGCTTGGCCTTGCCCGCGCAGCCGTAGCTTGTCGCCTTCATTGGTAGCAGGTGGAATGCTGACATCAATCGTCTTGCCACTTTCCAATGTCACGCGGCGCTTGCCGCCTGTCGTTGCTTCAGTAAAGGGCACCGCTAGCGAGTAGGTGACATCCGCGCCGCGCATAGGGCCTTGATGAGCCTTGCGTCCGCGCCCGCGTCCGCCGCCCATGAATTCGGCGAAGATGTCATCCATACCGCCGAATTGCGAGAAAGGATCTGCGCCCGCGCCGGAACGGGTATAGCTCCCCCAGTTTTTTGCGCCGCCGAAAGGATCTGCTCCTGCTCCTGCGCCCGCAAAACCGCGTTCGTTGCCTTGCGCGTCCAGCTCGCCACGGTCGAACCGCGCGCGTTTGGTTTCATCTGATAGTAAATCGTAAGCGGCAGTGACTTCCTTGAATTTCTGTTCGATATCCTTGCGGCCGGGATTGACATCCGGATGCAGTTTTTTGGCAAGCTTACGGTAAGCGCTTTTGATATCAGCCGCGCTAGCCGATTTTTCAACACCAAGGATTTTGTACGGATCAGACATGAAATGACAAGTTTAGGTGGTCAGAGAAGGAGAGTGGTCAGAGAATAATTTTCTCAACCTCTAATCTCTGACCACTGAACATGAGTTTACTGTACGATCTTCCAGCTGCCATCAGGTTGCTGACAGGCTTTGCCGTAACCTTGCTGCTGCTTGCCGCCAACGACAATCGTCTGCTGGAACTCGCGGCAGTAAGCGCCGTTCTGGTCATAGCCGTCACGGGTCGGAACGATGGTGCCGGAATTACCATTGCTCGGATTGTTCCAGGTGATTTGCTGACCGACAGGTGCGGTGTAAGCGCGCTTTTCAGCTTTGGTCGCTGCTGCGCGGTCACTTTCGTCCACGGTTGAACCCAAACGGTTACCGACAAAACCGCCAAGCAGAACGCCCGTCAGGGTCGCCGCCGCGTTGCCGCTGCCATGGCCAATCTGGCTGCCGATCAGGCCACCGGCTGCGCCGCCACCCAGAGTGCCCAGAGTTTCGCCGCCGCCCCAATTATCAGGCTGGCAGGCGCAAAGCAGAAGCGTAGCAGAGAGAAGGGCAATAACGGACTGGCGAATCATGGTGAACCTCTTGTTGGCGTTAAATGGGCCTGCGAAATCGTTGCTGCAAAACTCTACTCTAAAGACTAATCTTGGCACAACTGTGACTTTCAGGACTTATATATGGTCGAGAATAGCGATTTTAAACCTCCTGCCGACCCTCATAGCCTGTTTCAGGAATGGATGGCGCTGGCGAAGGTAAATGAACCAAACGACCCTAACGCCATGTCGCTGGCGACATTGGGGGCGGATGGCATGCCATCGGTGCGGATTGTTCTCCTTAAAGAATATGATGCCAAAGGCTTCGTTTTCTTTACCAACCGTCAGAGCCGCAAGGGCGAGCAACTGAAAGCACACCTCAAAGCCGCGTTATGTATGCATTGGAAATCGCTTCGGCGGCAGGTGCGTGTTGAAGGACTGGTTACTGACGTTTCTGAGGCTGAGTCTGATGCCTATCATATGACGCGTCCGCGCGGCAGCCAGATAGGCGCTTGGGCTTCGCAGCAATCGCGACCGTTGGCTGACCGTGCAACGCTGGAACAACGCGTGCAGGAATTGGAAAAGCAATATGAAGGCAAGCCAGTACCGCGCCCGCCACATTGGGGCGGCTATCGTTTGACACCGAACTATATTGAATTCTGGCAGGATAGATTGTTCCGTTTGCATGACCGCATTATTTACCGCCGCGATAAGGGTCAAGGCGCATGGACAATCGAAAGGCTTTATCCATGATTGCAAAAGAAGCACTGGTATCTATCTCCAATGACCGGCTGCGGCGTCTGGCGACTTACGCCAGCATTGCAGTCTCGGCAGTTTTGATTGTAGCGAAGCTAATCGCTTACTTCATGACGGATTCAGTGGCGATGTTGTCATCGCTACTGGATTCAACAGTGGATTTACTGTCATCAATCGTGACGGCTTTGGGTGTTGCCAGCGCTTTGCGTCCACCCGATCATGATCATCGCTACGGCCACGGCAAGGCCGAACCTCTGGCGGCATTGGCGCAGGCTGCGTTTATAGTCGGCTCCAGCAGTTTGCTGGCTTACGAAGCATTGAGCCGCCTCTATCATCAGCATGATGTGCAGAACGAGGCTGTCGGCTACGGCGTTATGGCTTTCGCCATTGTTCTGTCGATAATTCTAATCGCGTTCCAGCGTCACGTCGTGCGCCGTACAAGTTCCATGGCTATCGGCGCAGATAATATTCATTATATTGGCGACCTTGTCATCAATATCGCCGTTGTCATCGCTTTTGTTGCGCATGAAATCACAGGCATCAACTGGCTTGATCCCGTCTTTGCTATTGGCATCGCAACGGGCCTCAGCTACAGCGCCTATAATATCGCCAAAGATGCGCTGAATGTTTTGATGGACCGGGAACTGCCCGATGCAGAGCGCACAAAAATAAAAGAAATCGTGCGGGCGCAGCCGCTGGTGCGGGGACTTCATGATTTGCGTACGCGTACGGACGGGGAGCGGCAGTTCATCGAATTTCATCTGGAGCTTGATGCGAATATGACTTTAAAAGCCGCGCATAAAATCGATGAAGCGATCATGGAAGCGCTTGGCAAAGATTTCCCCAATGCGGATGTGCTGATCCATCAGGACCCCGCCGGGCTGGAAGAAGAACGGCTGGATGCCAAAATTGCGCAGGGTGGGAAGTAGGGGGCTAGTGGAAGCTATGTAGGGCCTCCGGCATCGCAACGGCCTTAACAGTTTACTTATGTTTGCTTTTGCTGCTTGGCTTATGGGCTGCTTGTTTTATGCCCGCGAGGCGTGGACTCGCCTGTGACGTCAAGCGTCGTGCGGGCAGGGCAGGCCTAGGCTGTGTATGGATGAAAGCCGAGACCGAGCGTTTGGTTTTTTTGACGGTTGGAGTGGGTGGCATAATACCTTCGACGGTGAGCGAGTGTAGCCCCTGTTGCCATGCACTGAGTAAAAGCGTTTCAGCCTTTCCTGCAGCAGCATTTATTTTTATCGCTATAGCGTCGGAGATAAAACTCTGTACGGCAGCGGCCATTTTAATTTGCGCTTCAGCTGAAATATTCGCGACCGTTGCCAAAATGGTTGTATGCTGCGATTTCAGTAATGTGCAGCCTTCTGCGGTTCCGTGTCCATAACAGAAGGCGTTTGCCGCGGCGATATGCGTCAGTGAGAAACCAAGTTGTTTTAGTATATTAAAACCTGAGGCATGCAATGCACTGGCCGATACCTTAAGAAGTTTACGGCAGAAATCTTCGCCCAGAACCCACGGAGTGAAGGCAAGGCGTATATCATTGACCTGTGGGAGGTAGTTTTCTAGTGCCGCGATGGCATCTGCATCAAAGCCACGCGCTTGCAGCGCTTTGTGATTGATAAAGGGCGCACAAGCCAATGTTTTGTGACCGGCGATATAACCCGTAATGGCAGTGATATTGTTCTGGCTATAGCCGAGACGCGACAGCGCTTCGGTAATGACCGGCGAGCTTGCAGTGTGGAAAGTGTCACCTTCGGAAATTGCGATCGTAAGATTTTGTAGTGGCGTTATGCCCTGCGCACCGCTTTCCATGAATATGGCTAAGTCAGGTGACGCAGAAAGCGCGGTCACATGTGTGTGGCGCAGGCCGTGCCGCCGCGCCAGTTCCTGCGCTTCGTCCCAGCGATGCTGCGCAGCTGCCACCAAAGTTAAATCCGGCGCTTTTTTAATTTCGAGCGCAACCGGCAATACGGATAATTTCTCATAATCATTATGATCGCCGTAAGCGGCCCGACGATAATTACGCAGATTACGTAATGTCGTTTCACGGTTTTGGGTGAATTCAGTCGTTGCCCCGCGCAAACCAGCCAGTGCCGCAGATGTCGCATAGGCCTCAGCGGTAATGAAGGCACTGATGGAGGCTGCAAGGTTTCTTCCGGCATCGCTGTCATAAGGAATGGCGAGGGCCGTCAAAAGCGGTGCAAGGTTGATAAAGCCGATGCCCACGGGCGCATCATGCAGATCAAGCAAGGTGACCAGCAATTTGATGGCGTGACTCAGGGTGTTCATATTGATGGAACCGTCATTGTGACGGAAGGTCATCAGGTCCAGAACGGCAGTCATTTTTTGCTGACTGTTATCGCCCCATTCTTGGGCAACATCAGGAAATTCTATCGCAAAAGACGCATCTGCATTTTTTGCTGATAATAATTTTTGCCATTTGTTGCGCGCAGCTGCAGTGCCACTGACAAGCGTATCGATTGTTTTGTTGGACAGAGCAATTTTGCTTGCAGTTTTTGTGACAGGCTTGCTGCCACTTTCAACCTTCAGCCCATAAGCCCAATCGAGGCCAAGCGACGACAAAATTTTGGGCTCGATAGCGATAAAGCGTTGTGCCAATGCATAACAGGCTTCGTCGTAAAAACTACGCGCCTGATTTTCATCAGCGAAGATATCCTGCTTCCAGCCTTTGTATGTGGCTGATCCAACAGCGCGGCCCAGGATACCCTGAACACTAGTTTCAGGCGCAGCAACTTTACCGGTAGCGACATGACGCCATAACCATGAAGGCACCGTATTTTCTTCAATCGCTTTGGTTTGCGTCGGGGTTGCTGTGTGAGCAGCTTGTTCTGCGAAGATTTCTGTGGATAAAGCGCTCCAGTTATCCGGCGCTTCCAGTGCGGGGAATGTTTCATCGCCCCTATCGTTCGGTTCAGCGAAATGAATCAGGCTGAAGGCATCCTGATTTTGCCGGGTGAAAAGGCGCGGGAAGCTCATCAAAAAATCATGCTTTTTCATGATGTTGGATGGGGTATCGGTCATGAAGCAGCCTCTGAGAACCAGAAGTTATCCACAAGATCATGTGGCCTGCACATTAGATGACACAAAATGTGGTGTTTTTAAAGATAAAGTTACTAACAGGGCGGGCGGCCGGAGATAAGACGTTTGGCATGTGGGGTAGAGAGAAATTTTTTATCATTACTGGACATCGGCCAGACGATATCTATAAACATCAAGCTTCACTTGAAGTTTGATTCTCTGAATCCTGGCCCCTGAATTCTGATCTCTATGGACAACTTCTCCCTCATCCGCCGCTTGTCGCAATTCGGAACCTTGATGCAAACCTGCTTCACAGGCGTCGAGATTGGTCGTGATGATTTTGGTAACCGCTACTATCATTCACGCAGCACGCCGAAAGGTGTGCGCGAAAAACGCTGGGTGATCTATGCAGGCGAACCGGAAGCGAGTAAGGTTCCTCCCGAATGGCATATCTGGCTGCATCACACAGCCGATGCGCCGATCGCCAAAGACAGTCCGTACCGCAAAATCTGGCAAAAACAGCATCAGCAAAATTTAACGGGAACAGCAGAAGCTTACCTTCCACCTGGTCATACGCTTGAAGGTGGCAAGCGCCATAAGGCAACAGGCGATTACCAGGCCTGGCAGCCTGAAGAATAGCCTTAAGGGGAAACAAAGATGGGACGCAGCATATTTGAGACAGTACTTGGCGCGGTCGTTCTGATCATTGCCGGTGTCTTTATGGTTTTCGCGTATTCAAGCGCCGACCTGCACAAGGTCAGAGGCTATACGCTGACGGCGAATTTCCCAATGGTTGATGGCCTGAAAGACGGTATCGATGTCAAGGTCAACGGCGTCAAAATCGGCTCCGTCTCCGGTCTACATTTGATTACCGAACCCGGTCCGAACCAGTATCTTGTCGCGGTATCCCTGTCGATTGACCCTAGCGTTAGGTTGCCGACGGATACGATGGCACTGGTCGCAACGGAAAGCCTGCTGGGCGGAAAATATATGTCGCTGGAACCCGGCATTGACGAAGAAATGATCAAGAATGACGGCACTGGTCGGATCACCCGCACACAAGCACCGCTACGTCTGGACGATATGATCGGCCAGTTGATCTACAGCCAGAAACGCGGCGACGGTGGAGCTAAAACTGCGGCCCCTGCGCCGGCTGCCGCTGCTGATCATCCGTAATGCATTCCACTTTTATGCGTCATTCCGGCGAAGGCCGGAATCCAGATGGCCTATCCGTTAGGTCAAGCGGCGTTATTCGCCTTATTCTTGCGGCTCTCGTGGTCGCCTGTTTGCCAAACCCAGTGCTGGCCGCCTCTCCAACCATCGAACAGCCGGTCGCCGTTCTGCGCGCGCTGGACAAAATGACAGCGCGGGTGGAGGAGCTGGAAGTCCCCATCACCCAGCCGCTTAAATTCGGGAATATTTTTATTACGGTGCGCACATGCCGCGTCACGCCACCGGAAGAAACACCGGAAGCGGCAGCCTATCTGGAAGTTTCGGAATTCAAGCCGGGTGAAAAAGATATCCCTGTCTTTCAGGGCTGGATGTTTGCCTCAAGCCCTGCGCTCTCGGCAATGGAACATCCCGTTTATGATTTATGGGTAACGGGATGCAAAACAACGCCGGCACCAGCATCAGCTATACCGGCGACACCAGCCAAATAATCCCATTCGTCTGTTTTTATTTGCTTTAGTTCGGTGGGATTCTTCGCAGCGATTTTAAGAAAGTGATGATAATTTGCGCGTGTGATTTCAAAAGTGCCGAACTGGGTTAAATGTTCGGTCTGGAATTGTGTATCAAGCAACGTAAAGCCACAGCGCCGCAGCAGCGTAACCAGATAAACCAGCGCGATTTTGCTGGCATCCGTCCGACGGCTGAACATGCTCTCGCCAAAAAAGGCCGAGCCCAAACTAACGCCGTACAAGCCGCCGATAAGGGTATTACTCTCCCAAACCTCGATGGAATGCGCCTGACCGCGGTAATGCAGGCTGCTGTATAGATTCACAATCTGGCGGTTGATCCATGTCGTCTCACGGCCTTCAGAGGGGGCGGCGCAGGCGCGAATGACATCACCGAAGGCCTTGTTTAACGTCACTTGATAGGGTTTCTGCCGGATCGTTTTGCGCAGCCGCCGCGACACATGGAAAGCGTCATCGAGAGGAATAAGCGCCCGGATCGGCGGGTCGAACCAGCGCAGCTCATTGCCTTCCGCGCTATCGGCCATAGGAAAAACGCCTATGCTATAGGCCCGCATCAACATATCGGGCGTCAGAAAGGGAAGGGAACGGTTGGACATTTGTCCCAGTACCTTACTTTTTGTCGAGGAACTTTTCCAGCCAGTGAATATCGTAATCGCCGTTGATAAAATCAGGTTGCGCGATAAGGCGGCGGTGCAGGGGCAGGGTGGTGTCAATCCCGCCGATGACGAATTCTTCCAGTGACCGGCGCAGTCGCAGCAAACATTCGTTGCGGTTGCTGCCGTGGACAATCAGTTTGGCGATCATGCTGTCATAGTTCGACGGCACTTTGTACCCGTCATACAGGGCGCTATCGACGCGCACATCGAGGCCGCCGGGCGGGTGATAGCCCGCGATCTTGCCGGGCGACGGCGTGAAGGTTTCCGGATTTTCAGCATTGATGCGGCATTCGATCGCATGGCCGTTGAAGACGATATCTTTTTGCTTGTAGCTCATCGGCAGGCCGGAGGCGACGCGGATCTGCTCGCGCACCAGATCGATTCCGGTGATCATTTCCGTAATCGTATGTTCGATCTGCAGGCGGGTATTCATTTCGATGAAATAGAATTTCCCGTTTTCATAGAGGAACTCAATCGTGCCGACGCCGCGGTAGCCGATCTTGCGGATAACGTCTGCTGCCAATGCGCCGATCTTTTCGCGTTCCTCGTTGTTGAGGCCGGGGGAAGGGGCTTCCTCGATCACTTTCTGGTGGCGGCGCTGAATGGAACAATCACGTTCGCCAAAATGCACGGCGTTGCCATGCATATCACCAAGTAGCTGCACCTCGATATGGCGCGGCTTCTCCAGGTATTTTTCCATATAAACTTCGTCATTACCGAAAGCGGCGCGCGCTTCGCCTCTGGCTAGCTGATAGGCTTCGGTAAGGTCGGCTTCGCTGCGGGCGACTTTCATGCCCTTGCCGCCGCCACCAGCCGCTGCCTTGATAAGCACGGGGTACCCAATTTCCTTGGCGTTTTTTAGCGCTTCTTCGACCGTGGCGACTGCACCGTCAGAACCGGGAACGGTGGGAAGTCCCAGACTTTTCACCGTCTGCTTGGCGGTGACCTTGTCGCCCATGATGCGGATATGCTCAGGTGTCGGGCCAATGAAGGTAAAGCCGTGTTCCTCGACCATTTCGGCGAAGATGGCATTTTCCGACATGAATCCGATGCCGGGATGAATGGCATCTGCACCGGTAATGCTGGCCGCCGTTAAAATGGCGGGTATGTTCAGGTAGCTGTCTTTAGATGCGGGAGGACCAACGCAGACGCTTTCGTCAGCGAGGCGCACATGCATGGCGTCGGCATCCGCCGTCGAATGGATGGCGACGGTATGGATGCCCATTTCGCGGCAGGCGCGGTGGATGCGCAGCGCGATTTCCCCACGATTGGCTATGAGAACTTTTTCAAACAAGGTGATGTCCTATGCGATCACAAGCAGCGTTTCGCCAAATTCAACCGGTGTGGCATCGCTGACGAGGATTTCAACGACCTTGCCGCCTTTGGCGGCCTTGATCGGGTTCATGACTTTCATCGCTTCGATGATTACCAGCGTATCGCCTGCTTTCACGGTATCGCCAATTTTGACGAAGGGCGTGCCGCCGGGGCTGGATGCCATATAAACCGTGCCAACCATAGGCGATGTTATTGGTGTGCCATTGCTGACGGGCTTGGCGTCAACCGTGGGTGCGGCAGCGACGGCAACGGGCGCAGGTGCTGTATGATGCACGATAGCCCCGCGCGTTACGGCACAACGGATTTTCTTGTCGCCCACGGCATATTCGATTTCGCTCAGGCCGGTTTCTTCCAGCAGCTTGGCAAGTTTGCGCACGAATGCGGTGTCGAGATCAAATTTTTCTTTTTCAGACATGATTACCTTACTTATTTAGAATTCTTCGATTTGGGTGAGTTGAGCAGTTTTGCCATAGCTTGCAAAGCGTAACTATAGCCGTCAATCCCCAAGCCGCAAAGTACCCCTTTTGCCGCTTTGGATATTAAGGATTGATGCCGGAATTTCTCCCGGGCGTAGATATTGGAGATATGAACCTCAATCACCGGCAGTTCCGTCAAAAGCAGGGCATCCAATATGGCCACGGAAGTATGGCTATAGCCACCGGCATTAATGATGATGCCTGCATGGGTTTTGCGGGCTTCCTGAATCCATGTCACCAGCTCGCCTTCGATGTTGCTTTGGCGGCAGTCGACGGACAGGCTAAGGTTTTTTGCCGAGACTTTGCACAAAACTTCCAGATCACGCAGCGTTTTATTGCCATAGGTCTTTGGTTCCCGAACCCCAAGCATGTTGAGGTTCGGTCCATTTAAAACCAAAATCGGCTGTGATTTTTTGGTGGCCACAGTCATTCTCTCTGCGTCATGCCCGCGAAGGCGGGCATCCATCTTCCTGTCTGGTCGATGAACAATGGATACCCGCCTTCGCGGGCATGACGCGGTATGGACAAGTCATTCATAGACAAATTCTATTTCTTCGACGCGGCGGCGCGTGCCTCATCGACCGCTTTCTTCATTTGGTCAAATTGCAAAGCGCCAGGGTATGTCTGGTTGCCAATGATGAACATAGGCGTACCACGTACGCCAACATCGTTGCCGAGCTTCAGGTTCACTTCAATCATCTTGGCGATATCGTCGCTAGCCATATCCTTTTTCAGTTTATCGACATCAAGCCCTGAATCTTTTGCGACGGCATAGATGATGTCTTCGCTCAGATGTTCTTTCTTGGCCATCAGTTCGTCATGGAATTTAATATACTTGCCTTGCTTGGCGGCAGCCAGCGCAGCCTTCGAGGCTGTTACCGACATTGGCCCCAAAATCGGAAAATCCTTATAGATGAACTTGACGTTCTTATCTTCCTTCAGGATTTTTGAAATGGCTTCCTCGGACATTTTGCAATAGCCGCATTGAAAATCGAAGAACTCGACCATCGTCACATCACCCTTTGGGTTGCCGCCGATGGGGCTGTTCGCATCATTAAAGATCTTGTCCTTGAAATTCGTCACGGCTTCCTTGCTCTTGGCTTCGGCGCTGGCCTGATCGCGACGTTGCAATTCTTTCATCGCTTCCATCAGGACTTCCGGATGCTTGGTGGTCAGATAGTCGCGGACGACATCTTCGATCGCCGCTTTTTCAGAGTCGGAGAAAACCTTGGCGTTGGGGGCCGGAGTAGAAGTCGCCCCTGCAGGAACTTCATCCTGCGCAAAGCCCATGGCTGGAAGCGTCAAAAGCGCGGCGGCCAGAAATAAAGCCGGAGATAAAGAAAGGGTACGCATGAACGACTCCGTGGGGTTTGTGAAACTGAAGCTTGAAAGAACCAACTTTTACTGTGTAAGTCAACGATAACGGACTTTTTGCTTTTCATGCTTATCTTTATCGTCCGCTTTATCGCTATCCGGTGCCGTGGACAACTTGATATCCTGTGCGCGTAACCAATAAGGCGTGCCTTTGGTCAAAGCCTTCATGGCACGTTCCGCCAACTGTCCGGCTGCTTTATCCTCGCCTTTGGCGACGGCTTCCTCGGCCAGCGCGTAGCTAACCATACCTTCGTAATGTTGATCCTTCGTTAACTCGGCTTTATGACCCCATGCGGCGGCCAAAAAGCGCCATGTCGTAGGGGTGCGGTCTTCCATGCGGTTGGATTCCAGCAATTCCTGAATAGCAAGGTCTAGCTGTGCCGGATCCTTGGTTTCCAGGAGCGCATGCCCGTAGGCCTGACGCAGCAGAGCCGAATTGGGCAAAATTTCATTCGCTTTTTTATAATAGGTCAGCGACTCATTCACCCGGCCATTTTCAAAAAGGATCTGGCCCTTCAGTTCGTAGAAAAAGGGATTATCCGGTTCTTGCTTGATCATGCCTTCGGTCAACTCCAGCGCGCGCGGTTGCTGATTGGTTTGGTAGAGGGCGATAGCTCTGGCATAACGCGCGGGCAAACGCGGGTCTTTGTCCGTATAGCGGAGCAGGGCTGTCTCCGGTTGCAGGAAGCCGAGCAGCTTGGCTTTCATTCGTTCATGCATCTGGTAAAATTTGGGATCGAGCTTGGCGTCTTTCAGTGGCGAGTGATCCAGATGTTCGCGCACCGCATCGATACGGTCCTGTGTCAAAGGATGGGTTTGCACATATTCCATCTGACGGCTGGCGGGCAGCATTTCCTGACCGGCTAGTTTCTGGAAAAATTCCATCATGCCGCGTGTAGTGATGCCGGCTTTGTCGAGGAACGACATTCCCGCGGCATCTGCGGATGCTTCTTGCGAGCGTGTAAAGCTTAGAAAGCCGCGTTCGGCAATTTGCCCCGCACCGCTGACCGCCCCGGCGGCTGCGCTGGCATTGCCGCTGGCAGCACCCGCAGCGACCGCCAGCAACATGCCCAAAATAGCCTGCGCAGAAGCATTGCGCATTTCCTCACGCCCGCGAATAAGGTGTCCGCCAGCGATATGGCCGGTTTCGTGGGCGATGACGCCCGCCAGTTGTTCCGGCGTATCTGCAAGCTGCAACAGGCCAGTATAGAAAAATTCATTCATACCACCGGCAACAAAAGCATTGATTGTATTGCTTCTGACAATGGCGATTGTGACGCTTTCCGGCGCTACATCGGCGGCGCGGTAAATGGGATCGGCCAGCGCATGCAGATAGTTTTCAATCTCTGCATCCCGAATAAATTCGGGTTGTTCGCCGCCGCTGGATTCTTGCGCAGAAACGCCGATGCTTGAGCTTTGCAGCGATATAAGTAACAGCGCAAAAAACCAGCAAACAATTTTAGATGTGAGTTTAGGAGGCATGGCTGGATGTGTAAGAGAAAAGGAGACATATCCTTATTCCAGAATATGGTAAGTTGCCATTTATGTTTTGAAAGATGTGAGTAGAATATTATTATTGTAACGCATTGTTTTATAAGGAATCTTCTAAAAAATCGGCGCTTTGTGTTTTTGTAGTTATTACTTTCGTGAATTATTGTTAGTTTGCACAAACTAAATATCATTATTTACTAAGGTGTTGATTATGAATAAGAAGTCTTCCACGATTTTAGCCAAAGCTGTTGCCGCGGAAATTAATAAAAACACAGATGGAATCAAGATCAACCGCAGTTTAACAGAGAAAATTGCTGACTTTCTTATCGGCATTCACTCTCCAACTATAGTGGCTACATCAGTTTCATTCGTTACTCTACCGCATAACATGGATTTGTTGCGCAAAGTGGGCGACGTGGTTGTGGTG
>JABDAH010000025.1 GCA_013289265.1 Alphaproteobacteria bacterium
CTTGCTTGATGAGCTTTTCCATCGCATCGATCAGCACATAGATGTTTTTGCCGACATCAACGCGACCGACAAATAAAACAATTAAGCGGCCCGGCGGCACATTGTAATCGCGCTCGATTCCCTCGCGGTCGTGGCGGTAGGGGCCGAACATGGTTTTATCGACGCCGAGGCGCAGATGCTGCACATTGGTTTTGCCCAGAATATTTTCCGCCAGCGTATGATCTTCGTCGCGTGTAACTAACGCATGGCTGGAACGGCTGACATGGCGTTCCAGCTTGGCGTCCATTTTCTTGCCCTGCCTTTCCGCTATATGCCATTTGTTCAGCAGGATGCGCCGCAGACGCGGCATCCAGCGTAATGACCGCTCCACCAGGTGCTGGGTAAAAATGCGGGTGTATGAAGGCGTATCGGTATGAAAACTGGTGACCAGTGGGATATGGCGTTTGCGGCTCACTCGCTCCGCTGTTTTGGCAAAGGCGAAGAAGCCATCTGTCGTATGGATGATGTCATACTGCGTTAGTTCCCGCGCCAGCCTTGGATGATAAGACGCGAGGTCGGTGTGGTCCGGCACATAAGGCAGGAATTTCAGGTTCTTGGTGCTGAAGATTGGCGGCAATTGCCGGATGCGCGCGCAGGGACCAAGGACCTCAGTTTTCCGAGGGCCGGAAAAATAGACTGTAAGCTCCAGCGGCAGGGCGCTGTCAGCCGCTGCCGTTGCCAGCCTTTCCCAGCATTTGACGTGTCCGCCGGATTGGGTCGAGCGCGGCAGGTCGACAAGGGCCGCGACACGCAGAGGGTTAGAACGGGAATGCATCAGTAGTAGTTTCTCCAAAAGGATAATGCTAAATCTGCCAGCACCCATGCGCAAGCTTGCCAGACCTTTTCTGTATTTTTTTGCCGCTCTGTGGCTTACGGGTTCCGCTGCGCCTGCCTTGGCCGAACCCCTGAACAGCGAAGGGGCGTTTTCAGGCGCTTCCGCCCTTAACGCGTCCTATTTTCCCGTTTTTCCTTTGGGCGCCGGTGATCTCGCCGCACCGCAATTATTGCCCGTTGTCAGCAACCATACGCTGGACGGTGATCATCATGGGTTAACCCATGCCGTGATCATTGTGCATGATCTATCGCGCGATGCCAATGGTATCGCCGGAACCATTGCCTCGCTGGCGGGGCCGGAAGGTAATGCTGCCTTTATCCTAGCGCCGCAATTCCTGATTGATAGTGATGTAGCGCGGCTGGCAGGCATAATGGCCGAGCAAAGCAAGATGCTGGTGCGCTGGCCGCTGGATGGTTGGGTGATGGGCGGCGATTCCATCGCCATTCCGCCGCAAAAAGCGATCAGTTCTTTTACCGCGTTTGATCTCTTGCTGCTCTATTTGGGCGAGAAGAAATTTTTTCCGGATTTACAGAGCGTGACGGTTGCAGGCTTGGGCGCAGGCGGCGATTTCGTGCAACGCTATGCTGCGGTGGGGCAGGCACCGGATATTCTGGACCTGCAACATCTGCAGGTGCGTTTTCTGGTGGCGGATGCTTCCAGTTACCTTTATTTCACCGCGCCGCGTTTTCTGGTGGCAAAGCCAGGGGCAAAACCGAGCCTCGGCACGCCGGGTGCTGCGATATGCTCCACCTATAACAACTATCCTTACGGGCTTGAGAATCCCAATGCCTATGTCAAACGCGTTGGCTCGGCCGCTATCAAACTACGCTATGTCACGCGGCCTGTGACATATGTGACCGGTGAGAAAATTCAGGAGGATGTGCCGCCGGATGCCAGTTGCGCCGCGCAGTTGCAAGGCTCCGACCGCCTGACGCGCCAGTCCGGATATAACATGTATCTGAAAGTCACCTTCGGTGATGCTGCCGAAAAGCTGCACAAATTTATGACGATCCCTAAAGCCGGTTATGAGCCCGCCGCTTTGTTTGGCTCGCCTTGTGGCATGGCGGTTTTGTTGGGAGATGGGATGTGTTGGTAATATAAGTGACATTCCAGATTTTTTAATCTAGGGTGCGCTGTATATTAAGATTATTTGAGGTTTTTATGAAATTTGATTTTGCTCTTGTTAAGAGAATTTTTGAAAGATCGCCCAAGCAGAAAATGCTTTCTTCTTTGCCTGCTGTGGAAGCCAAGCCTTCGGCTAATGCTTCGGCTAATGCTTCGGATGATGCTATTCAAGCAGAATTTACGCGCCGTTTTCTGGCTCCCATATCCCAAGATGATACGGAGCATTTAGTGGAGGGATCTTGGCGGGAGAGCTTGGCAAAATCATGCGCAATTACATATGTGATAGGATCATTTGCTTTTGCCGTAAGCCACCCTTTAGCAATTGCCGTTCTTGCGGGATTGGGCCTGCGCACGTTAATAGTTTATCCTAAAATTATGAATGCTATGAGGGTCGCGGGTCAACAGGTGACTGAGGCGTTGTCCGTGGGTGATTATAAAGCGACCACGCCTGCTCTTGCTCGGTGGCTTGAACAAAATAATAATAAATTGCCGGAATTGTTAGATGCTCTTGAAAAATTGGAAGGTGATTTTAGGCGTACGAAAAAAATTATCTCCCGTATTAATCGGCAAGGCAATCTGGATGGAATTAAGGAAGACGATATCGCTTTTCTTCGTACTCAAGGACATAAGGGAAAGTTACGGCCTCCGCTTTCCATCATTTATAGGCCTACTTCCGGCTATGTATTGGGTGGATTCAAACTGACGAAGCTTAAAAACCTCATTCAACAGGAAATTAGACGAAAAGCCGGTAATAATGTTAAGACCCTTCACCAAATATTTGGTTTCGGTTTGGGCAGTAAGAACTAAGCCAAAAACTCCGCAATAACTTCTATCTGCGTTTTATCTATCAGCGCAGGCGCGTGGCCGGTGGGAAATTCAACCAGCCTCGCTTTGGGGCCGCGCTGCGTCATTTCATGCGCTGTCTCGGCTGTCAGGATATCCGACTGCGCGCCGTGGATCAGGAGAGTGGGGCAGCGGATCTGGTCATAGAGTGGCCAGAAATCAACATCCTTATCCAGCGCTGCAAAATTCCTGGCGATGGCGGGGTCGTGCGCCAGCGCTAACTTGCCGTTTGGCAATGTGCGGCAGCTATTTTCCGCCATGCGCCGCCAGTCTTTATCTTCCGTGATGCCGAACGGCGCATAGATGACGCGCAGATGCCGTTCCAGCTGGTCGACATCAACGAACTCCGCCACCATACTGACATAGTCGCTGATGCGCTTCAGCGCAGCGAGCGGAATAAACGGCCCGACATCGTTGATAACAAGCCGCCTGATGGGTGAGTTCGGCATTGAGGCCAGCAGCATGCCGATAATGCCGCCCATGGATGTGCCGACCCAATCTATCTGCTGGGTGCCATCTGTGGCACGGGCGATCATTGCCGTCATATCCACCGTATATTGCGGATAGCCGTAGAGGGCGGGGTCTTTCAGCCAGTCGCTTTTGCCGCGCCCGGGGATATCGGGACAGAAAATTTTGCGGGTAGATTGCAGGGCATCGGCCAGCCAGTCGAAATCGCGCCCGTTGCGTGTGAGTCCGTGCACACAAATGACGGGCACTTTGGATGTTGCGCTGCCCCATTCGGTATAAGCGATCTTATGAAAGCCGGTTGAGCTGCTACTGAGAAAGGTATTTTGCTGCATACGCCAAACTAGCGTTATTCTCCCAGTTGTCCAAGACCCGTCTTTCCTTTAGCGTCAATCCAACTGTTTTAAGGATAGGCCTATGCTTCAAAAACGCTTTGTCAAAATGAGTGCGATTGCCGCGCTGGTTCTACTGGTGCTGACGGGTGCTGCTGCGCTTTACGGCGTGTCGCTCTTTACACGTTCTCTGCCGGATTATGCGGGGCAGGCTGTTTTGCCAGGCCTCGGCAGCGATGTGCAAATCTACCGCGACAGGTACGGCGTGCCGCATATTTTCGCGGCCAATATGAATGATGCCGCCAAGGCGTTGGGGTATGTCCATGCTTCGGAGCGTTTGTTCCAGATGGAAATGCAGCGCCGCGCCGGGCAGGGCCGTCTGTCGGAAGTGATCGGCCCTGATATGCTGGGTGTCGATAAATTCATCCGCACGCTTGGGCTTTACGGGCTGGCGGAAAGCAGCGCCGCCAGCATGTCGCCCGAAGCGCAGAAATTTTTTGAGGATTATGCCGCCGGTGTGAATGCGTGGCTGGAAACGCATCAAGATAAATTGCCGCCGGAATTCAGTCTGCTGCATATCAAGCCGGAACCGTGGAAGGTTGCGGACTCCATCGTATGGGGCAAGTTGATGGCACTGCAGCTCAGCCACAATTACAAGCTGGAACTCTTGCGTGGTGAATTAGCCGCGCATCTGACGCCGCAACAAATGGCGGCGATATTTCCTCTGGCCCCCGGCAGCGCGCCTGTCACCACGGGGCCGCATACGATGCAGAAAACTGAAAATACTATTCCGCACGATGATGCTTATGCGCAGCTCGGAAAAATCACCGGACTTGATCACGGCGCATCGAATGAATGGGTGATTGCTGGTTCGCGCACCGAAAGCGGCAAACCGATTCTGGCCAATGATCCGCATCTGGGGCTGGAGGCACCGATTTTATGGTATCTGGCGCGGATCGTGACCCCGAACCAGTCGATCAAGGGCGCTACGGTGCCGGGCCTGCCAATCTTTTTGCTGGGTCAGAATGACAGCCTCGCCTGGGGCTTTACGACGACAGGCAGCGATGTGCAGGATTTGTTTATTGAGACGATTGATCCTAAAAATCCTGACCATTATCTGACCCCAAAAAGTATCGACGGCGGTAGCGAGTCTTTCATAATACGCAACGAAATCATCAAGATAAAAGGCAAAGCTGACGTAATGTTAAACATTAGGTCGACGCGCCACGGGCCTGTGATGTCGGACATCGATGAAGAGATGGCAGGGCTTGCAGGCAGCGGTAAAGTCATGGCTCTGGCCTTCACGGGGCTAGGCGAACATGACCGGACTTCGGAAGCGCTGATGCATCTCAATCGCGCCACGAATGCTTCGGATTTACTGGAGGCCTTAAAGCTGTATCAGGCACCGCCGCAGAATGTGGTCTATGCCGACAGTAAAGGCGCAATCGGATTCATCAATCCGGGGTTGGTGCCGGTGCGCAAGAGGGGTGACGGGCTAACCCCTGCCGACGGTGCTAGTGGCGATTATGACTGGGTTGGCACAATACCTTTCACGCAATTGCCGCAAATCGCCAATCCGCAAGCTGGCTTTGTGTTCAATGCCAACAATGCGGTGGCTTTTATCGGCGGGCTTTATTTCATGGGTGTGGATTGGGAAGAACCTTACCGCGCTGAACGGCTGCAGGAATATTTCGACACGTTGCTGAAGCATTCGCTTGATACCAGCGCTGCGATGCAGGCGGATCACGTCTCACTGGTGGCCAAACAATTGCTACCCTACCTGCTTAACGTAAAGCCCAACAATGCGCGCGCTGAACAGGCGCAGAATTTACTGCGCAACTGGGACGGGGTGATGGACAAAAACCGGTCGGAGCCTTTGATTTTTGACGCATGGCTTTACCAGATGCGCCAGAAAATACTGGCGGATAAAGCGGGCAGCGATCTGAAAGAACGCGGGCCCTATATGGCGACGAGCATTGCGACTGTCCTTGGCAATCATCTGACCGAATGGTGCGGTGGGGGTTTGGATAAACCCGCCAGCAATTGCGACGCGGTTATCGCAGATGCTTTGGACGCCGCGCTCGATCAACTCAACCACCGTGAAAGCGGATCGATGGAGAAATGGCGCTGGGGTAACGAGCACATCACTTTGCTGAAGCATAAAGTTTATAGTCACGTACCCATTCTCAAATGGATCAGTGATCTATCAGTAAAAAGCAGCGGTGATTTCTACACGCTCGACCGCGGGGGCAGCTTTACGCATGATGCGGATTACCCCTATGCGCGTACGCATGGCGGTGGTTACCGCGGGATATATGACCTTGGCGATCCGGCGAAATCGCGCTTTATGATCACGACAGGTGAGTCCGGTAATATTTTCTCCAAACATTACGGTGATCTGGTACCGCTGTGGAATGATGTTAAAGCCATCACTTTATCCGGTACCGAGGACGAGCTGAAAGCGCAAGGCTTGCCGGAACTGGTGTTGCAGAAAGCGCCTTAATCCTCGATCTTGCGATAGCGGCTATGGAAATAGAGCAGGGGATTTTTTTGCCCGGCGCGTTTATGCAGCTTGATAACTTCGCCGACGAAAATATCGTGATCGCCTGCTTTATGGATTTTATGCATTTTGCAAATCATCCAGCCCAGTGTTCCTTTAAGAA
Source organism: Alphaproteobacteria bacterium (assembly GCA_013289265.1). Lineage (GTDB taxonomy): Bacteria > Pseudomonadota > Alphaproteobacteria > UBA9219 > UBA9219 > JAATFY01. The sequence continues at coordinate 6,303 of JABDAH010000025.1, forward strand.
GCGGAAGGCCATCTTGCGCCTTGTCCCACATATTTTTGGGCTTGGGGTGATGGGCATAGGCGAAGTATTGCGAGAAATCCTGATGGTCTTCGCTCAGGATATTGACCGCAAAATGCGAAGCCTGTCGGAAGATAGGGTATAACTGCGCCTTACGGTCGAGGCAGAACAGCACCAAAGGCGGGTCCAGCGATACCGATGTCAGGGAATTGATTGTAATTCCAACGGGTTCGTTTTCTTTATTGCGAGCGGTTACAACGGTAATGCCGGTGGCAAAGCAGCCCATAAGCTGTCGGAAGGAACGGGAATCAGTCATTAGAGATCAGCATTCGGGCTCAGGATTCGGGGACTAATATCAAGAAACGGGCTATCAGAATGGAAAAACGCCTTAAACGCAAGAAACATTACCCCGGATGTTGAATGCCGGGTCTTATTCCCAAATGTTAAAGCCATTTTAACGATAAGGATGGCAAAAATTAACAGTGGGCTAGCCTGTCTACCCATACTTTATAGCCCTTACGAAACCCGGCGCCCTGACCTATGAATCTCATTATCGGCCTTATTACCGTTGTCGCTTGTACTATGGGTGGATACATCCTGCAGGGCGGCCATATGCATGTGCTGATTGCGGCGGCGCCTCTGGAATTGGTTATCATGGGCGGAACCGTGGCGGGCGGCTTTATCATCGCCAACCCTTCGGTTGTTATTAAACGCACCTTGCGCAGTCTCGGCCTGCTGCTGAAAAAACCCAAATATACTAAAGCCTCCTACATCGAACTGCTTTGCATGATGTATCAGGTGTTCAAGCTGGCCAAGACCAAGGGCATGCTGACGCTGGAACAACATATCGAAAATCCGCATGAAAGTAGCCTGTTCGGGCAGTTCCCCGGTTTCGTGCACAATCACCACGCGACGGATTTCTTCTGTGACTATTTGCGCCTCGTCACGCTTGGCTCCGATAAACCTTACGAGCTTGAAGCATTGATGGACGAAGAGCTGCAAGTTCATCATGATGAAGATGCCGGCATGGTCACCGCCCTGCAAAATATCGCGGACGGCTTGCCAGCCATCGGTATTGTTGCCGCCGTTCTCGGCGTTATCCATACCATGGGATCAATCTCAGAGCCGCCGGAAGTTCTTGGTCGCCTGATCGGCGGCGCGCTCGTTGGTACTTTCATGGGTGTGTGGATGGCATATGGTCTGTTCGGGCCGATGTCGAATTCGCTCAAGGCCATTCTCGAAGCCGAAGGCAAATATATGTATTGCCTCAAGATCGGTATATTGGCGCATCTGCAGGGATTTGCTCCCTCCATCTCCATTGAATATGCGCGTAAAGCTTTGCTGAGCGAAGTGCGCCCAACCTTTGCCGAAGTTGAAGAAGCAACCGGCGCATTGCCACCACCTTCAGCATAGGTGAGACGTGGCTGACGCCCCCATCATCATAATCCGTAAAAAGAGAAAAGTCGCACATGCGGGGCATCATGGCGGCGCATGGAAAGTGGCTTACGCCGATTTCGTGACGGCGATGATGTCGTTCTTTTTGCTGTTGTGGCTGCTGAACGTTACAACCGATGTCGAACGCAAGGGTATCGCCGATTATTTTGCGCCTGCCAGTATTTCCAAATCGGAATCCGGTTCTGGGGGTGTTATGGGCGGGCAGACCATTACTTCGCCGGGCGCGCAAATGTCCACCGGTACGCCGCCAACCACGCAGGATGTCACTATTCCTACTGTCGGCAAGGGGGATGAAGGTGACGAGGAAATCAAGGGTCAGGATAAAGGCGCATCCGACGGCAAGGCAACGCAAGGGCCGGATGCTAAAAGCCCCAACAATCAGGGCAGCAATGACAAAGACGGCAACAGCACGTTGTCCAAAGCTGATCAAGCCATAGCTGAAGCCATGAAGCATGAAGAAGAAGGTTTCAAAGCTGCCGAGAATATGCTGAAGCAGGCGATTACCAGCAGCCCTGAACTGCGCGATTTTGCCAACCAGATCCTTGTTGACCGTACGCCCGAAGGTTTGCGTATTCAGATTATCGATCAGGATAAATTTTCGATGTTCCCCAGCGGCGGCGCAGTGCCTTATGAACGCGCCCGTGATTTGTTGATCCTTGTTGGCAAGGTGGTGGCGCGGTTGCCAAATAATATTTCCGTCACCGGCCATACCGACGGCACACCTTTTACCGTTGGCTCTGGCCGCGATAACTGGACCTTGTCGACCGAGCGCGCCAATATCAGCCGCGAATATCTTGTGCAGGCTGGCGTTGCCGATCAGCGCGTGCAGCGTGTCTCTGGCCTTGCCGACCGCGATCCTTTCGTGCCGAACAATCCTAAAGATGCGCGTAATCGCCGCATCAGCATCGTCTTGCTGCGCCAGTCGATACCGCCTGCGGATGCGGGTGCTGCAGCACCTGCTCCTGAAAAGCAGTAATCCTGCATTTATTCATTTTGCCGGTTGTGGTAAGGTAAATTATGTCGATAATTCCACCAGGCCTCAGCCGTATCCTGCAGTTTTATCTGTCGGGGCCGCTGCCTTGTCCTTATCTTCCGGACCGGGTGGAGCGCAAACTTTTCACGCGCCTTAGCGGCGATGCGGCAACTGATGCCGAAGTGAATTCGACCCTGACCCGGGCGGGGTTTCGTCGCAGCCATGACATCGTTTACCGCCCCGCCTGTCATGAATGCAACGCCTGCGTTCCGGTGCGCATTCCCGTTAAAGTCTTTGCGCCGTCACGCAGCCTGCGACGTATTCAGAAAATTAATCAGGATCTGACGCTTGATATCGCAGGCCCTGAGGTGACGACTGAACAGTTCGACCTTTTCACCCGCTACCAGAAAGCGCGCCATCCCGACAGCGATATGGCGCGCATGTCGTGGGATGAGTTTGTCCATATGCTGCGGGAAGGTGAAGCGGATACCCATATTTACCAGCTGCGTGATCGGGACGGTGTGCTGGTCGGCGGGATTATTACCGATCATGTGGGTGACGGCTTTTCCGCCGTCTACAGTTTTTTTGATCCGGATTCACCGCGCCGTAGTTTGGGCGCGCAGCTTATTCTTACCCTTATAGGTGAGGCGGCGCGTCAGAGTTTGCCTTATATTTATTTGGGATACTGGATATCGGCGTCCAACAAAATGGCTTACAAAGCGCGCTTTCAGCCGTTGCAGGCGCTGGGCCCCCAAGGCTGGGACTGGGTCGATCTGACGGACGTTAATCGCTAGCCTAAGCTATTTTCAATACTTTCTGCGGGCGTCTTGCTGCGCATTTGCGGGATGTTTGCGAAACAGCAAGAGCTTCTTCAGCGTCCGGAATTAAATCGTGAGCGCCGCCCCTAAATTGGCGGCAGTACAGTTTGTATTGCTCGGCTATTTCGTCAATTATAGGAAGTGTAAGGATGGTTTGTACAACAAGAGCACTATGCAGGAAACGGTATTTCTTATCCACATGTAAATTTTCTATAATGCTCTGAATGCCAATGGCTATAGTTTTGGAGGCATTTAATTCAACCCACAATTTTATATCTTCACTTGTTGTCCTTTTATCCTGACATAAAATATTTATCGTTTGTGCCATGCGGGAATTATAAAAATGCGTCATCATGCCATCCGCCTCTGGTGGTTTGACGCTAAGACTGTATATGAATTTCAAAAAAGGTATAACACCTTCTCTATAGGCGCTGCAAAAGTCAGCGTAGAACTTGTTTAGAAAACCATAAGACGCTGGCCAGTCTGATTTCATGCGTGCCAAATGAGGGGTATTGCTGAAATGGGCGGCAGTTAATTGGGCAGAGGTTTCATCGCGACTTAAGTCTTTGTCTTTGCGCACGTAATATTTGTAACCTTTTTCGCGCGCGGCGTCATACCCTCCAAGCTTTTCGAGATCTGCTTCATAAGCAGCGATAAAACCTGGTAAATTGTGAACGCACGAATTAGTCATATAATCTTCGTTATAAATAAAATTTGCAAAAACATGACTGAAGGCGTGACCTGCTTCATGATAGACGGCTACAGCAATAGATGTTGCTTGCGTCCATTTATCCAGGAGAAGGTTCAGAAAATTGAGAGGTGTATCATACTGATCTTCATCGGCAGATAAATAAAACTCTGATACCCATGCTGTTTTGATGGTAGAATCGTAAAGCCCACCACTATGATTTAAATGCGTGCGCTTATCTTCCTCGCTTACATCCCAAATTTTACCCGTTTCGCGCGGTTGGATGTCTAAACTTGTTGCACCGCCCCTAATGATTGCCTGGCCCAACCTCAAAAATTTTCTGACAGGTATCGGAACGCGATAGAAGCTTGTGAGAAATTCTTCGCGGTAGGCTCGACTCGTAAATCCTGAAAACGGTATATGTGCTTGTTTGCACACGGCATCACGGAACAATATGTTTTCGCCGGTTTGAATAAATTTGTCGGCAATTTGGCCACCCGTACATATACTATTCCATTGTACGGTTTCCAGGGGAGGATCAATAAGTTCGCGCAAAAAAACGCGGCCGGTTATATCCTCTGTGGATTTGCCTAAAGCAGTAACAAATTTTGTCGTTTTGGCTTGGGCTTGCTCTGCAGAATAGCCCACTTTAATGGCTTTCTCATAAAACACCGATGCAAGACCATCGAGAACAGGTTCTATCTGATCTGGGGTTCGGTCCAAATAAGGGTTATATGATTCAATAAAAATATCCAAATACGACATTGTATTTTCTAAATAATAATTGTGGGTGCTTGGGCAGTTGCATATTCCTGCAATTGTCGCAGTCTAATAGCCTAAATTACTTTCAGGAAGCCTGTAAGAAACAAGCATCTTTAGGTGTTTAACTATAAAAGCTCCCTATTTTTGGTCTTTTGCCGGGGACACTGGGGACGCTGTAGTCGGAAAAGCAAGGGCGATGCCTTCTTTGTCGAACCGTTGTTTTAATTTCAGGAAGAATTGGCGTTTCACGTCCCATTGTTTGCCGGGGCGCGTGCGAATGCGGGAGCTGAGCGTAATACCGGCGTCGCCGAATTTATCAACGCCGAAAATTTCGATGCCTTCCAGAATGACGCGCTTGAAAATCGGATCCTGCTGTAAGGCACTACCGACTTCGCGAAGGATGCTCATCGCGCGTTCAAGGTCGGTGTTGTAGGAAACCCGCACATCAAGAACTGCAAATGCGTAATCTTTAGTCATATTGATAATCTGGGTGACTTCCGAGAAAGGAAGAATATGCACGGCGCCGTCGCTGTCGCGCAGGCGCATGGTACGTACGCTCATGGCCTCAACCACGCCGGCATGGTCGCCGATTTTAACGACATCGCCGATGGCGATCGTGTTTTCGATCACAATAAAAAGCCCGGTCAGAAAATCTTTCACCAGAGTTTGCGACCCGAAGCCGAGGGCAACGCCGAAGATCCCGGCACCCGCCAGTAGGGGGCCGATATTAAATCCGACTTCCGACATCACGACGAGGCCAACAACCAGCGAAAAACCAATGAAAACGGTATTGCGGATCATCGGCAGCAATGTGCGCACGCGGGCGCTGGTCTGCAGAACCTTGCCTTCACTATCCTTGCGGTTTAAATGACGCTCGATCGCGGCATTACAGCCTTCGTAAATCAGCGCGACGATGATGACGGTAATGCCGATAGAAAAAGCGGCGCCCAGCAAGCGTTGGCCCAGCGGCGTGCCAAAGAATGCCGGGATGTTCGCGCCCCATGCGGCAGCCGCTGCAATCAAGGCAAAAATCCAGATCACAAAGCGCAGCAAGGTACGCAGGATCGAATGGTGGATGGTCGACCCGGTCAGCGTGTCGTTAGCACCCCAACGCTCAGTCGCATGAAATAAAACACGCATCGCTGCAAAAATCGCCAGTGTCAAAATGGTTCCACGCAGCATCAGCGCAAAACCGTTTTCAACGCCCATGGCCGTGATCAGGTAGCCAATAATGATGTAGGCTATTGCCAGCACATGCCAGTGCCGTGCGAACCACAGGCGCAGGCTTTGAAAGAAGGACAAATTGGATTGCGCGGCGGAAAGATTGCCGCGCAGCAAGGTTGCGACAAAAGCGCGTTTCTGCGCAATGACGATCAGCGTCATGACAACAAGCGTCAGGCTGAGAATATTGTTAAAGGCACCGAGAACAGCAGCCGGAAAACGAATGCCACGCGCGACGTCGACGCAGAAATAGCCGTAAATAATGACAAGACTATAAGCAGCCAGCCAGCGATAGGCATAGGTAGCTTGCGAGGTAGATGCCGGGATGATGCGCAAAGCCTCGGCTCCCGGTGCGAACAGGGCGCGAATAAAGGCCAATATAACCTGGCTGAGCGCCAGAGCGTAAACGATATTGAGGGCGATATAGCGTGGGAATTTTTGTGTCTCGTTTTGATCGAGCAGAGTTAACGAGACGCCGATAAAAATAAAAACCGGCAACAGTCTTACAAACAGGATAAGCAACAAAGTGCCGATACGCCGCGCCAGATTGGCTGGCCTGCGGCGGCGAAGAATATTGGTGATCGGCAAAAAGAGAAGGCCAAGCGCAACAGCACCGAGGAAAGAAGGTAGCAGGAGCGACAAAATATCACTGCCGGTTTGCATCCAGCGGTCATGGGCGCGCTGGTCATTTGCTTGCTGACTGAGCCAGGTGGTCAGCTGCGGCCAGGCCGTAAAACTGATGGCCAGGTTGTTTCCCTGAGTGTGCAGACTTTCGGCTTCATCGATCAGGAAGTTCAGGGCTTTGGTGCCGACGGTTTCCTGTGGTTCGGTATCGGCAGGTTCTGCATTGGCGTCAGCCGGAGGTTGCGCAGGCGTATTTGCTGCCGGGGCCGGGATAGGTGCGGGGGCTGGCGCACCCAGCAAAGTTTGCAGTTGCGCTGCGATAGGGGCCGAGGTTAAAGGCCGCGCATCCTGTTTAGTTGCGGGCGCTAATGACGGCTGTGCCACACTGGCGCCAGTCGTAACAGTCAAAAACAGGGCCAGAAGGCATAAAAAGGAGGAGAGGGCGCGGATCATAAGGGGCTTACTTTACATCAGAAAAAAGGGTATTCATTGCGGAAATCATGACATGTTTTTCGCAAAGGAACACGGCAAAAATGCGGCGTGCGGTCCCTTTTTTAACAGATGTAATTATAGTTGGCGGCGGCCATTCGGGGCTTACGCTGGCTGCGGCGCTGGGCACGGCGGGTATTAATGTTGTTTGCCTGGAACGCGGTTCACCGAAAGCCAAGAAAATTTCCGACGGCAGGACGATCGCGCTCTCTTACCGCTCGATGAAATTGCTACAGCAAGCAGGTGTGGCAGATCTCATCAAACCCAATGCCTGTCCTATTCTTGATATCCGCGTCGCCGATCAGGATTCTGCCAGCTTTCTGGATTTCGATCACAGGGAAGTTGGCGATGATCCTTTCGGCTGGATTACCGAGAATATCCTGTTTCAGGCGGCACTGGAAAAACGCATCGCCAAATTAAAAAACGTTACAATCGTCGCCGGCGCCGCGATAAAAGATATCGACTACAACACAGCATCGGCGCGGGTCATACTGGAAGACGACCGTATTTTCGAAGCTGATCTTCTGGTCGGTGCCGACGGGCGCAAATCTTTCTGTCGCGAACAGGCGGGCATTGCCACTTACGGCTGGGATTATCACCAGACCGCGATTGTCTGCACGATCAAGCACAGCCTACCGCATAATAATGTAGCCGTGGAGCATTTTCAGCCGGGCGGTCCGTTTGCGACCCTGCCGATGACGGGACAACGCTCCTCAATCGTCTGGACTGAAAAGACCGCCGCAGCCGAAGCCTTGATGAAGATGGGTATTGAAGAATTTACATCCCTGCTGCAGGAAAAAGTCGAAGATTATCTTGGCGATATTTCCCTGATAGGTGGCCGCTTCAGCTATCCACTACAATTGCAGCATGCGCTTTTTTATCATGCTACGCGTCTGGCGTTGGTGGGTGACGCCGCGCATGGCATTCATCCCATCGCAGGGCAGGGGCTTAATCTGGGTATGGGTGATATCGCTGTGCTGGTGGAAGAACTGACGCGCGCCTCGCATCTCGGTTTGGATCTCGGTTCGCCCGTTATTCTGAAGCGTTTTGAAAAGCGCCGTAAACTGGATAATGGTAATATGGTGCTGGCAACGGATTTGCTGGACCGGCTTTTCTCGACAGCCGCACCGCCGGTACAGGCCGCCCGGCGTTTTGGTTTGGGAATGGTTTCGGCCTTACCCCCCCTGAAGCGTTTTTTTATGCGGACGGCGATGGGCGGGTAGGCCTTTTTTCGGCGTCTCTGGTTTTAAGGATTTTTCTTTGCGTGTGGCCAGCGTTTCGATCGACTGCCAGCATCCTTCCAGGTAATCATCCGTGAGATTGTAGTCAAAAACTTCGCTGTCGATTGGCGCGTCGGGATCTGCGCGAAATTTATTTTTATAGGGACCCCAAAGATTTTTTAAATCTTCCGCGCTGGTAATGCCGAGCTCACCGCAAAGATGAAAAGCATCATTAGTATCTCTATCAATCTTGGCGGTATTGTGAGGGGAGTTTAAGCGCAGCAATATGCTGGCCAGTTGCAATTCGTCCTTGGCAAGCCATACATTTAACCCGGTTTGTGTGCCCTCGTTACCGAACAGGCGATAATGAAAAAAATGTACTTCGTGGTCTGCGTCGCCCGTCATCTGCTCGAGATAGGCGCTGTGATTGTCAAAAATGGCGTATCCAGATAGAAGGTCGGCAAAGGCATCGCGATATTCCCGCCTTATTGCGTAATCAATGTCGCCTGCCCTATCCCGAAAACTGTGGACAAGTGCGAGGGCCGTCCCACCGACAATAAAGATGTCAATCCTCTGTCCCCGAAGGACCAATTCGTTGCCGAGTTCAGAAAGGCATTCCTCAATTTTTCTTTTAGTTAAAGACATTCAAATATTCACTTTGTTGATTATGCGTAGAGTTATAACCGTTGACCGTGAAACTAAAGAGAGTTTTTGTTGGAACCATCATGTTGATTTTGCTTGATAATTTCGATTTCTATTGAAACCCTTACCCATCACTCCCATATTAACCTCAAGGACTTCAACCTTAGATGAGGCTTACAAATGGCTGACCAGTTTCTTCGTTCAGGTATCGCAGGAATTGACCGCGTCAATTTCGACGCCGGGCTTCGCGCGCATATGTTGCGCGTATTCAATTATATGGGCGGCGGTCTGGCCTTAACTGGCATTGTCGCTTTTGTCGTTGCGAACACACCGCTAGCCGGCGTTATTTTTGGTTCGCCACTGAAATGGATTGCTATGTTGGCGCCGCTGGTTTTCCTGATGTATATGCAGGTCAAGGTTAACAGCGTTACTGCGGCGCAGTTGCAAACGCGCTTCTGGATTTTCTGCGGGTTGATGGGCCTGTCAATGGCGGCCTTGTTCCTGATCTTTACAGGCGCAAGTGTTGCTCGTGCTTTCTTCATTACCGGCGCAACTTTTGGCGCGATGAGCCTTTACGGCTACACCACCAAGCGTGATCTGACGGGCATGGGGTCTTTCATGATGATGGGCATGCTCGGCCTAATGATCGCCAGCCTCGTCAACATCTTCCTGATGTCATCCATGATGCAGTGGGTTGTATCTGTCGGCGGCGTGGTGATTTTCACCGGCCTGACTGCTTATCAGGTGCAGACAATCAAGGAAACCTATGCCGAAAGCGCTGGCCGTGAAGCCAACGACAAACTGGCGGTCTGGAGCGCTTTGACGCTCTATCTCAGCTTCATCAACCTGTTCCAGTTCATCCTTGAGCTGACGGGCACGATGCGCCGTAACTAAGCGCGGCGTGCTTCGATTAAAAAGGCGCGAACTGTGCAGTTCGCGCCTTTATTATTGTTTACAAATCAAACTTCAATGCGCTGACGCTAACAACGCCCGGCACGGCCTTGATTTCAGCAAGGGTTGCTGCGGTTATGTCACCGTCAACGGCTACGAGTGCCACCGCATTTGCGCCTGGCTTGCTGCGGCCCAGCGTGAAATTGGCGATGTTGATTTTGGCCTCGCCCAGCTTGGTGCCGAGGCGACCGATGAAACCAGGTTTGTCCTCGTTGCGGACGAACAGCATGCGCGGTGTGAGTTCCGCTTCCAGAGTCACATCGTCAATACCGACGATGCGTGGCTTGCCGCTGAACAAAGTGCCGGTCAGCTGCAACTTGCCTTGCGCGCTTTCGATCGTCAGTTTCATAAGTGTCTGGTAATCGCCGTCATCATCATGCTTGGTTTCAGAGATTTTGATGCCACGATCCTTGGCGATAACCGGCGCATTGACGATATTCACCTGCTCCAGCGATGGGCGTAGCAAACCAGTCAGCGCGAGGCTGGAGAGTGGCTTGGTGTTCAGCGCTGCGACATGGCCTGCATATTCCAGATGTACGGATGTGATGCCGCTTTGCGTGATCTGCCCCGCAAAGCTGCCGATCTGTTCCGCCAGTTTCATATAGGGGCGGAGTTTCGGCGCATCTTCGGCAGAGACAGACGGCATATTCAGCGCATTGGTCACAGCGCCGGTGAGGAGAAAATCGCTCATCTGTTCTGCGATCTGCAGCGCGACATTTTCCTGCGCTTCGTTTGTGCTGGCTCCCAAATGCGGTGTGCAGATAACATTCTCCATCCCGAATAGGGGATGTTCCTTGGCGGGCTCAACGGCAAACACATCCAGCGCCGCGCCTGCGACATGGCCGCTATCTAGCGCCGCTTTCAGGTCGGCTTCAACAATCAGGCCGCCGCGCGCGCAATTGATGATCTGCACGCCTTTTTTGCACTTTGCCAAAGCTTTGGCGTCGATGATGTTTCGGGTCTGGTCGGTCAGTGGTGTGTGCAGCGTGATGAAATCGGCGCGCGGGAATAGCTGATCCAACTCTACCTTCTCCACGCCCAATTGCGCTGCGCGTTCAGGTGTCAGGAAGGGATCGAACGCGACGACTTTCATTTTAAGTCCCAAAGCGCGTTCTGCGACGATGGAGCCGATATTGCCACAGCCGATAATGCCGAGCGTCTTGCCAGTGACTTCCACACCCATGAAGCGCGACTTTTCCCATTTGCCGGCATGGGTGGATGCGTTGGCGGCGGGCAATTGCCGGGCCAGCGCAAACATCAGCGCAATAGCATGCTCGCCGGTGGTGATGGAATTACCGAACGGCGTGTTCATGACAACGATGCCGCGCGAGGTTGCGGCAGGAACATCAACATTATCGACACCGATCCCGGCGCGACCGACGACTTTTAACTTTGTTGCCGCCGAAATAATTTCCGGAATGACTTTGGTGGCAGAGCGTATGGCAAGACCGTCATACTGACCGATGATGGCTTTCAACTCGTCAGCTTTTAAGCCCACCTTCAAATCGACATCAAGGCCGCGTTCTTTAAAAATATCTACGGCGCGTTGTGAGAGGGCATCAGAGATCAGGACTTTGGGTTTCATAACTACTCCGCAGATTTAAGGTTGTAAGGTTTGATAATGCGTTGGAAAGAGTTCTGATAGGGTTCGTATTGATCAAGAATACGGTCGATAGCGCCGCTATCACGCAGTTCCTGCGTCGCATTGTTCAGCATGCGCAAGAAGGGCTCGTTATTCTTGCCAACAGCAATTGTGTTGCCAAAAACACGAATAGGCATTTTGCGTGGAACAAGTCTTAATTTGTTCAGGTTGTTTTTTGAAAAATCACCAGCGGTAATTGCGTCAGTGAAAGTAATGTCGGCCTTGCCATCCGCCACCGAAAGCAACATGTCGCTTGCCGGAGAAGTGGCAGGCAGAGATAAAGTTTGTGCCTTCGGGAAATCCTGCGCCGCGATGCGGGCAGGAACTAATCCGTCGATATCTGCGATGGTATAACGAGAATCATTCAGAATCGAGAGATCATTATCAAAACGCGTATCACCTGCGCGGGTATAGGCGTTAATAGCGATGTAATAAAGCGGATCGGTAAAATCGACAGCGGTAATGGTAGTGCCGATAGGCCAAATGCCCGCGCACATCGCGTCGATCCGGTTATAGTCAAGTTCGCTGAAATAATTAGCATAGGTGATGCCGTTGATCCATTCGATTTTGAAATCCAGATTTTTGCCAATGGCTTCCATGTAATCATAAAAAATGCCGGACAGCCGATCAGTATTGATGTCCTTGCTGATAATCGGCGGCCAAATATCGTAACCGCAACGTATCAAGCGTGATTTTATAACTCTGTCATAAGTGGTTATTTTTTGAACGCCTGCGGGTTGCGTGGATTTTGAGACAAGCGCGGCTGTTGGCGCAGCGACAAGAGCGCTGCTCAGCAAACGAAGAAAATCGCGTTTATCAAAAGGTTTCATAGTATAGTCTGATACTTGGTTTGGTTGCTAATAGTTGCCATCTTGGCCCTCCCCTAACCCCTCCCGCAAGGGGAGGGGGACGCCTGCGTTTCTGCGTCGAGTATGGCTTAAGCCGCCGCTTTCAACTCAGCGCGGCAGGTTGCATAGGCCCAATCGAGCCAGGCGGTCAGGGCTTCAACATCTTTCGCTTCAACCGTAGCGCCGCACCAGATGCGTAGGCCCGGAGGAGCATCGCGGTAGGAGTTGATGTCGTAAGCGACTTTTTCCGCTTCCAGCATACCGGTCAGTTTTTTAAAGAAGGCGGCTTGGTCGTCCTTGCTGAGAGAGGCCACTGCCGGATCCTTTGCCTTCAGGCAGACGGATGTCGGGGAACGTGTTGCCGCATCGGCGCAGAGAAATTCAATCCACGGCGATTTCGCAACCCAGTCATTCACCGCTTTGAAGTTTGCCTGCGTACGGGCGGCAAGTCCCTTTGACCCGCCGACGGACTTTGCCCATGCCATGGCGGCGAGGGCATCTTCAACGCACAGCATCGACGGCGTATTGATGGTTTCGCCTTCAAAGATGCCTTTATTCAGCTTGCCTTCCTTGGTCATACGGAAAATTTTCGGCACAGCCCATGCGGGCTTGTGGCTTTCAAGCCGTTCAACCGCGCGCGGCGATAAAATCAGGATTCCGTGCTGGCCTTCGCCGCCCAAAACTTTTTGCCAGCTGAAAGTGACGACGTCGAGTTTCTCCCACGGCATCGGCACGGCGCAGGCGGAAGATGTCGCATCGCAAATGGTCAAGCCTTTACGGTCAGCTTTGATCCAGTCGCCGTTCGGCACAATTACGCCAGATGTTGTGCCGTTCCATGTGAAGACAACATCGTGGTCGAAATTGGCCTGGCTCAGGTCCGGCAACTGGCCGAACTCGGCAACGAAGCTGCGGGCTTCCAAAGGCTTCAACTGCTTGACGCAATCGGTCACCCAATCCTTGCCAAAACTTTCCCACGCGAAAATATCTACAGGACGTAGCCCTAGCAGCGACCACAGGGCTGCTTCCACAGCGCCGGTATCGGATGCCGCCATGATGCCAACCAGATAATCCTTCGGCAGTTCCAGCAGGGCTTTGGTTT
>JABDAH010000026.1:0-5226 GCA_013289265.1 Alphaproteobacteria bacterium
GGTTCTGTCGCCGAAACGCGTTCCCATTTCGAAGCGCAGGATATTATGGAAACTGCGATGCTGAATTCCGCGCTGGCCAATCAGGGTTGGATGAACAGCCTGGCGCAAATCCTGCCCGATAATCATGCGCCTACCCGCACGCTTAGCTTCGGCAACGTGCTGCCGAAGATTTTTCAGGGCCGTTATAACGTCGCTTCGGTACCCTCAGGTATCAAATCCAATGGCGGCAAGTCGGTTGAGGATCCGAAACTGCAACAATCCCTCAATCAGCTTTACGGCAATCAAAAAGAACTCGGTGGCCTTTATCAGGAAGCCATATCCTCCCGCGAAGGCATGATGCAGGATCTTGGCAATGAAATGGAGGCCGCAGGCAAGAATGCGCCGGGAGCAGATGCCTTTGTTGTGCAAGCAACCAAAGCGGGCAACATGATCCGCAACGACCCGCATATTCAGTTGATGTTTATGGATGTCGGCGGCTGGGACACGCATATCGGCCAGGGCAATGGCAAAGGCGCATTGGCCAACAAGCTGGAAAAACTGGGACAGGCTTTGGCAGCACTGACACTGGCGCTAGGTAACGAATATCAGAACACCACTATTCTGGTGATGTCAGAATTTGGACGTACCGTCGCGCAAAATGGTAATAGCGGCACCGATCACGGTCACGGCAACGTCGCATGGCTGATGGGCGGTGGCATCAAGGGCGGCAAAGTCTATAGCCGCTGGCCGGGGCTTAATCCTAATCAGCTATGGGAAGGACGCGATCTGGCGGTCACCACCGATTTCCGCAGCATCATTGGAGCTACTATCTCCGGCCATTTTGGCGTCAGCGATATAGCGATGCGGCAGATCATCCCCGATTACAAACCCGATTCCGGATTAAAAGGAATTATTGGGTAAACAAAACCGCCCGGACTATCAAGTTCCGGGCGGTTTATTTCTTAGCAGACCAATGTCTTAGTACTGCGCATTACCGTCGTTATATGTGCCTCTGGCATTGAAATTATCACTGCCATCGATATAGGTGCGGTTAATATGACGCGAGCTGGTGTTATGCAGCGCATCGTTATCGTCGAAACCGGAATTACGGCCCGCTGGCCCCATATTGGCGCCCGTGGCATTTTCACCACGGTTACGAGCGAGCGTATCTCCGTTATAGGCCACTGGGTTTGCCGGTGTAGGCGCTACATAAGTCGCATCAATCGCATTACCCATATAGCCATCGTTCATGCTCTGGCGGTCACGCGGCGTGTTTTGGGCTTGGGCGGTACTGCAAAGCGGCATGGCAACGATAGCCAGACAACCCAGCAAGGCGAGCGATTTTTTCATGACAATCTCCTGAATAGATGTTGAGTAGTTTTGCGCATGGAAATTCTGCCCCAAAAATGGCCGGATTATGTTGAAGGCGTAGAAAGCGCGTCATGAAAGAAGGCGATAAAATAAATAACTGATAAAAAGTAATATCACTGTGTTCATCATCTCTTTTTTAGAAATGATAATTTAGGTTTGGCTTTTCTTCGTCAAATGGTTGCTATGTTTTTTCCTTCTACTAATCTCCATTCGTGGCCGACTACTGCAGCGGAAGCCATAGAACTGCAGCAGGAATTCCGGCACCGCGTTAAAATTGAAAATGATTTCGGTGAATTAAAAACCGTTGCCGGGATTGATGTCAGCTATGACATCAAGGCCGACACCAGCCGTGCTGTCATTGTGCTGATGAAGCTGGACAGGCTGGAGCCATTGCAAACGATCGTCACCGACGCCCCGACCACTTTCCCTTATATACCGGGGCTTTTGTCATTTCGGGAAATCCCCGTGATTTTGCAGGCGCTGGGGCATCTCGCAACCAAACCGGATTTACTGATGGTTGACGGGCAAGGTATTGCCCACCCAAGGCGTCTTGGTATCGCAGCGCATCTCGGTGTGCTGGTAGATATGCCATCTATCGGCGTCGCCAAATCGCGGCTTACCGGCACTTACAAGGAACCCGGCCCTGCAACAGGCGATCAATCACCGTTGATGGACAAGGGTGAGCGTATCGGCACAGTCCTGCGCAGCAAACCCAAAACCAATGTGTTGTTCATTTCACCGGGCCACCGCATGGACATTGCAACCGCCACCCAATTGACATTGCAGTGCCTGCGGGGTTATCGCCTGCCAGAGCCAACGCGCATCGCCGACAAAATTTCAAAACAGCGCGAAAGACGGCAACAAACGCTGCTATAGTTTTCAAGAATACTGATTGTAAACGCAGCAAGGTGCCGTTAGACCTGTTACAGATGAAAAAATTATTCTGGACCAGCCTGACTGCATATGCCGCCGCATGGTGTACGCATCTTTACGTAGGCACTGTCACTTTACGCGGGTTTTTCGGCGATGCTTCGCTCGCTTTCCTGATTTACCTTTCCGATAGCAGCCTTTTTAATAAAACCAGCCACTGGGTACATTTATTCAGCGTTGCTTCGCCACGCGATTTCCAGCTTTTGCTCAGCGCCGTTGGTTTGCAGGCAGCCCTGCTGCTCGGCATCGAAGATCCGAATGCGCTTAAGCATATATTTGTTTTCTGGCAATTTGTGTCGCCGGGACTTTTGTATCTGCTGCTATTTTACTTCCTGTGGCGTCAGGGCAAAATCATCTGGGCGATTTTTCCGCTTATTTCATGGGCCATTCTCAGCGTTCCGGTTGACTGGGCTTCGATCAACAGCACACGCTGGGCCGTGCCTTTATTCTGGATGCATTTCTTTCTGGTTCTGTTCGCAGACAAGAAAATCCGCCCCTTGCCGCTGGCAAGTGTCATTTTCCTGGGCCTTGCGATGTGGGGCGGGCTTTATGAGAGCGTCGTCATGCATGGCATGCTTTGCCTTCTGATCGGCGCTCTGCTCTGGCGACAGGATAAAAACAAAACACCGTTCCTCTATGCGCTTGCCGCTCTACCGGGCATGATCCGAACATCCATATCTTACATGGATGTCGGGCGCATTTCTCCCAACGGCTTTCACGAGCAGTTCCTTTCATTTATTTTTGTTCACCCCTATTTCATGTTTATTGCGCTGGCGCTGTGTTTCGTTTTCGCCTTGTGGTATGCACCGCGTATAGCGCCCAGCCATTTCTACAGTTTCCTGGGTCTGTTCTTTATGACCGGCGGTATCGTTCTGGAATCGCCGCCGCCCAGCGTCTGGTGGCAGCCTGAATTGCGCTTTGATTACGTGATCCTGACGCTGGCGCTGATGGCATGGGCCGGTACCATGAAAGTAGCAAACATGTCGCCTGCGCAATTTGCAAGGCCTGCCGCCATCGTCGCGTTTCTAGCGGGTAGCATTTTGTGGCTGATGCAAACGCAGCAGACTTACGACTGGCAGGATTGCGGCAGACAATATGCCGTCTTTAAAGGCCGAAAACCCCTTATTATAGGCAACCATGTCGCTTCGCTGTTCAAGCCGACGCCGCAAATGTCAACGCTGCCGCAGCAGGAATATAATGGGTGCCTGTGGGACTGGGCGACACCGTGGACCGATTTACTGCTCAACAACCGGCCTGTGACGCAGTGGCCGATCATGACCTTCTGGCAGGATTTCAGCTTTATCCAGAAAGACGGCGAGACTTTCCTTCATACCAACAACTGGACACTAACCAGCCCGTCACTGTTGGAAAGCGAAGCCGACTTGCCGCTTAAGACCAAACTTTATGACCTGACACCACTTTACCAAAAACTCGGTGATGGCCCCTTCGTTACCCGCGCGCGCTGTCTGCCTGCCAAAGAAAGTGGCAGCTATTGGCAACCCCATTTAACCGCGCTGGATGATGATCGCCGCCGTTTAATGTTTGTCTGCCCACGGGAGCAATAGAATCATCTACCCTTTCAGAAACTCAATCCAGTATGCTGGTCTTTGCTGCCACTGGTAATGCGCAAGACAATAATTGATTTGCGCACGCAATTTCTGTTCGATCTTTTGCGGCAGATTGATCCATTCATCCATCGCCAGATTTATAGCATTGGCAAAGGCTGCCGCTGGCACCGGCATATCAAAACGCACGGGATCATCTGGTGTATCCACAGCGATATGCCGCGCAAAACCAGCTGCCGTTTCCGGTAGTACCGCACGGTTGGTGGTAATAACCGACAACCCAGCCGCCATCCCTTCAATCATGGAAATACACGAAGTCTCCGGCCATGTATTGGGTGATATCAGAAAAGCCGCCCGTTTCATGGCCTGCGCCAATTGCGGCTGCCCCACCATTCCGACATGGGTAACCTTCAGCAGTCCACGCAGCCATGTGATATATTGCGCATCCTGTTCAGCACTGCCGGACGGGTTTGTATTGCAGTAAATCTCTACGGTGAAATCCTGGCGCAATTTTCGCAGCTCATCCAGGATGGGCGGCAGGTGAAATACGCCGCGCGGCGCAGTCCCCGCATAAAGCAAAATCGGCGGTCTGGTTTTAACCGCCAATATCGGCTCATCCACATCGAATAAAGCAGCAAAATGGGGGTTCATGGCGCCGCGTATAACAACCTGCCGCCAGTGTGGATAGGCCAAAGGCTGATTGATGCGCTGCTGCCATGCGCTCACATAACTGACAGCGTCAAATTCCGGCAGCGCCGTCACCAGTTTATCGTTAAAGCTGCTTTCATGCATCCAGGCGATCAGCTGCACCTTGGTATTGGCGCGTATCAGCCGCACCATATCCGGTATCCACCGTCCGCAGAAAATGAAGGCAGTATAATCGGGGTTATTAACCGCCTGCGCCAAGGCGCTGAGTGGCAAGGAGGGAATGCCACAAGCCTCAGCCGGAGCTTCTATTTTATTAAAGAAACTGCATTTAACCCCAGCTTTAACGAGTTCCCGCGCCGTGAAACACACGGCCGACGTCGTGCCGCCGACGGGCGCAGCGCTGTCCGGCCGGTCCGCCGTATAGCCATAGGTGATATCGACAAAAGCGAGGTGCATGAGAGGGATTCTCTGGCAGGGTGATTTGTAGTATAACAAAAACCTGTGCCCCGAATCCAAGGCTTTGTGCTGATGTCCGATTCTTTTGATCCTTCTCGTCTAAGCCGCCGCCGCTTTTTAAAGCTGGGGCTTATGACATCGGCTATCGCGGTCAATTGGTCATTACCGGTGGATTTGCTGGCAGCGGAGGCTGCTGGTAACGGTGCCCCCGTGCCGCTGCGCAAACCACGCCCACCACGCCTGTTGATGATCGACCCCGGACACGGCGGTCGCGACC
>JABDAH010000026.1:5236-15607 GCA_013289265.1 Alphaproteobacteria bacterium
TCAGCGGCACGCACGAAAAGGATGTGACGCTGGATGTGGCGAGGCGGATGGCTGACGCGCTTTCGGCCCTGCCGGGCATAACGGCAAAGCTGACACGCGACGAAGACATTTTCCTGCCGCTGGAAGAACGCGTCAAAATCGGACGTCAGGCGCAAGCAGATTTATTCCTGTCCATCCATGCCGACAGCGCGCCCAATACAGCCGCGCGTGGCTTGTCGGTTTATACCTTGTCCGAACATGCAACCGATGATTTTTCCAAACTATTGGCCGATCACGAAAACGAAGCAGATTTGATGGGCGGCATGGATTTGCCGCAGGCCGATAAAGACGTTACCGCCATTTTGTTTGATCTGGCCGCGCGGCGCACACGCAATACCGCGCAACATGCCAAGGCTAATTTTGTGCAGGCCATGAGCCGCAACTGGCATTTACTGGAACGTCCGATGCGGGCCGCGAACTTTGTGGTTTTGCGCGCGCCGGATGTGCCATCGATGCTGGTTGAAACCGGCTTTCTGTCGAACCCGAGGGACGAGCAGATTTTGCGGGAACCTGTGCAGCGCGAGAAAATAGCGCGGCTGATGGCAAAAGATCTGGCGACAATTCTGGATGGACCGTTATTCGGCTAAGCCCGTTAGGCCCTGCCGCCGCTGTTATGCTTTAAAAATTCAACTTCTTCCGGCGTTGGGTCGCGGCCGAGGATAGGGTTGCGTTCCGGGAAGCGGCCAAAACGCTGCACGATTTCATAATGCTGTTCCGCCAGCGACAACCATTCGTTTTCTTTGACACGTTCACGGATATAGAATAACGCCAGGCGCTGGTTGCCTTCGCTTTCGGAATTCAGGAACGGTAAATAGAAAAGCATTTTAAAACCGCGGTCGATGCGATCATCAAAATGTTTGATGATGGCGTCGCGCGCAATTTCCTGCGCCAGCTCATCCGTCTCGAACGCGCGCGGCGTACCGCGGAACATGCGGCGCGGAAATTGGTCGAGCAGTAACAGCAAAGCCATCGTGCTTTCAGGCTGATCTTCCCAGCCCTTCAACTCGCCAGCAATCGCCTGTTCGTAGGATTGCAGAAAACGTTCGCGTATCGTCGCGTCGAGAGTCCGATCTTCTTCGACCCAACGTTCGCGGCCCACTTCGTAGAGCCAGAAATTTAATATGTCTTCAGGTTTTGCAGCCATAAGACCCAAGATTACAGGATTAAAGTTACGGAAGAATTACCGCATACGCTAACATTACCAATTCTAACTACGTCTAGATTGCGCCTCAAAAACCGTTAAAACTTAAGGCGAAAATAGTTTGAAATTAGTTACGATTCTCCGCGTATTTGACACCAACTGCATACGATAAAAATACCGCATCCGAACTGATGGTTACAGGCGCGCAGCCCCATCTTCTTCAAGAACGGAGCCAAGAACTTACCAATTTCTTAATGTAGCTTACTCCAAACTTTACGCTTCACGCCGTACAGGACGGCAGCGAACACGACGAGGAACAGAACTACTTTGAAACCCATCTGATTGCGGGCTTCCAGTTTCGGCTCCGCCGCCCAGGCCAGGAACTGCACAACGTCGCGCGCTTCCTGGTCCGTGGTCGCCTTGGTGCCGTCAGCATAGGTCACTGAATCATCGTTCAAAGGCCGCGGCATCGCGATCTGATGACCGGGGAAGTACGGGTTATAATTCATGCCCGCTGCAATCTTTTCGTCGGCAGGCGGTGTTTGGCCGAAGCCCGTCAGGATTGAATAGATGTAATCTTCGTGGCCCTTACGAGCCTTCACGATCAGCGACAAATCAGGCGGCAGAGCGCCGCCATTAGCAGCACGCGCGGCTTGATCGTTCGGGAAAGGCTTTACAAAGAAATCCGACGGACGGCCGGGACGGTCGAACATGTCGCCGTTATCATTCGGGCCGTCATGAACTGTAGCCGAAGCCGCCAGAGCTTTGACTTCCGCTTCATTGAAACCGAGGTCGCTGAGGTCACGGTAAGACAGCAATTTCAAACTATGGCAGGTCGCGCAAACTTGCTTATAGACTTGAAAACCGCGCTGCAACGATGCCCGGTCATAGGTGCCGAAAGCGCCCTGATGTGGCCAGGCTTGGGTTTTGAGGTGCTCATTTTCTTCATTCGCGAGCGCAGGCACAGCGAGTAAGGATAACAAAGCTGCAGAGAGAAGCAGGGAACGTAACATTGCCATCACCTCAGGATTTCTTCAAAACGGCTTCCGAAATACTCTTCGGCAGCGGCAGGATTTTTTCATATTTCGGCAGTAGCGGCGACAGGATCAGGAAGAACGCGAAATAAAACGCGGTCGCGAACTGGCCGATCATGACATAAGGCGCCTCCGGCGGCTTGCCGCCGATATAGCCGAGTATCAGGCAATCCAGCACAAACAGCCAGAATACTTTCTTGTAGATCGGACGGAAAACAGCAGAACGCACTTTCGAGCGGTCAAGCCATGGCAGCAAGAGCAGCATGACGATAGATCCAAACATCAGCAGAACGCCGCCGAGTTTCGAAGAGATCAAAACCACGGAGGTGAACGGAATATGGATATCCCACACGAAGCTACGCAGGATGGCGTAGAAGGGCAGGAAGTACCATTCCGGCACGATATGCGCAGGCGTTACCATGGGATTGGCGGGAATATAATTGTCCGGATCGCCCAGCGCATTCGGCGCGTAGAACACAATCAGCGCGTAGAAAATCAGGAACAGCACCAGCGCAAAGCAATCCTTGGCTGTGTAGTAAGGATGGAAAGGAACAGTGTCCTTGTCCGTTTGCGGCTCGATGCCTGTCGGATTGTTTGAACCAGAAACATGCAGCGCCGCCACATGTAAAAACACCACCGCGAAAATCACGAAAGGCAGTAGATAGTGCAGGGCAAAGAAACGGTTCAGGGTCGGATTATCAACCGAGAAACCACCCCAAAGCCAGGTCACAATCTTGTCGCCAACCACAGGAATGGCGGAGAACAAATTGGTGATAACGGTGGCGCCCCAGAAGCTCATCTGGCCCCAAGGCAAAACATAGCCCATGAAAGCGGTTGCCATCATGAGCAGCAAAATCACAACGCCCAAGATCCACAACAATTCGCGCGGTGCCTTGTAGGAACCGTAATAGACGCCGCGGAAAATATGGACATACACAGCGATGAAAAACAGCGATGCGCCGTTCATGTGAATGTAGCGGATCAGCCAGCCGTAATTGACGTCGCGCATGATGCGTTCGACGGAATCGAATGCGTGGCCGGTTGACGGCGTGTAATACATGGCAAGAAAAATGCCGGTCAATATCATGGTTGTCAGCATCACCATCGCGATGCCGCCGAAGCTCCACAGATAATTGAAATTCTTCGGCGTCGGGAAAGTGCCGTATTCCTTCTGCAGCATTGTGAAGATAGGAAGCCGTGTATCGATCCAGTTGATAACGGGGTTTTTGAAGCTTGACGGAGAACCGTGGGACATAATGGTGACCTTAACGTTGCGAATGGGTGGTCAGTGGTCAGAGATTGAGAGAGAAACTCTTTATCTCCGGCCACTTATTTCTCTTCATCCTATCTTGATGTGATTGGCGTCAGTGAATTGGTAAGGCGGTACTTCCAGATTTTTCGGCGCAGGTCCCTTACGGATACGGCCCGAGCTGTCATACTGCGAGCCATGGCATGGACAGAACCAGCCATCGAATTCGCCGTGCGGATCAGTTGGCTTCTGGCCCAGCGGCACGCAACCCAGATGCGTGCAGACGCCAACCATTACCAGCCATTCAGGCATATCCTTGCCGCCGAAAGCCGATTGCTTGACGCGGTCCTCGTCTTTTTGCGGATCTTTCAGGTCGGACATGGGCGCAGTGCGCGCTTCATTGATTTCAGCCTGTGTACGGCGGCGGATGAAAACCGGCTTGCCGCGCCAGACGACGGTCAGCGACTGACCTTCCTTAACCTGTGACAGATCGACTTCGGTCGAGGCCAATGCCAGAACGTCAGCCGCCGGGTTCATGGATTGAATCAGGGGATAGGCCGCGCAACAGGCGCCGACACCCGCCATGGCGCCCGCCGTTAGGGCAAGAAAATCGCGCCGTTCTTCATCGTGACAGCAATCTGAGGCGGCGTGCGGTGATGGCGTTTCTGCCATGGAAAACTCCGGTAACTGAAAAGGAACAACAGGCTTCAAGGTTGAATCTGCGGGGCAATTTACTCCAAGCTATAGCTAAGTCAATGAGATGGGTTCAGGGATTTTGGATTTAGAGACTTGAGATTGGAGAATCGTGAGCAGGTCTATCATTTAGCGTCATCCCGGGCTTAAACCGGGATGACGCTTGTTGTGAGCCCAATTATAAAAGGATAGCTTTACCTCAATCCCTAAACCCTAGCCCCTAAACCCTCTTCATGCGTCTTGCCCTCTATCAGCCTGATATGCCCTCCAATACCGGCACCATGATGCGGCTTTGCGCCTGTTTTGGCGTTGGGCTGGATATTATTGAGCCCTGCGGCTTTGTGCTGGACGACCGCAAATTAAAGCGCGCCGCGATGGATTATATTGAGTTTTTGGATTATAAGCGCCATCAGGACTGGTCGACATTTAAAGCACAGGCCAGCCCCGAGCGGATTGTTCTTTTAACGACGAAGGCGGATATGCCTTATCACCAGTTCGCTTTTCGTAAGACCGATATTCTTATGGTTGGACGCGAAAGCGCAGGTGTGCCACTTGATGTGCATCAAAGTGTGGATGTGCAAATTACAATACCTATGCAGCCATCGGCGCGGTCGCTGAATGTTGCACTGGCTGCAGGAATTGCGCTGTCCGAGGCGCTGAGACAAACAGGAAGTTTTGCATGAAACACGCAGCGCTACGCCAGTTTCCCACGCAAAAGACCTTGCCGACTGCCGCGCAGAAGGAACAGGCAGCAATTTGGTTCCGCAGCCTGCGCGACCAGATTTGCGCCGCTTTCGAAGCCCTGGAAGATGAAGCAGAAAGTTCAGCACATCCGCATCTGAAGGCTGGCCGGTTCGAACGTAAGCCATGGACAAGGGCCGAAGGCGGCGGCGGCGAAATGTCACTGATGCATGGCCGGGTGTTTGAAAAAGTCGGCGTCAATATTTCCACCGTTTTCGGCCAGTTTTCCGAGGAATTCCGCAAACAGATTCCCGGCGCGGAAAATGACGGGCAATTCTGGGCAGCCGGCATCAGCCTGGTGGCACATATGCGCTCGCCGCTGGTTCCCGCCGTCCATATGAATACGCGTCATATTGTGACATCCCATGGCTGGTTCGGCGGCGGGGCGGATTTAACGCCGATGTTTATGGATAGCGCTGCAACCAAAGAAGATTCTGCAACATTCCACGGCGCCTTTAAAACGGCTTGCGACAAGCACGACGCCACTTATTACGAGCGTTTCAAAAAATGGTGCGATGATTATTTCTTCCTGCCCCACCGTAACGAGCCGCGCGGCATCGGCGGTATATTTTATGACTGGCTGGACACAGGCAGCTGGGTCAAGGATTTTGCCTTTACGCAGGATGTCGGCCGCGCTTTTCTGGAAACCTACCCCGCTATCGTTCGCAAACATATGAATGAGGCATGGACAGAAGAACAGCGCGAACATCAACTGGTACGCCGCGGACGCTATGCTGAATTCAACCTGCTTTACGATCGCGGAACACTGTTCGGCCTTAAGACTGGTGGCAATATTGAGGCAATCCTGATGTCGCTACCGCCCGAAGCAAAGTGGCCCTGAGCTATTAAAGAAAAACAGTCATCAGAACCGAATGAACCCCACCTTTAGGTGCTGGGTGAGAACCATGCAGCGTTCGTCGTCCCAATAGTGTAATAGCCGATAGGGGGAGAAATTGGACGCTTTTTTCATTATGCCATTCCGAATCTTTCATAAGATTTCTTATTTTTCGGCCTTCCATTTTCACTTTTCGAGCTCGAAGCTTTGCTCTCTGGCCTTTCAATTTTATTCTTTGGTTACTGAGTTTCAAGCGTTTTTTCCGAACAACGACCGTGGGCAAATTGCCGAAACGGCAAACAACCGCACCCTTTTTATGAGTATGAAAATCTTCCGCAAACTCTTCCTTAGGCATCACAAGACCGGTCCGAAATGTGCTGAAAATTTGATCGTCTCTTTCATTCCTATCAGTGATAATCTTGATTATTTTGTTCAGTTCATAACGTACTGTTTTTCTTAATTGATCAGGCGAGAGATCCCTACTCTCCTTAAAATCAATTTTTTTAGCTTTAAACGTTAAGGTTGACTCCGTATTTTTATGAAAAGCCTCGCGCAGAAAAATTTCAATAGCGGCAGCCTTGAAGAAACCCAAATTCATCGGCATGCCTTTTTCGAATTTGCGGCTTTTGGGTTTAAGCACGCCCCGTGCCAGAAGAATAAAATCCTTACGACTTAGTCTCGCTTTATCGATGGTTCGGAGTTCAAGCGCATCCCAGGCTTTTTCAATCCGGTCAGCTTCATTGCGTAATCGTTGTTTCATATATTCGACTGCTTCTTAAATTCATAAAATATGGCCGGCACCACTTTAAGACCAATGGCAAGATTGAGGCAACGGCTATTGCAAGAGCGCCATGCCTTAACAGCTTTCCCAAAGAAACCAAGGGTAAACAAAGTCTTACCGTCGATTCACCCGTTTTCGGCTTTTTTACAACCGTTGCAATCCTGCCACTGCCTGGCAATCAATTGTTAAATCAAGAAAATTTATGGGTTTCTGCCTTGATTCACTTTTCATCTGCGCTTATTTTGCCCTCAGATTTCTTCGTGCCCCACCAACCTAAATCTTTTTCGGCTTTTGGCGATAGCTTTTCGGTGGGACATAAGGGAATTAAAGGTATCGCATTCCGGCCTTAAAGTTTAAGTCAAGCGGGTCTGTGCGGTACTGATCGGCAACATTTATCTCGGCTAAAGTGCGGTATCCTGCCGCCCACATCCGCCAGAGGTTCACAAAGGGAGTATTACAATGGTCAAAAAGATTCTCTGCCTGATGGCGGCGCTCGTTCTCGTTTCAGCTTGCGACACGCTCGGCATGGGCGATGGTTCAGGCGGCGCTAACGGCAGCGCAAACGGCTCTGGCCACAATGGCCCAGCCAAGCCCGGCACACAGGAAGATCTGGTTGTTAACGTAGGCGACCGCGTATTCTTCGCTTTGAATCAGTCCGACCTGAGCAGCGAAGCTCGTGCGACTCTCGACCGTCAGGCAGCCTGGCTGAAGAAGTACGGCACAGCTAACGTCACCATCGAAGGTCATTGTGACGAACGTGGCACCCGTGAGTTCAACCTGGCGCTCGGCGAACGCCGCGCAACAGCTGTAAAGAACTATCTGGTTGCTGACGGCATCAGCGCCGCTCGCGTTAAGACAATCAGCTACGGCAAGGAACGTCCAGCAGTCGTTGGCAGCAACGAAGCAGCCTGGGCTCAGAACCGCCGCGGTGTAACGGTTGTTTCTCAGTAAGCGGATTGCTTTCTTAGCAAGGCGTAGCCGAGCTTAGAAAGCAACCGTCCCCGTGAAGGCGGGGATCCAATAAATAAAGAAAACCCCGTGGTCGCAAGATCACGGGGTTTTTTGTTGGGTAAAAACTTGAAAATCAACTTGGGCGACAAACCCAAACAATTTTTACATTTGTATCAGCATATGAGGTATGCATGGTTGGAGAAATATCATTTGCAACAGTTGGCATGATCCCCGCTATACCAGAAAAACACCCAGACTTAAGTGGTCCACGCGCTATGATGCGGCCTGCACATTGACCGCCCGCTTCAACAAAGGCTAGTTTTGCCCTTGTTCCCCTGCGTAAAGCCTGAATTGCTTTTCGATAGGCATTTTGATTTTGAACCCCTTCGAACATGCTGCTGTGAGTAAGTTGTTCAGCATTAGCTTCCAGATATCGACTGCTTATAGAATACACTAGTTCTTGCTCCCCATTTCGACGCTGAAAAAGAGCCACTTTGACATTATCAATTGCAGCAATACCCAAAAATTTGGGAAGGTGAATCTTGGGGTTTTTAAGCTTGGTCATAAAAAATCTCCAGTAAAAATCGTCAAAAGCTCTATGGCCTAAAGAGTGGCCCTAGGTCAAACAGATTAATAGTTGCCTGCCCAAGCATAGAGGCAATAAGCTAACATTATTCCTGCTTTTTCTTTACCCCTTTTGCCGTCATAATGGGCAGGCAACTACCAAGGTGACCTCGGATGAAACCGGTTTTACGCAGTTTTGCCTTCCTGACCTTCAGCCTGTTGACGCTTGCCTCCGCGCCAAGCTTTGCACAGATGCCGGGCGGCGGCGGGGTCGGGCC
Organism: Alphaproteobacteria bacterium; assembly: GCA_013289265.1. GTDB lineage: Bacteria > Pseudomonadota > Alphaproteobacteria > UBA9219 > UBA9219 > JAATFY01. The sequence goes on from JABDAH010000026.1 coordinate 13,543, forward strand.
CAATTATGAAACGCGCCTTCAAGGCCTCGAAGCCCAGATCCGCATGCTCAATGGCCAGCTGGAACAAATCGGCTATTCCGTCAAACGTCTGGATCAAGCCTTGCAGCGTATGCAAGCTGACTATGACGCGCGTCTGGCCAAGCTGGAAACCGATCAGGCAGCAACCGCGCAAATTGCAGCCCAAGCTGCGGCGCAGGCTCAGGCAGCGGCCACACCGCCGGCGCCAACGCCGACAGTCACGCCGATGCCGTCAGCCGATGCGCCGGTGCCGGATGTCAAAGGCAGTTTAGGCGCTGTGAAAATGCAGAACGGCAAAGTAACGGGCGCCGTCAATAATCCGAAAGCACCGCCCCTGCCCGACACGCCAGCCGATTACGGCCTGACAACACAAGAACAATATGAACGCGCTTTTGATATTTTGCGTAAGGCGGATTATCCGTCGGCAGAGCAGGCCTTCAAAACTTTCATCGACAAGAATCCGAAGGACAAGCTGATCGATAACGCCAAATACTGGTATGGCGAAAGTCTTTATGTGCAGAATAAATATTCTGAAGCCGCCATCGCCTTCGTCGACGCCTATCAGCAAAATCCGAAAAGCGCCAAGGCGCCAGATTCTTTGTTGAAGCTGGCTTTGTCGCTTAGCAGCCTGAATAAAACAGCGGATGCCTGCACAACTCTGTCGGAACTGAAAACCAAATATCCGAACGCATCGGCCAGCGTTAAATCGCGCGCCGGCGAAGAACGCACCAAGCTTAAATGCAGCGCGCAGCCATAACATTGCAGCCTGACACATCAGAAGCTCTCAGCGCTGAAACATTTAATGCGGCAATGGCCGCTTCTGCGTTACCCGCATCCACCCCCTTGGCGGTTGCCGTGTCGGGCGGACCTGACAGCACGGCGCTCGCTTTTTGTTTACAGCGATGGATTTCGCAGCAAGAGCGGGTTAGTCCCCCTCCCCTTGCGGGAGGGGTTAGGGGAGGGCTCGTTGAGCAAGAAACCCCCTCACCTGCAAAAACTAAGGATTTAGCTGAGGCTAAATCCAAGTTTTTGCTTCCTCTCCCTCAAGGGGAGAGGAAACTATATGCCTTCATTGTCGACCATGCCTTGCGCCCGGAATCCGCAGATGAAGCGCTGCAAACCAAAGTGCGGCTGGAAAGCATCGGCATCAAGGCCGAAATTCTGACATGGCAGCATGAACCGGTTATTTCCAAACTTCACATCACTGCGCGCAAGGCGCGTTATAAATTACTGATTGCGGCATGCAAACGACACGGCATCCGGGATTTATTTCTGGCACATCAACTGGAAGATCAGGCTGAAACAATCCTGATGCGTTTTGCAAAAGGCAGCGGCATCGATGGGCTGGCCGGTATCGCGCCCGTCACACACAGCGATGATATCCGCCTGTTGCGCCCCCTGCTCAGTTTTTCCAAATCAAGATTGATTGCGACCTGCGATGCAGAAAAGTTGCCTTACGTCACCGATCCCAGCAACCAATTGGATAAATATGCGCGCGGCAGGCTCCGCCGTGTTATGCCTTTGCTGGCGGAGGAAGGGCTGACACCTGAAAGGTTGGCCGATCTCGGCATGCGCGCCGCCGAAGCAAGCTATGCGCTTGATTATTACACCAATGATTTTCTGAAAAACGCTGCAGAACAGGATATCGCCGGTACTATTCGTTTTAATCTTGCTGCGCTGAAATCCGTCCCTCGCGCAATTGCAGGTCGTGCCGTCACCTTAGCCCTGCAAACGATTCACCGCGAAGATTACGCGCCGGAACAGGCCTCTCTGAATTCTCTTTTAGATGCCGCGCTTAGCGCAACCCACATGGCGCCCCGCACCCTGCATGGCTGCCTCGTCAGTATGACGGCAACGCAGCTTATTCTCATGCGTGAATATGCGGCGATCACAGATAATATTCTCATTCACCCCGGCGAGACTATTTTATGGGATGACCGCTGGCAGGTGACTTTGTCGGCGGAGGCTGTGGATAACTACAATGTACGCCCGCTGGGTAATCCGCCCCACGACCAGCTCGATATTTTAGAACTTTCTTTGCGCCATT
>JABDAH010000026.1:15617-19686 GCA_013289265.1 Alphaproteobacteria bacterium
GCGCCATTTGGTGCCGCAGGGCCGCGCCCGGGCAACGCTTCCGGCCTTATGGCACAAGGATAAACTGACGCTTTTTCCATCCTTAACCACATCTGGTAGCGCCACACCCGCTTATGCGCAGATATTGTCTTCACCCGTCGGGATTAAATAATTTCCTAGTTCTTTTATGACATAATCGCTTGGCATTTCCGTTAGAGCTCGGCTATGTTCGTTAATCTTTTTTAACTTTCGGTCCGAAGGTTGATCCATGGCAGTAAGGTCACGTTCTTCAAGGTGGGTTTTCGTCAATACCTTGTCCTGGCGCATGGTAAGTCACCGCTTTTCTTTCGTTCTTTTTATCATGCTGGCCTGCGCGATGCTGGTTTTCGGCCGCGTGCAACCCGTTATGGTTGAAGGTGCGCGCACCCACGCAATCGATACGATGGCCCCCTTGCTGGATGCCATTGCACGGCCGATGACCGCAGCAGAAAATGCTATCGGCAATGTGAAAAGCTATTTTGCCCTGCGCGTCGAAAATGAAAAACTCCGCGCCTCCAACATGCAGTTGCAACAATGGCAGAATGCAGTCGTTACTTTGCAAAACCAGAATCGTGAATTGCAAAACCTTCTGCATTTTAAAACCGAGCCGGGTATGGCCTATATTTCAGCCCGCGTGATCGCCGACACTGGCGGTCCTTTTGTGCGCGGCCTGATTGTAACGGCTGGTAAACTGGACGGCGTGCGCGAAGGCATGGCCGCCATGACAGGTGACGGGCTGATTGGCCGTGTGATCGAAGCCGGCGATTGGTCATCACGCATTCTGCTGATCACCGATTTGAATTCCCGTATTCCTGTTACCGTTATGGGATCAGGCGACCGCGCCATTCTGGCGGGCGATAATTCGGCACAGCCAAAACTAATGTATTTACCGCAGGATTCGGTGCTGACTGCCGGTGCGCGCGTTGTCACATCCGGCCATGGCGGCATCTTTCCGCCTGACCTTCCTGTTGGTGCCGTTGTGGAAACAGCGCGCGGCGCTTACAGCCTGATGCCGCTGGCCGATTTAGGTCGCATCAATTACGTGCGTCTGGTTGATTTCAACCTGAAGGGCGGCGCTTTTAATCCGATTGCGACTAAGATTCAGTCGGAAAACAAGAAACGCTAATGATCGATGTTGTATGGCAACGCCTCGACAGCGGCGCGCGATCAGCTTTGCCTTTTGTCACGGTTTTACTCTGCACTTTCTTCAGCGTTGTTGCTTGGCCGCTGCCGCATCTGGGCGCCGTCGCACCGCCGCTGGGGCTGATCGCGCTTTATTACTGGGCGGGACACAGGCCGGATTTATTTCGCCCGAGCATGGCTTTCATCATCGGCTTGTTGAACGACGTTTTGCATTCTTTGCCGCTGGGCCTGTCGGCACTTTTATTTGTCGGCGCGCATCAACTTATTCTCCAGCAACGCCGCTTCTTCACCGGCCATTCTTTTTACATGACATGGTTCGGGTTCAGCCTCGTGATTGTTATCGTCATGCTGCTTGAATGGCTGGCGATTTGTTTACTACGCTGGCAGGGCCTGCCTTTCTTTCCAGTGCTGATGCAAATGATGCTCGCGATTGTCATCTTCCCCTTGCCGTGCTGGCTGTTGATCCGCCTGCAGCGCAATGTTTTGAGCGCGGGCTGACACATGGCTGGCGATAGTGAACGCTCACGACTTTTTTCGCGACGCGCGATTCTGATCGGCGGCATACAGGCGACTTTATTTTCGGTCCTCGCCGGGCGGCTTTATTTTCTGGAGATCGTGCAGGGTGAAGATTACCGCACGCTGGCAGAAGAAAACCGCATTAATCTCCGCCTCATAGCGCCTCGGCGCGGGCAAATTCTTGACCGCTTGGGCACACCGCTCGCCGTCAACCAGCAAAACTACCGCGTGGTGCTGTTGCCAGAGCAAGTGCAGAACCTGCCGGATCTGTTCGAGAAGTTGAAAGCCTACATCACCATTGATGACGCAGACCGCAAGCGCATCGAGCGTGATTTCAAAAGCGCCGGTAGCTTCAACGCCATTCTGGTCAAAGACAATCTGACATGGAGCCAGGTGGCGGAAATCTCGCTGCATACGCTGGACCTGCCCGGCACCGATATCGATACCGGCGAAGTGCGCTCATATCCTTACGGCGAGGCGACATCGCATTTACTGGGTTATGTCGGCACCGTGTCCGAAAAGGAAATGGATAGCGATGATGCCGGTGACGAAAGCGTTCTGGCCATTCCTGGATTCCGCATCGGCAAAAATGGCGTCGAGAAAAAATATGACCTCAGCCTGCGCGGCGAGGCAGGTAATGTGCAAATGGAAGTCAACGCCCATGGCCGCGTCGTGCGCGAGCTTGCCCGCAATGACCCTAAAGCGGGACAGGATGTCACGCTGACTATTGATCTCGGCCTGCAGCAATTTATGCAGCAGCGCCTGATGCGCGAAGAAGGGGCAGCAGCCGTTGTGATGGATATTTTCACTGGCGCAATTTACGCGCTGGCGTCGCAACCCGGTTTCGATCCCAATTTATTTACCTACGGCATTTCGCAGGATGATTGGGATCTGTTGAATAACGATATCCATTCGCCGATGATGAACAAGGCCGTGTCCGGCGTTTACGCGCCGGGTTCTACCATCAAGCCGATAATCACGATGGCCGGGTTGGAAGCGGGCATGCTGGACCCGGAAGCGCGCACTTATTGTCCCGGCCATTATGATCTCGGCACTTACCGTTTCCATTGCTGGAAACATGGCGGCCATGGTCAGGTGAATTTGCGGCAGGCGGTCGCCGGTTCCTGCGACGTTTATTTTTATGATCTGGGACGTCGCATCGGCATTGACCGGATACAGGCGATGGCCAAACGTTTTGGTTACGGCGAGAAGCTGAATATCGATCTGCCGCATGAGCGCGGCGGACTTGTGCCCGGCCGCGCTTGGAAATTCGCCAACAAGCATGAAGTCTGGCAGCAGGGCGAAACGTTGGTCGCCGCTATCGGTCAGGGTTATATGCTGACATCGCCGCTGCAACTGGCGACGATGGCGGCCCGTATCGCTAACGGCGGCAAAGCGGTGATGCCGCATATCGTGCAGAAAGTCGGCAGTACCATCGTCCAGAGCAACAACTGGCCGTCGATGGGATTTGATCCCGACCATATCCGCATTGTGCAGGATGCCATGTCCGCCGTGGTGAATGAGCAGATCGGCACCGCCTATGCCGCCCGTATCGACAAAGCGGCAATGGCCTTCGCCGGCAAAACCGGGACGTCGCAGGTGCGGCATATTAGCACGGCAGAACGTGACGAAGGCGTGCAGACGAACGAGTCATTGCCGTGGAAAGAACGCGATCACGCCTTGTTCGGAGGTTTTGCACCGGTCGGCAATCCGCGTTATGCCGTCGCCGTGGTGGTGGAGCACGGCGGCAGCGGCGCGCACGTCGCAGCGCCTATCGCGCGCGATTTGCTGCTGGAATGCCAGACAAAAAATATCGGGTAGGTAAAATTAAGCCTGCTTTTGCAGGGCTTCGAAGCGGTCGATCATGATATCGGCATCATGTTCGGCTTCCCAGGTAATGCCTTCGCATTCGAGGCATAGTTTCAAAGCCTCGACCATCTCGCTCATCATGCTGTGATTTTTCTCATAGCTGTTGACGGCGCGGACGATCTGCTCGGCAATTTCTTTCGGATTGATATCGGCAGAAGCCGGAATGCGCGCGATGGTTGTCCATTCGCCGGTGCTTTCGAGATAGGCATCAATCGATGAGCCTTCGGCGCTATGCTGGCAGGCCCACGGCGTTGTCGCCTTCAGGCTTTGGTTCGCGGCAGCCACCGTTTTCACATTTGCTTTGCCCATCATATCCTCGCGCTGAATGGTGAGAGTTTAGTGGCGCATCTCGTCAATGCGCAGATCAACCAGAAACTTGATTACCTCGTCATAGTCTTTTTGCTGCAGGCTCGTTACATCCTTAACAGAGAATCGCACCTCTGTCATTGCCTGTACGGTTTCCTTCGCCGAACGTTGTTCGTTGGCTACCCAGTCAAACAGGGCATAAATCGATTGCAGTTCG
>JABDAH010000027.1 GCA_013289265.1 Alphaproteobacteria bacterium
CGGATTTAACGGCGCGCCGGGCATGGAGCCGTCCGTCGGTTTTGTAATATTCTGGATGTTCAGCGGTAGGACACAGAAAAATACCATCCACCACGCAAGCACATAGATCATAATGCCGCTGAAGGGGTTCATGTCAGATCCTCACCAGATGCACATCCATCACCGGCTTCTTGCCATGGGATTCCAGCAGCAAGCGCCGGGCCGCCTGCGCGACACAATGGCGAACAGCGGCATCATCTATGCGCGTTGATTTCGGCATATTCTCGACCGCATCATGCACCGCCGCCGCGATATCTTCCTGCACCGTTGCATCCAGCCCACTATCAACAAGGCCCATGAGCGCCACTTGCGGTGACTGCACAACCTTGCCGCGCGCATCCATCACCAGTGTGATAACCGCAGCGCCATTATAGCTCATCTTACGGCGGTTCTTGGCTGCTGCATGATCCAGCTGACGCAGTACTTTACCGTCTAAACCAAGGCGGCCTGTCGTCACATCCGTCACCACTTCATGTATACCGGGGCCGAGGCGAATGATCTGGCCATTTTGCGGAATCAGCGTATGCGGCACCTGACATTCAGTCGCGATGCGGGCATGTTCCATCTGATGCCGCGCTTCGCCGTGGACTGGCAGCGCCAGATTAGGTCGCGTCCATTGGTAGAGCTGCACGAGCTCTTCCTGCGCCGGATGGCCCGACACATGCACAAAAGCATCATTTTGCGTAATGACATTCAACCCTTCGGAAATCAGGCGATTTTGCAAACGCGCAATCGCCTTCTCGTTTCCCGGAATTTCGCGCGAGGAGAAAATTACCGTATCACCTTCGTCCAGTTCGACTTCAGGATGGCTGGATGAAATAATGCGCGGCAGGGCCGAGCGCGGCTCACCCTGACAGCCCGTGCAAATCATCACGATTTTATCACGCGGCGATTGCATGGCCTCGTTTTCAGTCAGGAACTCATTAAATTCGGGCAGATAGCCACATTCCTCCGCGACTTCCGCATTGCGCCACATCGAACGACCGATCAGCGTAACATACCTCCCCTGCTTCTTCGCTGCCATCGCAATGGATTTCAACCGCGCGATGTTGCTGGAAAAACAGGTTACGATGATACGGTTATGAATTTCCTCGAATAAAGTATTCAGCCCGTCCTGCACTTCACGCTCTGACCCTGAATGCCCTGGCACCAGCGCATTGGTTGAATCACCGACCAAAGCCATAATGCCGTCGACCCCCAAAGCCTTCAGCTTGGCGTCATCAGTACCGGCGCCCACAATAGGGTCGGGGTCAAATTTCCAGTCACCGGTATGTAGCACGATGCCGTGCTTGGTGGTTACCGTCAGCATCTGCGATTCAGGGATCGAATGTGTTACAGGAATAAAGTCGCATTTGAACGGCCCGATTTCTGCACCTCCACCCGGCAACCATTCAATCAATCGCACCTGCCCCTTTAAGTCAGCCTGCGCCAGTTTGTTACGAATTAATTCTGCCGTAAATTTTGTCGCATAGATGGGACATTGAAGCTGCGACCATAGATAAGGGATGGCGCCAATATGATCTTCGTGACCGTGGGTGATAACAATGCCGAGCAGATCATCCAACCGGTCCTTGATGAAAGAAATATCCGGCATGATGATTTCAACACCGGGCGTTGTTTCATCACCAAAGGTTATGCCGCAATCGACCATCAGCCATTTTCCGGCCGTGCCGTAGAGGCTCATATTCATGCCGATTTCGCCGGCGCCGCCAAGCGACAAATACCAGACAGCATCTTCTGGTGGACGGTACGGATCTTTTTTAGGGTGTTTCATGAACTATTTCTGTCTGTTTTTCTGGCGGTTTTGCTCGAAGATTTTTTGCAACCCGCGCAAGGTTAAATTGCCATCAAAATAATCGATGCTGGTGACAACATTCTGGAACAGCTGCGACAGCCCGCCAGTGGCGATAACCGTCATCGGTTTTCCGAATTCCTTTTTAATGCGTTCGATCATGCCTTCAATCAAGCCAGTATAGCCCCAGAATATACCGGACTGAATGGCATCATTGGTGTTTTTACCAATGACCTTCTTGCTAGGCGCCACACTGACACGCGGCAGTTTGGCAGCCGCCATATGCAGGGCCTGCAATGACAGATTAATGCCCGGCGCAATCGCGCCGCCCGCATAATTACCTTTAGCGTCTACGACATCAAACGTCGTCGCCGTGCCAAAATCGACAATAAGCAGTGGCGGTTTATAGCTGGCTGCGGCCCCAACGGCATTGATCAAACGGTCAGCGCCAATTTCCTCTGGGCGGTCTAGCAGCACCTGAATGCCGCAATCCACTTTGGCCGATCCGACGATTAACGGCTCGCAATTAAAATGATCGCGACAAAGTTTCAGCAGCGGGAAATTGGCATCCGGCACCACGCTGCCGATAATCGCGGCCTTAATCTTGCGCGGGTCGATCCCCGCCCCCTGCATAAGTGTGCGCAGGAAAACGGCATATTCATCAGATGTGTGCTGAGCATTGGTGGAACTGCGCCATGCGCCAACCTGCTTTGTGCCGTCAAACAGCGCAAAGACAATATTGGTATTTCCGGCATCAATCGCTAGCAGCATCGCTTAAGTCTCGGTTCTAAAGAAAACATCGCCGGTAGCTATAGCCCTTTCCGAGCCATCCGCCAAATGCAGCTTTAAACGGCCGTTTTCATCTAAACCCGCGAAATCACCTTCGATCTGACCTTGCGGCAAACGTACTTTCAACAGACCGGTGGCTGCATGTTTCAACCAGAATTCACGGACAAGACTAAAGCCATCCTTTTTCATAACCCCATACCAATGCCAGAGGTTCAGCAGCAACATGTCGATGATTTCGTTCAAGGGCTTGGGCTCAGCCCCCGCAGCACGAAGCGAAGTGCTGGGATAAAGCCCATCTTCCGGATGATGGAGAACGTTCAGCCCTACACCAATAATGAGGGCGCCATCTGCGACCTCCAACAAAATGCCGCCGATTTTCTGGCCTTCCACCAGAACGTCATTCGGCCATTTGAGTGAAATATCAGCAATAGGAAGGCACTGCCGCACGGTATCATACATGGCATTAGCGACGACAAAACTGTAAAGGCCGATTTCGCTCGCGTCCGTCTTTGGTCGCAGTAACGCCGAGCAATACAGATTTCCCTCAGGGGATTCCCAAACGCGGCCATGACGCCCCCTGCCCGCTGTCTGTTTCAGCGCCCAGACAACCAGGCCTTCAGCCTCATTTTTTTCAGCGGCAGCTTTTACGTCGTCATTAGTGCTGGACGTAGCCTCTATTTGGCTTATACGGTAAGGTTTCATCCGTCCCGATTATCCGCCCAGAAGACTATGCATGGCGACAGCCGCCGCATCGATCACCGGCGTAGGGTAGATAGTGAAAACCAGAACATAAACCGCCGCAATGCCAATGACGATTTTCACGCCGTAATCCGGCAAATCATCAATCGGTTGCTGCGTTTCATCGAAATACATGACCTTGATAACGCGCAGGTAATAGTAAGCGGAAACAACACTGGTCAACATGCCGATGATGGCGATCGGCACCATATGTGCTTTGACGGCAGCCAGAAATACGAAATATTTACCAAAGAACCCAGCCAATGGCGGCACACCCGTCAGCGAGAACATGAACAGCACCATTGTCAGCGCCAGCAGAGGATTTGTTTTGCCCAGACCTGAGAGGTCTGAAATTTTCTCGACCATCTTGCCATTGCGGCGCAGGCACAAAATAACGCCAAATACCCCCAACGTATTGATAAAGTAAATGGCCAGGTAAATCAGTAGAGCCTGGATGCCATCTGCGCTGCGAACAGCAAGACCAACCAAAATGAACCCCATATTGGCGATAGAGCTGTAAGCCATTAGGCGTTTAATGTTGGATTGCGCCAGACCAGCGAAGCTGCCGAGCAGCATGGAAGCTACGGCAACAAAGATAATGATCTGCTGCCATTGCTCAGCGAGGCCAGAGAATGGCTCCATCAACATACGCATGAACATGGCCAGCGCAGCCACGCCCGCAGTCGTAGCAAAGAAAGCGGTAACCGGTGTCGGTGCGCCTTCGTAAACATCCGGCGTCCACATATGAAAAGGTACAGCGCCAACTTTAAACGCCATCGCAGCACAGACAAAAACAACGCCAATAATCAGGCCGATAGGCGGATGTTCCATATGATGCACGCCGAAATTCAGGGCGATGAAATTGGTGGTTCCAGCATAACCGTAAATAAGTGAAATGCCGTAAAGAATGAGCCCGGATGATAAAGCGCCGAGAACGAAATATTTCAAACCGGCTTCGCTGGATTTTAGATCATCGCGGCGGTAAGCGGCAAGCACATAGAGCGAAAGGCTCTGCAGTTCTAACCCGACATAGACCGACATCAAATCGCTGGCCGAAACCATAAGCATCATGCCAAGCGTCGCGAACAGGATCAGCACAGGATATTCGGGCCGCTCCAGGCTTTCTTCCTGCTCCACATAGTACCAGGACAGCATGATCGACAGCGACGATCCGATCAGCAGAATGGCTTTAACAAATCGCGCAAAGGCGTCATCAACAAACATATAGCGAAACCCGAAGGAGGCCATCTGGCCGCCCATGGGCAAAAAATGCATCCGCTGCGGGCACAGCATGACAAAACCGGCCACAGCCATGCCAAGGATCGCCAGCATACCAACCTGGCGCGTAACACGGGCACCGCATACGGCGCCTGCTATGAGCAGTATCATGCCCATTAGGGCCACAATGATTTCCGGCAATATTGTTATTGCCGACATCTGATTGGAAATGAGGGCCAAAATGCTATTCATGGGTGCTGTCCTTAATCTGCGCCTGATAATCCTGAATGATCTTATTCACGGTGGGCGCAAACATATCGCGGAAAGTGGCTGGATAAATACCTATCCAGAACACGAAGATAACCAGCGGTACAAACATCGCATATTCGCGCAGGTTTAAATCCGGCATGGCTTTGACATCGGCCTTTTCAAGAGGCCCGTAGAACAGGCGACGATAAAGCCATAGCATATAAGCAGCACCCAGAATGACGCCAAGCGCCGCAATGAAAGCGTACCAACTATTGGCAAGATAAGCACCTTGCAGGCTAAGGAACTCGCCAACGAAACCGCTGGTGCCCGGCAGGCCAACAGAACCCAACATGAAAATCATGAACATGAAGGCATAATGCGGCATATTATTAGCCATACCGCCGTAGCGCGAAATCTCGCGCGTATGCAGCCGGTCATAAACAACGCCAACGCAAAGGAACAAAGCGCCGGATACAAAAGCGTGACTAATCATCACGATCATCGCGCCGTCCAGCCCCTGCTGGTTCAGGCTGAAAATACCGAGCGTAACAAAACCCATATGCGCGACAGATGAATAAGCGATCAACTTCTTCATATCGGTCTGCGCTAGTGCCACCAGCGATGTGTAGATGATGGCGACGAGACTGAGCACCATAACCAGCGGCGCAAAATAATGGCTCGCCTCCGGCAGCATCTGCACTGACAGACGGATGAAACCATATCCCCCCATCTTCAGCAGTACGCCCGCCAAAATGACCGAGCCTGCCGTCGGCGCTTCAACGTGTGCGTAAGGCAGCCATGTATGAAACGGCCACATGGGAGTCTTCACCGCAAAGGACATAAAGAAAGCGAGCCAGAGCCAGATCGCCATCTGCATCGGAAACTTACCACCCATCATCGCAGTCATATCGGTAGTGCCTACATGCAGCACCATCGCGAAAATCGCGACCAACATGAGAACGGAACCGAGGAAAGTGTAGAGGAAGAATTTATAAGCGGCGTAAGTGCGTTTTTCTCCGCCCCAGATACCGATGATCAGGAACATCGGTATCAGCACACCTTCGAAGAACAGATAGAACAGCACGAAATCCAGCGCCGTGAACATACCAATCATCATGGTTTCCAGCACCAGCAGCGCGATCATGAATTCCTTGACACGCTTTTTCACGCCGCCAATGGCCGACAGAATACAGATCGGGGTCAGGAAGGTAGAGATCAGGACAAACCATAGCGAGATGCCGTCCACACCCTTGATGTAGGCAATATTAAATGACGGTATCCAGACATAGCGCTCCATCAACTGGAAACTGGAATCGCTGGGGTTAAAATAGCAAAGGATACCGAGCGAAACGACAAAAGTAACCAGCGACGTAATAAGAGCAACCGCCTTCGACAGTTTCACCGAGCAAGCCTGATTATCACCGCTTTTGGCAAACAGCATAATGATCAACACGCCAACCAGCGGCAGAAAGGTGATTATTGAAAGCAGGGGAAAACTTGGCATATCAGACCGCTAAGGAGACAGAGGAGCATAAGGGACTGCCGGAAGCAGAAATTCATTGGGGACTTTGGCATAAACACGAAGTGTGTGCGCTATTGTGCCATCATTGTATAAATCACCGAGGGCAGCATCCACCATCGTCTTCATCGCTATGTCACCTTGAGGCAAGCCAAAACTTACAGGAACAACTTGCAGCGGTTGATTGATATTGATTAGCTTTAACTTACCGGGATTAGCAATTTCATACGCAGCAAAATCCGATAGAGAAACACCAGTCGCATCCGCTTTGCCCTCTACAACATCCTGCAAAATTAGCGACCAGTCCGTATTTTGTGGCAATGAATAAAACTGCGCCTTCGGAAAAAACTTCGGCCCAATTATTGAGAAGGATTCACCATCCAGCACAACAATATGATAGGAGGAATTATCCAAATCCTGATTATATTGAAACCGCGTTTCGTTTTTACGTACCACCAGATAAGTGGGAACATAGAAAACAGGCTGATCAAAACCAATGACCCGAGCCCGTTGCCCCATAAGTAGAAGCCCGGTACAGACCATATCATAGCGATGTGTGGATAACCCTTCGACTAACGTGCCCCAGCCCGTTTCCTCAGCCCAATCTATGCGCAGATCGAGCTTTTTGCCGACCTCTTCCATAATATCGTGAGCGATGCCCTTGACCTCGCCTGTCTTGATATCTTTATAAAGGACCGGATTCCATGTCGCATACCCACAACGAATAGTATGCGTGCGCATAACATGTTCGAAAACGGTTTCTTCTTTCGGCGTCGTTTGGGCTTCCTCAGCCGTATGCCTGGGCGAAAAGAATGTCAGCACCAAAGCAATAATAGCGACGAGAAGTGCCAGATGTCCGGTATGTTTCGTCATGATTTTATCCAGAACCATGTAACGAATGCGGCAACGCCGATCACCATCGCGAAAGCGTAATGATAGACATAGCCGGTTTCCAAAGCGCTGGCGCGCTGCGCTATCCGTACAGCTGTTGCGGCAAAACCGTCGGGCCCAAAGCGGTCGATAATGCCGTCATCGCCTGTCTTCCAAAATATCTGGCCAAGGCGAAGCGAGGTGCGGACGAACAGGAAGTCATACAGCTCGTCAAAATAATACTTATTGTAGACGAGACGGTAAAGGCCGCCCAGAGCACTGGCCACTTTGCCCGGCAGCTCTGGCTTCCACCAGTAAAAGACATAGGCCAGCAAAATACCTGGAACGGCAACACCGAGCGGAAACCATTTTTCCCATTCCGGAACATGATGCGCAGCTTCAATCGGATCGTGGCTTGGCAATTCAAATATCGCATTACCCCAAAAGGCGTTTCTGTCCTCGCCGCCAAACCAGTCCCAAGCGTACCAACCTGCGAATATCGCACCGATAGCCAGCGGCACAAGCGGCCCGAGCATTATCCACGGCGATTCATGCGCATGCTCCATTGTATGATGATCAGCGCGCGGCTTGCCATGGAAAGTCAGGATAATCAGACGCCATGAATAAAACGCGGTCATAAAGGCGGCGCAGATACCAAGCCAGTAAGCCAGGACGCCAAACCATTCATGAGTACCGACAGCAGATTCCAAAATCAGGTCCTTGGAATAAAATCCTGCCATACCAAACACGCCGTCGATGCCAATACCCGCGAGCGCCAATGAGCCGATCCACATATAGGCATAAGTGAACGGAATGATGCGCCAGATACCACCCATCTTGCGCATATCCTGTTCGCCACTTAGCGCGTGAATAACAGAACCGGCCCCAAGGAACAGCAAAGCTTTAAAGAATGCGTGCGTCATCAAATGGAAAATCGCCGCTGAGTAAGCCGATACGCCGAGTGCGAAGAACATATAACCAAGTTGGCTCATGGTCGAATAGGCGATCACGCGCTTGATATCGAACTGGGTGAGACCGATGCTGGCGGCCACAATACAGGTCAGCGCGCCAACGATGGCAACGACCATCAGGGCATTCGGCGCATATTCAAAAATCGGCGACAATCTTGCGACCATAAACACGCCAGCCGTCACCATCGTGGCGGCATGAATGAGAGCAGATACAGGCGTCGGGCCTTCCATTGCATCCGGCAACCATGTGTGCAGGCCAAGTTGCGCTGACTTCCCCATCGCACCGACGAATAACAATAAACAAACAGTGGTAAGAGCAGGCAAAGTGTGGCCGAGGAAAATGAAATCGGTCGAAGCGACTTCTTTTGCCTTGGCGAACATGCCGCCGAATTCCACCGAGCCGAACAGCAGGTAGCAGCCGAAAATGCCAAGCACAAAACCAAAATCGCCAACCCGGTTGACGAGGAAAGCCTTGATCGCCGCTTTATTCGCGCTGTCTTTTTCAAACCAGAAATTGATCAGCAGATAAGAAGCAAGACCCACCCCTTCCCAACCAAAGAACATTTGAAGTAAATTATTCGAGGTCACCAGCATCAGCATAAAGAAGGTGAACAGGCTAAGGTAAGCCATGAAACGCGGAATGCTTTTATCGTGGCCCATATAGCCAACGGAATACAGATGCACCATAGATGAGACGCCGTTGACTACGATCAGCATGACGGCAGTAAGTGTATCGATATGCAGCGCCCAATTAACGGTGAAAGCGCCGCTGTCGAACCAGTGCAGCAACGTGCGGTCGATCACATGGCCTTGTAGAGCCACATCATTAAACAGCTTGATTGAAATACCCGCAGCAACAAGCAAGCAGGCACAGGTTACGATCTGCGAAGCCCGGTCACCGATTTTGCGACCAAACATTCCGGCGATAAAAGCGCCGAACAAAGGCAGGAATACAACAAGCACATCGAGGGGCAACATCAGGTTTAACCCTTCATCTGGTTGATATCTTCAACGGCGATATTGCCGCGATTGCGGAAATAGACGACGAGAATAGCAAGGCCAATGGCGGCTTCGGCAGCGGCCACCGTCAGCACGATCATCGTAAAGATCTGTCCCACAAGATTATTCTGAAAAACAGAGAAAGCGACGAAATTGATATTCACTGCCAGCAGCATCAACTCAATCGACATCAGGATAACGATCACATTCCGGCGATTGATAAAAATACCAAGGATACCAATCGTAAATAGAATGGCAGCAACGACAAGATAATGGTTCAGGCCAATGGTCATTGAATGCCCTTCCCGCTTTCTACTTTTACAATTTCGATAACGTCGCTGATTTTCCTATCCATCTGTTGCGTGACGCGCTGACGTTTGGCGTCTTTACGATCACGCAGTGTCAGGACAATCGCGCCGATCATGGCGACCAGCAGAATGAGACCCGAAACCTGGAACGGAAAGAAAAACTGCGTATAGAGCACCTGCCCGATAGCGCGTGTGTTCTCAACATTGTTTGGCGTCAACACAGTACTTTTGGCGATACCTTGGGGGTCACGAATCCATGCGCTCATTATCAGAACCAGCTGCGCCAGCAAAATCAGGCCCACTGTAGCGCCGATCGGCAAATAGCGTTTAAAACCCTGACGCATTTCGCGGAAATTAATATCCAGCATCATGACGACAAACAGGAACAAAACCGCCACTGCGCCGACATAGACAATCGCCAGAATGAAGGCCGTAAATTCTGCACCCAACAAAATGAACAATCCCGATGCGTTGAAAAAGCACAGGATCAAAAACAGGACGGCGTGCACAGGGTTACGCGCGGAAACCACCATGACGGCAGATGTCAGCAGCACTGCAGAGAAAACATAGAAGATGATATTTTCAATCATGGCTCACCTATACCGCGCATCGGCGGCGAGATTGGCAGCGATTTCTGCTTCCCACCTGTCGCCGTTGGCCAGTAACCGCTCTTTATTATAGAGAAGTTCTTCGTGTGTTTCGGTCGCATATTCAAAATTGGGGCCTTCGACGATGGCATCGACTGGGCAAGCTTCCTGACATAACCCGCAGTAAATACACTTCGTCATATCAATATCATAGCGCGTCGTACGGCGGCTACCATCTTCGCGCGGTTCGGCTTCGATAGTGATGGCTTGCGCGGGGCAAATCGCTTCGCAAAGTTTGCAGGCGATACAGCGCTCTTCCCCGTTCGGGTAACGGCGCAAAGCGTGCTCCCCGCGAAAACGCGGACTGAGCGGGCCTTTCTCATACGGATAGTTCAACGTTACTTTACGTTTGAACATATAAAAGAAGGTCAGCGCAAAACCGCTGACGATTTCATAGAGAAAGAAGTTTTTGATACGGTGGGCGATCAACATTCAGGACTCCTAATGCGGCAGCTTGTCGAAAGCGACCAGATAACCTGCGGTCAGGACAACCCACACGAGTGAGAAGGGCAAAAAGAATTTCCAACCGATGCGCATCAGCTGGTCATAACGGTAACGGGGCAAAGTCGCGCGCGCCCACAAGAATATGAACAGGCAGAAACAGATTTTCAGCGCGAACCAGATAAAGCCGGGTACGAAATCCAGCGCGGCAAATGGCGCCAACCAGCCACCAAGAAACAGAATGCTGGTTACGGCGCTCATCAAAATCATGTTGGCATATTCGCCGAGGAAAAAGAGCGCAAAACTCATCGACGAATATTCGGTATTGAAACCGCCAACCAGTTCGGACTCGCCTTCCGGCAGATCGAAAGGATGCCGGTTGGTTTCCGCTAGGGCCGAAATGAAGAACACAATAAACATTGGGAACAGGCCGGAGAATATAAACCATCCCCCTTTCTGTGCCTCAACGATCTTCGACAGGTTCAAGGAACCCACGCACAGTAGAACTGTGATGATAACAAGGCCGATGGAAACTTCGTACGAAACCATCTGTGCAGCAGAGCGCAACGCGCCAAGGAACGAATATTTGGAATTCGACGCCCAGCCTGCAATGATAATGCCGTAAACACCGAGCGATGAGATCGTGAACAGATACAATATACCGACATTGATGTTGGCCAGCACAA
Source organism: Alphaproteobacteria bacterium (assembly GCA_013289265.1). GTDB lineage: Bacteria > Pseudomonadota > Alphaproteobacteria > UBA9219 > UBA9219 > JAATFY01. Next base: position 11,267 of record JABDAH010000027.1, read on the forward strand.
CGTCCGGCTGGAACGGAATGACTGCCCAAGATGAGAGTGCGAGGAAGAAAGTCAGCATCGGCGCGCCAAGGAACAGCGCCACATTGGCACCGGTCGGAATAATCGTTTCCTTGCCGAGCAGCTTTACGCCGTCCGCCACCGGTTGCAGCAAACCCAAAGGTCCTACCACATTCGGACCGCGGCGCATTTGCATTGCCGCCATCACTTTACGTTCGGCATAAGTTAGATAGGCAACCGCGCCAAGCAGTGGCGCAATGATCAGCACGATCTTGATGATGATCCAAAGGAGTGGCCAAGCGTAATCGGTCCAAAACATGCTCATTCCGCAGCCTCCGCAAAGCCGAGGGGCCGGATTTCTTCGGTGCATTTCGCCATAGTGACAGACGCGCGGCAGATGGAGTTCGTCATATAATAATTATCGATGACAGGAACCAGTGCCTGCGCCTTGACCGCGCTGGCCTTACCAAAATTTTTCCATTCGGCTGCGGCGGTGCGCCCGATAGTACCAAGCACCGGTACGGCTTCAACCATTTTGGCGCGGAGCTGAGTCAAGCTGTCGAACGGCAACGACTTACCGATGACTTCAGAGAAAGCGCGGACAATGGCCCAATCTTCGCGTGCCTGTCCCGGTGGGAACACAGCTTGCAGCGCCATTTGCGGACGGCCTTCAGTGTTGACGTAAATCGATGATTTCTCGGTATAGGCGGCACCAGGCAAAATAACATCAGCGCGATGCGCGCCCTTGTCACCGTGATGGCCTTGATACACAACAAATGTCTTGCCAAGTTTGGTAGTGTCGATTTCATCCGCACCGAGCAGCCAGACGATATCCATTTTGTCAGCTTGCGCAGCCTGCAAAATGCCGTTGGTGCCAAGGCCGCTGCCTTGCGGCACAAAACCAAGATCCAAACCACCAACGCGCGACGCGGCCAGCTGCATAACGTTAAAGCCGTTCCATCCAGTCTGGTCAGAGGCTGGCTGGATCATATTGAATTTTTCAGCGAGTTCACGCGCGGCAGCCTGCAAAGCATTGCCGCCCTGCCCCGCCAATGCGCCGGCACCGACAATAACCATCGGCTTCTTGGCGCCCTGCAGAATTTTGGCGAATTCATTTTTACCACTAATGAGATCAGCGATAACATTCGCAGAATTACCGATATGGCGGTAGGGGAAGCCCAGATCAACCTGCGCGCCGATCATGCCGACACGGCAGCCACCACGCAGCCAGCGCTTGCGGATACGCGCATTGATAATCGTCGCTTCATGGCGCGGGTTGGTACCAATCAGTAAAATGGCATCCGCCTGCTCAATCCCCGCAATACCGCTATTCATTATATAGGCAGCGCGCGTGGAAATATCGTATTCGGCGCCGTCCTGACGGCAATCCATGTTGCTTGATCCCATGCTCTGCAGCAAAGTTTTCAAGGCGAACATGCTTTCGCAATCTGCCATATCGCCTGCAATGGCGGCGACGCGGCCCGGCGATGTTTCGCGCAGCCTATTAGCGATAGCAGTAAATGCTTCCGGCCATGAGGCTGGCTTCAGCTTGCCATTCACACGCACATAAGGTTGATCGAGACGTTGACGCAGCAAGCCGTCGCAGGCAAAGCGTGTCTTATCGCTGATCCATTCTTCGTTCACATCTTCGTTCAGGCGCGGCAGGATACGCATCACTTCATTGCCGCGCACATCGATGCGGATGTTGCTTCCTACCGCATCCATCACATCGATGCTTTCGGTCTTCTGCAATTCCCATGGACGCACTTCGAAGGCCAAAGGCTTGTTCGTTAAAGCACCGACGGGGCAGATGTCGATCAGGTTGCCAGAAAGCTCCGACGTCAGCGCATGCGAAACGTTACTGATTTCCATCTTTTCACCACGGAACAATCCGCCGAGCTCCGGCGTGCCGCCGATTTCATCAACAAAGCGGACACAACGCGTGCAATGGATGCAGCGCGTCATAACAGTTTTGACGAGAGGGCCTAAATCCTTGTCCTTCACAGCGCGTTTATTTTCATCGTAACGGCTACGGTCAAAACCATAACCCATGGCCTGATCTTGCAAATCACACTCGCCGCCTTGATCACAGATCGGGCAATCGAGCGGATGATTGATCAGCAGCATTTCCATCACGCCCTTACGCGCTTTGGTCACCATCGGGCTGTCGGTATGAACAATCATGCCGTCATTGCAAGGCATAGCACAGCTGGCGACAGGCTTCGGCGTCTTTTCAATTTCGACGAGGCACATGCGGCAATTCGCAGGCACACTGAGCTTGTCGTGATAGCAAAAGCGCGGCACTTCGATGCCCAATTGCTCGCAAGCCTGCAGCACCGATGTACCCGGTGCGACTTCAAGTTCAATATTATCGATGGTTAGTTTAGGCATGGCTCAACCTTCATGGCGTTACTGTAGGCGATAGTGGTACATACTTTGCCTCAGAGTAGCTTCTATCAAATGAAACGTATAATTTGGCCCGGGGATCAGATGCACCTGACGGCAACGCATCTGGCGGCAATAAGGCGATACCATTGACCCATTTTTCAGGGCAGTCCTCATAGTAGCCTTCGTCATTCTTCTCACAGGATTGGATATTGTAATTTTCAACTATTGACGTTTTTCCATAAGTAATACTTACGACAGGAAAAGAACCGAACCCCAAACGGCCCTGTGGATTGGGATTAAGATAGCCACCAGAAATTTTTATTTTGAAAGCGCCGCAGGTTTTTTCAGTAACGCTGCTGCCCGCGCGTCTTATTTTATCATCCGTTCCTTCGGTCTTAATCAAGCTATCGTAATCGATCAGTTCTCTCTTATCGGGAGCAGAAACGCTTTTATCGTTAGCTGTGGATCCTATTCTAAGTATTCCGTTCTTATAGCACTCCATAGCCAGGCCATTTTCTTCGGCACTGACAATGGCTGGTAACAACAACAAAACGGCCAGCAGCAAAATAGGGATCGCGTTATGCATTAAGCCGCCCTCTTCGCTTCTTTGCGGTATTGTTCAATACGCTCGATCATCTGTGGCTTGAAATGGCGGATCAGGCCCTGTACCGGCCACGCAGCCGCATCACCTAGCGCGCAAATCGTGTGACCTTCGATTTCTTTGGTGACATCCATCAGCGTGTCGATTTCTTCCACAGACGCGTTGCCACGCACCATACGTTGCATCACACGCCACAGCCAGCCGGTACCTTCACGGCAAGGTGTGCATTGGCCGCAACTTTCATGCATGTAAAAGTGGCTCAACCGCGCGATGGCGTAAATAATATCCGTGGATTTATCCATGACGATGACGCCAGCAGTGCCAAGGCCAGACTTCACTTCGCGTAACGCGTCGAAATCCATCAGTACGGTATCGCAAATATCTTTCGGCAAAACAGGTGTGGATGAGCCGCCAGGAATTACAGCCAGCAGATTATCCCAACCGCCACGAACGCCGCCTGCATGTTTTTCAATGAGTTCCTTTAAGGGAATGCTCATCACTTCTTCGACATTGCAAGGCTGGTTCACATGACCAGAGATGCAATAAAGCTTGGTACCAGCGTTTTTAGGGCGACCAAAACCTGCGAACCATGCCGCGCCGCGCCGCAGAATTTCCGGCACAGCCGCGATAGTCTCAACGTTATTGATCGTGGTCGGGCAGGAATAAAGCCCTGCACCCGCCGGGAATGGCGGTTTGTTACGCGGCTGCCCTTTTTTGCCTTCCAGGCTTTCCATCAAGGCGGTTTCTTCGCCGCAGATATAAGCGCCTGCACCGCGATGCAGATAAACATCACAATCCCAGCCGGAACCGGCGGCATTTTTACCGAGCAATCCGGCGACATAGGCTTCATCAATCGCCTTCTGCATGTTGGAAGCTTCGTTATAAAATTCGCCGCGTATATAAATGTAAGACGCATGCGCATTGATCGCAAAGCAGCCGAACAATATACCTTCCAGCAAACGGTGCGGATCGTAACGCAGAATATCGCGGTCCTTGCAGGTGCCGGGCTCAGACTCGTCGGCATTTACAACAAGGTAATGCGGCTTGTCCGATGGCTTCGGCATAAACGACCATTTCATACCGGTAGGAAAACCAGCACCGCCACGACCACGCAGTCCAGAATTCTTCGTTTCTTCGATGACCCAAGGCTGGCCCTTTTGCATCAGCTCCGCCGTGCGGTCCCACACGCCACGCTTGCGCGCCGCTTCCAGGTTCCAGCTTTCGAAGCCATACAAATTGGTGAATATCCGGTCTTTATCAGAAAGCATCTGCAGCCCCATTTACTTTACTCAACGCAAAGCGCCCATTTAATTTAAAAACAGCTTCCGTCATGCGGACAGCGCACCAAAATGCAAAAATATGATAAATAACCGCAAGAAACGAAATCAGCGAAGATAGCAACAACGGATTAACGGCAGCCGCTACAACAATGATCGTAAAAACCATCATATTAAGCACCGCAGCTATTCTATTTTTGAATTGGACAGTTAAGAAAACCAACACAGTTATAACAAGCCATCCAGCAGCAAATGATTTAAAAAAGACAAGCCAAAAATTATTTTTTATATTTGGGAGCAGCCCAACAAAACGTTCGTTAAAGAAAAAATCTAAACTAGTAATCAAGTTGATGATTTGATAAACCCAAATCACGATCGCGGCTGATTTCAGCAACTGTATCGCCTGCTCTCGATCATTTATTTTTGAAAACAAAATTTCAATTTTTTGCAAAGCAGTCATTTAGGCTTTCCCCTTCAAACTCGTCGGCCCATTCTGCGCACATGAACCACGTCGCCCGGTTTGCGAACCGACGGAAAGTTTTTTACCAACAGTCAGGTCATCAATCATCTTGCCCATCAGTTCCGGCGTCAAATCTTCAAAGAAATCATCATTGATCTGCACCATCGGCGCATTGACGCAGGCACCCAAACATTCAACTTCCGTCAGCGTGAATTTACCGTCAGCTGTCGTTTCGCCTTTGTCGATGCCAAGCTTACTCTTGCAGGTATTCATAATGTCGGCGGAGCCGCGCAGCCAGCACGGCGTCGTAGTACACACCTGCACAAAATTTTTCCCAACAGGCTGCAAATTGAACATCGTGTAGAAGCTGGCGACTTCGTAAACTTTCATCGGCGGCATTTCCAGCAGATCGGCAACATAATCCATTGCCGCCTTCGGCAACCAGTTATCATTCTGACGTTGTGCGATATCAAGCAGTGGAATAACGGCGCTGGCCTGACGACCGGCAGGGTATTTTGCAATAATTTCCTGCGCGCGTTTCAGATTGTCGGCTGAAAACGCAAAGTTCTTGGGTTCAACTGTTTTAGCTGCGGCACTCACCGGTCAATCTCCCCGAAAACGACATCCATGCTGCCGATAATGGCGACAGCATCGGCCAGCATATGGCCTTTGCACATAAAATCCGTACCTTGCAGATGCGCAAAACCCGGCGCACGAATTTTGCAGCGGTAAGGACGGTTGGTGCCGTCCGATACAAGGTAAACCGCAAACTCGCCTTTTGGCGCTTCGACAGCTGTATAAGTCTCACCCGCCGGCACATGATAACCTTCGGTGTACAATTTAAAGTGATGGATCAAGGCTTCCATCGAAAACTTCATATCGGGGCGTTTCGGCGGCGCGATCTTATGATCATCAACCATTACCAAGCCCCGCGGCATTTCCTTCAGGCACTGGCGAATGATTTTATTCGACTGACGCATTTCTTCGACACGCACCAAGTAACGCGCGTAGCAATCACCCGTTTTGCCAACCGGTACATCGAAATCCATTCTATCGTACACATCGTAAGGCTGCGACTTACGCAAATCCCAAGCGACGCTCGAAGCGCGCAGCATCGGGCCGGAAAAGCCCCAGTCCAGCGCTTGCTTCTTGCTGACAATGCCGATATCGACCGTACGCTGTTTGAAGATGCGATTTTCAGTCAGCAAATTCTCTATGTCTGAAACGAATTTTTCAAATTGCTCGGTAAAGGTCCAGATATCATCCAGCAATCCCTCCGGCAGATCCTGATGCACGCCGCCGGGACGGAAATAATTCGCATGCATGCGGGCGCCGCTGGCACGTTCATAAAACTCCATCAGTACTTCGCGTTGTTCAAAGCCCCACAACGACGGTGTCACCGCACCAAGATCGATCGCAAAAGTCGTGATGTTGAGAATATGGTTCAGGATACGCGTGATTTCCGAAAACATCACCCGTATATACTGGCCGCGTTCCGGCACCTTGATACCCAGCAATTTCTCAACCGCCAGCGCATAGGCGTGTTCCTGACACATCGGCGAAACGTAATCGAGTCGATCAAAATAAGGCGTCGCCTGCGTATAGGTTTTGTATTCGATCAGTTTTTCAGTGCCGCGATGTAGCAGGCCAATATGCGGGTCAGAGCGTTCGACAATTTCGCCATCCATTTCCAGAATAAGGCGCAGCACGCCATGGGCCGCAGGATGCTGCGGCCCGAAATTCATCGTAAAGGGACGGATCTTCTTCCCCTGCTCATTGATATATTCCTGGTCCCAGTTTTGAGGATTGATGGCAATGCTTGTCATATTTCACCACAAGAATGCGTCATTCCGCAAAATTTTCTTTTCGCCTTAGCGAAAGAAAATTTATGCGGAATCTGATTTATTTCGTTTTGCCAATGAGAACCAAATCGGATTCCGGATATATTTCCTTTCGTCTCGCAAGCGAGCCGAAGAGAAAATATTCCGGAATGACAAATTTTATTATTGGTTAAGCACAAGATAAAGATCGTTCCATTTAGGGTTGAATTTCTTAACAAGCTCAACCTTCCATAACCGTTTCCATTTTTTGATTTTCTTTTCAAAGGCAATAGCCTCAATCGCTGTAGGGAATTCGGCATACCAAACAAGCATTTTAATCCCGTGCTTTTTAGCATGCCCCTCAAACAAACTTTCACGGTGTTCATAACTACGACGGGCAAGGTCACTAGTGACCCCCACATAGAGAGTTCCGTATGGCTTATCGGCAATAATATAAACCCAAAATCGTTTTTCCATCTCACGGCTTCACCTCCGGCTTTGGAACGACGGCTTTTTCATCGCCGTTCAGCATGCCTTCCCACGGGCTGAGAAAATCAAAATTACGGAAATCCTGCACCAGCTTCACCGGTTCATAAACGACGCGCTTTTGTTCATCGTCATAACGAACCTCGACATAGCCGGTCAGCGGAAAATCCTTGCGCAGCGGATAGCCTTCAAAACCATAGTCGGTCAGGATACGGCGTAGATCCGGGTTGCCGCTAAAAGCGACGCCGTACAGATCCCAGCATTCGCGCTCGAACCAGCCAGCGGTGCTGTAAACATTGACGACTGATGGTACGGGATGCGCTTCATCCGTCTGCACTTTGATGCGGAGCCGCAGATTATGCGTCAGGCTAAGCAGATTATAGACAACGTCAAACCGCTCAGGCCGTGCCGGATAATCGACGCCGCAGATATCGACCAGCTGGCTCATCGCCGTTGCCGGATCATCGCGAAGCTTCAGCAGCATGTTTGCGATCTGCGCCCGCGCGACATGAATGGTCAACTCGCCTTTTTCAATCGACGATTTAATCAGATCGCCATCCAGCAAGCGATGCAGGTCAGTCTGCAATTGTTCAAGCGTAGCTGTCATCTCAAGGCCTGCTGAT
>JABDAH010000028.1 GCA_013289265.1 Alphaproteobacteria bacterium
TGCCTGTTATCGCCATTGTTGATAGCAATTCTGACCCGGCTTCGATCACCTATCCGATCCCGGGCAATGATGACGCTTCGCGCGCTATCGACCTGTATTGCGATATGGCAGCTCAAGCCGTGCTTGACGGTCTGCAGGCTGAACTGATGTCTGGCGACAAGGATGTAGGTGCTTCCGAGAAGGTTCCTGAATCTGAAACCAAGATCGTGGTCGAAGAAAAGACAGCGGCAAGCGCATAAATGCGCATAAATAAAGTGGTCGGTGGTCAGAGGTTGAAGAGAGAATTCTCTGACCACTAATCTCTGACCACCTGATTTGCTAACCGATTTAATTAGGAGACTTACAATGGCTGAAATCACAGCAACAATGGTAAAAGACCTGCGCGACCAAACCGGCGCGGGCATGATGGATTGCAAAAAAGCATTGGTCGAAGCGAACGGCGATATGGAAGCTGCCGTTGATTGGCTGCGCAAGAAAGGCCTTTCTGCTGCTGCCAAGAAATCCGGCCGCGTCGCGGCTGATGGCTTGGTTGCTGTTGCCTCCAAGGGACCGAAAGCGGCAATCGTTGAAGTGAATGCCGAGACCGATTTCGTTGCTCGTAACGAAGCTTTCCAGGGCTTTGCCAAGGAAGTCGCGCAAATCGCCCTCGATACCGGTGCTGATCTTGAAAGCCTCAAGAAGCAAAAGCATGTCGACGGCGCAACTGTCGAAGACAAGCTGACACATCACATCGCGACCATCGGCGAAAACATGACCATCCGCCGCGTGGCGCAGCTGACAGTGCCACAGGGCATCGTGGCTTCCTATGTGCATAATGCCGTAGCCCCGAGCCTCGGCAAGATCGGTGTGCTGGTTGCACTCGAATCATCGGCTGATGCCGTAAAGTTGCAGGAACTCGGCAAGCAGATCGCCATGCATGTGGCTGCTGCCCGTCCGGAAGCTTTGACGGTCGCCGATGTCGATGCCAAGGCTTTGGAACGCGAACGTAGCGTGCTGGCTGATCAGGCCCGCGCTTCCGGCAAGCCAGAAGAAATCATCGCCAAAATGGTCGAAGGCCGTATCCGTAAATATTACGAAGAAGTCGTATTGATGGAACAGGTCTATGTCGTTGACGGCGAAACCCGCATCAGCAAGGTCATCGAAAATGCCTCCAAGACTTTGGGCGCACCAGTGAAATTGGCTGGTTTTGTGCGTTATCAGCTGGGTGAAGGCATCGAAAAGACTGCCGATGATTTCGCCGCTGAAGTCGCAAAGATGGCGAGCTAAGGTTCAGGATTCAAAGGTCAGGGTTTGAGAAAATCCTGACCTTCTGAAGATTGGCGAAGTTTGAAATTTATGCTATCGGTTGGGGGAGCTCTAATCCCTAAACCCCGACCCTGAGCCCCGATTATGGCAAATAATTTAGCGGAGAAACGTGACATGGCGATATCTTCGGTGGCCACAAATGCGGCGTCTCCCGGCACTTCAAAATATAAACGCGTTCTTCTGAAACTTTCCGGCGAAGCCCTGATGGGCGACGGCGATTATGGGCTTGACCCCGTCACCGTCAACCGCGTCGCTGAAGAAATTAAATCCGTTGTTAAAATGGGCGTGCAGGTCTGCGCCGTGATCGGCGGCGGGAATATTTTCCGCGGGGTTTCTGGCGCGGCCAGCGGCATGGACCGCTCGACCGCCGATTATATGGGCATGTTGGCCACAGTCATTAACGCGCTTGCCATGCAGAACGCGCTGGAAAAAACCGGCGTTGAAGTGCGGGTTTTGTCCGCTATTCCGATGTCTGCCGTGTGCGAACCCTATATCCGCCGCAAGGCATCGCGCCATATGGAAAAAGGCCGCGTGGTTATTTTCGCGGCTGGTACCGGCAATCCATTCTTCACGACAGATTCAGCCGCTGCGTTGCGTGCTTCTGAAATGCAGTGCGACGCTATGCTGAAAGCCACCAAGGTTGACGGCGTCTATAGCGCCGACCCCGCCAAGGATAAGAACGCGAAACGCTATGATCGCCTGACTTATCTCGACGTCCTGTCGCAGGATTTGCAGGTGATGGATACATCCGCCATTTCGCTGGCGCGCCAGAGCAAAATCCCCATCCTTGTTTTCTCGATCTTTACGCCCAATGCCTTTGCCGAAGTTCTCCAGGGCAAGGGCAAATTCACCATCATTACGGATAAGGATTAATCATGAATTTGGATCAGGTTAAGCAGCGCATGGAAGGCGCAGTAGATGCGTTGCGCAAGGAATTCTCCGGCCTCCGCACGGGCCGCGCTTCAACCAGCCTGCTGGATAATATTTCCGTCGATGCATATGGCAGCATGATGCCGATGAATCAGGTCGGCACCGTTGGCGTGCCAGAACCGCGTTTGCTGACGGTGCAAGTGTGGGACAAGGGCCTCGTGAAGAATGTTGAGAAAGCCATTCGCGACGCCAATCTTGGCCTCAACCCGCAGCCGGATGGCCAGTTGATCCGTGTGCCGGTGCCAGAACTAAGCCAGGAACGCCGTCAGGAACTCGCCAAGATCGCTGGCAAATATGCCGAAACCGGACGTATCGCCGTGCGCAATGTTCGGCGCGATGCGATGGACGAGTTGAAAAAAGCCAAACTTCCTGAAGATGAACAAAAAGGCCAATCCGAGAAAATTCAGAAACTGACGGACGAGACCATAAAGAAAATTGATGACGCGCTGGCCGCCAAAGAAAAAGAAATCTCGCACATATAGATTGGTCTTGTCAGATGGCTGAAGCCGATCCCGCGCCTTCCACCCTCCACGTTGCCATTATCATGGATGGTAATGGACGTTGGGCGGCGGCGCGTAATCTGCCGCGCACGATGGGCCATAGGGCAGGGATGGAAGCCGTGCGCCGCGCGATCAAGGCAGCGCGGGAATTATCGGTTACGCATTTAACCTTATACAGTTTTTCGTCGGAGAACTGGCGTCGCCCGGTCACAGAAGTGAACGAGTTGATGCGCCTGCTGCGTTACTATTTGCGCAGTGAATTGGCCTCCCTGCATAAAGAAGGTATCCGCGTGCGCGTGATTGGCGAACGCAAGAAATTGCCCGCCGACATTATCGATCTCATTACTCATACCGAAGAACTGACGCAGGATAACAAGGAACTGACTTTGACTTTGGCGCTCAGCTACGGTGGTCGTCAGGAAATTACAGCCGCCGCCCGCGGTCTGGCCAAGGCGGTCGAACGTGGCCAGTTGCAGGCCGATGCGATTGATGAACATGTCATGCAATCCTTCCTGTTCACGGGCGGCATGCCGGATCCGGATCTGGTGATCCGCACCAGCGGTGAAAAGCGCATTTCCAATTTCTTGCTGTGGCAATCGGCCTATGCCGAATTTGTATTTCTGGATGTGCTGTGGCCAGATTTTGAGATCGCGCATATGAGCGAAGCCATCGCCGAATTCAAGCGCCGTGATCGCCGTTATGGAGCTACGGTTGGTCAAGCCTGATCGCAATAAATTGACCCTGAAGGGGTTCGCTAACATTAATTTCCTGCAACGGGTTTGCTCGGCGCTTGTTCTTGCGCCGCTGGTTTTGCTGACCGCCTATCTCGGCGGCTGGCTTTATGCGCTGACCCTTATTTTGATAATGTCGCTGGGGCTAAAGGAATGGCTGCGGCTGGTTGACCCGAACATTCACCGCACCACGCAGGTTTTTGCGCATGCTTCATTGCTGGTCATTTTAGGGCTCGGGGCCTGGTTTTCGCCTGCTTTCGGCGCCATGCTGGGCATGGTTTTGACGCTCACGCTTTTTTTGCTGGCGGCGCGTGATCATGAAAAGCGCGCCGGGTGGATTACACTTGGGATTCCCTATATGGCAGGCAGTGGCCTTGCGCTGATCTATCTGCGGCAGGTGCCAGTTCACGGACAGCAGCTGATTTATTATTTACTGGCGACAGTCTGGGGTACCGATATTGGTGCCTATATTTTTGGCCGTTTGATTGGTGGGCCTAAACTTGCCCCTGATATCAGCCCCAGCAAAACCTGGGCCGGCTTGTTCGGGGGCATGGCTCTGGCCGCCCTTTTTGGTTATGGTGTTAGCCTTGGTTTTGAAGCACAATCGCCCGGCACGGCGGCGGTGCTCGCACCCGTTCTGGCAATTGTATCGCAGCTCGGTGATCTGTTTGAATCGCATTTCAAACGGCGCTCCGGCGTCAAGGAAAGCGGCGGACTTATTCCGGGGCATGGCGGCGTTCTGGACCGTATCGATGGGCTGGTTTTTGCGGCGGTATTTTTTGTGTTTTTCCAGATTGCGCTCGGCGCATCCTTGCAGTGGTGGTAATTTATAAGGCGGACATCAGGTATCAAAATGAATGCAGTTCAGGCGCAAGCCCTTAAAACGAAAACCGGTTCAGCGCGTCGCCGCGTTGCTATTTTAGGATCGACCGGCTCGGTCGGTTGCCAGACGATTGATCTTATTGCGCGCAATCCGGAAAAATATGAAGTGGTGGCGCTGACGGCTTTAAAGAATGTAGCAAAGCTGGTGGAGCAGGCGCGGCTTTTAAGCCCGGAGCTCGTCGTCATCGCCGATGAAAGCAAATATCAGGAATTAAAAGCAGCATTGGCTGATACCAACATCGCTGTTGCCGCAGGCGCGCAGGCTGTTGTTGAAGCCGCGCAGGCCGATAGCGACTGGGTCATGTCGGCGATTGTGGGCTCCGCAGGATTGCCGGGAACACTGGCTGCCGCCAAGCGCGGCGCGACTATCGCTTTTGCCAACAAGGAAACGCTTGTCTGTGCCGGGCCTCTGATGATGAAGCTCTGCGCTGAAGCGGGCGCTCAGTTGCTACCAGTCGACAGCGAGCACAATGCCATCTGGCAGGTATTTGATTTTGAACGGCGTGAAGCAATTTCGCGTCTGATCTTGACAGCATCCGGCGGGCCATTCCGCACAACGTCGCGTGAAGATATGGCGAAGATGACGCCGGAACAGGCTGTCAAACATCCCGTCTGGAGCATGGGCGCTAAAATCTCCATTGATAGCGCAACTCTAATGAATAAGGCGCTGGAAGTGATCGAGGCGCATTTCCTGTTCCACATGCCGCCGGAAAAGATCGATGTCATCGTGCATCCACAATCTGTTGTGCATAGCATGGTTGAATATGAAGATGGTTCCGTGTTGGCGCAAATGGGCACGCCCGATATGCGCATTCCCATCGGCTATACGCTTGCATGGCCGGAACGCATGGCGACACCTGCCGCAAAACTGGATTTGGCCAAACTGGGCCAGCTGACTTTCGAGCAGCCGGACCCGGTTAAGTTCCCGGCACTGCATTTTGCGCGTGAAGCCATGACCAAGGGCGGTACCGCGCCCGCGACGCTAAACGCCGCCAATGAAATTGCCGTACAGGCCTTTCTTGATAAGCGCATCGGTTTTCTGGATATCGAGCGTATCAACGAAAAAACCCTCAATTCATTGCCTGTTATGGCGCTTTCCGATCTCGAAGTTTTGCATGAGGCTGATCAAACGGCGCGGCGTTTTGCCGAGGAAAATGTGCGAGCGCTCAAGGTCTGAGTTGTGTTATAATCTCTGGCTTTTTGCTGGCCATAAATCGGCCACATCTTGCGCTTCAATAAGGACTTCCATTTCGCGGAATAAGGACTAACCCATGCTGCATATTCTCAATTTCGCCCAGCATTATGCGCTGCCCTTTATCGTCGTCATCAGTATCGTCGTTTTCGTGCATGAATTCGGCCATTACTGGGTGGCGCGCCGCTGCGGCGTGAAGATCGAAACTTTTTCGCTCGGCTTCGGGCAGGAAATTTTCGGCTGGACCGACAAACGCGGCACCCGCTGGAAAGTGTCGTGGCTGCCGCTCGGTGGTTATGTCAAAATGTTCGGCGACGGCAGCGCGGCCAGCACACCGGATGCCTCCGTCCACACAATGAATGACGAAGAAAAACGCGTCGCGTTCTACCACCAGCATGTCGATAAACGCATGGCCGTTGTCGTTGCGGGACCTGCTTCCAATTACCTGTTCGCGATTATTGTCCTGACCATGCTGTTCATGTTTCAGGGCCAGCCTTATTCCCCTGCCGATATAGGCACTGTGATGGAAGACGGTGTTGCCGCCAAAGCGGGCTTGCTAGCTGGTGATCATGTCGTTGCTGTTGATAATTATGTCGTCGACCGGTTTGAAGATATCAAACGCATTGTGGCCCTGAATGCCGGGACGCCGATCCCCGTTCAGATCGAACGCAACGGCGTGCCGATGGATTTCACAATCACGCCGGACGTCGTTTCGACAACGGATCGTTTCGGGGGCGATCACAAACTGGGCCGCATCGGCATTGCATCCGATAAGATAGTATACCGGAAATGGCCGCCTTTGAAGGCACTGCAGCAGGCTGTACTTGAAGCCTGGAACCTGACCAGCGGCACGATCAAGGCGATGGGTCAAATGGTTATGGGCACGCGTGGTACCGAAGAACTGGGTGGCCCTTTGCGCATTGCCGAGCTTTCCGGCCATGTGGCCGAAGACGGGGTTGTGGCCCTGATCTGGTTTATGGCGGTGATTTCCATCAATCTGGGGCTGATTAACCTGTTTCCCGTGCCTTTGTTGGACGGCGGGCATCTGGTTTTTTATATGGCCGAGCGTCTGCGGGGCCGCCCGATCCATGAAAAAGTTCAGGAAGCTGGGGCAAGAGTAGGGGTTTGCCTCGTTCTTTCCTTAATGGTCTTTGCCACATGGAATGATCTTGTACATCTCAAGGTAATTTCCTACCTTCGCGGTCTGTTCTCTTAAAGCGCGATTCAGGCGCCGGTGAGAATAATCGTTACCCAGGATTACGCCTTGATAGCTGTGCGCCGCCCTTCACTTTACCGGATTGCCGCTTTTGCCGGCATGCTGGCCTGCGCCGGGATGATGACAGCTACTGACGGTTGGGCACAGCCCACGCCGTTGATGGGATCTCCCGCAGCTGTACCGACGGCCGCCAACTCTCTCTTCGCTCCTTCCGCCGCGCCGTTGATGGCAACCGATACCACCATTCAGGATATTCGCGTTGAAGGCGCACAGCGCTTAGAACCGGATACGGTGATGTCCTATCTCTCGCTGGTTAAAGGCGATGCTGCTACGCCGGACAAGATGGATGCTTCTCTGAAAGCGCTTTACGCGACCGGCCTTTTCGCGGACGTCGCCTTGCGCATGGAAGGCTCGACCCTCGTGGTCAAGGTGGAAGAAAACCCGATCATCAACCGCGTTACTTTCGAAGGTAACTCCGAAGTTTCCAAAGACGATCTGGAAAAAGAAGTGCAGCTGAAAGCGCGCCTCGTCTATACCCTGCCGCGCGTACAACGCGACGTGCAACGTATTCTGGAAGTTTACCGCCGTTCCGGCCGCTTCGGCGCCGTAGTAGAACCCAAAATCGTCAAGCTGGAGCAAAACCGCGTCGATCTGGTGTTTGAAATTACCGAAGGCAAGCGCACCGGCGTTCGCGCTATTAAATTTGTCGGCAATAATCATTACGGCGACGACGAATTGCGTGAGACCATCAATACCCGCGAAAGCGCATGGTGGAAGGTTTTCTCGAATACCGATTATTATGATCCTGACCGTTTGAATTACGACAAGGAATTGCTGCGCAAATTCTATTTAAACGAGGGCTATGTCGATTTCCGCATTTCATCGGCGGTCGCAGAGCTGACCCCGGACCATGATGATTTCTTCCTGACTTTCTCGGTTGAAGAAGGTCCGCGCTACAAATTCGGCAAGATCACGATCAATAGCGAGATCAAAGGCCTCGACAGTGAAAAACTGCGTCAGCATTTAACGATGCATGAAGGCGACTGGTATGATGCCGCCCGCATCGACACGACGATCAATAAGCTGACGACGGCGCTGGGCGATATGCAATATGCCTTCGTCAATATCGTGCCTAACCCGGAGCGTCATAAAGATAGTCTGACGGTTGATCTGAACTTCGACATCAAGCAGGGTGAGCGCGTCTATATTGGCCGCATCGATGTTAGCGGCAATGAGCGTACGCTGGACAAAGTTATTCGCCGCGAAATTCAGGTGGCCGAGGGCGACCCCTTCAGTACCACCAAAATCCACCGTTCGGAACAGCGCCTGAAGGATCTCGGCTTCTTTGAAACCGTCAAGGTAACACCGGTTGATGGCGCACAACCTGATCGCGCCAATCTGAAGGTCGAGGTCAAGGAAAAATCGACCGGCGAAGTAGCGGTCGGTGCCGGTTTCTCCTCTACCGATGGTCCGTTGGGCGATTTCAGCATCAGCGAACATAATTTTATGGGCAAGGGACAGGATGTCCGTTTGGGCGCAACAATTTCAGGCCGTACCAAACAGGTCGATACCAGCTTTACCGAGCCTTATTTCCTCAATCGGGATTTGTCGGCAGGCATTGATGCTTTCCGTATTCAGACCAACAATCAGGATCTCAGCTCCTACGATACCGACAGCACCGGCTTTACCCTGCGTATGGGTTATCCTTTGTCGCAGGAGTTGCGCCAGCGCCTGAATTACAGCTTCCATAATGACAGTATCAGCAATGTGCCAAGTGACGCTTCACTGTTCATTCTCGACCAGCAGGGAACCAGCACGACATCATCAGTCGGGCAGGAACTGACCTATGATACGCGCGACAGCAAACTGGACCCGACCCTGGGTTTTGTCACGCATTTGAATACGGATTTGGCAGGCGCAGGCGGATCGCGTAAATGGATCAAGGCGCGCCTAGGTGGCACGCAATATTATCCGCTGGCGGAGAAATGGATTCTCAGCGGTACCGCGGAAGTGGGCGAAATCTGGGGTCTCAATGGTCCTACCAAGATCAATGAACGCTTCTTTATCGGTGGCGATAATCTGCGCGGCTTCCAATATGCCGGTATCGGCCCGCGTGATTTAACCAACCAGAATAATGATGCGTTGGGTGGCGACCGTTTCTCGCGCGGTACTGTAGAACTTACAATGCCGACGCCTTTCCCGCCCGATCTCGGCTTGAAAGCACATCTGTTTGTCGATGGCGGCACGCTGGGACAGACGACAGAACATAGTGTTGGCGGCGATGTTCTGGCGCAGGACGAAAGTCTGCATCTCAGCAGCGGCGTTGGCATTACATGGGCCTCGCCTTTCGGCCCGGTTCGCCTCGATTACGCAGAACCTATTTTGTATCAGACTTATGACAAGCTGGAGCACATCCATTTCAGCTTCGGCAGCAAGTTCTAGGGCGTCAAGTATGTCACGTTTCAAGCCTGCCCTCATTCTGCTTTTTTGCCTGTTTTGCGGAACAGCGAATGCGGCTGACGTGGATGCCAAGAACAAATTACCGGCACCGATCATCGCGATTATTGATGTGCAACGTATCTTGCAGGAATCGTTGGCCGCCAAAAGCGTGCAGAAACAGCTGGAAACCCACCGCTCCAAATTTCAGACTGAAATCGAAGGCGAGGAAAACGGTCTGCGGCAGGCGGAACAGGAACTCAGCAAATCGCGCGAACAGTTGGCTTCAGATGTCTATGCCGACCGCGAACAACAGTTGCGGCAGAAGTTTCTCGCGGTCGAACGGCATGTACAGGCGCGGCGCAAAGTGCTGGATCAGGCTTTTACCGATTCCATGAATGCGGTTCGCGCCAGTTTACTGGCGATTGTCGATACTGTTGCGCATGAAAAGGGCGCTAATCTGGTGCTGGTCAAGCAGCAGGCGCTGTGGGTCGATGCGCCGCTGGATGTCACGGACGAGGTCTTAAGGCGCCTGAACGCCAAATTACCCGAAGTTACCGTAAAAATGGCCCCCGAAGACAAGCCTTAGGGCCATTTGCGGCCTATTGAAAAGCCAATCGTAATCGGGTTAAAAACGATATTAAAGAATATGTGGAGCTGACCCTATGACGAAGCCTGCCCCCGCTGAAAAAGCCGCCGATAAAACCACGATTGATATCAAAGGTATCATGGACCGCATCCCGCATCGCTATCCGATGCTGCTGATCGACCGTGTCATTGATGTCGTGCCCGCCGAAAGCTGCACCGGCATTAAAAACGTCTCGGCGAATGAGCCTTTCTTTCAGGGTCATTTCCCCGGCCATCCGATCATGCCTGGCGTTTTGATTATTGAGGCGATGGCGCAGACTTCTGCGACCTTGGTGGTTGACGCGCTGAAGGATGTCGATTCACAGTCACACCTTGTTTATTTCATGACAATTGAAAGTGCCCGCTTCCGCAAGCCCGTTGTGCCGGGCGACCAGTTGCATATCAAGGTCAAGAAGGAACGCCAGCGCGGCAATGTCTGGAAATTTCGCGGCGAAGCCTATGCCGATAATATCCTCTGCGCTGAAGCCATTTTCACCGCCATGCTGGTGCCGAATAGCGAAGTCCAAGCCGGCGCGGCCGAGTAACAGGTAATGGAAAATCAAATCCATCCTACGGCGGTCATCGATCCTGCCGCGCAAATTGGCTTAAGTGTAACCATCGGGCCGTACTGTGTTGTAGGACCGAATGTAAAATTGGATGACGGCGTGCGGCTGGTAGCGCATGTGGTCGTTGATGACCGCACATCCATCGGCAAAGGCACGGTGGTTTATCCTTTCGCCTCGCTTGGTCAGCGTCCGCAGGATTTGAAATTCAAGGGCGAGTCCTCGACGCTTGAAATCGGCGCAAATAACCAGATCCGCGAACATGTGACAATGAACCCAGGTACTGAAGGCGGTGGGCTCGTCACGCGCGTCGGTGACAACTGCCTGTTCATGGTGGCGTCGCATGTGGCGCATGATTGTCAGGTTGGTAACCACGTCATTTTGGCCAATAACGCAACGCTGGCGGGGCATGTCAGCGTCGGCGATTACGCTATTATCGGCGGCCTGTCTGCTGTGCACCAATTTGTGCGCATTGGCACGCATGCCATGATCGGCGGTATGTCCGGTGTTGAAAATGACGTTATTCCCTACGGTTTGGTCAAAGGCGAACGCGCGCATCTGGCGGGCCTTAATCTGATAGGCTTGGAACGCCGTGGTTTTGGCCGCGATGAAGTGCGCTCGCTGCGCAGCGCTTATCGCATGTTGTTTGCGCACGAAGGCACGATGGCCGAACGTTTAGAAGAAGTTGCGCGTTTGTATGGCACGCAGGAACATATCGGCAGCGTCGTCAATTTTATCCGCGATAGAGCTTCGCGCGCCTTGTGTCAGCCTAAAAACGAAGAAGAATAATGCTGTTCGTTATTCACGCTCTTGATCAAGCGGATGCTGCGGCTAAACGGGCGACGCATTATCCGGCGCATAAAGCATTTCTGGCAACGGCGCCAGATTACGGTGTGAAAATCGTAATGTCCGG
This sequence comes from Alphaproteobacteria bacterium, assembly GCA_013289265.1. GTDB lineage: Bacteria > Pseudomonadota > Alphaproteobacteria > UBA9219 > UBA9219 > JAATFY01. Next base: position 11,296 of record JABDAH010000028.1, read on the forward strand.
GCCATTGGTTGCGGATGATGGGCAAACGCCTGTCGGCAGCCACTTTGTAGTGGAAGTTGCAGATCGCAAGTCGGCAGAAACATTCCATCACGCTGATCCGTTTTTCAAAGCCGGTGTTTGGAATGACAGCACCGTCACAGCCTTCCTCAAAAGGATCGGCTAATGCAAAACGCCACACCGAAATTGGGAATTATTGCGGGTGGCGGCGCCGCGCCGCGCTATCTGATCGAAGCTTGCCAGAAATTGAACCGCGCTTTTTATATCATATGTCTGGAAGGACAGGCCGATGCGGGGCTGGGTGAAGGCTTGCCCCATACATGGCTGCCGCTCGGCGCGGGCGCAAAGTTAAAAGCTTTGGCAGAGGCGGAAGCTATCAAGGAAATTGTTATGATCGGCCGCGTGCGCCGTCCGTCACTGCTTGAAATCAAGCCGGACTGGCTTGCTCTCAAAGTGCTCACCAAAATCGGTATGAATATGCTGGGCGATGATGCCTTGTTGCGTGGCATTGGTAAGGCGATGGAAGAAGAAGCCGGCGTGAGTGTTATAGGTGTGCAGGATGTGTTCAAGGATTTGCTGACGCCCGCAGGCCAATTGGGATCGGTTGCGCCAGATGATCAGGCAAAGGAAGATATCACGCGTGGCATCAATGTAGCCAAAGCGCTTGGCCAGCTGGATGTGGGGCAGTCGGTGATTGTGCAACAAGGCATGGTACTTGGTGTTGAAGCCATCGAAGGAACAGACGCCCTGATCGCACGTTCCGGCAATTTAAAACGCGAAGGTGCGGGCGGCGTACTGGTCAAAATCGCCAAGCCGCAGCAGGATAATCGTTATGATTTGCCGACTATCGGGCCGGATACTCTTACCGCGATGATCAAGGCAGGGCTGCGCGGTGTAGCGCTGGAAGCCGGACGCAGTTTGCTGATCGAACGTGAAAAAACGATCAGCATGGCAGATGCTGCTGGTATTTTCATCACCGGACAAAAGCTCAATGAGTGATGTGCCGCTTTTCTTCCTGATTGCGGGCGAGGCTTCGGGTGACCTGCTTGGGGCGCGCCTCATGCATGCTCTTAAGAAGCAAACGAATGGCGCGGTTCGCTTTGCGGGTATCGGTGGTCCGCGCATGCAGGCTGAGGGTATGAATCTATTGTTCCCGCAGTCGGAACTCGCGCATTTCGGTTTGATCGAATTGCTGGCCCATGTGCCGCATCTACTAAAGCGCATCAAACAAACTATTGCCGAAGTGCGGCGCGTGCGGCCGGCTGCAATGATCACAATCGATGCACCTGACTTTTGTTTCCGCGTCGCGCGCGAGATCAAGAATGAGGATATTCCCCTAATCCACTATGTCGCACCTACAGTTTGGGCCTGGCGTCCGAAGCGCGCACATAAAATCGCACAGTTTCTTGATCATCTGTTGGCTTTGCTGCCATTTGAGCCGCCTTATTTCACCAAGGAAGGCCTGGATTGCACTTTTGTCGGCCATCCCATTGTCGAAAGCGGCGCCGGAAAAGGCGATGCTGCAGGGTTTCGCGCTGCGCATAATATTTCGGCAGACACAACTGTGCTTGCCGTATTGCCCGGCAGCAGGATGAGCGAAGTCACCAAGCTCATGCCCATTTTTGGGCAAACGATACAGTTACTGCAGGCCAAATACCCGGCCTTGCACATTGTTATTCCGACCATCCCGCATTTACGCTCTTTTGTTGAAGCGCAAAGCCGCGGCTGGCCGGTGCCGGTAACCATTGTCGAAGGCGATGCCGATAAATATGATGCGCTGGCGGCATCCCGCGCGGCGCTTGCTTGCTCCGGCACGGTGGCCATTGAACTTGCAATGGCGGGGCTCCCCGCAGTCATCGCTTATAAGATCAGCAAATTGACATATTTTCTTTATCGGCGTTTGATTAAGGTGAAATACGCCAGTCTGGTTAATCTGATGCATGACAAAATGGTGGTGCCGGAATTGCTGCAGGCGGATTGCACGCCGCAAAAACTGGCGGCTACTATGGGTGATCTACTCGGTAACGAAAATGTGCGGCAGGAACAGATTAATGGGTTGAAAGATGTCGCCGGGTGGTTAGGTCAAGGCCAGTTTATACCGTCAGAACGCGCAGCAAAAACAGTTTTGGATGTGATCCGAAAACCCAAGATACGCGGAATTTTATGAGCACTATTCTGCAAATTATTCCAAGCCTCGGCGCTGGCGGCGCGGAACAAGCTTGCGTCGATGTCGCGTCTGGATTAGTGGCCGCCGGTCACCATGCGATTGTGGTTTCAAACGGCGGCCCACGTGTTGCGGAAATTTTGCAGGCTGGCGGCGAACATGTTCAGATTTCTGCGCACAGCAAGAACCCCGCCATTATGCTGCAAAATGCTTTGTGGTTGGCGAAATTCATCCGTGCGCAAAAAGTCAGTGTCGTGCACGCCAGAAGCCGCGCTCCGGCATGGAGCGCATGGCTCGCCTGTAAAATGACGGGTTGCCCTTTCGTGACTACCAATCATGCGGCCTATAAATTTTCCAACGGCATCAAGAAATTCTATAACAGCGTGATGGTGCGGGCCGACCGTATTATTGCTATCTCCGACTTCATCGACAAGCATATTCAGGAAAATTACGGCATCGCTGCCGACCACATTCGCACCGTACCGCGCGGTATTGATCTGTATAAGTTCGCTTTGGATCAGGTAACGGATGAGCGTCGCAATGCTCTGCGTCAGGCATGGAACGTAAAAGAAGGTGCTGCGCTTATTCTGGTGCCTTCCCGCCTGTCACCCATTAAGGGTCAGACGGTCTTGGTCGAGGCCATGGCTTTGCTATCGCAAAATTTGTCAAATGTTATCGCTGTTATACTTGGGCACGATCAGGGCCGTGTCGGTTATCGCCAACAGCTGACGGATTTGATTAAGGCGCGCGACCTTCAGGACCGCGTCAAACTGGTCGAACATTGTGATGATATGCCTGCCGCCTATAGCCTTGCCAGCCTTGTGGTTGCGCCTTCGCTGGTGCCGGAAGGTTTCGGCCGCGTGCCGGTTGAAGCTATGGTCATGGGCGTGCCGATCATCGCAACGGAACTCGGCGGGTTTACTGAAACGATAAGCCCTGGCGCTACGGGCTGGCTGGTGCCACCGAACGATCCGCAGGCGCTGGCTTTATCTATCGTCAAGGTTTTTGGTCAGACGGAAGAAGAACGAAATCTGATTATCAAAACCGCCATGCAACATGCGCGCGCGCTTTATGACAAAAACAAAATGGTGGCGGATACGCTGCTGGTTTATGATGAGCTGGTACGTCCTCGATGAATCATGGTGGTATGAAGAAGCCGGAACGTATTCTTGTCATCCGCTACGGCGCATTGGGCGATATGATCTATTGTTTTCAGTCTTTTGCTGAAATCCGCGCGGCGCACCCTCGTGCCGAAATTACCGTGCTAACGGCACCCGCTTTTGTGGAGTTCGCAAAACGCATGCCGTGGTTCGACCATGTCATGCCTGATCCGCACCCCACCCTGCGGCAACCCCTTGTTTGGTGGAAACTGGCCAAGCAAATAAGGGAGCAGAACTTTACTCGTGTGTACGAATTGCACGGCAAATTACGCCAGAGCATTTTATACGGGCTGATCGGTGGGCCTATATGGGCGCCGGAATGGTCGGGCGCTGCCCCGCTTTGTTCGCATCCTCGCCTGTGGCCACCGCAACCCAACACGCATTTCGAGGATTTTCTGGCTGCGCAGTTACGGCTGGCAGATGTACCAGCGCAACAACGCGCAGACCTTGCTTGGCTGGATGGCCCTGTGGACGGGCTTGATCTGCCGCCGCGCTATGCCGTTATCGTTCCCGGCTGCACGGCGGGGCAAAATTATAAACGCTGGCCTGCCGAAAACTATGCTGCCGTGGTGCGGTATTTGAAGGATCAAGATATCCCCGTTATTGCGGTAGGCACTAAGGCGGACACAGACGCTATTTCAGTCATTAAAACGCTGGCGCCAGATTTGATCGACCTTAGTGGCCGCACCAGCCTGTTCCAGCTGGCAGGTGTTTTGCGCCGCGCTGCCCTGATTATCGGCAATGATACCGGACCCATGCATATGGGGGCTGCGCTCGGCGCGCCTACGCTGGCACTGTTGTCCGGCAGCACTAATCCCGTCTGGTCCGCCCCACGGCAGCCAGGGGCGCAGTGGCTGAAGGAACAGGTTTTAAGCAGCCTGCCGGTCGGTAAAGTTTTGCTTGCGCTGCCAGCCTTACTTGATCATAAGACCTGAAGTTTTTAATCGAAGGATATTGCCATGAAAACTGATCCCACATTGGACCAAATCGCCGAGCTGATGAACGAACTGGATGCGTATCATCACCGCACCATCGTCATTAAAATCGGCGGCAATTCAATTGCCGAGGACGAACATTTTCTCTCCAAAATCGCCAAGCAGATTAAATTTCTACGCTCCAACGGTGTGCGCATTATCCTGATTCATGGCGGCGGACCGCAAATTGACCAGGCCCTGCGCGACAAGAAAATCGAAACCGCCAAAGGCCCTGATGGCCGCCGTATCACGTCGCCCAAGGCAATGCGCGTCGTGCAGAAAGTGATGAAGGACATTAATCTGGAAGTGGCGCAGTCGCTGGTGGATGAAGGCATCAAGAAGGACCGCATCCTTATCGCTTCGCGTCATGCGCGTCATTTTGTGCAGGCGGAACCATTGGATGAAGATGATGACGGCGTGCATAATCGCAGCGGCAAGCCCAAAGCCGTGGCGGAGCATGAAATCCAGAAAGCGCTCGACCAAAGCCGCGTGGTCGTCATGCATTCTATTGGCCTTGGTACAGACGGTAAGACTATATTCAATATTAACGGCGATGATTACGCTATGGCCGTGGCTATTGCCATGAATGCCAAGCGTTTGATTCTTGTCACTAATGTCACCGGCGTTCTGGATAAAAACCGCAAACGTATTCCTTCTGTTGATCAGGATATGGCGGACGAGCTGATCGCCGAAGGCGTTATCCATGGCGGTATGGTGCCGAAAGTGGAAAGCGCCTTGTGGGTTGTGAAGCAAGGCGTCGGCGGCGTTGCCATCATCGATGGCTTCAAGCCCTGGGCGATCTTGGCCGAACTTCTCACTCACGAAGGTTTCGGCACGCTGTTTCAGTCGCGGCTGGGATAATTATTGGTAGGATTAGGAGAAGCAGTGTTGGACATCATTTCTCGTATTGAGCCTTTAACGGAAGGTGCTGAATTTCTCGGCTGGAAATTTTCGGCTGACGGTAAATGGGATGAAGGCCAGCTGGCTTATTTTGCAGATTCTTCCAACACATTGTCTGTCGAACCGGTAATAAATTGGTTTGAATCAAAAATTACGAGCAACATTGCTTTTCAGGCCATGTTTAAATCCGAGAAGAACGAAGAGTTTTTTGTCGGTGTACGCATGACGCATTTACCGCAAGAGCAGAAATTGCAAGTAATACGCAATCTTTTGCAGAGCGCTAATAAAGAGGATGCTGTCAAAGCCGTTGTCAAGAAGATACGTGACTGTTTGCAGGATCAGAAAATTGCTGCTTATGCACCGGATTATCTGGAAGTTGGTGTCATCGCCATATGGAATCGGGTCAAGGGAGCAGTAGTGTGGCGGACGAGTGAAGCTTTGCTTCCTCCGTCAAAATTGTCAGAACGTGCGCAAACTCCAGATACGGGTTATGCAGCAGTCT
>JABDAH010000029.1 GCA_013289265.1 Alphaproteobacteria bacterium
CGGCGGGAGACGCTGGCGGGCCGGGCACGTACCCTGACCGTACAATTGCAGAATCCGGTGATTGATCCTTCCCGGTTTGATCTGGTGGTGGTGCCGCGCCATGACGGCCTCACGGGGCCGAATGTTATGACCACGCGCGGAGCGCTGCATCGCGTGTCGCCGGAAATGTTGCAACGTGAGGCAGCAAAGTTTTTGCCGCAGGTGGCGCATTTGCCCTCACCGCGCATCGCTGTGTTGATCGGTGGCAGCAACGCTGTCTATCAGCTAACGCCGCGCGAGATGGAGCCGCTTACTGCGCAGCTTGCAGCGTTGGTATCGACAAAGGGCGGTAGCCTGATGATCACGCCGTCGCGCCGCACGGGTGAGGATAATCTCAAAATTCTGCAGCAGGGCTTGCAGGGCAGCCCCGCTTATATTTGGGACGGGCAGGGGGCCAATCCCTATTACGGCATGCTTGGCCTTGCCGATATTATTCTGGTGACATGCGATAGCGTGAATATGGTGTCGGAAGCCTGCACCACCGGCAAACCGGTTTATGTGATCGATCTAGCCGGAGGCTCTGACAAATTCCGCCGCTTTCATCAATCAATGCGCGATGACGGTCTTTGCCGCCCCTTCACTGGCACGCTTGAACCTTATAGCTATGAGCCGCTGAATGATGTGGGGCTGGTGGCGGCAAGGATTAGGGAGATGTTGGCGGGGCGTTAACCATACTACGATATAGATTAGGCTATAGGTAATGTTGTATTATTGCAAAATGCGCATTTAAAGAGGTCCCAAATGACAGAAAATAATAAAGGTTTTTTTGGAACAAAACCTTCCATCATGCATAGACCTTACAGTGAGATTAGCCGCGGTGCAGAAGAAAGAGAGGGAAGGGAAACAGCTTTTCGTGCTGCCCAAGATGCTCAACGAAGGGCGCGCCATGTTAGCATAGAAAATGCAATGAGTAGTAATTCGGGTTCTAGCTTTCCAATTGTGGAATTAATGGTGGCCGCTGTAAGCATTTTGGGATTTGTAATAGCTTTAAACAATGCTCATTCTGATAAAAATGCAACTCGTCCTGAAGTGCCAAAAGCGGCGTTACCTGGTCATGTGGTCTCCCAACACCATCATCATCGTTTGCGGAAGCCAATGGCTCCTAGTCAGTAATGGCAAGATAGTATAAATAAAGGGCGTTTTAACAGACTCTGTCATTTTACCGCCCCGCCTGTTGCGCCACATATAAATCCACAAGGGATCGCAGCATGCGCTGGTAGGGCACTTTCGCTTTTTTAGCTTCCTCTTTCAAAAAGTCGATGCTGCTTTTTGTAAATTCCGAGGTTACGCGCACGGTGTTTTGCTTGCGCACTAATTGTGAAGGTGGTGGCAAAAAATCCTTGAGAATTGTCAGTTTGCCCTTGGGGGCTGCGTCAATGCTGTCGTTCTTTTTCATAAAATTTCCTCCATTTTCTCCAGTTGCCTGCGCCAATGATGCGAATATTATTCCCACGAACCGTAAATCGCACCGTGAGAATCCCTTGCGGGGTTTTACCAATACAGAAAAGGCGATCTTCTTTTTCTGAGTGGGAATCATCACGCGCTATGATGCGATTTTTGTCATAGAACGCTTCCTGTGCATCAGCAAAACAAACGCCGTGACGTTTTTGATTGATGATGTCCTTATCATCATCCCACTCGAACAGATATTTTACCATGCATTTATCCGTAAGTTTATATGTATAAATATACACAAATATATATGTATTGTCAATTGCGCGGGTAAAAGGCCTGTAAACTACGGGCTTCACATCTAGAGTGGATGTTCTAATATGCTCTCATGACCACTCAAACCATCAATATCGAAGCATTGCGGGCGGCGAAGCTGTCGCAGGAGCCTTATCCCTATCTCATCGTGCCGGGTTTTGTGCGAGCGGAGGCTATGGCGGCCATTGAGGCCGATTATCCAGAGGTTGAATTGCCGGGAAGTTTTCCTTTGCCAACATTGACTTACGGCGAAAAATTCAAGCAATTTATGGATGAAATTCAGGGGCCGGAGATGACGGCGGCCGTAGCGGAGAAATTTAATATCGACCTCAGCCGCAAGCCGACAATGGTTACGGTTCGCGGGCGTTGCCGTGCGACCGACGGGCAAATCCACACCGACAGCAAGACCAAGCTAATCACGGTCCTTATTTATATGAACGGCAAGTGGGAGCAGCCGGGCGGGCGGCTGCGCCTGCTTAATTCACCGGATAATCTGAATGACGCTTTTGCAGAAGTGCCGCCGGATCAGGGCACCTTGCTGGTATTCCGTAATCAACCCAATGCGTGGCACGGCCATGAATCTTTCGATGGTCCTCGCCGTGCCATTCAACTGAACTGGGTGCGCGACGAAGGCGTCGTCCGCCGCGAAAAAATCCGCCACAGCATCAGCGCATTTTTTAAGCGGTTAAGCAGGTCTCCTCTCCCAAAGGGAGAGGACGCAAAAACTTAGGCTTGCAAAGCAAGTCTTAGTTTTTGCTGGTGAGGGGTTAAGATGTCGAATGCTAATGCCCGAAAGTTACGTAAACAGCAAACCCCAGCTGAACAAAAATTGTGGAATCTTCTTCGTAATAAGAAACTGGCAAAATATAAATTTCGTCGCCAATTCCCCATAGGTAATTACATTGCTGATTTTGCATGTTTTCAACATAGGTTAATCGTTGAAGCTGATGGAAGCCAGCACGCTGAAAGCATTTTAGACAAAAAACGAACAGCTGAACTGGAAAAACAAGGATGGCACGTTATCCGTTTTTGGAACGACGAAATCATGCAGAATAGTGAAGGGGTCTTGTTGTCTATTCTTTCTGAATTGGATGGAGCGTAACCCCTCACCTGCAAAAACCAAGGGCTTACATAGGTAAGCCCAGGTTTTTGCTTCCTCTCCCTCTGGGGAGAGGAAAACCCGCAATAGATTTGCTTTAAAGTCTTGTTATGAAGTAATATCTGCGGACAATTATTGGGATCGCACTATGGCTCTACGTATCAACACATTCAGCAATCAATCCGGTGGCGGGAACGCTTTTTATAAAGCTGTGACGCATCCTCTGATCGCTGAAAAAGCCCGCAATCTTGTTGTGCACCTGCAAAAAGCAGGGCCGGTGGCGATTTATGATCCGGCCAATCAGCTGGAAAGCTATGCTGAGTTTTTCCCGCTGGCAGATGTCGAAATCGCCGGTCTGTTTGTGCAGGATGTCGACCATATCGGTCGGGTGTTCCGTAATCATGCGGCGCAGCCCGTAACCTTGCTGAAAAACTGTGAGTGCAAAAGCATTCTGGTGGCCAGTTTTGATGCCGCCAAAGTTGTCGATCACATCAAGCACATCATGCCTGCCAACACGCCGTGGTTTAGTTTCGATGCGCTGCGTTTGCCAGATGAAATGCTGAGTGACCGCAGGAACTATCTAGCCAATATCAATTTTGCAACGAACTATGCTTTCTTCCGCGATCAGGATGGCCAGCATACCCGTGTGGTGACGGCGAATTATTGGAGCACTTACGGCGCCTCCGCCCCGCGCGCGCTTTGTTATCTGATCGACAGCAAAGGCATGAAGCTTGCGGAATGGCAGGAACCACTGCCGGGGGCAGGGGCCAGCATCACTTTCGATAGCGCCGAAATCCGCCAGCGTTTTAATCTGCCGGAATTCACCGGACAGCTGTTCATTCATATTCTGGGTGCCGCCGGGCATGACGTTGTGAAATACGCACTTGATACTTACGGCGATGATAAAGGCGTTTTATCCTGCACGCATGATGCCAACGCATGGCCGTCGGACCAATATGCCGGACTGCCTGCGCCCATGGAAGATGAGCAGGTTTTCCTGTGGGTGCAAAACAGCCATCCCAGCGAAATTCCGGCGGGCGCTATCGGCCTTAATTTTATGGGCAATGACGATATCAAGAAGCTGGATAAAGCCATCCCCCCTTACGGTAGCTACAAACTAAATGTTACCGAGTTGCTGCCTAACGCCAAATGGCCGCAACAGATTGAATTTCAAGCTGGCAAGCATGTCGTGCGCCCGCGCTACGAAATTGAATCCAGTAATGGTCATACCCGCATTTCGCATCCAAATGTGGAACGCAGTGATCTGAAGCCGGATAAGCGGCTGGGTGATTTGGGTGATTTGCTGGGCAAATTGCATATAGTGCCCGCGCCGATATTGCCGTTGGACCGTTTTACTAACTGGGCCTTGCCGACTCCGATGTCGACGGCTCTGTCACATCTGCCGGTGAAAGCGCTGATTTATGATGCGCGTGGCAATCAGGTGAAGGAACATAAATTCGGCAATCTGAAACGCAGTGACTCCGTCGCCATTAATGCCAACGAATTGCTCGAAGGCATAAAACTAGAAGGCGGCTACGGTCATATGGAACTGATTTATGACTTTGCCGCCGGGCATGAAGTCGATGGTTGGCTACATGCGTTGTTCCGCTATAAGGATAAAAAATCTGGCCATGCGGCGGAAACCAGTTTTGGTGCGCATGTATTCAACACGGTGCTGGTTTATAAGAACGAACCGCAAAGCTATGCTGGCAAAGCGCCCGGCCTCAGCACGCGACTGTTCCTGCGCGTAGGGCCGCAACCCTATGACACGATGTGCCACCTGATCTATCCCGCTTCACTGCCGTGGCATACGACATCTGACACCACATTGGTGCTGACTTCGAACAAAGGGCAGGAAGTTGCCAAACGCGCGGTGCGCATTCCCTGCAGCGGCTCCTTACTGTGGCGCGTCAGCCAGATGTTTACAGAAGACGAGATAAAATCAGCCGGTCCCCATTGTTATGTCATCATCCGCGACACAACCTGCCGCCTGTTCGGCTATCACGGTCTTGTCAGCGGCGACAGCGCGTTTAGCCTCGACCATATGTTTGGGTTTTAGGTAAGCCAGTAAAAATGCGCTCACTTTTAAAGCCGATTCTTGCAGGATTTGTTCTTATTATTTTTATCTGCTCTAGCTCGGCTTTTGCCGACGCTGAGCTTGGTCAAAGAAAGCCTAAGGATTATTTGAAGCAGGAAGAGATTGCCGAGATTTCGATAGGAAGTTGGTACGGCGAATGTACTGGTTACTGCGCAACAGAAGTTACCATTAAAAAAGATAAAGCAATTTTATCACGGCGATCTTTTGAGAAGCGGTTTCCAACGGCTACCCGTAAATTCGATCTTCCCGCAAATTTGTGGCCCGAACTTGTAAGTCAAATCGATTTCGATAAATTTAATGCGCTTCCTGAAAGAATAGAATGTCCGAAGTGTGATTACGCCGGAGCTGAGTTCGTTGAAATTAAGACAAAAAACAGCATTTGGAAAACGGTGTTCGTTTATGATGAGGGTGTGGCTGAGATGGAACCATTTCTTTCAAGGTTGAGAGATTTGAGGGATAACATACTCACGAAAGCGAATTGATCAAATTTTGTCTGGAGGCAAGCTGATGTAAAGTAATATCAGTTATCCTGTACCAGCCGTATTTCTTCTAATTCCAGCCACCTTGCCTCAGCGGTATGGAGCTCGCGGGTAGCGTCGCCGATACGTTTGGAAAGTTTCTCAAATGCTTTCGGGTTGCGCGCATAAAGCCCGGTATCGGACAGGCTATATTCGATTTCCTTGATCTCTTTCTCCAGCTCACCGATTTTATGCGGCAGCTGTTTCAGCTCATGCTGCATCGGATAAGTGAATTTGGGAATATCACCTAGGGATTGTGGCGCTTCCACAACCGGGATAGGTGCTTTATTCTTTGTCGCACTTGGGCGTGGTGCTTCGACGGGTACTTTCTTCGCAGTTTTCTTGCGCTTGGATTCCAGATAATCCTGATAGCCGCCGATGACGGCATCGACCACCCCGTTACCTTCAAACGCCAGTACCTTGGTCACTGTCTGATCCAGAAAGTCGCGGTCATGGCTGACGACAATGAGTGTGCCAAGATAGTTGGACAGAATATCTTCCAGCATATCCAGCGTATCCATATCGAGGTCGTTGGTCGGCTCGTCGAGGATCAGGAGGCTGCCGGGATTAGCCAGAATTTTCGCCAGCATCAGGCGGTTTTTCTGACCACCGGAGAGAGTGCTGACGGGCTGCGACACCATTTTCGGATCAAACAGGAAATCTTTCAGGTAGCCGCAGACGTGCCGGTCTTTGCCCATGACATCGATATAGTCGCTGCCATTGGGGCATAGGGTTGTGTGTAGGGAGGCGTCCGGATTGAGGTCTTTGCGTTTCTGATCGAAATAGGAAAAGTGGATTTCCTTCGCCAGCTTCACACGTCCGGCATCCGGTGTTGCTTCGCCCACCAGCATTTTCAGGAAACTGGTCTTGCCGGAACCATTTTTACCGACGATGCCGATACGGTCGCCACGCAGGATACGTAGATTGAACTTATCGAGGATAATTTTATCGCCATAATTTTTGCCGACCTTATGGAATTCGACAACGCTGCGGGATGACATCTCCGGCGCTTCCATCGGCGTGAATTCGATCTTGGCGAGCATGCGCTCCAATGATTTTTTGTCGGAACGCAGTTTGTCGCGCTCCGCCTTCATTAGTTCAACACGGCGGACATTGCGTTTGCGGCGTGCCTTGACGCCGCGGCTGGCCCATTCGACTTCCTGTTCCAGAACTTTCTGACGGTTATGCAGCTCGCGGTCTTCCTGTTCCAGCAGCATTCCTGACCACTCTTCGAAGAAGCTGAAGCCGCGCGGACAGACTCGCAATTTGCCGCGATCCAGCCAGAACACTTTGTCGGAGATATTACCAAGAAAAGCTTTATCATGGCTGATGCAAACGACGGCGCCGCGATAAGCCTTCAGGTAATTTTCAAGCCATTCGATGATATCGAGGTCAAGATGGTTGGTTGGTTCGTCCAGCAACAGGATATCAGGTTCCTCCACCAAGGCTTTGGCGAGAGCCGCGCGGCGTAACTGGCCGCCGGAGAGCTGCTCCATTTTATCGTGAACATTCAGTTCCAGAGGCTCGATAACAATTTCAATTTTGTAATCGTGGCTGCCATCCTGATTTTGCAGACCTTCGAAAATATAATCGTAAACGCTCTGGCCGGGTTTGGGGTGCACTTCCTGTTGCAGGTAACCAATAACAGTGCCTGCCAGTTCCCAGCGTTCACCTTCATCCAGCTCGCGGTGGCCGGTGATCAGATTCATCAGTGTGCTTTTACCTGCGCCGTTCTTGCCAATCAGGCAGATTTTATCGCCTTCGCGTATGTTGAAGGACAGATTTTCGAATAGCGTTTTATTGCCGAAGCGAATCGCGGCTTCCTGCACATTAAGTAATAAGGTCGATGCCACGTTTCTTACCAATCGGGTTATTTGCTATGTCGCAAGCAGGCTGTTAAAACAGATTCGAACAGAGGAATACCAGAATGCCTACAACTCACCACACAAAAACGCTCATTATCGGTGCCGGTCCTGCGGGTTATACGGCAGCTATCTATGCGGCGCGTGCCAATTTAAAGCCTATTTTGGTGCAAGGCATGCAGCCGGGAGGCCAATTGACCATTACGACCGATGTCGAAAACTACCCCGGTTTTGCCGAAACCATTCAGGGTCCTTGGCTTATGGAGCAAATGGTTGCCCAGGCCACCAAGGTCGGTACCGAGATTATCTTTGATGTTATCGGCAAGGTCGATTTCAGCGTTAAACCGTTCAAATGCACAGCTGAATCCGGCGATATCTTTATGGCGGAGAGCGTCATTATTGCGACCGGGGCGCAGGCACGCTGGCTGGGGCTTGAGAGCGAAAAGAAATTTCAGGGCTACGGTGTTTCCGGTTGCGCAACCTGCGATGGTTTCTTCTTCCGCGGCAAGGAAGTCGTCGTCGTTGGTGGCGGTAATACCGCTTTGGAAGAAGCGCTGTACCTCACCAATCATGCGACCAAAGTTACCCTTATCCACCGTCGCGACAATTTCCGGGGCGAGAAAATCTTGCATGACCGGGTTCTGAAGCACCCAAAAATCGCCGTCGTATGGGACAGTGTTGTGGAAGAAATCAAAGGTATGGACAAACCAGCTCCAACGGTTACTGGCATTCGTGTTAAGAATATCAAGACCGGTGCGGAACAAACCATTGCGGCTGAAGGCGTCTTTATTGCCATTGGCCATGACCCTGCGACCAAAATATTCAAGGGCGAAGTAAATATGGACAGCGAGGGTTATATCATCACCAAACCGGATTCCACCGCGACCAATATCCCCGGCGTTTTTGCCGCAGGCGATGTGAAAGACAAAATCTACCGGCAGGCCGTAACGGCGGCGGGTACGGGATGCATGGCGGCGCTCGAAGCCGAAAAATGGCTGGCGGGTGGTCACTAATGTCATCATATGTTGAAAAAGTTTTGATGCCGGATGAAAAAGTTTATTTCGCCGCCAGCATTCATTGGATTATTTACCTGCAGGGGCTTTGCATAACTATTGTCGGTGGCTTGCTCGGCTTCTACAGCTATTCGATCACTACCATTATGTTCGGCTCCAGATATGCTGATAGTTTCGGGCACATTTTGTCAGGCGCGGCGCTGCTGATTACGATCATCGGCGTTTCTTTTCTCGCGGGTGCCTATGTTCGGCAGACGGCAACGGAACTGGTCCTGACCAACCGCCGCATCATCGCCAAATACGGTTTTATCTCCCGCGCGACCTTTGAGATTATGCTGAGCCGCGTTACGGGCGCCAATTTCGACCAGACTGTGATGGGCCGCATTCTTGGATTCGGAACAATCCTAGTGCATGGGGCGGGGGGCGAAATCTCGCCGATTGATCTGGTGGCGGACCCTCAGACATTCCACCGCGCCCTCCTGGGTGCTATCGAGCAAAGCCAATATAAATAAGGTAAATGTCACAAGTCCACTTGACGATTGCCGCCTGATCCCTGATACCTGTCCTTGGTCGGGCCTGTAGCTCAGTTGGTTAGAGCTATCCGCTCATAACGGATTGGTCGTAGGTTCAAGTCCTACCGGGCCCACCACCTCCAGGTTTCAGACAGTGCCTCGCCTTGTTGGCTCGGGTGCAAACGCCCGGATTGCGGTTGATGCCGGGATCCGGGCGTTTGGGTTGTCGCCTTAGATTCTTCTGATGTGCGCTTGGTAAAGATAAGGGAGAATTCCGGGCAGATTCCTAGCCTGGCCAGCGGCGTGGAAATCGGCCAGCAGCTTACCACCCAGGTTGCGACCCGTTGGCAGGCTAACGCTCATTGAATTGCCCTGGTTTCCATGGATGTGCACTTCGAAATGCGGATGTGGACCAGTTGCCTGGCCTGACAGACCAACACACCCAATCCCTTCGCCCGTATTAACATGAGAAGTTGCAGGTAATCCATTTTGCATAAAGGAGTTCACCGATACATTTGTACCTGCGAACTGAGTCAAACCTGTTGGAGAGTTAAGGGTACCAAAGTTGAGGACGACATTCTGTGCAGATGCACCCTGGAATGCCATTGGAACAGTGATTGCCGCCTTGGGTGCAGCAGCAACTGTATAACCAGTGCCGGAAGCGATCGATGCAATTGTACCCGAATTGTTTGAGCTGTTGAACTTAAACGGAACAGTCGACACATAGTCAGAATGGGTAGTTGTCACAACACCTGCACTATTGGTTGCTGTGGTTGCTACAGCACCGGGAACGGTTACGGTCAAATCCCATGCATTGCTGCCTGTCTTTGTCCAACGATATGTCATGTCATGTGTAGCGCCAAGCGAATCATACACTTGCAAGGTCGAGCCAGTTGAGGTGTAGCCGGTGGGCGCATTTGCAGGCAGGTTGGCATCATATGTTGCTGATGTTGTAGGTACTGGTCCGTTCGACAACGTCGAATTATGTACAGATGCGGTTGTAGTAGAAGAGGGAGTCATGTTCCCTTGAACGCCAGTCTGATGGCAAGGCGTTGTGTGCACACCACCTTGGTTGTTGCTGCCCACATTCAACACGGTCAGCACGGTTCCGAACTGGGCACCAGTGGATTTGGAGCCAGTAGCTTGCAGCTTGGATTGGGCGGCCAAATCACGAACAGCGGTGTTCAAGGCAGAAAAAAGCAGTGCTGACATAACAAATCCCTCTTTGGTTGAAAGCCTCCACCCCGTTTGGAATGCAGGCCAATAATGGAGATAATTATCGAGCAAAGCGTGTGCCAAAATTAACTTATTGATCCGACACAAGCATTTATGGGGGAAAGCAGGAAGTTACTGGCCTAAGGCAATAATTACCTAGGGAACAAGGCCTTTTTTACACATACTGACACGGCTGAGCAAAAGAGCTTTGGCGGCGGCAAGCTTATAGCAGGCATAAAGCGGCATATTGGCAACGATGCTAATCCTACCGGGCCACCACTTCTAACCTAGAGTGGCCTTTAAGAAATTGAGGCCTCCATCGGCTAGTTTTTGGGCATGTAATTTCTTAAGTTTATCGTGCACTTGGTGAGGAAGTTCCCATGCATGATAGACTATCGAGTTTCTCGAATCATAAAGGTAAATACTTACAAGTTCTTGGCTAGCCTCAGCCTCAAAGCGACCCAGAACAGTATCACCAGAAGTTATTTTCATTTCGGCTGATGGTCCCTTGACACGTCCCCTATCAAATTTAGGCTCTCTGACTGTTGGTTGTTGAAGGGTAAGCTCAGTACCTAAATGAGAACCTGTTTCCTGAATCAATCTCGCAAGAATTTGATGCTCTGCTTGAGCCCATTCGATATGTCTTTGCCTTGCTTCAGCTAATTTTTCGCTAGCTTCGCCAACCATGCTGGAAAGTTCGGTCATAATATTTCCCCTTTATCGCTATTAAGTTTAATGATTTTCGAAACTACTATTCGATATAGCAAGAAAGATAGTTATTGCCAATGTCCAGACCGCTCTTATATTTTGCGCCGTTCCCATGAAAAGCTATTGATTTAAAAGGGAGTTTGAGGAGCTACGGTTAACGATCGACCTTGCGAAGCCGAATAAGCAGTCTGTTACCCGCAACTATTTTAACTCTTTTTTCATCCGACCTATTGCAATAACATTCTGAACTTAATTCATATTACGAAAGCATATCATGGCGGATACCGGTGGAAAATTTGAGACAACGAAAGTCCCCTTACCGACGGGTGATATTTCCTCCACACTTATTGCTCTTAATAAAAGTGATTTTCTTAAGGGAATGCCTGCTCGAGAAGCAGCTCAAAAAGAGGTAAAACCTCTTTTTGTTACGGCGAAAAATTTGGCAGAAAATGGCTTCGACAATAACGATGAAATGAAAGAACTGGATGACGCTATAAAGCGTGCTGGCGGCATCGAGAAAATTAGCACTATTCATTCGGGGGAATTGCGAGCTGTACGAGAGCAGGGGGCGAAAAATGGCTTTTGGATTTATTTAAATTCGGCCAAGCAATATGCAAGCGCAGGGAACGATAATCAGTCAAAAATTCGCGATATGTGGGATGCTTGGAAACGTGCGGGTGGTATTGAAGATGATCCCGTTAAAATAAAAGGCATTGATCCCGCGAGCGAAACGCTTATTGAGTGCATACTAAAAATTGAAAGACTTGGTGCTGCATATGGTGCTTCGAAATTATTTCAGGCCGCTAAAAAAGCTACCGATCCGGTGGATTGTCAGCATGGTCTAGAACTTCTTCAGGGACGGCTGAAATCCATCAAACTTATAGATAATGCGGGTGATTATAAAGATTTCGGTAATGCTGCTCTTGGCGATATTACAGATGCCGCTATCGATAAAGTACGCAAACAATGTAACGCTAGATATCTGGTGCAGAAGTTTGCTGACCTCAGCACACGCAACCCCAGACAAGCAAGATACGCGTTAACTACCTATGCTGACGATTTAAAGAGTTACAGTAAGGATACTGATCTTAACAGGAAGACCACAATCGATGCTTTGAAGCGGGCTTTCTTTCTCCGCACTTTTAAATTTATTAGCGGCGAGTCACGGAAATTTTGGAGAAGCAAGGATGAAAAAGTCCGGGATGCTCAAATTTTGAAGGACGCGTTTAATGTCGCTGGCGGTGTAACGGCTCTAAGACTTCAAGGTGGGTTCAATCCGGTTCGAGTGAATAAAACAATGGCAAGTCTTGGTGGGCAGCCTCTAGTGCCCCAAGCTGATTTGGTTTGATGCATTGGAAGCCCAAAGGATTAGTTATATCTTTTTGATGGGCTAACCCCATTCCCCTACAGCTTCCTTATCAGCTGTTTCCTATCGTTGGCAGGACACAACCCTATTGAGGATTGATCCATGCCAACAGAATATCCCCCTAAAGTATTGATGCCTCGCAAAGCGCGGATGACACGCCGCAGGAAAACGCAATTGAACAATATTGCCCTGTTTGTAGCTGTAGCCGTTTTGGGTGGCTTTGCCATTGCCTTAGGCTCGGCTCATGCTATGGGCACACATTCGGTACAGGATTTCACCCGCAAGGCAGCGATTGGCAATGAGTTTGAGGTCGAGACGAGCCAGATCGCATTGCAGAAATCGCAAAATGATGCTGTTAAACGGTTTGCACAGCACATGGTCGATGATCACAGTAAGGCTGGCGATGATCTGGGCAGTGCCATGTCTCAGGCGAACCTGGGCGAACCTGATACCTCGCTCGATCCCAAGCATCAGAAGATGCTGGACAAGCTGAATGCAGCATCGAGCGCGACTTTCGACCGCCTGTATGTGAAAGAACAAGTTAAGGCTCATGATGAGGCCGTCTCCCTGTTCAAGGATTATTCCAAACATGGCGACAACGACACCATCAAGGGCTTTGCGTCCGATACGCTGCCGACTTTGGAAGAGCACAAGCAGAATATTCAACAGCTGAAATCCTCTATCTAAAAGAATTGGAAGTCCAAGATGAAAAACCGTCTGCTTACCTTAAGCCTGCTTTTGTCTCTTGTTACGGTGCCTGCTTTTGCAGCCGCTACGGGCGCAGCTGCTAACGGCGGTGGAACAGGTCCTGGGACATCTCTCGGTATCACGGCAGCGCCTACGGTTGGTGCATCGTCGAATGTCGGCACCTCGGCTGGTGCCAGCACCGGGCTTGGCAGCGGCGCAGCCGGCACATCAGCTGGTGTTGGTAGCAGCACAGGCGGCACGGCTATGGGTAATTCAACCGGCCTGAATGGCAGCTCAAGCGCGGGGGCGATGGGTGGTTCAACGGGCCTCAACAATACCAGTAATGCATCCGGCGCAGTCGGGAATAGTTCTGGAACTGGCAGTTCGGTCGGAGTAGGGGCCGGCGTTGGCGTTAACGGATCGGCAACAGGCCTCGAAACTGGAGTTGATTCAACGCTTGGTGCTTCCAGCAATGTCGGCACGAATGCTAACCCCAGTGCAAGCGCTATGGGCAAGACCAGTGGCTATAACAGTACTTATATCGATAAAAGCCGTAATGACTCCCAAAACGCTCAGCGCCAGAATAATAACTGCTTTGGCAACGCTGATTGCGGTGGCGGTCTTAATCCGCGCGGCGCTAACGGTTCTGTTAATGGAACCCTGCGGTAAGCTATCTCAGCATCTCCGGCGGATAATTACCCTGCGAGATCATAATATGTGTCAGGAACTGCGTGCAAACTAACTGCATGCGAAATAGTTCAGGGTCATCGGTATCCCAGAATAACCCCATAAAGGGTACATGTTCGCGTGGCACCTTCGTAATGTACTGAATCATATAGGGCCATAGTTGCGATGCATCCTCTGGCTTAAGAGTATGCTGCAACTGGTCAGATACTGCCTGCCATGCGGCGCGTTTGCGAAACCATGAACGTGTCAGGCGATTAGCAGGTACCAAATGCGTGACTGCCGCTAAAGGTGCATATGCAAAGCTGCCACCGGATTTACGAATAGCCTCCGTGAGCTGCGATTCTTCCCCCGACATCAAGTTATTATTCTCTGCGCCTTGTCGACCCAACGAAGTGCGAAATAAGCCGTGCTGGAAGGCCGGGCGGCGGAAGGCGACATTTGCGCCGCAGGGCTGGTAATTATCTGGCGCGGTATCGTGATCGAAAATCGACAGCGAGTGCAGGTTGGCATCATGGAGCCATGATGGTCTTGGCGCACCAAATTCGGGGACGATACGGCCGCCGATAGCAGAAGCTTGTGGGTTTGCCGTAAACGCATCGCGGTAGTGGCTTAGCCAACTGGGTACGGCGCGTGCGTCGTCGTCCATAAAGACAATGATATTGCCCGT
>JABDAH010000030.1 GCA_013289265.1 Alphaproteobacteria bacterium
TATCAGTTCAGGGACATGCACGGCACTTGATATCGGAGCAACATCACAGGTTCATGCAAATTAACAAAGGAGAACCAAATGGACAATAAACCTTGGTATCAATCAAAGACTATTTGGGCATCAGTTGTCGGAGCGTGTTGCTCTGCTTTAGCCCTTATAGGTCATAAAGTAGACCCAGGAACTCAGGAAGTATTAGTCAATAATCTGACTGATATTATAAATGCTGCGGCAATTATTCTTCCTATCCTTGCGGCTATTTTTAGAAGTAAGGCGACGACAACTTTAACATCAGGAGCAAACAAATGAGCCTATCAAATCTAATAAGCGATATTTTCTCAGGTAACTTTAAAAGCGCGGAATCTCGTATTCAGGATTGGTGGACTAGCCTTTCTCCCGGTATCCAGAAGTTTGTTCAGACGATTGAGACAAATGAAGGTAAAATCTTACAAGGGCTGGTTGTTACGGCTGCCCAAGACGTTATTTCTGGGGGTTTAACAACGGCATCCTTCGTTGCTGCTGCTAAAGACGTAGCAGCTAAACTGGAAGCTCAAAACATCGCCATGGCCCAAACAACTATATTTGCGGCGTTGAATGCCGAAGTTGGATCTGCAGGTAAATAATGGAACTTGCGCTCCTCAAATTATTGCTACCAATATTGGTGAAATATTTGATCGATAGCGGAGCTATGTCTGAAATCGAGGGCGCTGCTATTCAGAATTTAGGTGATCTGATTGTTTGGGTGAAGGGTCTTAAAACTTACCCTGAATTCCCGCCGCAGGACTCTAAAGGGCAAAGATAATGGTAAATCCCATGTATGAACGCAGGAGCGAAGGAGACTTGAGGGATAGAATTACAACCTTGGAAGTCAAATTAGACAATCATGCTGATAAGCTTGATGAGGTTGTCGTTGCCCAAAATCATGCAAATACTAAACTTGATCAGATATTCATCCTGATGGCTGAGGCTAGAGGTGCCGGGAAGTTCGCCAAAGCAGCGTGGGTTGCGTTTATAGCCCTTCTTGGTGGAGCTAGCGGCTGGATAGGGAGTGCTGTCAGGCATCTTTAATGAGCGATACAGACTCTTTTAATGACCAACAGCTATTTGCAAAGGTTTTGTGGGGTGAGGCAAGGGGTGAGAGTTATAAGGGCCAGCAGGCCGTAGCCAGCGTCGTTATGAACCGTGTTAATCAGCCAAGATGGTGGGGCCATGACATTAGATCCGTCCTTACGAAACCTTATCAGTTCTCATGCCTCAACCAATCTGATCCAAATAGACCCAAGCTTCTGGAAGTTGGCGAAGAAGACGGAACCTACCGGCAATGCTACTTTATCGCTGGAATCGCAATTGCAGGAACTCTTATTGATGTTACTGGAGGAGCGACTAGCTATTGCACTCTGGAAACAAACCCTAACTGGTCAATTGGCCTTACTCCAACAATCATTATTGGACATCACAAATTCTACATGATAGATTAAGCATCAATTGAATAGTCACCTTCTTCCGACTAAACCGCCCGCAGGAAACTGCAGGCGGTTTTTTATTTGGGGTTAGGGGTTGAGGGCGGAAGGGCCATCCATTGCATCTGTACTTACTCCCTGCTTTACGGCAGTAGAGTTTCCAGAGACGGGGATCGAACCCGCAACTAAGTCGTAAAACTTACTCATTGCTGAGCCTTCCATAAAAAGGGGTTAGTGGTTGCGTTCAAATTCTATCTGCTTGTCGATCTCGGCAAGGGCTTTTGCAAACTCTTTTTCCTTTGCTAATCGTAGCCCTATAAGGGCGTCCAATTTGGTTGCAAACAAGTTGCAGCTATTTTGACTTCCCCCGATGTATTTATTCTTGTCAGTCTTCTTATCACGATGCCCTTCACCATGAGAGCCACCAGAAGTCCAAGCCTCATATATACGAGAGTTATATGAGTTGTAATCCCAACCGTTCACATAATCCGTGTACTCTTTAGGCGCCCCTAATTTAATCGGCGCGGATATGCCAGAATATCTCAGAGCTTTCGCTTCCAATAACTGAAAGCGTAAACTATCAAGTTCCGCCTGTTCTTTTTTGTTCATTACCATGTGGAAAATTGGGGTTAAAGTTGTTTCAATAGCTCAACTGCTTTTTCGTATTGTTCAAGATCAAGTATGGCTTGAGCCTCGCGTTCTTGGGCGCGTTTAATATCATCTCTATGAGCCTGAATAAGAAGCTTGGTCGATTTAACCGACTGCTCCATTTGCCAAAGTGGTCCTTGATTGATCATCGTTGTTTTCTGGGGTTAAGGTTGTTCTTCATTTTCAGGTTCTATTCCTCTGTTAATGACAGAAGATAGTCTTTCTATTCCAGACTGGAGAATATCAATAATTTTTTTAGCATCTTCGACATCTTGTTTATTCAACTTACCGTTCTCTCCATGTTCTCTCATGGAGATAAAAAAATCTATCGCGCCAGAAATATCAAAATATCCTACCGTACTGCAATCATCAGTAATAGTTTCGTAAAGGTTAAAAAGAACTTTTCCGTTTTCAATATGAATTGAGCTATCATTATCTTCCTTAATATCTTCGATAGCCATATCAAGAGCATCGGCATATAATTCAGATGCATCAAGGCTATTAAAGCGATGCTCTTCTACTGCATCCATTAAATTCTGGATAGCTTCAGACAGATCAGATCTTTCTACATTCTTTACAAATGCATCCCATTTCTTTTGCTGTGATTCGTTCATGTCTGACATTTAAAATTGGGGTTAAGGTTGACTCAATTTAGCTTTGTAATCTTCAAGGCACTTTAAGATGTTCTGCAAACGCTCAATCTGGATTTCGGTGTAATAATCGTCATCTGCGTCCGCCAAAGCATCTTTTGCGTCTTCAATGGCATGATCTAAATTAAGCTGCATGTTCATATTTTTGGGGTTAAAGTTGGCGCAAAGGTCTGGGTTTCGAAACCAGTAAATTGTCACGCGGATACATTATCCAAGTTTGGGCTTCAAGAGTCTCCATCACGTACAAAACCTTTGCATTCTGGGGTTAGTGGTTACTTCATTTCTTTCATCTTTTGCTTGTCTAGTTTCTGATGTTCATCCCACCATTCCCAGACTTGTTTTTTGGAAAGACCAATAAGGTCATAATCTAAACTATCTATCACTTTGGCCAATCCGACTTCACCTTCCTCAGCTACGATCTTGTGGAAGATGCTACACAGAATGGCATCGCCTTTTGAGTGGATATATGATGGTGAATAACAGGGCATAATATTTCAGGTGGGTTAGAAGTTAAGATGCTTTTGTGATTCCGCAATTGGTGCAAACTTCGTATTCTTTATCTTTTCCATTCTTCATTGCCCATGAATGTCCGCTATAACAAGCATATGGATTACGTTTCGATAAATTCCTTGCAACAAGACCCTTGAAGAATTCTTCGCTTTCAGGCTTTGTGCTGTAATCATTTGCCATGATCGGCTCCGTTTTTGGGGGTTAAGGTTTACTGACTTTGAAAAGATAATTTGGGTACATTTCGAACCACTTCTGATCGTAAAGCCCCTGACATCCATTCTTTGAATAAGCCACATGGACTCCTTTGTCATCAATTGAAGTTATAAGACCATCGCCCAAACGTATATGAGCTACTTCGTCTCCTACATTCAATTCTACTGGCGGTGCGCTGGCAATAAACATGGCAAATTCAGGGGTTAGAGTTCAAATTAACACAACCGGTTTAGTGTATTTATTTCCTTGTCAGAGTCATAGGGTTACTGTATACCTGTTACTGTAACGGTCGTCAATAATTATTTTTGAGTGTCAAATGCCTAAGCGTGGCCCAAAGCCAAAACACTATGTTCACAAAATTGCCGAGTCTGTTGTCAAATGGAAGCGCCCCAAGGACGGGCAAATGATGATTGGTTATGCGCGTGTCTCTACTAGCGACCAGACAAATCAACGCCAAATAGACGAACTAATTAAGTTTGGCGTGGCTCCCGAAGACATCTTTCAAGACAAGCAATCTGGCAAGACGCTCGACCGAGTTGCTTGGAAGGCGTGTTTTCGAGACCTGCAAAAGGGCGACCTATTGGTAATATATTCGCTTGATCGCTTGGGCCGTAATCTTGGTGATTTAATTGAAGTCGAAAAACAACTTTACCAAAAGGGCGTACGACTAAAGGTCATTCAGCAAGACATAGACACCACAAATGCTTCGGGCCGGATGATATTTCACATTCTCGGCGCGTTGGCACAATGGGAGCGCGAGTGGAATTGGGAGCGTACTAAGCATGGCCTCGACAGAGCTAGAGAGCGCGGCATAGTCGGAGGACAGCCAGCTAAACATAGCGACAAGCAGATCAGAGATGCTTTAAAAGAGGCCAAGACCATCAGCGGGGCGGCTAAGCTGCTTGGGTGTGCCAAGATAACGATTATACGCCGTCAACAGATGTGGGCCGACGGGCGCAAGTTACAGCTTCCTGTGGGCTTAGGACAAGGCGGTATTGGACGCGGAAGATTGAATAAAACACCAGCACAAAAGAGGAAACCATGACTCAAACGACTCTCAAAACGATGAAAGATTTTAAAACATTCGAAGAATATGTCCGTTACATGGGCGTATCTATATGGGGCGACAGCCGACCTTCGAAAGAAGAAATGGAAAAGCTTAAGCAACAATGGAGTGACAGCCAATGACTCAAACGACAGACCTTAAGCCATCAGAGCCATTTGAAAACCAAGCATTTGATTTGGCTGTTTCGTTCTATAAAATTTTTGACATTGACCCTTATAAATGGGCCGCTCTTTGCGGAGGACAGGTCAATCTAATTCAGAACGCCTTGAAAGCAGCTTACGCAAAAGGATTGCACGATGTCAAAAACTGAAAAGACAGAAATACATGCTGATATAGCTAGGCCAGAAGATAATGGCTGTGCTCTGGGTCCATCTGTTAGCGAATTAGCTAAATCTAAAACCACGAAAGAACAGATAGAAAAAGTTGCTATGGCGATAGCCGGGGTGCGATGGGATAAAGTTGAGCGTCCAGCAGGAAACACCCAAGGCCGTGAAGATTATTCCTATTATCTTAAAGACTGCTGGCTAGACGAAGCCAAGGCAGCAATAGAGGCAATGAAATGACTCAAACGACGAAAAGAAAGAAAATAGAGCTTCCTAAATTCGCTTGGCGCGTTTGTATGTCTGGTGCCGCATCGATGTATGAGACAACCTTTAAAACCTTCCCTGCCGCGCTACGTTGGATTGGTAAGAACAAAACTGCGAGAGACATTTCAGTTCAGATTGAGAGGGTAGACGCATGGTCGATAAACCAGTAACCACAGACATGCACAAGAAAGCCGATGATGTTATCGAGGAATGGTACGCATCATCCAATGTAATTAGGGTCGAGAAGTTGAAGATATTTCTCTCTAATGCATTGGAACAAGTTCGCAATGACGCTTTAGATCAAGCTGCGTATATTGCAAGAAAAGGCATTGGCGAAAATGCTAAGCAACAAATCCTTGCAGATATAATATCGGAGCGCATTTTAATTCTTAAGGAGGGCGCAAAATGACTCAAACGACGAAAGTAAGAGAATTAGCCGAAAATTTGGCGACTATAACTATAGATGTTAAGGGGCCACTTTTTGTTGTTGGTGGTTCCAAGCTAGATAGCCATGAATGCCAAATAGCCGACGCTTTCGAAAAAGCCATATCCGCATTTCTTGAAGGACTTATGATTCCTCAACTTCATGAGCGAGGCATATTATGACTCAAACGACGAAAAAACAGGAACTGGCAGAAGCGATCCACCGGATTTATGGTCTGACGGTTTATAGCGATGCCGCTTGTAAGAAAACCGCCGAGATCATCAGCGAAGCTTTGGAAGAAGCATATCGTGACGGACATAAGGCCGGATTTATCGAGGGGTACGCGAAATGACTCAAACCACGAAAAATATTAAACCCGGCGCAGCAGCAGTTGGCGAGTTTTGGGCCATTAAAAATGAGTATGGCTTTTATGTTGGTACCTGGCAGAAGCGGCATGAGGCTATAGGCTTTCATCTGAAAGCACTCGGCAAAACATGGGCATATTGCCAAGCCAAAGGTGATCGCGCTGTGAAGGTTATGGTGAAAGAAATTGTCAGTGAGCTGCCAACATGGACACCATTAAAAAGAAAACGCTGTGCGCCTGGTCAAAAGAATGTCAAGGCATATAGGAGCAAACATGAATGAATCTAAAACCACGACTTATCGCTCTTTTTACGAAGTCCTAGAAGCTAATAAAAAAGGTGAGACCATCACGCCTTTCGAGGAAGCCACATGGAAGCTTGGCATTCAGATCGGTGGCGGACAAAACGTCCATAACGTCTATCCGGCTCTCGTTGAGTTCGCAAAGGTGATTAAAAATGTCTGATCCACAAACGACGAAACTTAATCCCATTTATCAATGGCGTTGTTATATAGCCGAATTGGTATTCGGGTGGTGCTTTAGCTTTTGTCTATGGATGCTACCCAAAGGAAGCCGTGAGAAAACTATTATGGCTATGCATGTAATTGATTGGGGAAACGCTATTACTAAGGAAATAAAAAATGTGTCAATCTAACCAGTAAAATTCCGATAATAGCGCTAAAAATAGCCACTATAACCGTTCCGTTTGTTGCTGGCCTGTTCCAGAAAGATGGCGTGGTTTTAGATTCTTTCGTCATATTCCTTAAGCGCCCTTTTCGCTGTAGCTAGACTTCCCTCGCCGTGTTCGGTGAGTTTTATTTCAGACAAATATTCAATCTCACTTTCAAGCCATTGCCTGAAAGTTTTTGGAACTGGTTTTGGCGTGGTTACAGACTCATTTTTCGGCATAGCTCATCCTCTCTAGCGAATAGCAATTTTTTAGCTTGTTTTACCTTATCGTCATCACCCCAAGTCTGTTGTAGACACATTAAGGCGTCTCGCACACGAGTTAGCTCAACGACGAGACCGTATGCATCTTCCGAAACTTCAACTTTCGTGATGAATTGATCTTCCCATTTCTTGCCTGTGATGCGTTCATATTCAGCTTTAATTCCTAGCAGATCATCTGGAATGTGCTCGACTGACATAGCTACTCCCTTATCATTTAAGACAAATCGTTTCGTGATTTGAGTCATATATCTTCTCCTCTTATGCGTTTACGCAATAGATCAAAATTTCCAGTCTGATCAAAATCTTTCAACCACTGAAGCTGGGTGCGGATAGTCGAGATCAGTCTGTGTTCAAATCTTGCATAATCACCAATACGACCTTCAGCCCCAGATCTATTATGTGCATCGACAGCTTCCATATTAAGCCATTTGAGGCATTCATCAGTCGTCGTTTGAGTCATGGAAATCCCCATATAAGAAAATAAATAGCCAAAGCAGAAACGCTTCCTATTAAGGCTGAAAGTGTATCGAAGTCCCATTCACTCATCTTGTCGTACTCCGTTGATGTAAGTCCCAGCCTTAAGAACCATTCCTTCAACTTCTAAATCCTCAAGAAGAATTATGTAGTGAGGTGGTTCTGATACATACATATCGTTAAAAACCTTATCCATATAATCAGAAATTTCTGTCGTTTGAGTCATTTCTTTAAAATTTCTGTTGCACATTCATAACAAAACATAGCGAATGGAATTAGAGCTATTCCAGTCTTGGCTTCTCTTATTTTACAGCATGAACAAAGTTTTTTAGTCATATTGACCTTTCCAAACAGCAAGGGCGTGACCAGCCTCAGCCAAAATATCCGGAGTTGTTTCAAGCCCATGTTTTGTCAGCCTACATCCAAGCAAGTGATCTAGAGCTATAGCTAACTTTTCAGCTTTAGCTGCAAGATAAATCCTATCTTCTGGCTTCGTGGTTTCAGTTTTTGGCATTTAAATACTCCAATACTGCTTTAGCCTGATCCGTTGCTATATCATGCCAAGGCTGATTAGGTGTTCCGGCGTGCCTATCTTCACCCCAAGGCTCTTTTGCTCTCTGACGGTCCCATTGCACTTTAAAATAACAGGAACGAATTTTTGCATCGTGGATAACTTCTGCAATCGCGTCTATCTCATGGAAGTTGGTTTTTATCACTTCTTCACCTCCATTAAAGCAGTTACTGGAATAGCCAAAGCTAATGTCTCCTGCTGGCTTTCATTAAAAGCTATAGTAAACCCACCTATCTTTGCATGCCCATGTATGTCTGTTAAGGCTACGGCTATTATACAGCAGGAGAGGAAGGCTATGAGGTGGAGGATGGGGAATAGGCGGGTCATGATTCGGTTCTCCCACCGATTCTCCCACTTCGCATTGTCATCGACTCGGACGAATCGGGATATATTCTAAAGCAATGAGAAATTTGCTCAAGATTAAGTCTTTGAAATGAAAAGAAAATTGGAGCGGGCGACGAGGATCGAACTCGCGACCCCGACCTTGGCAAGGTCGTGCTCTACCGCTGAGCTACACCCGCATCCTTTAGGCAATATTTCCGGCGGCGGTTACCAAACCGGAAACAGGGCGCGATAATACATTCCCCGCCGCTGTTTGCAAGAGCTTTACGCAAATGGCAGAAAGAGCTGTTTTTACTGCTTCTGACTGCGGTTTAGCCGAGGGCCTGCTCCAGATCGGCGCGCAAATCACCGACATCCTCAATGCCAACCGACAGCCGCACCAGCCCGTCATCAATACCCATCTTCTTGCGGTGCTGCTCGGGAATTGTGGCGTGAGTCATGATTGCGGGGTGTTCAATCAGGCTCTCAATTCCGCCAAGACTTTCGGCAAGTGCGAAAATCCGGACGGATTTTAAGAAGGTTGTCGCGCGCGGTAACCCCCCTTTGACGACAATAGATATCATGCCGCCAAAGCCATTATGCATTTGACGTTGGGCTAGTTCATGCTGGGGATGACTCGCCAGGCCCGGATAATAAACTTTCTCAATGGCGGGATGCTTTTCAAGCCAGTGTGCTAGCTCGACCGCATTTTCGCTGTGGCGTTGCATGCGCAGGCCAAGTGTCTTGACGCCGCGATGCATAAGGAAGCTATCAAATGGCCCAGCGATGGAGCCTATGGCATTCTGTGCAAGGGCGAGCCATTGAACCAGATCATCTCTGCTGGCAACGGCGGCGCCGCCGATAACATCCGAGTGACCGTTCAGATATTTTGTTGCGGAGTGAATGACGATATCTGCGCCAAGATCCAGCGGGCGCTGAATCCAGGGCGACGCAAAGGTATTATCGACGACGGTTATCAAACCACGCGCTTTAGCTATCTTGGCAACGGCGGCAATATCGATAAGTTTCAATAAAGGATTGCTGGGGGTTTCAATCCAGACCATGCGGGTATTGGGCTTTATTGCAGCTATCAGATTCTCTGGATTGCTGAGGTCGATATAACTGACATCCAGCCCTGTGGAATGTTTGCGAATACGTTCGAACAGACGATAGGTGCCACCGTAGATATCGTCGGACGAAATGATGTGCGCGTTATGTTCAAGATGCTCCAAAACCGTGCTGATCGCTGCAAGACCCGAGGCAAAAGCAAAGCCTGCCTTGGCATTTTCAAGTGCCGCTACGGCGCGTTCAAATGCAAAACGCGTAGGATTGTGACTGCGGCCGTAATCGAGGCCTTTGTGTATGCCGGGCGCTTCCTGCACAAAAGTCGATGTCGCATAAATAGGTGTAATAACTGCGCCTGTTGAGGGATCGGGATGCTGCCCGCCGTGAATGGCCAGTGTATTGAAAGCTTGGGTTTTGTTGATATCAGATGTCATATTCGTTCCTATGAATGTGGTGTTCGAATTAATTGGGGATGCCGTTGTCTTTCAACCATTTGGGATTGAAGATTTTCGACAAATATTTACTGCCGCTATCGCACACGAAGGTGACGACGCGCTTTGGCGTTTTTTGCTGTCTACAATAACGCAGTGCGGCGGCGAGCAGGGTGCCGGTGGATGACCCGCCAAGGACGCCTTCTTTCAGTAACAGCTCGCGCACGGTGCGTATGCTCTCGATATCGTCGACGATGATGGCCTGACTGATGAGCGACAAATCAAGGTTGGGCGAGACAAATTCCTTGCCGATACCTTCGATCAGCCAGCTTCCTGCTTTTGGCTGTACGCCAGTTTGGACATAGGGGCCGAGGACAGATCCTTTCGGGTCCGCCAGAATAATTTCCGTGTCGGGCGAACGCGCACGAAAAAAACGTCCAAGACCAAGAATTGTGCCTGCAGAGCCGGAGCCGCAGATCACGGCATCGACTTTATGCTCCATCTGTTCCCAGATTTCTGGCCCAGTAGTGCGTTCATGCGCCTCGGCATTGGCGGGATTATTGAACTGATCGATATAAAAAGCACCGGCCATACTTGCAGCTAAACTGCGGGCTTTATTTTGATAATAATCAGGATGGTCATAGGTGACGTTAGAAGGTGTTATTATAACTTCGACACCCATCGCGCGTAGATGAAAAATTTTCTCCTGACTCATTTTGTCGGGAATAACCAAAATCAGCCGGTAGCCTTTTTGCTGCGCAATGAGGGCAAGCGAAAGCCCGGTATTGCCGGCAGTGGCCTCAATAATTGTGCCGCCGGGTTTCAGTTTGCCGTCGCGCTCCGCCGCTTCTACCATATTCAGGGCCATGCGGTCCTTGATCGATCCGCCCGGATTCTGGTTCTCCAGCTTCAGATAGAGGTTGCACAGCCCTGTATCGAATTTCCGCACCTGTAGCATCGGCGTATTGCCGATGAGGTCGAGCACGGATGTCGTGATACCGGGGGCAGGCGTTATATGCGGGGAAGGGGAGTCGGGCATAAAGGCATCTCTGAAAAGCTGAACAAATAACGTCCGACAGGCGGATGCCCGTCAGAAACTTAAAAGCAAGTTCAGCAACAGAAATGCATTGTGGTTATTTACTCCTAAAAACAGGTTAAGGTTTATTTGGTGAAAATGTCAATTACTTAGCTGCAATATCTTGCGATTTATGGAAAACGGCTTATGTCTTTAGGCATAACTTAAACAGGCCTCAGGTTTTATATGACTTTTTCGCTTTCTCCGCAGGAACCTGCCCCGGCAGCCCCGGACGTTATCAAAGACGTCGCGCTGGCGAATTTTATGGTCGATGTTATCGAGGCGTCGAAACAACATATCGTCGTAGTCGATTTCTGGGCGCCGTGGTGCGGGCCATGTAAGCAACTGACCCCTGTTTTGGAAAAACTGGTGCTCTCTTACAAGGGGGCCATGCATCTGGCGAAAATCGATATCGACCAAAACCCGGATATCGCACAGCAGATGGGTGTGCAATCCATTCCCGCCGTATTTGCTTTCTTCAAAGGTCGTCCGGTTGACGGGTTCATGGGCGCTCAAACCGAAGCACAGGTCAAAAGCTGGCTGGAAAAACTGGTCAAGACTACGGGGGTTACAACGCCCGGTGACGGCCTGACGACAGCGCTTAAACAGGCGGCAGATTTTATGGCCGCGAATGATATCGCAACGGCGCAGTCTATTTATGCCGATATTCTGGACATGGAGCCGACCAATGTTACGGCCTATGCCGGTTTCCTGCGTTGCCTCACATCGCAAGGCATGATGGATGAGGCCAAGGAGATGCTAGCCAATGCGCCGCCCGAAATGGCGAAGGACAAGGCATTAGACCCCATTCGCACCGCTCTGGAACTAGCTGAACAAGCGGGACAGAGCGGATCGGTAACTGAGCTGCAAAATAAATTGCAGCAAAATCCGCAGGATCATCAAATCAGGTTTGATCTGGCGATGGCGCATTATGCAGCAAGCCAAAAAGAACAGGCCGTTGATGAATTGCTGGAAATCATTCGCCGCAACCGTAGCTGGAACGAAGACGCAGCGCGAAAGCAACTGGTCAAATTCTTCGAAGCCTTCGGCATGATGGACCCGCTGACTATGTCTGCCCGTAAACGCCTATCATCTATTCTGTTTTCATGAGCAATTTGTCCGCCACGGCGACAGCGCCGCTGATACTACCGGATATTCTGCCGATTTTTCCTTTGGCGGGTGCTGTGCTGTTGCCGCGTGCGCGGCTGCCACTGAATATATTCGAGCCGCGCTACCTGGCGATGATCGAGGATGTATTGGGACAGGGGCGTATCATCGGCATGATCCAGCCCAACGCGCCGGAAAATCAGGAAGGAACCACGCCGCCCATTTTCAATGTCGGTTGCGCGGGGCGCATCACTTCTTTCACGGAAACAGAAGATGGCCGTTTCCTGATTGGCCTGACAGGTATTTGCCGTTTTGCGGTGACGGAAGAATTACCGCTGGAAACGCCCTATCGCCGCGTAAAGGCGGACTGGCTGAAATTTGGCACTGACACAGCGGAGCCGGAGGACGCCGATATCGACCGCAAGCGCCTCGCCGCTATACTGCAGCATTATTTTAAATTGCAGGGCATAGCCGCCGACTGGAACGCCGTGCAAAATACGCCGAATGATTTGCTGGTTTCGTCGCTGGTTATGATTTGTCCGTTGGCGCCGAATGAAAAACAGGCTTTGCTGGAAGCCCCAGATTTAACCAAGCGTGCCGATATGCTGATGGCGCTACTGGAAATGGCTTCCATGCCCCAAAGCGAAGGCGAAAGCGCGAAGCATTAAGCCCGGCCCATGCCGCGTCGTTCATCTGCAGCTTTTGTCAGCATGATGATGGCCACAACTGTAACGCCGTAAAATAAAACTTCGATGCCATTGGGGCTAGCGATATAACCGATCAGCGCCGACAAAAGCTGTCCAATCAGGCTTTTCTCCGGCAGGATAGAGCTGGTATCCCATAGATTGTTTCCAAGCGACGGCAGTAAATCCGCCTGAGTCAGAAAATTGGCAGCTCGCGCGGCCATACCTGCCGCAATCAAAGTCAGAAAGCCGTTGGTCAGCGCAAAAACTTTCTGCATCGAGAAAGCAACGAAACCCGCATACATAAGTGCGCCGGTTATAATTCCCGCGATCAAGCCGAGGCTTGCGCCGCCGAGCATGGTCATGGTTTCACCGCTCGACCACAATCCTTGTAATATCAGAACGACTTCCGATCCCTCGCGCATGACGGCTAGACCCACGACCACGGCTAAAACAGACAGGTGCCGTTGTCCTTCGCTCACGCTGTGGCCAACAGCGCGTATTTCAGCGGCTAGCTTGCGACCGTGACTATTCATCCAGATGACATGCCAGCCGATAAGCAGTACGGCGAGCGACAGGATACTGGCATTGACGATTTCCTGGCCTACGCCCTTGAACAGAGATGAAAAGTAATTTGTCAGAGATGCGACTATGCATGCGCCAACGACACCACCAAAAACTCCCAATGAAATCCAACGCCCACGAGTAGGCACACTGCGTGTTGCCGCCAAAATAATGGTGACAATCAGTGCGGCTTCCAGGACTTCGCGATAAACGATCAATGCGGCGGCGAACATATCATCCCCATTAGATGTGCAATTAAGAACTATTCTCAATATAGATTGTTGTAGTGGATGGATGTGGTAGAGGTCAAGGCGAAAAGGTAGTACGTCAAAGGGCAAGTCTCCTTAACCCAAATCAATTCGACTATATGTTCACCGATATCCCCCAATATGACTGGGTTTCCCGGTATTTGCCTTCTATGGCGCGTCCCTATGCGCGGTTAATGCGGCTTGACCGGCCAATAGGCACTTGGCTCCTACTTTTGCCGTGCTGGTGGGGTGTGGCGATGGCAAGCCCGCATATGCCGGATTTGTGGCTGATGCTTTTATTCGCAGTCGGTTCTGTGGTTATGCGTAGCGCCGGTTGCATTGTAAATGATCTCTATGACCGCGAGCTTGATCGCAAGGTGGAGCGCACGGCGAACAGGCCGCTGGCGAGTGGCGAGATCAAGCCCTGGCAGGCTCTTATTCTTTTGGCTCTCTTGTTGTTGCTCGGCTTTGGGATTCTGCTGTTGCTGAAGCCGGAAGCCATTGTCATCGGTGTCGCCT
>JABDAH010000031.1:0-4937 GCA_013289265.1 Alphaproteobacteria bacterium
CAAGGTTGTCGCTCGTGAATTGCGGCCACGTGTTGATGTTGGCGATGATGAAGTGGATGCAGTGATCGAACGCGTACGCGCCAATGCGGGTAAGGAAGAATATTCTGTCAGCGAAATATTGTTGGCTGTTGATAATCCCAAAGATGAAGATCAAGTCAGGCAGTTTGCTGATAATCTCGTCCAGCAATTGAAATCTGGTGCCAATTTTGGCGCCGTAGCTCGCCAGTTTTCGCAAGGGGCGGGTGCCGCCGTCGGCGGTGATATGGGCTGGATTCAGGAAGGCCAATTGCCGCCGGAACTCAACCGCGCTTTGACGACGATGGATGCTGGTCAAATCGCAGGGCCCATCCGCTCGGCCAGCGGTTATCATATCATGGGTCTTCGTGAGAAACGCATGATTGCGCTTGGTGATCCCAAGCAAATTAAACTCGGCTTGCAACAGGCTTTCCGTCCTTACGACGAGGGCACGGATAAAGAGTCGCTTTTGCAGGAGGCTGAGCACATGCGCAGTACAATTAACAGTTGCGATAATTTGCATACTGCTTTGGCAGAGAAATTCCCGCAATGGCGCTGGAACGATCTGGGTCAGATCGAGTTGGAAAAGGCACCGCCTCCTATCGTTGAAAAAGTGCGCGACCTGTCGATTGGCCAAGCTAGTGAGCCCGTTGCTACGGATAAAGGCGCGCTGGTACTGTTCGTATGCTCGCGACATGTGCCGGACGACAATATCAATCGTGAGGCTATCGTTGCCTCTATCGGTACGGAGAAACTGGAACTACAGGCTCGCCGGTTGCTGCGTGACCTGCGCCGCGCCGCCTATGTCGATGTGCGGCTTGGAAACAACCCTTCATAATGACAGTTTCAGCCCTTGATGCGCTTCCGCCTTTGCGGGATGTCATTGCGCGTTACCAGCTTATGGCCCGCAAGGCTCTGGGACAGCATTTTCTTTGCGATCTCAATCTCACACAGCGTATTGCGGATTACGCAGGCGATCTGACTGGCTGCACGGTCTTTGAAATTGGCCCCGGCCCCGGCGGTTTAACTCGCGCCTTGCTCGGCACAGCAGCCACTAAAGTAATCGTTATTGAGAAAGACGAACGCTGCCTCGGTGCGCTCGCTGATATCAAAGCTGCCAGCGGTGACCGGCTTGAAGTTATTGTTGGCGATGCCCTGAAAGTTGATCTCACTACCCTTGCCGCTGCACCGCGCGCGATTGTAGCCAACCTGCCCTATAACGTGGGCACAGAATTATTGCTGAACTGGCTGCATCAGATCGATGCCTACAACAGCATGACTCTCATGTTTCAGGCGGAAGTCGCAGACAGATTGGCCGCAAAACCGGGCAGCAAAGCTTTCGGCAGGTTGTCGGTGATTGCGCAATTTTGCTGTAATGTGCGGCGCGTAATGGACCTGCCCGCGGCGGCCTTTACTCCGCCGCCCAAAGTCAATTCAGCCGTTGTGCATCTAACACCGCGCACGGATCGCCCCAGTGATATTGACATCAAGCTTTTGGAAAAAGTTACGATGGCTGCCTTCGGACAACGCCGCAAGATGTTGCGCTCCAGTCTCAAACCTCTCGGCGGTGAAGAACTTCTGAAACGGGCCGGTATCAATCCTGAACTCCGCGCTGAGAATTTATCGGTGACGGAGTTTGAAACGCTTGCACGCTTAATTAAAAGCTGAAATTACTTTTTGGCTTCTTTGGCGGTAGCCCAATGTGCCAGAAATTGTTGCCGGAAACATTCGGCAATTTCGGCATTCTCAATAATCACTACTTTTTTGGGTGGCCCCCAAAGGAAAATTGCATATTTGTTGTCGTAAATGTAGGTCGGTGTGGTCGGGAAGAATTCTTTTTTCATCAAGCGGTAATGGCTGACAGGTTCGATAAAGTTTTTGTCGCCTTCGCAAGACAGGAGCTTGGTTTTGATGCCGTGCTTCAAGCGACGTTCGATTTCGGCGAGGATGCGGTCGCCGCCCCACTCACGGAATTTTTTCTCAACAATACCGGAGATCATTAATTCCTTCTCGGTTCCCACCAGCGTATCGAACATATCGCGGCACAGGCGAACCAGCGAGTCCTCACCTTCAAAAATCAGGGTTTTGAGAACAGAACTTTGTAATTTGACGCCCGGACCATCAGTGAATTCCACACCGGCTTTTTCAAGCGCCTTTTTGATAGCCTGTAATGTTTCGACACGCGGATTGGCAATACGGCGTTCTAATGTATTGATGGATGGCTTGGACAAGCCTGCGGCTTCCGCCAGTTCGTCCTGTGTCCAGTCCAGAAGCGCTCGCGCCGCTTTTATTTGCTCGATAGAAATCATGATTCGCCAATGGCTTGGGATGCTATGACGCAATCATATATGCTAAAAGCATAATAAACAATGAAAATTACCTTTTTAATTTCACGATATTACGTTAATATCATTATATTAGATTATTTAAACATAATGGAGGAAATGATGCAGAATACATTTAAACCGGGACAAGCCGTAAAAGTGGGAGAATATGGCGAGACAACTTATTCGGCCTACATATTAAAAAATTTAGGTAACGATAACTATTCATTCGCTGCCTATAATCCTAATGGTGCTATTAACTTGTACTGGGACTAGGCAAGCGCTGAAAACATCGAGCCCGATCCAACAAGACCTTCTGCTGACGCAGAAATTTTGCTCAAAGATCAGGAAAAATTTCAAGGCAGATGTTTCGAGAAAGGTGATCCGGTTAAACTTATCACTCGCACTGGCCGCTCAATACCGGATGTTTTTGTGGGTTATCAAAGCGTTCACAGCGAATTGACTGGCCAAACTCGAACATTCTGCGAACTAGAAAAAGAGGGATTCGCGCACCCCCAAACTGTGGAGTTGCACGTAAGTCAATATAGGACATCGGCCTTTAAGCACGGCTAATGCCCCTGCTTGACGCCATTGATGAATTCGGAGAGGCCGATCTGGCGGCGACGTTTCAGGCGCTCGCTATGGAGGATTTCTTTAACGGCGTTGACTGACTGCTCCAGTTCGCGGTTGATGATGACGTAGTCATACTCGGCCCAATGGCTCATCTCGTCTGCGGCTTTAGCCATGCGGCGATTGATTTCGGATGGATCATCCATAGCGCGGGAATAAAGGCGCCGTTCCAGCTCACGCCATGAAGGTGGCAGGATAAAGACGCTGACCAGGTCTTCGCGGGTTTTCTCAGCCAGTTGTTGCGTACCCTGCCAGTCGATATCAAACAGGACATCGCGACCGGATGTCAGGGTTTGTTCCACGGGCAGGCGCGGCGTACCGTAGTAATTACCAAATACCTTGGCGTGTTCCAGCAACTGCTCCCGGTTAACCAGCAGGTTAAATTCAGTCGTGTCGATAAAATGATAATCGCGGCCATTCACTTCATTGGCGCGTGGCGGGCGCGTTGTC
Organism: Alphaproteobacteria bacterium; assembly: GCA_013289265.1. Lineage (GTDB taxonomy): Bacteria > Pseudomonadota > Alphaproteobacteria > UBA9219 > UBA9219 > JAATFY01. Next base: position 3,420 of record JABDAH010000031.1, read on the forward strand.
ACCGACACGGAAAGATTAATCTCGGAATCCGTTTCCAGTAGGCGGCGTGAGATCGTGGTCTTTCCTGCGCCCGAAGGGGAGGATAGAACCATCATAAGGCCGCGGCGTTGGATTGTATTCAGCATTTAGGGATCAGCATTCTGGATTCAAGGAACTTATAGGCAAATTATCGGAGAAAAGGGCAGACGGCTATCGATTTTTATATTAGCATTTGTAAGAGATTTCCAGAATGCTATCCCCTGAATCTAGAATGCATTTTTCCCGACATATCCTCATCACCGGCGCTTCCAGTGGTATTGGCGCAGCTCTGGCTCTGCTTTATGCCGGGCCAGAAGTCAGGCTTTCCCTGCATGGCCGCGATGAGAAACGGCTAATGGATATTGCCCTTCAAGCAACCGGCAAGGGTGCGGTTGTTGCAACTAAAACGGGTGATGTCACTGATGGAGCCGCTATGGCGACGTGGGTGGAGGCTTGCGACCACATCCAGCCTATCGACCTTATAATTGCAAATGCCGGGATATCGGCAGGCACAGGCCGCAGGGTAGAAAGTCCCGAACAGTCACGGGCTGTATTTGAGGTTAATGTGTATGGCGTGCTGAACACTATTCAGCCTGCCCTACCGATTATGCTGCAACGGCGAGCCGGGCAAGTGGCTATTATGAGCTCTCTTGCCAGTTTCCGTGGGTTTCCTGGAGCCGCGGCTTACTGCGCCAGCAAAGCAGCAGTGCGTATATATGGCGAAGCTCTGCGGCGTGAATGTGCCAACCACGGCGTCAAGGTCAATGTCATATGCCCCGGCTTTATCAGAACGCCAATGACAGCCGTAAACCGCTTTCATATGCCATTTTTGATGAAGCCGGAACAAGCGGCAAAAGTTATTCAACATGGGCTGGAGGGTAACCAGCCGCGTATCGCGTTCCCGTGGCCCCTATACATAATGGTCCGGCTGCTGGCAGCTATGCCACAACGCCTGCTGGATATTTTGGCGGCATTCTTTCCTCAAAAAGGTGGCTAAACGCCGAACTTGCGCTGGCCGCCCCGCCCGTCTATAACCGCGCCAGAATTACTTACCCAAAATCAGGAGTGTTTTATTATGGCCCTCGAGAGGACCTTCTCTATCATCAAGCCAGACGCTACCCGCCGCAATCTGACTGGCAAAATCAACGCCAAGTTTGAAGATGCCGGTCTGCGCATTGTTGCGCAAAAGCGTATCAAAATGTCGCGCCAACAGGCCGAAGGATTCTACGCCGTTCATAAAGAACGCCCTTTCTTCAACGATCTGTGCGGTTTTATGGTTTCCGGCCCCGTTGTTATTCAGGTTCTGGAAGGCGAAAATGCCGTTCTGAAAAATCGCGAGATCATGGGCGCAACTAACCCAGCGAATGCCGATGCGGGTACGATCCGTAAGGAATTTGCCGAAAGCATCGAAGCGAATTCGGTTCATGGCTCGGACAGCCTCGATAACGCCAAGATCGAAATCGCCTATTTCTTCAAGCCAGAAGAAATAGTTGGTTAATT
>JABDAH010000031.1:4947-11673 GCA_013289265.1 Alphaproteobacteria bacterium
ATCCATTTGCTTAAAGTGAAATAGATTCCCGACAGCCGCTAAAGCGGCTTCGGGAATGACTTGTCCATTAGAGATCAGGTCTTACAAAATCCGTAAGAAAACCAACATCAACATCAGAATAACCGCGACTGAAACGCAGTTGGCGACGATGAAGCGCGTGAAAGCGTGCCAACCGGCTGTGCGTTCGGCGATCAGTGATGCGGGGACCTGTTGGGGGACTGATGAAGGTGAGCTCATGATATTCTCCTGTAGGGGCTAATGATTATTGCGCCGCAGCTGATTTGGCAAGTGGGCTTCCATCTGCAGGATTATAGGCGATTTGGGGTGGCGCTCCGGCATTTGTTATAAACACTCGCTCATCCATTACATTAACGCGGTTTTCTGCAATCAGCCGAACGGCTTGCGGGTAAATTTTGTGTTCTGCCTCCAGAATACGCGCCGCCAGCGCGTCCGCCGTGTCATCTGACAAGACAGGTACCGCAGCCTGAATAATGATAGGACCGTGATCCATTTCGGCACGAACAAAATGCACTGTGCAGCCTGCGAACTTTACGCCGTAATCAATTGCGGCTTGATGTGTATGCAGGCCGGGAAAAGCAGGCAACAGCGAAGGATGGATATTAATTAGGCGATCACGCCAGCGATCAACAAACCACGGTGTAAGCAAACGCATAAATCCGGCAAGGCAAACGAGCTGCACGCCTGCTTCGACCAGTTTGGCATCAAGGACTTGTTCAAACTTCTGGCGATCTTTGCCGAAATCTTTGTGATTGATGACTGAAGTGGGGATATTAGCAGCCTGCGCACGCTCCAATCCCTTGGCATCCGGATCATTGGCGATAACGCAGGCAATCTGCGCCGGAAAATCCTTCTGCCGCGCCGCATCGATAAGGGCCTGCATGTTACTGCCGCGCCCGGAAATCAAGATGCCGATTTTTAGCACGGCCAGACCTTATCAGTATTACGCAAAGCAACTCGTTCGGCAGTTGCGTTGGTTTCTACTTCGCCGATGCGGGAAACTTTTTCGCCTGCGTCGCCAAGAATTTTGCTGATGCTATCGGCATGTTCTTTGGCCACAATGACGACAAAGCCGATACCACAGTTAAAAGTACGCGCCATTTCATGCGCATCGATATTACCGACTTGCGCCATCCAGCGGAATATCGGCGGCGCTTGCCAGCTCTGGCCGTCAATCCAAACGCCGATACCATCAGGCAGCACGCGCGGAATATTTTCCAGCAAACCGCCGCCGGTGATATGCGCCATGGCTTTGACATGGCCGGTTTTCACGGCTTGCAGAACGGGTTTCACATAAATACGAGTCGGGTGCAGCAATGCATCGGCCAGTTTGCGTGATGCATCAAACGGTGCAGGCTGATCGTAGCTTAGTTTTTCCTGCGCTACGAGTTTACGCACCAAAGAATAACCATTGCTATGCACGCCATTCGAAGCAAGGCCGAGGACGATATCGCCTACATTCACTTCCTGTTGTGGCAAAATTTTATCGCGTTCAACGGCGCCGACCGAGAATCCGGCGAGGTCATAATCGCCTTTGCCATACATGCCGGGCATTTCCGCCGTTTCGCCGCCGACCAAAGCACAGCCTGCCTGCTTGCAGCCTTCTGCAATACCGGCAATGACTTGCTTGGCACTGGCGACATCCAGCTTGCCGGTCGCGAAGTAGTCGAGGAACAAAAGAGGCTCTGCCCCCTGCACGATCAAATCATTGACGCACATAGCGACTAGATCGATACCTACGGTATCATGCTTGCCACTATCGATAGCTACTTTCAGCTTGGTACCGACTCCATCCGTGGTTGAGACAAGAATAGGGTCTTTATAGCCTGCGGCTTTAAGGTCAAACAGCGCGCCAAAGCCGCCAAGCCCTGCATCTGCGCCTTTACGGGCCGTTGCCTTGGCGAGCGGTTTAATGGCATTGACGAGGTCATTCCCGGCATCAATATCCACTCCGGCTGCGGCATAGGTGCCGCGCCCTGAAATTGCGGAATTGCTGGTTATGGTAACCTCCCTTAATCTTAGGTATAAGAACGGACAGCACCATAGCGGAAACGAGCCTATTTGCAATGCGACATCTTCTGATTTTTCTACTGTTTGTTAGCTTTTTTGCTTTTCCGGCAGGCCAGACGCGGGCTCAGGACGATGCCGCCCTCTACAGCATTACGGACGTTCCGGCCGATGTAACGGCAGATAGCGCTGCTCATGCAAGGGATCAGGCGATAGCTCAAGCCCAGCGCCTTGCCTTTAACCAATTACTGGACCGGCTTGGCGCATCAGTCACAGTGGCCAAGAAACTAAGTGACGACGATATTGCGGCACTGGTCAAAAGCTTCGAGGTTCAGAACGAACGCACATCTGCCGTGCGTTACATAGGTAGTTTTACCGTCCAGTTCAGGCCCGGCGCCGTGCGCACATATTTAGCCAACCATAACGCCACCTACAGTGAGGCAAAAAGCAGTAAGCCGATGCTGGTCCTCCCTGTTTTAAATAGCGGCGGAAAAACCATCCTGTGGGAAGACAAAACCAAATGGCATACGGTTTGGGAAAATAACGCTGCCGTGAGTGGCCTCGTACCGATTATAGTTCCAACTGGCAGTTTGGAAGATATTGCGATTATCAGCACAGTTGAAGCGACTGAGGGTAAGAACTCAGCGATCAAAGCAATAATTGATAAATACCAGGCGCTCGGCGCCGTGGTTACTATCATGACGGCTGACCTCGATAAGCCCGGCAGTGGTTTTAAAATAGATATCGCCAGCTACGACGCAGACGGTAATGCAACTGATGCGTCCGCAATAACCTTGCCAGCGGCCACAACCAAGTCGGGCATCGATGACGCATTGGCGCAGGCTGTGCAGCAGGTGCGCCGCAAGATGGAAAAAGAATGGCAGAAGGAATCGCAGGCACCATCCTCCGTGCAGGTAATGGATGATGCCGTTCCCGGTGCGCCCACATCAAAACCTGATCCTGCCCTGTCAAAAGAACCCGCCACTTATTTGCCGGTGACAGTTGCGATTAATTCCCTACCGGAATGGGCACAGATACGTCGTAAACTGGACAGTATTCCCTTGGTTGCACATATAGAAGTTATTAGCCTTCAGCGCGGCACGGCCAATATTGAAATTCAGTTTCATGGCAGCCTTGATGCGTTGCAATTTGCGCTTAATCAGCAGAATCTTTTCCTGAAACAAGATGCTCTCAACCAAGTATGGACTATAAGGCCCATGCAGATAAATGGCGGTTACTGATATGTTACGTTCTACTTTCCAAATACGTTTTTGGTCGGCCATTCTGATTGTTTTCATTGCCGTAGTCTGGCTACTGAAATCGATGCTGCTGCCATTCATCATCGGCATATTGATCGCTTATTTCCTCAATCCAGTTGTTAATAATCTGTCACGTCATAAAATTCCGCGCTGGCTCGGGGCGCTTGCCGTATTGTCCGGCTTCGTATTGTTTGTCGCGCTGATACTGGTTTTGGTTCTGCCGGTTCTGCAAACGCAGATCGGGGCATTGCTCAGCGCCATTCCGGGCTATATCGAAAAGATCCGCAATCACTATGTGCCGTGGATCGAAAACTGGCTGTCTCAGTTTGAACCCGAAGACATCGAAAAGCTGCGAGATGCTGCGGGGCAATCCGTTGGCGGTGCCGCCGGTTGGATCGGCAACATTTTTAAGAATATTCTCAGCACCAGCTTTGCCGTATTTGATATTATAGCCCTGATGATTGTCACGCCGGTTGTGGCTTTTTATATGTTGAATGATTGGCCACGCGTTACGAAAACTGTCGATTCATTGCTGCCGCGCCGCTATTACGATGTCATTCATACGCAGTTAAAAGAAATTGATAGTACTTTGTCCGGCTTTATTCGTGGACAGGCGATTGTCTGCCTTGCGCTGGGGTCGTTTTACAGTATTGGCCTTTCTATTGTCGGTCTGAAGTACGGCGCAGTTATAGGTATCACTGCCGGCATTTTAAGTTTCATACCTTATGTAGGCACAAGCTTTGGCTGGATCAGCAGTGTGTTGCTGGCTATTGGCCAATATGACAATGACTGGCGCCGCATCACACCGGTGATTTGCGTTTTTCTAGTTGGACATGTCCTCGAATCCTACGTTCTTACGCCGCGCTTTGTCGGGCACCGCGTCAATTTACATCCCGTCTGGATTCTTTTTGCCTTACTGGCAGGCGCTACCTTGATGGGATTTGCGGGTGTCCTGGTGGCGGTACCCGTTGCCGCTGTTATGGGCGTCCTTATTCGCTTTGCCCTCAAGCAATATCGCAGCAGTAAAGTTTACAAAGACACTCTATGAATTCGGTAAAGCAATATCCTCTGCCCTTACCGCATCAAGTCGCCATGGGCGCTGATGATTTTATGGTGACCGACAGCAACCGTGAGGCCGCAGCTTGGCTGGATAAATGGCCGGAATGGCCAAGCCACTGCATGGTTATTTATGGCCCCAGCGGCAGCGGCAAAACGCATTTGTCGCATGTCTGGCAAAACCAAAGTAAAGCCTACACCGCTACGATTTCTGAATTGGTTGTAAAAGGCGCAACGACATTATGCGCTATGAATAAAGTGCTGCTGTTAGACAATGCCGACAAGGTAACTGGTGATAGCGCAGCTGAAGAAGCCCTGTTCCATCTTTATAATCATTTGCGCGAAATCAAAGGCTATATGCTACTGACGGCACAACTAGCCCCTGCGCAATGGGATATTCGATTGCCTGACTTAAAATCGCGACTATCGTCTATTCCGGCCGTTGCTCTTGCTGCACCAGATGACGCTTTGCTTGCTGGACTTCTTATCAAGCAATTCCGTGATCGCCAGATCGATATAGGCATGGATGTAGTTGATTATCTGATCCCGCGCCTATCACGCACGCCGGAGGCTATTCGCAGTTTTGTAGCGGCTATGGACAGCGAGTCCCTGGCTGAGAAGCGCGGACTGACTGTGGCGTTGGCAAGAAAGATTTTAGAACAGCTGTCTCATGATTTATGAGAATGGTGATGCTTCTGTCGACGTTTATGCCACCAGATCGACAACAACCTGCCGATAATAATCAGGGCGAATAGCCCCAATGTTGTGAGCATAATTTCACGTACGCTTGTCTCAACAACTTGTTGTTTGTGATGCATATGGGCAATGACATCACCAAATAGATAGCCAAAACCAACAAATGCCGCCGCCCAGATAAAGGCAGCAATAGCGTTTAGAATGGTAAAACGTTTCCACGGAAGATGGCTCATGCCAATCGCCGCCCCGCTTATATTTCGCAGGCCATACATAAAACGGTAAGAGAGGATAAAGAGCGTCGCGTATTTCTCCAGCCATCCAAGAGCCCGTTCAACCGGCGGTTTGAATTTTGGCATATGTTCCAGAATGCGAACGCCAAAACGTCTTCCGATGAAAAAGAAAATCTGATCACCGCACATGCTGCCCAGCCAAGACGCCAGAAACAGCAGCCAGACATTCAGCGCACCTTTTTGCGCGGCGAGCCCTGCGAAAATGACGAAGGTTTCACCTTCTAACGCCGTCCAGACGAACGTAATCAGGTAAAACAGGTCACCATTGCGGTGAATGAGTTCATGAATATGTTGCATGCGGTGATGGAGGACCAGTATTGTTCAAGTGGTCTTTACGCTGCAATTATATCGGTCAAATGTGGTTTATTTATAAACCACTTTAACAACCTCATAGGTCTTGGAACCTTTGGGAGTGCTGACTTCGACCGTATCTTTGACCGCCTTATTGATAAGGGCGCGTGCCAATGGTGACGTGATCGACAGGAAGCCGCGTTTGATATCGGCTTCGTCTTCACCCACAATCTGATACACCACTTTCTCTTCGGTATCGTCGTCCAGCAATGTAACTGTTGCTCCGAATTTAACGGTATTGCCTTCCAGCTTGGAAGCGTCGATGACATCAGCGCGGCTGATCTTGTCTTCCAGTTCCTGGATGCGACCTTCGATAAAGCTCTGACGTTCACGCGCGGCGCTATATTCGGCATTTTCCGACAAGTCGCCATGTTCACGCGCGGCGGCAATCGCCTTGATAACGGCGGGACGCTCGACACCTTTCAGGTTCTTTAATTCTTCTTCAAGCCGTTCAAAGCCCAGCTTGGTCATGGGAACTTTATCAACCATCTTGTCCTCGATTTAAAAAAGCAAAACGCCCCCTCAGCATGAGCCTTTAATCATGCCGAAGTGACACTACCTGTTTATGAGACTTTAAGATAAGCCTGAAGCGACGTAACTTCAAGGCCACCTGTTTGCAGCGCGGAAATGGCTGCAATTGCAGCGCGGGCGCCCGGCATTGTGGTGTAAAGCGGTATGCCTTGCGTGAGGGCGGTCCGGCGTATGCTGAAGCTATCGGCGAGGCTTTGCGCGCCTTCCGCAGTGGTGTTGATGATCATCTGAACTTCACCGTTGATCATCGCGTCTACAATATGCGGCTGGCCTTCATAAACTTTGTTAACGCGCTTAATCGGCACGCCTGCTTCCTGCAGTGATTTGGCTGTACCGGCAGTCGCGATAATCTGGAAACCAAGATTAATCAGCTGCCAGGCCATAAGAATGGTCGCGGCTTTATCGCGGTCCTTCACCGACACAAAGCAGGTACCTTTCAGGGGCAGTTTGATTCCGGCACTGATCTGCCCTTTGGCGAAGGCACGGGCAAAATCTTTATCGATGCCCATCACTTCGCC
>JABDAH010000032.1 GCA_013289265.1 Alphaproteobacteria bacterium
CAGTAAGGCCCTCGCCTGTTATGACGATATCTACTGGATCATCGGCGGCAAAGCTAAGGAAGGCGGGTTGAACGGGCTGGAATCTTTCGTACCACGCTTGCGTCACGCTTTTTTGATAGGCGTGGCATCGGATGAATTCGCGCAGTGGTGCGACCAGAATAAAGTACCCTGCACCGCCAGCAAGACTTTGGACGTCGCCACGAAACAGGCAGCAAACATGGCATGGAAACAAAAAAAACCAGGCTCGGTCGTTTTGCTGTCGCCCGCCTGCGCTTCCTTCGACCAATTCGCCAATTTTGAGGAACGCGGCAACCAGTTTGCAGAACAGGTCCGGCAATTGGAAACAACAAATCATGCAAGGGCTATTTGAGAGAATGCTGACATATGAACGCACGAATTCCTCCCCCCTTGAGGGGGAGGCTAGGTGGGGGGGCGATCCACTAATCCAGGTTGTTGGATTGCTGATGGCCCCCTCCCCTAACCCCTCCCTCGAGGGGAGGGGAATATTCCTGCTCTCAAGACAAACTTCATGATCGCCCTCGCCCGCTCCGACAAATCCGTTCTTGGTCGCTGGTGGTGGACTGTTGACCGCTGGACGCTGGCGGCCCTGATTGTCATCATGGGCTTTGGCATTCTGCTGATACAGGCCGCTACACCCGCGGTTGCCGTCAAGCATGGCCTCGATAATTTCTATTTTGTGCAGCGCCACCTGAGTATGCTGGTGCCTGCAATCGCGATTATTTTCGGCATATCACTCCTGCCGCCGCAAAAATTGCGTTGGCTGGCGCTGGCGATGCTGGCTGTGTTTGTCCCACTCCTGATTATTACGCCCTTTTTCGGGGTGGAGATTAAAGGCGCGACGCGCTGGCTGCATCTACCGGGCCTTTCAATCCAGCCGTCCGAATTCGTGAAGCCCCTTTTTGCCGTCGTTGCCGCCTGGCTTTTTTCGCGCCAGTGCGAGCGCAAAGGCTTCCCTGCTCTTAGCGTCAATATCCTTCTCTATATTTTGATCGTTATCTTTTTATTGATGCAGCCGGATATCGGCATGACGTTTTTAGTATCTGCCATCTGGTTCGGGCAGTTTTTTCTGGCGGGCTTGCCGCTTATGCTGGTAGTGGCGGGTTTAGGAGTCGGCGTTACCGGCCTTTTTGTCGCCTACTACACTTTCCCGCATTTCACATCGCGTATGGACAAGTTCCTTAGCCATAGCGGCGATACCTATCAGGTCGACCGCGCGCTGGATGCTTTTATGAATGGCGGCTTGCTGGGCACGGGCCCCGGCGAGGGTACCGTCAAAATGTCGATCCCCGACGCCCATGCCGATTTCGTTTTTGCCGTGGCGGGAGAGGAACTGGGGCTGCTCTGGTGCCTCGTCATTGTCGGTTTGTTTGCCTTTATCGTCCTGCGCGGCTTCTGGCGGTTGAAACAGGAAAATAACCTGTTTATCGTGCTGGCTGTCAGCGGCCTTTTGATTGAATTCGGCCTGCAAGCCATTATCAATATGGCGTCGACTTTGCATCTGATGCCCGCCAAAGGCATGACACTTCCTTTTATCTCTTATGGTGGTTCATCGCTGTGGGCGCTAGCTGTGGGAATGGGCTTATTGCTCGGCCTCACACGCAAACGCTTTGGCCGGAACGAGATTTAAGTTATATAGAGATTCGTTATGACTGAACCATCCGCCTTGATCGTCCTAGCTGCCGGAGGAACCGGCGGCCATGTTTTTCCCGCCGAAGCTCTGGCGCGGGAGTTGCTGGGGCGCGGCTTACGCGTTGTCCTGATGACCGATCAGCGCGGTAGTAAATTCAGCGATGATCTCGGCATCCCCGTTTACCGCACCCGCGCCAGCAGCCTCGGCAAAGGCTTCATCGGCAAGGCCCGCAGCATTGTGGAAATGGGCATTGGAGTGATGCAGGCGCGCAGGCGCCTCAATAAACTCCGCCCGGCTGCTGTCGTTGGTTTTGGCGGTTATCCTTCAGTACCGACGCTTTATGCCGCGGCGCAGATGAATATCCCCATCGCCCTGCACGAACAAAACGCTGTTATGGGCCGCGCCAACCGCGTGATGATGAGCAAGGCAAAAGTCGTCGCTACATCTTTCCCGCATGTTGCAGGCGTCAAACATGGCGGGCCAGTACGGCTGGTGCAGACCGGCAATCCCGTGCGCCCGACTTTTGCGAGCCTGCGTGCAACACCTTACGCGCCGATGACCGAGGACGGCCCGTTCCGTATTCTGGTTTTGGGTGGAAGCCTTGGCGCTAAGGTTTTCAGTCAGGTCGTACCGCAAGCACTGATGCTGATGCCGGACCATTTGCGCCGCCGAATTGTGATGTCGCAGCAATGCCGCAAGGATGATCTGGAACAGGCGCGTTCGCTTTACGCCGGAGCCGGATTGGAAGCCGAACTGTCACCCTTCTTCCATGATGTGCCGGAACGTATGGCATCATCGCATTTGGTTATCTGCCGCGCGGGCGGTTCAACGATTGCCGAACTTACCGCCATTGGCCGTCCTTCAATTCTTGTTCCCTTTCCGCACGGACATGCGGGCGAACAAACCGCCAATGCCGAAGCAGTCGCCGAAGCCGGCGGCGCATGGCTGATACCGGAACAGGCTTTTACGGCGGAAGCCCTTGCTGTGCGCCTTGAATCGCTGATGGCACTGCCCAGCACATTGATGAAAACGGCAGCAGCTGCGCGCGCCTGGGGCACCATTAATGCCGCCGATAATCTGGCAAATTGCGTTTGCGAGTTGATTGGCCTCAACGGCCCGAAAGCCCGCCGTTACGGTGAGCTATTCACTTTCGAAAATGGCGATGTCGTCGCAGGAATGCTGACTAAACGCGGTGATGCAGCTTAAAAATGCTGTCGGCGCTTCCACCGCTGGCTATTGTCCTGTAGGATGGCTTCCGGCCCACATTTTAACCATTTAAGGAAGCCCTATGGCGGCGACTCCCACTACTTTGAAACCTTTTAACGCCCTATCGATCGGTGTGATTCATTTTATCGGCATTGGCGGCATCGGCATGAGCGGCATCGCCGAAATCCTGCATAATCTTGGCTACAAGGTTCAGGGCAGCGATATCTCCGACAATGCCAATGTCAAACGTCTGCGCGATAAAGGCATCGCCGTCAGCATCGGCCACCGCGCGGAAAATCTGGGTGAAGCTGCAGTCGTTGTTATCTCCTCCGCTGTCAAACGCGATAATCCGGAAGTGGTATCCGCGCGCGAAGCCTTGCTGCCAGTCGTGCGCCGCGCTGAAATGCTGGGAGAGCTGATGCGCCTCAAGCAAGCTGTCGCTATCGGCGGCACGCACGGCAAAACCACCACGACATCCATCTTTGCTAACCTATTCGATACGGCGGGACTTGATCCTACCGTCATCAATGGCGGCATCATCAACGCTTATGGCACCAATGCGCGGCTAGGTACCGGCGAATGGATGATAGTCGAGTCAGACGAATCCGACGGCAGCTTTACCAAGCTTCCCGCCACTATTGCCGTCGTTACCAATATCGATCCGGAACATATGGATCATTATCAGGATTTCGACGCGGTCAAACGCGCCTATGACACGTTTGTGCAGAATATTCCGTTCTACGGCTTTGCGGTTTTGTGCATCGATCATCCCGAAGTGCAGGCGATGATCGCCCGCATCAGCGACCGCAAGATCATCACTTACGGCTTCTCGCCGCAAGCCGATGTCCGCGCTATCAATGTCGAAGCGAAAATGGAAGGTACGCGTTACGATGTCGTGGTCGCCGACCGCAAACATGATACGACGCGCACAATTGAGGGCTTCTTCTTGTCCGCAATCGGCCAGCATAACGTCCAAAATTCTCTATCTGCTATCGCCGCCGGTCTGCAGCTGGGCTTTTCCGATGCCGTTCTGCGCACAGCGATGAGCAAATTCGAAGGCGTCAAACGCCGCTTCACCCGCACCGGCACTGTAAACGGCGTCACGATTGTCGATGATTACGGCCATCACCCGGTCGAAATCGCAGCCACCCTGAAAGCCGCACAGCAAGCCAAAGGCGACAAAGGTAAAATCATCGCTGTGATGCAGCCGCATCGCTATACCCGCCTGCAAAGCCTGTTTCAGGATTTCTGCACCTGCTTTAATGCGGCAGATGTCGTGCTAGTATCAGACGTCTATGCCGCGGGCGAGCAGCCTATCGATGGTATCAACCGCGATGCTTTGGTGGAAGGTCTCCGCGCCCACGGTCACCGTAATGCGCAAGCGCTGAACGACCCGAAAGAACTGGCCAGCATGATCGCAGGACTGGCGGAGCCGAATGACTACGTTATTTGCCTCGGCGCCGGCACGATCAGCAGCTGGGCCTACGCTCTACCCGGCGAGCTGGAAGCCCTCAACAACCAGAAATCCAAACGCGCTTAGGATAATATTGTGGTTGCCGCACCTGACGCCCGCATCTCCAAACTGACCGGCCTTCGCGCCGATGATTTTGCCGACGAAGGTCTGATGGAACGCCTGCCGAAAGTACGCGGCAAGCTGACACCTAACGAACCCCTTGCCGATCAAACCTGGTTTCGTGTCGGCGGGCCTGCGGAAGTATTATACAAACCTGCCGATGAAGAGGATCTGATTTACTTTCTGCAAAATTGCCCGAAGGATATCCCCGTTCTTGTCATGGGCGTGGCTTCCAACCTGCTAATTCGTGACGGGGGCATCCCCGGCGTCGTTATCCGCCTAGGACCGGCTTTTTCGCGCATTAAGGTTGACGGTGCGATGATGACGGTCGGCGCAGGCACGATTGATTTGAACGTGGCGCGCACAGCACAATCATCCGGCATTGCAGGGCTGGAATTTTTAAGCGGCATTCCCGGCACTATTGGCGGTGGCCTGCGCATGAACGCAGGTGCTTACGGGCGCGAGTTCAAGGACATTGTCGAGGAAGTGCATGCGGTTGACCGCTCCGGCAATCGCCACACTTTGTATAAGGACCAGATCGGTTTTTCTTACCGTCATACCGATGTCCCTGAAGATATCATTTTCCTGTCCGCCATTTTGCAGGGTGAGGAAGGTAATCCCGCCGCAATTTACGAACGCATGCAGGAAATTCAGAAGTCCCGTTCAGCCACTCAGCCAATCCGTGAAAAAACTGGCGGCTCTACCTTCGCCAATCCGGAGAATGACCCTGACAAACGAAAGTCGTGGAAGCTAATCGAAGGTGCAGGATGCCGCGGCCTCAAAATGGGACAGGCCAAAGTATCGGAAAAGCATTGTAACTTCCTGATCAATACCGGCCATGCAACGGCGGCGGAGATCGAAGCCCTCGGCGAAGAAGTGCGCAAAAGAGTTTATAACAAATTCAAAATCGATCTGCGCTGGGAAATCAAGCGCATCGGCGTGACGAAAGAACAGCGGGGATTTTGATGGAAGATAAAAAACTGCATGTCGCCGTTTTGATGGGTGGATGGTCGGCCGAGCGTGAAGTCTCCCTGGTCAGCGGCAAGGCCGTTTGCAAGGCGCTAGAAGAACTTGGCCACCGCATCACTGTGATTGACGTCACCAAGGATATTGGCGCGATCCTGAAACCTCTCACCGATAAAGCCAATAAACCAGATGTCATTTTTAATGCGCTACACGGCACCGGTGGCGAGGATGGCGTTATTCAAGGCATTCTGGAAATCATCGGCATCCCCTATACGCATTCAGGCGTTACAGCATCAGCGCTGGCGATGGACAAACCGCTGACTAAAATTGCGGTTGAGAAATACGGCGTGCGTTGCGCTGAAGGTAAAACCGTCACCCGCGATGATCTGAAGCGCGACGGCTATCCCCTACCGCCTCCTTTTGTCCTGAAACCCCCGGCCGAGGGTTCCAGCGTCGGCGTCCGTATTGTGCAAAAAGGGGATAATCTGGATTTCGTCGATAGCGAATGGACCTACGGTGAAAGTGTTCTGGTCGAAAAATTTATTCCCGGGCGAGAATTGACTGTGGCTTTGCTCGGCGAGAAAGGCAAAGCACGGGCGCTAGCCGTTACGGAACTGCGCCCGCATAGCGGCTTTTATGATTATAAAAATAAATATACCGATGGGATGACGGAGCATCTGTTACCCGCACCCGTGCCCGCCGAAATTTACGACGCTTGTCTGCGCATGGGCGAAGCCGCCTATGCTGCTATCGGCTGCCAAGGCGCAGCGCGGATCGATATCCGCTGGGATGATACGATGCCGGGAACGACCGGTCTCTATTTCCTTGAAATCAACACGCAACCGGGATTAACACCTTTATCTCTGGTTCCGGAACAAGCCGCCTTTATGAAAATGTCCTTCAACGAACTGATCAGCTGGATGCTAGAGCATCCCACACGTCCTGCATGAGGCGTCGCCGTTCACATATGCCGCTGCGTGGCAGCGTGACACAGAATACAGCCTCGGTGCGCATGCGCGCCCGGGAAACGTCGCGGCTTGCTTTTTTAATACGTCTCGGCGCCGTAGTTGGATCTTTACTTATCATCTTCGGCGTTTTGTTATGGCTTTGGCATATTGGCTGGCCACAACGCCAGACGGAAAAACTGCTGGATAGCGGGTTGCACGCCACCCAGAAAGCCCAGTTTGCCGTGAAGGATATTATCGTCGAAGGACGGCAGCAGGTGAATAAAGAGGGGCTGTTCACGGCTCTCGGCACCGTAGCTGGTGCACCGATTTTCAGTTTCGATGTTAGTGCTGCGCAAAACCGCATTGCCAAACTACCATGGGTGGCCTCTGTTATTGTTGAACGCCGCCTACCCGATACGATTGTCGTGCATTTGAATGAGCGTGTACCGCTGGCGCGCTGGCAACATGACGATCATACAGTGGTGATTGATACCGAAGGCGATGAGTTGGATGAGGCCAAACTTGACCAGTTTTCCAACCTGCCCTTAGTGGTCGGGGCCGATGCCGCAGGCCAAGCGCATAGCCTGCTGGAAACACTCAAGGATTACCCAACCATTACGCCGCATATGACAGCAGCTGTACGTGTCGGCGAGCGACGCTGGGATTTGCATCTGCAACCGAAAGCGGTAGCTAAACTGCCGGAAAAAGATATGGAACGCGCTTTATCCAAACTTTCCGATCTTATTGATGATAAAAAAATTCTGGAACGGGATATACTGGTGATTGATTTGCGGGACCCCAGCAAAATGTTTCTGGAACCGGGCAGTTCGAATGCAGATCATACTTCCGGAGATCAGCACCTATGAGCCGCCTTAGCCAATGGATTCTATCCAAACCCAACGTCACGCAAGGCGAAGTATTCGCCGCGCTTGATATCGGCTCCAGCAAGATCGCCTGTTTTATCGCCCGCGCCGAAGGCGACGGACCGCCGCGCGTTATCGGTATTGGCCACCAGCTGGCTGAAGGTGTGCGTAATGGCAGTGTCGCGAATATGGAAGCTTTGCAGCATGCGATCAGCGCCGCCGTCGTAACGGCAGAGCAAATGGCAGGTGAGACCCTGCAACGTGTCAATGTTAATGTCGCAGGCTCGCAACTGCTCTCTCAAACCGTAAATATCGAGTTGCCACTCAACGGCCGCGAAGTGACCGAAGGCGACCTGCAGCGTATTATCACGCAGGCGCAAAGCATGGTGCCGGAGGATAATCAGGGCCATCCGCTGGAACTCGTCCACACTATTCCAGTGACCTACGCGCTCGATAACCAAAAAGGCATTCGCGATCCGCTCGGCATGACCGGTAATATGCTGCATGCGCAGTTGCATTTGGTCTCCGCCGCTTTCGGCCCCGTGCGCACACTTATTACCGCTATCGCCCGCTGCCATCTGGATGTCGAAAAACTGGTCGCAGCCCCTTACGCCAGCGGCCTTGCCTGCCTTGTCGAAGACGAAATGGATTTAGGCAGCCTGATCATCGATATGGGCGCGGGCACTACCAGCTTCGCGGTCTTTTTCGAAGGCAGCGTGGTTTATACTGATGGTATTCCGGTCGGCGGGTCACATGTTACCAATGATATTGCGCGCGGTCTGACGACTTCCCTCGCCCATGCCGAGCGCTTGAAAACGCTTTACGGCAATGCCATCCCTAGCGCGATGGATGAGCGCGAGATCATCGATGTGCCGCAAGTCGGTGAGGAAGCGCCCGAAAACGCCAATCATGTTCCCAAATCACATTTGATCCGCATCATCCAACCGCGGCTTGAGGAAATTTTTGAACTCGTCAAAGGCCGGATGGATAAAAGCGGCTTTGCCGAAATGGCAGGTCGCCGCGTGGTATTGACCGGCGGCGCGAGCCAGATGCCCGGGGTGCGGGAGTTGGCACAGCGCGTACTGGATAAACAGGTGCGTCTTGGCCGCCCTCTACGCGTTGCGCGTCCCAATTTGTTAAACGGCAAAGCAGGCCCTTCATTCACGGGCCTTGCCGAAGCGACATCGGGACCTTCCTTTGCCACGACTGCGGGGTTACTGGTGGTCGCAATGCAGCCGGAACTGGCGGCCTCTAGCAGTTTCAGCGAATTCGTCAGCAGCGTTGGTCGTATGGGCCGCTTCGGCCAGTGGCTGAAGCAGAATATGTAAATTTCCGGTTGTTTTATGACATCACCTGTAGTATCATCTAACGATGACTAAGGTCGAGAAGCTGCGCAATAAAATGCGCCAAAATCCGCGGGATTGGCGCATTGATGATCTGGAAACGCTGGCCCGACGTTATGGCTTAGGCGTGCGAAAGTCCGGTGGAAGTCACACCGTCTTTTTTCACGCCGCCAGCGGCCAGATGTTAACGGTACCGGCGCGACGCCCGATCAAGCCCGTTTATATAAAAGCTTTTTTGACTTTACTTGATGAGATCGGAGAAAATGATGAGCAAACCTAAATTCGATAATTATCCCTTTGATCTTCGCCCTCTCTCCAAAACAGAAGGCGGCGGTTGGCTCATTACATGGCCCGATCTGCCTGGCTGCATGAGCGACGGCGAAACACCGGAAGAAGCCATTCAAAACGGGCGTTCAGCCTTTGCGGCATGGATGGCGACGCGGCAAACCAAGTTGGGACTTCCTGTTCCTAAAACATCCGTACATACGGGAAAGCCTGCGCGTTTTGTTCTGCGCACGCCACAATCCATGCATGCAAGGTTAGTGGCACAAGCGCAAAAAGAAGGTGTTTCCCTTAATACTCTTGTTACAACACTGATAGCCGAAAATCTGGGCAGCCATGCAGGAATATAGAAATTAAAACCGCTTCGGCCAGTGGCTGAAGCAGAATATGTACCCGCTAGATATTTTTGATCAGCAGCGACACACCCGACAAGACTAGCAGCGCGTTGATGACCCAGGCGAAATGCTTGTCTGATATAAATTTTGGTAATTTGTAGCCGATGGCCAGAGCGAAAAAATAGGCCGGAGCACAATAAATAAAGATAGAGATATTTTGCGCATCGAAGTAACCAGTCGGGATACCGAACCCAACACGAATGCAGTTCGATAAGAACAAGACAAATATCAGGCTAAATCTAAAGCTATCTTTGTTAAGCCCCAGCGACTTGAGGTAAGTGACATAGAGTGGCCCGCCTGTGCCCATAAGTCCCATCACAAAACCGCCGCCGATGCCGGATATAATCTGCGCCGCTTTATTAGGAAAAGCAGATAAATTAAAGAGCGGCTTTTTTAAAACCTTGATTGGCAACATAAGCAAGCAGGTAAATGCCAAGGCAAATACCCAGCCAATGAAAGTCGGCAAGATTAAAACAGAGAAACCCGGCCACCACACCCAGGGGCAAAAAAAGGGCAACCCATTTTACCTGTCGCCATTCAATATATTTCCAGCCGGGTATTAAAAGTGCGCCCTTGAAGGTCTGAAAGATCAGAAAGAGCGAAATAGCAAATTTAATATCCATGAACAGGCTAAGCAGCGGAATAGCAATCAACCCCGCTCCCAAACCAAATGTCGCCTCCACCAGAGATGCGCAAAAGACGATGATTATTGTAAAGAATATTTCTATAGGACCTGTTTTCTCAACCACAGCCTGAATAGCACGAACAAACCCCTCGGCTAAGACAAAACATTCGCATCACCCCCTAACGCCTTGCAATGATTCTGATTTGTTAATCCGCCCTGATTCAGAACCGCAAGCTTCTGGAGCTTTTCGCGTTAAGCAACTGAAATTTATTGATTCTTATCGCGAGTTTATCTTGCACGAATCAAAGAGAAGGATTCATATTACGAAGGAATTTATTTAAGGCTTCACGCATCAAAACCTAGACGGAGAAAATCATGATCAATTTGTCGATGGCTGACCCAGAACACAATCTGCGCCCCCGTTTGACGGTTATGGGCGTTGGCGGTGCGGGTGGCAACGCCATCAACAACATGATCCGTTGCGCCTTGGAAGGTTGCGACTTTATCGCAGCCAATACCGACAGCCAGGCTTTGGCCATGTCACTTGCGCCGCGCAAAATTCAATTAGGCATCAATCTGTCGCGCGGCCTCGGCGCAGGATCCAAGGCTGACGCCGGACGCGCAGCTGCCGAAGAACAGCTCGCCGATACCATGGCAGTGCTTGAAGGCTCGGACATGTTATTCGTCACTGCGGGCATGGGCGGCGGCACCGGCACTGGCGCAGCGCCTGTCATTGCGCGCGCGGCGCGTGAAGCGGGCATCCTGACCGTTGGCGTTGTCACCAAGCCTTTCCATTTCGAAGGCGGCAACCGCATGAAGCAGGCCGAAGGGGGTATTGCCGAACTGCAGCAATATGTCGATACGCTGATCGTCATTCCGAACCAGAATCTTTTCCGCATCGCCAATGAACGCACGACCTTCGCCGAAGCCTTCCAGCTCGCCGACCAGGTTTTGCATTCCGGCGTCCGCGGCATTACCGATCTGATGGTTATGCCCGGCTTTATGAATCTCGATTTCGCCGACGTCAAAACCGTCATGGGCGAAATGGGCAAAGCCATGATGGGCACCGGCGAAGCGGGCGGCGAAGACCGCGCTATCAAGGCTGCTGAAGCTGCAATTTCCAACCCGTTGCTCGACGACGTATCAATGAAGGGCGCGCGCGGCGTTCTGATCAACATCACCGGCGGCATGGATATGACCCTGTTCGAAGTCGATCAGGCCGCAAACCGTATCCGCGAAGAAGTCGATCCTGAAGCGCAAATCAAAGTCGGCTCGACCCTGGGCGAAGACCTCGAAGGCCGCATCCGCGTTTCCGTCATCGCCACCGGCATTGATGCAAGCCTGGTGCAAAGCCAGCGTTCAGGCTCCGGCAGCAG
>JABDAH010000033.1 GCA_013289265.1 Alphaproteobacteria bacterium
CGCGTCTGATGCGTGAACAATCCGAAATGGCGGGCGAACGTCTGCTGCGTCTGCTTGCGGCTTTGTCCAAGGACCCTGATGACGCCATGCTGGTTGAACAGGCGGTGACAGATATTCTGGCCGAGGCTTTAGAAAGCCGTACGTCAGATATTCACTTAACTTTGCAAAATGACGATGCGCGTTGCTGGATCCGCTATCGCGTTGACGGTGACCTCGTATACAAACATTTAGTGCCTATGCGTGTTATGGCGCCGATTGTCACGCGTATCAAAACCGACGCCAAGATGGACGCGGCGGATCGCCAGCATCCGCAGGACGGACGTCTCGCTTTCGAATGGCAGGGACGTATGATCGACGTTCGTGTCGCGGCGCTTCCCAAATATAAAGTTGCAAAACAACCAAAGGGCGTCCAGTCCGCAATTGATCGAGATATTTTTTAACACGACCCTGGCTTTCGACATCGGCGGTATAGATAATGTTCCCGCCCTGCTCGTCAACCTGTACCTTGCTGCCGAGTAGTTGGTTTAAAGCCTCGACCATGCTGTTACTAGTCGCGCCGCCGGAACCGCCGGTAGCCTTGGCAACAGGCGGCAGACTAACCACAAAAGTTTCATGTTCATCCAGCTCCAGCGAACCGTGACGGTAAGCGCAGAATACACGCGCCGCGCTACAAATTTTATCGACGACTTGCGGCAATGGGCCGCTGAGATTCATGACAGTTACCAAGCGGTTACCAAGCGTACCTGTGTTCCAGGATAAAGAAATGTCCGTTCCCGTTAACACCGCCTGCAAAGCAGCCGTGATCGGCACCGCATTCAGGTTAGTGGTCGGTATAATGATGTTACCGGGAAGATCGTCGCCTTCAGATAGGCGATGTTCATGCAAGGCCGAGCCGAGATCCAATGTCACAATTGGCGGGTCTTCATCACCACGCACCGTTTCATCCTGCGACGGCGCTTCCGCCACTTGGGGATTACGACCCGTAGTCCGTTTTGCATCCGGAATATCGGAACCTGCGCAGCCGAGCAGTCCTACAATGAGCGCCAACGCCGTTAATGTTTGCAACTTTGTCCGCTTCACCCGATGCTCCTCATCTTCGCCTGCTTCCCGTTTTTGACGGGCATACCGATCCATAGGCGTGCATGCTGCCGACAATCCTGCCAGCAGAGCTGATACACGCTCTAAATAGTTAAGAGATTTCAGGTTTATATTTCGTTAACCGAGTTTAATGGCTATATAGGGGGCTTACCGCTTAAAATCAGATAGTTACTCTATGGAACTCTCCTTTATCGGCACCAGCTACAGCATAATGACCGGACTTATCCTGGCCGTGTTCTATATGCTCAATAAAAAGCTGGCTTATGCAGGCAAGCCGCTGCCGGTTATTTTCTGGGTTTTCATCCTCCATCTGCCGATTTTTATTTTGTGGGTCTGCGTCAAACCACCACATTATGTGACCTTGCAGTATTTCTTGCCCGGCTTTGCAGTAATCTTTCTGACTGTGGCTGGTAACCTGCTGACAATCCGCGCTTTATCGCTTTCACCTTTTAGCCTGATGATCCCGGTGTTAGGGCTCAGCCCCGTTTTTGCCAGCCTTATCGGCATTCCCTTGCTGCATGAATGGCCTAACCCTCTGCAATGGATTGGTATTCTGCTCGCCGTCCTTGGGGTCTTCTGGCTTTACGCACCGGTCGAACGGCCTTGGGCGGTTTTTTCATTCTGGCCAAGCTTTATTCAGGAACGCGGCGCTCTCAGCATGGCTATTGCTGCTTTCCTGTGGGCGATGAGCGCCCCGATGGACCGGTTGGCGCTGCGGCAGGCTGATCCACAATTTCATGCCCTCTTTGTCTTTACGGGCTTCGTTATCGCTTTGTTTATCTGGCTATCGGTGCAGGGTGAAATGCCTGACCGCCCCATCGAACGACGGTACTGGCCCTTGCTCCTCATCACAGCCGCCGTCGGCGGGTTGCATTACATGATGCAACTGCTGGCGCTGCAGCACACACCGGCCGGGCCATTTGAAGCAATCAAACGCGTTATCAGCCAGATGATGGCGCTGGCGATTGGTTATTTTCTGTTTCAGGAAAAAATTACCAAACCCAAACTGATTGGCATCGCCATTCTCTCTCTCGGTGTGCCGTTGATTGTAGTCTGATCCAGCTTTATAAGGCCCTATGGAACAAAAACTCACTTTCATAACCGGAGCCACCGGATTCGTCGGCGCGGCAGTTGCAAGATTGCTGCTAAGCAAAGGTCATCGCCTCCGCGTTCTGACGCGCCCGAATAATGACCGCCGCAATCTGGATGGTCTGGATATTGAAATCGTCGAAGGCGATCTCGGCCATGCCGATAGCTATCGCAAGGGGTTGGAAGGTTGTCAGGCCCTGT
Source organism: Alphaproteobacteria bacterium (assembly GCA_013289265.1). Lineage (GTDB taxonomy): Bacteria > Pseudomonadota > Alphaproteobacteria > UBA9219 > UBA9219 > JAATFY01. The sequence continues at coordinate 2,389 of JABDAH010000033.1, forward strand.
TCCATGTCGCGGCTGATTACCGTATCTGGGTACCGGACGCCGCAGGCATGCACCGGATCAATGTCGATGGCACGCGCGCCTTGATGAGCGCGGCGCAACAGGCAGGCGTGCAGCGTATTATTTATACAAGTTCCGTAGCGACGCTTGGCATCCACAAAGACGGCACATCATCGAATGAGGACACGCCAGTGACTTTTGCCGATATGGTCGGCACTTACAAAAAATCAAAATTCCTGGCTGAAGAAGCCGTCAGACAGATGATCCTGAAAGAAGCCCTGCCAGCAGTGATCGTCAATCCGTCAACCCCGATCGGACCGCGCGATATCAAACCGACGCCGACGGGCCGTATTATTGTTGATGCCGTCAAAGGCAAGATGCCCGCCTATGTCGATACCGGCCTTAACATCGCGCATGTCGATGATGTGGCGATGGGACATTGGCTGGCTTATGAACGCGGCACGGTTGGCCAGCGTTATATTCTTGGCGGTGAGAATTTAGGGCTCGGCGAAATTCTCGGTATCATCGCCGGTATCGTCAATCGCCCTGCCCCCACCTTAAAGCTTCGGCGCGAAATGCTGTATCCCCTCGCCTATGCAGCGCAAGCCTATGCGCGGATGACGGGGTGCGAACCTTTTGTCACCGTCGATGCTTTGCGCATGGCAAAAAAGAAAATGTATTTCTCCCCCGCCAAAGCCGAGCGCGATCTTGGCTACAAAGCCCGCCCGGCACGTATCGCCATCGCCGATGCGATTGCGTGGTTCAAACAGAATAATTACTGCTAATGCACTTTCTTAAAAAAATATCGCACCACATATGGCCACCGCCATTGGCGCTTTCAGTTTACTCGGCTGGGTCTATCTTGGGCTGTTGCACGGGCGATTCTGGCAGCCTTTGTTTGCTGCGCCCGCTATTGACCCTGTAAGCTGGCCGAGCATAGATATTATTGTGCCCGCACGTAACGAGGCAGACATCTTGCCGCGCAGCCTTGGATCACTCCTCCTGCAGGATTATCCGGGAACATGGCGCATCTTCCTTATCGACGACCACAGCACCGATGGCACGGGCGATATCGCCCGCAAAATCGCTGCGCAAAAAAATCAGACGCAACGGCTGGAAGTGATTACAGCACCTGATCTGCCGAAAGGCTGGAGCGGTAAAGTCGCGGCAATGCAGGCAGGCGTTGCGCGAAGCCAGTCGGATTATATTCTTTTCACGGATGCCGATATCGCACACCCCAAAGATAGCCTGCGCAAGCTGGCGGCGCGGGCGGTTGAAATGCGGCTGGATCTTACTTCGCTGATGGTCAAATTGCATTGCACAACTTTTGCGGAAAAACTTCTGATCCCGGCTTTTGTTTTTTTTCTTTGCCATGCTTTATCCTTTCGCCCGTGCGAATGATGAAGATTCAGATCTCGCTGCAGCCGCGGGCGGCGTGATGCTGGTGCGCAGGCGGGCGCTGAACAATATCGGCGGGCTGGCAAGCATTCGCTCGGCCCTGATCGATGACTGCTCGCTTGCCAAAAACATCAAACGCATTGGGGGGCCGGAAGAAAGAAGCGGCCGCATCGAACTGACTCTTAGCAAAGATGTCAAAAGTATACGCCCATATCCCGACATTCGTTCCGTCTGGCGCATGATTGCGCGCTCGGCCTTTACACAACTGCGGCATTCTTATTGGCTGCTTGCAGGCACCGTCATGGGCATGGGGTTGCTTTTCATGGCGCCCTTTGTGCTGCCGCTTACCAGCGGCATGCTTGCAACGGGACTTGGTTTGCTGACCGCTATCTTTATGATTTTGCTTTATTTGCCGATGGTGCGTTTTTACGGCCTGCCAATTATATGGGCAGTCACTTTACCCGTCGCCGCAGTTGTTTATATTGGGGCTACCATCGACTCGGCCCGGCTTTACTGGCAGGGTAAAGGCGGACAATGGAAGGGCCGTGCGCAAGCTTCATGACAATGACATCACCTGCAATCATCAACACCGATAGCGGCAAAAACCGCAGCACCGAGAATTTTCCGGTTGGCTCGCTACTGATCCGCCCGGACCTGCGCATCCATGTCCACGCCTTTTATAATTTTGCCCGCGCCGCCGACGACATCAGCGATCATCCGCTGCTGGACCCTGCCGAGAAAGTGCGCCGCCTCAACCGTTTTGCGCAAGTGCTGGGCGATGCCGGAGCTACCGATGTCCCCAGCGCCGCCGCCATGCGCGAAAGCCTGCATGCAACGCGCATCACATCGCAACATTGTCTTGACCTGCTGACTGCCTTTAAACGTGATGCAACGCAATTGCGTTACAGCGATTGGGACGATTTGATCGATTATTGTCGTTATTCCGCAGCCCCTGTTGGACGTCATGTGCTGGCCTTGCACGGCATCGGCGCAACCGCGTGGGAGGCCAATGACGCGCTGTGCAATGCGTTGCAGATCATCAACCATATTCAGGACTGCGCCGACGATTACCGGCAGCTGGACCGCGTCTATATTCCGCAGGATATGCTGGCCCAGTATGGCGGCAATACGGCAGAACTGGCGCACACCAAATGCACCAGGGGCCTGCGTTTGACGCTGGATGCCATGCTGGACAAGCTGCAACCGATGTTGGTCGAGGCGCGTAAATTATCGCCGCAAGTTACCGATGCAAGGCTGAAAGCTGAAACCGCTATTATTTGTGTTCTGGCGGAAAAACTGGTTGCCTTGCTGCGCAAGCGCGACCCGCTATGCGATAACGTCAAGCTGAGCAAATTATCAGTTGCAGGCGCCGTCATAAAAGGCATGATCCGCGCATGGCTCTAGCAACAATGGCGGCACCGCTCTATCAAGACGCTATCAAGGACGTGAAAGCGCGCGTGACGAAATCGCGCTCCAGCTTTCATGCCGGTATGGCGATATTGCCGTCAGCGCGCCGCGAGGCGATGTATGCGCTCTATGCTTTTTGCCGGGAAGTTGATGATATCGCTGATGACGGCGCGACAACGGAAACACGCGCCGCAGGTTTACAGCAATGGCGCGAACGCATCAGTGATTTGTTTCGAGGCCACCCCTGCGACACCATAACATCGGCGCTGGCGCCTGCGATCCCCCGCTTTAACCTGGTTGAAAAGGATTTTCAGGACATCATCGACGGTATGGCGATGGATGCCGGCGAACCTATTTGCGCTCCAGACGCCGCTACATTTGACCTGTATTGTGACCGGGTTGCGTCAGCAGTCGGCCGCGCCTCGGTGCGCATTTTTGGTGATGACAGCCCGGAGGCGATGGAAGTCTCCTATCATCTGGGCCGCGCCTTGCAGAAAACCAATATTCTGCGCGACCTTTATGAAGATGCCGCACGCGGGCGGCTCTATCTGCCAGCAGAATTGCTGACAAGATATGGCATCACGACACGCGCACCGTCGGAAGTTCTGGCGCACAAAAATTTGCCGCTCGTCTGCGGTGATCTGGCCGTCGAAGCACGAGAACATTTCAAGAAAGCCGATGCCGCGATGAGCCTTTGCATCCCGGCCGCAATGAAGCCCGCCAGAATTATGCGCGCTTATTACGGTGCGATTTTTGAGCGTGTGGTTGCGGATAACTGGCAAAACATATCAACGCGCATCACGCTGCCGAAATGGCAGAAGATCTGGATCGTGCTGCGGCAGCTGGTGGGATAAGCTATCTAGTCTCAACGGTGGGACGTGCAAATCTAGGGCTTATGCCGGGCAGGTGAATATCCAGTTTCACCAAAGCATCGCCAATAAAGATTTCACCATGAAATTGCACAAACACCATTCCCTGTTGCCTGGCTTGTTTAAAAGCGTTCATGGCCGCGATAGTTCCACCGGCATTATAGTCTACATCCTGCGCTTCCTGCGATGGAGGCAACCAGCTACCCGTAACGCCAACAATCTTTTTGGATTTCCCTTCACCAAAATGTAAATGCAATACCCGAGCAATAAGCGGCAACATATAAGTTCCACACGTCACTACGATTCTGTCGTTAGGAATTTGCTGAATAGCATGAATGAGAAACGCTAAATCAGGATTTGTAATATCACGACTATCTTTAGCGATAAGAGTGGCGCCGGATAATTTTGAGCTGGCTATTCCAAAACGCTCTATGAGTTCCAGTGTCCTTTCAAATACTGTATTCATAATAACAGGTTTAATATTTTCTTCTGAAGGCACATAAGCCGATTGAATAGTTCCTCCAAACGCCAGTATAGCAAGGCAACCTTCCTCGGCAACAAAGGTAGGGTTTTGCGCATTCAAAACCTTACTTATTTCCGTCCGTTCGGCTTCAGTAGCAGGAGCTAAAAAGCGCAATTCTTCTAACTTTATATTACTCATGATCATTTCCCCTTACCAAGCTACAGGCGATAATACTACGGAAAATAAAAAGTAATTAGACTTTTGTATCTCGTCATAAATGTGGTTAATTGCCGGGGCTAAAGGGATCTTATGACTCAGGACAATACCCACATTCACATCATCGGCGCGGGCATGGCGGGGCTGTCGGCTGCTTTGCAGCTGACGCTGGCTGGCAAGAAAGTCACCCTGCATGAGGCCGCGCCTTTTGCAGGTGGGCGTTGCCGTTCCTTTCATGACCGGGAGCTGGATTGCCGCATTGATAACGGTAATCATCTGGTGCTTAGCGGCAATGTCGCCATTCAGGATTACCTCTACCTCACTCACGCGCAGGAGACGATGGGCGGGCCGGGAGCTCCGATTTATCCGTTCATGGATCTGGAAACCGGCGACCGCTGGATCACAAAAATGAGCAACGGCGTGATGCCGTGGTGGGTCTTTAACAAAAATCGCCGCGTCGCTGGCACCAAGCCGCTGGATTACCTGTCGGCGCTACGCATCATGACGGCGCGCGCGGATGATACGATTGCAAACCGCCTGCCGAAGCGCGATATGCTTTATCGCCGTCTGTGGGAGCCGATCATCATCGGCGTGATGAATACCGAAGCTGAAATCGCCTCCGCCAGCATGCTGGCCAGCGTTTTCGCGCAGACTTTTGCCGTCGGCGGCCATGCCTGCATCCCCCTGATACCCAAAGTCGGCCTGTCGGAAACCTTTATCCAGCCTTGTCTTAACCTGCTGCAGCAGCATGGGGTGGAGATTAAATATAATCACCGCCTGCGCGCGGTTTACAAAGACGATAACCGTATTCGTCAGCTGGAATTCAATAACGGCGTGTTCGAGCTGGAACCCAGTGACAAGGTGATCTTCGCCCTGCCCGCCTGGGTCGTGCGCGATATCATGCCGGAAATTTCAGTACCGACGGAATTCCGCTCCATCATCAATGCGCATTACCGTGTGGAAGTGCCGAACAATGCCGCAGGTTTTACAGGCCTTGTCGGCGGCGTGGCGGAATGGGCCTTTGTGCGCGGCGATGTGGCTTCCGTTACCGTCAGTTGCGCCGAGCGTTACGACCAATACCCCACCCGCGATATGGCGGTTTATATCTGGCGTGATCTCGCCAAGCTTTACGACCTCGACCCGGAAACGATACCACCGCACCGTATTTTCAAGGAAAAATACGCGACCTTTGCCTCAACGCCGGAACAGAATGCCTTGCGGCCCCTTGCCTATACACAATGGAAGAATCTGGCGCTGGCAGGGGAATGGACGGCAACGGGCCTGCCATCAACCATTGAAGGCGCAATACGGTCAGGCGTCAAAGCAGCGCAGGTTATCTTGCGGTGGGAAGAGTAAAGATGAGGGTCACGGTTCAGCCTCAAAATGAAATAACGTCATTCCGGAAAAATCGCTTTTTACTGCGTTAGCAGGAAAATGCGATTTTATCCGGAACCCAGTGGCTGGTGACGCAAGTACTCAAGAACCTCTTGAGCACTTACTGAAAGTGTAACGGGGTTCCGGATAAACTTTCTTTCGCCTTGCTTACGCAAGCCGAAGAGAAAGCTTTCCGGAATGACGTTGCCGATTTTTACTCCGCATCTTCCTTCATGCTGGCAAAAGCTTCTTCCCAAGTTCCCTTGGTAGCGGCTTTGGAATATTCCGTCGCACGCGCTTCAAAGAAGTTGGCATGTTCGGCACCGTTCAGCATTTCGTCCATCCACGGCAGCGGGTTTTTCGCCACGCGGTAGATCGGTTGCATGCCAAGCTGCGTCAAACGACGGTCGGCGATGTAGCGGATGTAAGCCTTCACCTGATCAGCGGTCAGACCTTCGACGCCGCCCAATTCGAATGACAGGTCGATAAACGCATCTTCATGATCGATGATGGTATCGCAGGCCAGATACAGTTCACGCTGGAAGCTGTCCGTCCAGACATGTTTGTTTTCTTCCACAAACGCGCGGAACAGGCGGATGATGGAATGCGTATGCAGGGTTTCGTCTCTAGCCGACCAGGTGACAATCTGCCCCATGCCCTTCATCTTGTTAAAGCGCGGGAAATTCATCAGCATCGCGAACGAAGCAAACAGCTGCAGGCCTTCGGTGAAGGCGCCGAACACCGCCAGCGTACGGGCGATTTCAACGGGACTATCAACCGTGAAATTCTGCATGTAGTCGTATTTATCCTTCATTTCCTTGTAACGCAGGAAAGCGGAATATTCGACTTCGGGCATGCCAATGGTATCAAGCAAATGCGAGTATGCGGCAATATGGATGGTTTCCATATTCGAAAAAGCCGATAGCATCATCTGAATTTCAGTCGGCTGGAACACTTGCGCATATTTCTTCATATAGCAGTTGTTCACTTCGACATCGGCCTGCGTGAAGAAGCGGAAAATCTGCGTCAGCAGATTACGTTCCGACGCCGTCAGTTTCTGTTTCCAGTCTTTGATGTCGTCGGCCAGCGGCACTTCTTCGGGCAGCCAGTGAATCTGCTGCTGCTTGTGCCAGGCCTCGTAAGCCCACGGATAGCGGAACGGTTTGTAAACAGGATTAGGGGTAAGGAGTCCGGACATAATAAGCCTCAAAAGTTGATCTTTATAATACTACTTCTTCCTGAGTCGGCGGAGTCATTTTTGACTGATTTTCCACCAATAAAACGCGGTAAGCCACGGTGGCATAAGTGGTGCTTGTTATTACACCAAGGCTTACGAATGCCCCTTGCCATATTCCCATAAAAATTTGAGCTGCTTTACTTTCAGTTCCACCCGCCAGCACAAGCACACCCGGTACCAGACTAACGCAAATAACAATCAGCATCAGGCAAAGAATAACCGCGAATTCGTTGCCAAAAATCCGCCACCAATTGCCCTCCGCCATTGCCCAACTCGTTTTAAGCTCATCCCCCTTGCGTAAAATCGCCAAAGGCCCAACCAAAGTATAGTGTATCGTGGAACGCAGATAAAAAAACATACCGATAATCGGCAATAACACCCATAAAACAGGACGAATATATTTCCACAGAACTTTGCCAAACCAGTAGAAAAAATTCCTGACGCTATATTCTATAGTTGTTGCAGGAAAAGCAAAACGCATCTGCATAACCGTCATGATATAAAAAGCGACAGCCTCTAAAACAAGCGTTCCCAAAACATAAAGCGACATATAACCCAGAAAATCCGGCAGAGAAGCACCGACAACTGTCATATATTGCTGCATTAGTTCTTTATTTTTCTTCAAAACCTCCGGGTGACCCTGAAGTTCTGGATGCTGATGCATGAATTGCATGAAAGGGCTGCGCGCGGAGAGCCAGGAAAACTCCACCTGCAAAATGCCGAAGAAAAGTCCGAACACCAACATCCATGGCCACCATTCGGAGGCCGTCGCCTTGAGTGTGACAAAGGTTTCTTTGAACAGCGAAGTTTTCTTGATAGCACCATCAACCATGAACAATCCTAGAGTGAGTGAGAAAGTTACGCCTGCCGCAGAGCGACGATTTTATTTTCGCGGCGCAGGGTGTCGAGCAATTCTGCGCCCCAGGCCGTTTCCATAACCACGGCTTTTTGTTTTTGCAGCGCGTCTTGCGGTTCGATAATGCCGTCTTTGCCATAATGGGCGCGGAAATGCCGCAAAGCCTGCAGATCATAACGCAGGGTTTCCGGGAAATCTTCGTGATCCTCGATAGTTTCCAGAACGGCATCCAAATCTTTTAGGCTGCCAAACAGGATAGCATCTTCGATTGATTGCGTCAGCGCGGGGGAGATTACGTCGTCAAAATTTTTCGGCATCTTTCTCCCCCTTACCTTCACCCTCGCGGGCAAAAATTTACTGACAGGCCAAACATTCCT
>JABDAH010000034.1:0-5488 GCA_013289265.1 Alphaproteobacteria bacterium
TTCGGCACACATAAGGTCGCATGGGTGATGGCGCTGAGCGTGCTGCCCGTCAATGTCTGGAATGTGACATCCGTCAGACCTTGATTGGTGTCGCAACTGGTTGGCTGTGCGGTCGCCGTGCAAGAAGCATTCTTGCTGCCTGTACCTATGCCTTTACAATTCCAGGTCCATGGGCCGGAGCCACTGATGTCATTGCCATAGGTACCAGAGCTACAGAATCCACTGGACGGCGCTTGCGTTTGAGGCATTGCAGCTGTACCGCAGGCTCCGTCAGCAGGGGTAACGGATGCGTTACAGGTTGCGGACGAAACCCCGCTTCTGCTGCAAGTCCAATTCCAGGATGTCGGCGGCGTGCCTACAGCATTGACCACGGAGGCTGTGTCACCTGTGTTGCAGAGGTAGGGCGCGACGGGCGCGCTGGATACCTGCGTGCCATTGGCACTACCGCATGGCGGGCGTGAATTGGCCGAGCATGAAACAATGTGAGGGTTATTATCGTCGCGGTAAACATCGCAAGTCCAGCGCCAAGGCCCGGTGGCAAAATTCATATTATCGGCGCTGGCAAATGCGCCACCGCCGCAGAAACTATTATGGACAGGATCAACCGTAAAAAGCGATTGCGGTGAAGCCGACAGATCATTTTGTCCGTTAAGCGCACCGCATTGGGCACCACCTGAGGATGAGCTACTGGATGGTGAACCGCCGGAAGGGCTACCGGAACTGCCGCCAGAAGAACCACCACCTGAGGAACTGCTGCCACCAGCATGGGTCGTATAGGTGGTCGTGCCCGCCGTCCAAGGCGTTGCGGAACCGTTATCCTGCGCTGCCGTCGCCGTAAATTTCCTGGTCGCTACCGTTACCCAACTGGCACCATTGCCACCTGGATTATAGGTGAAGTCCACGGTCTGGGTTAATTCTATACCATTTGTTCCTTGCGTGTAGTGCTTGCCGTCTTTGCCTTCATCAGCGGGAGTAGGATTGGTAAGCCCACTTCCCCACCGGAAATAAGTTTGCTCCTCAACATTAACAAAGCGGTTATCGCCGCCGCCACTCAGTGTTAAAGATACTGCAGGCGTTGGGTTGGGTACACCGACGCCAGGTATAAGACCGTTCATTGTTGAGGGAGGCAAGGCAGGCACGACAAGTGGGCTGCCATTGGCAACCGTTTGGGGGCGCGAACAAGCATGCAGCGGGAATGGCGGATGTGCAACAAAAGCTGCCCATTCCGGCGGAGAACTAAATGGCCCGAAGTAAGAACTTACCAGGGTGGTATTATCGGTAAAACGACAAGTGCCATCTAAATCGAGCGCACCTATGGCATCGCCGGGATTGCTTTGGACGGCCAAATAACGCGTCCTGTCATTGGCAACAAGACCATTGGTAACCAAACAAGGCGGCATGCCGTTGGGACTGGTGCCGGAAATATTACATTCGTTACTAGGGGAAGCGGAGCCGGTATGTGGCGCCATGAAAAGCGAAGCGCAAAGGGTCAAAGCCAAAAGAAGATGCGATTTTTTCATGACCTATCCTTTGTTTGCTGCACTCAACAGGTGGTCGGGAACCATTGTACATAATACGAAATTGCAGCTAATAAATTATTAAATAGTGAATAATGACCCTTTAGGCCTAAATCAGGTCATATTTTAGGTAAGTAGATTCTGAGTGCGCTGCAACAGAGCCCCTGCTCTTACAATTCAAGCCATACTTAGATTTCAATGCTACCAACGATAATCATCGGGTGGCTGTGCTACGCATAGATGAGCATCGGGCCGACGCTCTGCAAAGGCATTGCCGCTAACAACACTCATTCTAAATACTTACGGGCAGATAGGCGTTATATTATCGAGCTCAACACCTGCGCCAGGGAAAGCCGTGTTGCTGTTTGAGTCATAATAAGCGCCCATCGTTACCTGACAGTTGCCGTCATAATCCAATGTCGTCGTAACTTTTTTGTCGCTATTGTAAGGCGACGGCGAGTATGAGCTATTAAACGGAACACCCTTGGTTAACATTGGATTCCAGATGCCTGTCATAGCGCTCCCATTGTCAGGGTTACCGGGAGCATTCAATATTGATTTCAATTGCATCGTAAAAGATTCCCCAGCTGATAACCCTCCCGGTACAAGACTACAAATATCGTTTATTTGCAAAGTGGCCGGAAGTCGCGTCGACGGATTCATGTTACAACGGGCCGCACCCCAACATGATATAGTTGCATCATAATATACGAAATAGTTGCCGGTATAGGCATGTATGTTCGGATAAGTAGGGTAAGTTCCTGTGTTTGGATCCCAGACGGACGGCGGATTGCCCGCCGTATAAGGTGTGGTATTGTCATAAGTGAAAGCAACTGGCGTACATAAGCAAGTTTTGCCCGGCGTCGACAGATTCGACAACTTCATGCCTACCTTATGCTGATTTGTACCATTCGTACGTGTCGGCGTTATGGTTGCGTAGACACTGCAATAAGGATCGATTGGATTCAGTTGGGCATCATGGTCATAGCCATAATAGATATCAATCGTTGTGCTCTTGGAACCTGGCGCCGTATAAGTTTGATGTGACTGCACACCTTGTACAAAGTTCCAACTTCTCAGAACACCGCCCCACGAACTGGATTTATTATCGGTCGTGACGACAAAAGCATGGCCACTCGTGAAGGCTGTGCCATTCGCAGACAATGTGTTGCAGACATTCAAAGTAGGGGTGGAGATCGTGTAATAATCATCAACCGGCCCTACCCGGTAACTGTCACCAAGATTAATCGCCGCACCTGAAACAGGCACACAGATGGGGCCAGGGTCCAGTTGCGCAACGCAGCTAACGGGATTGCCGCCATTCTGTCCTGCGCAAGACCATGTCCAGGGTCCTGAGCCACTTATATCATTGTTATAGCTGGTGCCATTGCAGAGATTGGTTCCCGGTTGCGCATTGAATGATTGGTCGTTGGAACTGCCGCACTGCCCATCTACCGGCGAGGTCGAATTTGACTGAGCACCGCAGAATGCGTCGGTGCCATTACAACTCCATGTCCACGCGCCTTCCTGCGTAGGAGGGTTGTTTACCTGGAAATTACTGACGCCGCCCGCAGCGCAGAGGTTAGAGTCGTTATTAAGTAAATTGTTCAGTGTCGCGCCATCATCACTGCCACATTGGCCAGTTACCGAAACGTAATCTGCCGTACAGGTATCATCAGTATGGCCTGCGCCGGATCCTTGACAGGTCCACTTCCATACATTGGTGCTTGGGTTATAAAAACCGGTAACCGTGCCTTTGGCGCAAGCGCCATTCGCGGGCTTCATTGATACTGTTGTCGCTGCAGCAGGATCGCATTTACCGTTGAACGCAGACTGTGCCGTACAAGTAGGTGACGAGACGCCGTTACGTGTACAGGTCCAGTTCCATGGGTCGGTGCCGGTTACGCCAGGTGGCACAATATCGCTATTCGCCGCACATAAATCCGATGTCGGTTTACTAGTATATTGCTGACCATTGGCGTTACCGCATTGACCGATGGGATGAACATGAACGGTGACGGAGGCTGCTGTTGTCAATGTCGTGCCATCCTGCAAAAGCGTACCAAGCGTGATGGTATAAGTTGTATCCGCTGCAGGGGTAACAGTTGCGCCGTTGGTTCCATTCCAGTTTGGGCTGTGGCCAGCAATTGATCCGGAAGATATCCAGCTGAGTTGTACGTTGTCGCCGCTATTAATGACAATGTCCGTACCCGCTGCAGCATTCGTTGTAGTGTCACTGACCTTAAAATCAATATCCGGCCCGTAAAAGGCCGACGGGGTTCCCCAGCTGGAGTCAGGAGCCGTGACACCCGTAGCAGAACCATCAGGAGAAGCACCGGCCGTCCAGACTGCCTTTACCTGTACCGTTTCTTTACCGCCGCGGCAGTTGAGATTAACGATCGGCGATGACCATGTGTCACCAGTGCGGCCATAAATCATAACGCCGCCACGTGATGGCGCAGCTACTGTGACTGATGGATCAGACTGCGGGTAAACCGCGGACGTATCGATAGTATATGTTGGTTGAAGATAAGGACGTGCGCATGACTTTAGGGTAAAAGGAGGATGACTGGTAAAGGCACTCCATTCTGTGACAAGGCTAAAGGGACCAAAATAGGATGCTCCGGTAGCGTTATCGATATAACGGCATTTCCCGTACATCTCGATAGCGCCGACTGCATTTTTGCCCGCCTCGGTGCGAACCGAATTAAAATGGGATATATCATTTTTGACAACAGCGCCATCCGGCGCAGCAACGCAAGGCCTATTATCGGTGAAGGCAGAACTCGTACCGCCGATATCGCACTGCGTCGCTTGCAAAGTTGCGAAAGCATGACGAGTTGTCGCAAAAGACAAAACGCAAATCGCTAGAGCTAAAAGAAGATGCGCTTTTTTCATAATGACACCGCTGTTCCACTAAAAAATAAGTCACTTTTGAAGGTTCTTACATCCTACGGAATTGCAGCTAATAATTGATTAAATCTTCGAATAAATCTTAGGAATTAGGTAAAATTTTAGCTATCGGCAGCTGCTTCTCTAACTCGCTCCTAAAACATAGGCAAAAGTGGAAACTATGGTTAAGCTCTCTTAACCTTACCTGCGATTCCTTTGAGGCAACCATGCTGATTCAAACCACTTTGCTTTATGCCGGAATGCTTGGACTACTGCTGGTGATCCTGTCATTCAATGTGATGCAGAACTGGATGCGGGTTACAGGACAGGGCCAGCAAACCGATCGCGAGATGCGTCGCGCCGAACGCGTGTTGTCCAGCTTTGTTGAATATGTGCCAATCGCGCTTATTCTTCTGACACTGATCGAACTGAAGGGCACACCTCCTTTTGTTATACATGCGCTCGGCATCACGCTATTTGTCGCGCGCATCTTGCATGCCGCAGGAAGTAATGAAATAAAGGGTGCGGGGTTGATGCGTTTTCTCGGCGCGCAACTGACTTTTCTGATGTTGACAGTTTCCAGCCTTGCCTGCGTTTTCTATTATGGGTTTGGACGGGTTTAGAATCAAAGAACCCAGCAAGTATCATCAGGCAATTTAAAAGAAAACCGAACCAGCCCAGAACAACAAAGCTGCCCCGGCAGCAACAACCAGAATGCCGTAAACAAAAAACCAGCGAACAAGATTAAGATGGAAGTTGCGCGTGGCCTCGGCTTCTGGACCCGTTGCAAGCACAGCATGCCGCGGCATACGGGCACCGTAAGCCCACAGAACAAAACCACCCACCGACATCAGCGAGAGGCCGAGAATAACGCTCCAGGCAGTGATATCAGAGAAAGCCATAAGAGGGACTGGGATTTAAGAACTAGGGACCAGGAAAGATACGGTATTAAAATCGAGGATACAATCCTCGAATTTTTTCCGATACTCGATTCCCAGCCCCTAGAATTTCCTTAAGCCGCTTTTGCTTTTTGCGCGATTTTGTTGATCGCGTTATTGGTATTTTCTGCAATCGGGCCC
>JABDAH010000034.1:5498-10282 GCA_013289265.1 Alphaproteobacteria bacterium
GGCATCCTGCGCCGTGCGCGCAGCTACTTCGGATATTTTGCCCGCGCCGGAAATCCATTGGTCAAAGCAATCCTTCAGGAATTCGCTGTGGCTGTTCATGGCTTCGGGAATGCTCTTGGCGCTCATCATGTTCTTGCTGGCATCGATGCCACGAGTCATTGATTCCTGAATGAGGCTGCTGGCATTGCGGGCGATTTCTTCGAGGCCTTTGTTAACAACGGCAGCTGCTTTCATCGCAGCATCCATATGATCGCGCGCCATGCCACTCGCATCTTCGCAGGCTTTCATCATACCTTGGGTTGTTCTTTCGATATGTTCCATATGATCATTTGAGGGTTGCATAACAGTACTCCGGGTTGTGGGTGGGGATGGCAACGAAGGCGCATTAAAGGCGCCGACAGATTTTATTGGGGGTATTGATTTGCCGTGTTTGCTTTTCTTTGACATGACATCAGCTTTGGCTAAGAGTTAAACAGATCCTCTTTATGCTGCACTGCACAATAATGATTTGTTTTACCCACAATGTCAATATCTGGTGTGAACAAAGCTTGCTTTCAGAGTCACTGCGGCTAATGCTCAAGAGCTTGGCGAATCAGCTGAATTCGCCTGAACGTGACTAACCCTAGAGCCTCTATGCGAAAATTTAAGCCCAAAGCCATAAGAATCCCATTCCTTCTTGCGCTTTTGGCCCTTGCCCTGAGCCCCCACCAAGCTGAAGCGCGGCCTCATCACGTCAAACACCATAAAGTTCACCACCCCGCTCTGGTTGATCGTAGCGCCAGCTATGCCGATATCGTCATTGATGCTGAAACCGGGCGTATTTTGCACGCAACGAACCCCGACAGCCTGCGCCATCCAGCATCCCTAACCAAGATGATGACGCTCTATTTGACCTTTCAGGCACTGGAAAATGGCCGATTGCAGCTGAACCAATATCTGCATGTTTCGTCCAACGCAGCCGAACAGTCGCCGTCAAAACTGGGGCTACGGCCAGGTCAAAATATCCGGGTCGAAGATGCCATTTTGGGGCTGGTGACGGAATCCGCCAATGACGCAGCCGTTGTTCTGGCCGAAGGGCTCGGCGGCAGCGAAGAAGCTTTTGGCGAGATCATGACCCGGCAAGCCCGCACCCTCGGCATGACGCATTCCCATTTCAATAATCCGTCAGGCCTGCCTGACCCGGAACAAATTACGACGGCGCGGGATATGGCGGTATTAGGTCATGCGCTGATTTACCACTTCCCGCAATTCTACCCCTATTTCAGCCATGACAGCTTCACCTATGCCGGTATCTTCCATCACAATCATAACCATCTGATGGATCGTTATGACGGTATGGACGGTATCAAAACCGGCTATATCCGCGCTTCGGGATTTAATCTGGTAGCATCGGCCAAGCGCGATGGTAAACGTTTGATTGGTGTTGTCTTTGGCGGACATTCCGCTGTCACGCGCGATAACCAGATGGCCGTATTGCTGGATCAATGCTTTGCCGAAATCCAGAATGATAATTACCCATCGAGAACCACTATCGCAGCACCTCTCCCGCCATCCAAACCCGCTATGGTGGTGGCGCAAGGTGACGGGAATGATACCGCTGATAACGACGATGATAATAGCGATGTCCAACTACCAGCCAAGCGCAGCAATAGTGCCAAAAAGATTGTTGTGGCTCCTCCCGCGCCCGCTCCTGTTAAAATGGCTGCTGCCGGCACCCTCAAACCTTTGCTACCTCCTGCCGCCGCAACCAATAAAGGCTGGGGTGTCCAGATTGGCGCTTACGGCGATCCTGAAATGGGCCGCGAGGCTTTGGCAAGCGCGACAGCAAGCCTGCCGCAATTACTGTCCGACAGCGACCCCGTCATTCAGAAAGTATCTTCCGGCACTGTGACTATGTTCAGAGCCCGCCTGATGTCGATGGATCAACGCACAGCGCAAACGGCTTGTACTTACCTAAACCAGCATGGGCAAAGCTGCCTGGTGGTAGGGCCTTAATTGGAGTAGCTATCTTTGGCCAAAAAGGGCTGAGCCGACACGAACTTCGGTCGCGCCGCAGCGAATCGCCGTTTCAAAATCGGCACTCATACCCATGCTGAGGCGCTTTAAGCCATGCTTAGACGCCAGTTTTTTCATGTCGATAAAATAAGGTTCCGGATCAACAGCTTGGGGCGGAATGCACATCAGCCCGTCAATAGTTAGCAGGCATGTTTCGCGGCAATATTTCAGAAATATCTCTAAATCTTTTGGCGCTGTGCCGGCTTTTTGCGGCTCCTGCCCTATATTCACCTCAACATATAGTTTGGGTGAGCGACCTGCTTTGCGTATCGCCTTGGCCAAAGCTTCCGCCAGATTAGGGCGATCAAGCGTCTGGATAACATCAAAAAGTAGAACGGCGGCTTCCGCCTTGTTTGTCTGCAGAGGCCCAATCAGATGCAGCTTTAACGGTGCATGTAGAGGCCGCAATTTGGTGAATTTATTTTGCGCCTCCTGAACCCTGTTTTCGCCGAAATAATCTTGTCCCGACTTCATGGCTTCGCGAACCAGCTCGGCGCCCTGGCCCTTGCTCACGGCAATTAGATCAATAGAGGATGGATCTCGTCCTGCCTGTTTGGCGGCAAGACCCATTTTCTGGCGGATGTTTTTAAGCTGTTCAGCGATGGCGGGCATAAGAATTCTTATAATCCAGGCTCACTATCTTGGCGAACTTTAGTTTAGGCACACAAAAAGAAGAAGGGCGGTGAGTTGCCTCACCGCCCTTCCGATTCTTTTATTCATTCTAGATTGGGTCCCCGCCTTCGCGGGGACGGATGTTTTCTAAGCTCGCTTAACGCTCACTAAGAAAACATTCCAATTAGAATGCCAGACGCTGTGACACCAACAGAACGTATCCGTCGTTGTTGTCTGCCTGGTTGGTTACGTTCTGTTCGAACATTACGCCATCGGCGCTTGTTGTCAGACCAGGGAACCATGTGTAGGTCGCACCTAAGCCCCAAGCGTTGTAGCTGCTTACGTAGTTGCTGTTAACTACGCCTGTAGCTGTGCCGCCGGTGAGCAGGTTGTTGTACTGGCTTGAGGTCAGGTAGCTTACGCCTACACCAACTTTATCGAACTCATACTTCGCACCAACTGTGTATACATCTTGGTTCTTGTTCTGAGCATGGGTTGTGCCGTAACGACCCAGATCCTGGTATGAACCACCAAGTGTGAAACCAGCGAGGCCAGAGAAGCCCAACTGAGCGCCTAAGCCCCATGACGTGAAGTCTTGGAAGCCGTTGCCAGCACCAGGTGCTGAAGCGTACATAGCTGGAACACCTGTTCCAGTTGCGCCAGCGTCAGCTGTTTGCAAGTTTGCGCTAGCAGCCAGTGTTACAGGATGCCAGTTGCCCCAGAATTCAGCAGCAGCCTTGATGTCGTTCTTATATGGCGAGATTGCGCCATTTGTTGCTGCGCCTGAGTTGAACTTAACTACGTTTGAACCGTAGTCGTACAAGCTAGGAGCATAAGAAACGCCCAACTGCACTTTGCCCATGTCGTTGCCGACCTTAGGTGTGTAGTAGGTGATCTTGGTGCTGTGTTCCGTGTTGTCGATGCCAGAAGCATAAACGCGGGTCAGAGTCGTTGGGCTGGTGAAGTCCTGGAAACGACCATCGATTTGGCCTTCGCCAACCGTTGGAGCGTAAACTTGCAGGTCAGAAGCACCGTGCTCGTCACCCATCAATACTTTACCAAATGCACCTGACAACCAGACATAAGCTGAGTTGACTTCAACGGTGTTTCCGCCGCCAGTCCACAGATTAGCCACTTCAGGGCCGTTCCATAGGCTGATGTTAGCGCCGTATTCAACGCCGTTTGAAGCTTTGCCGAGGGCATCGAAATTGATCTTGTATTCATTTTCGAAGTCGCCATGAGCGCGTGTGGTAGCAGATGTACCTTGTGCTTCATGGAAACGGCCAGCGACGAAATCGTCGTAACCGCCAACATTCAGAGTAACTGGCGAGGTCGTAGCTGCTTGTGCAGCGCCTGCCAGAGCAACGCCAACTAGAGCTGTCGTCGCCAAAAGAACTTTACGCATGTTATCCCCCTCGTGGATGATGAATGGAATTAGAGGTTGTAGACTTAGAGTTGACTAAAGAAGGGCAATACGCCCTGCCGTTGGGAAATTTGGTACAGGAGGCGTGCACAGACAAGCAAGAAATCAATAAACCCGCTATTCACCAATTTTGTGTGGCATCTTAGCCACAACAAGGTTAACGCCACTAGAGCCTTGCAAGTACATAGTTTTTCCGGCATTACAGGAGGGTAAATGGCCCTGATCGTTAACAAAATCGCCGGCCTTTTTGCCTCAGGATGATCACATGACAACTCGCAAATTTCTGCTTTTAGCCGCCTCGCTGCCGCTTTTTCTGACCGCTTGCTCCACTTTGGGAATCGATAGCGACCCCAATTACAGCGATAAAGACCACGAAAAACTGTATAAAAACGGCAGTTTGGTTAGCGATAGTGGCGGCCTCGACCTTTTTGGCGGCGATAAAAAGAAGAATTCAGACGGTTTTGGCGTTGGCGTTAACGGCTTTTTGTGGCGCGCGGCGCTCGATACGATCTCTTTTATGCCGATTGCATCGGCTGATCCTTTTGGCGGCGTCATTATTACCGATTGGTATTCAGCGCCCGAAACACCAGACGAACGCACCAAGCTTAATGTGTTTATCCGCGACCGCGATCTGCGCGCTGACGGCGTAAAAGTCTCGGTTTTCCGCCAAATGAAAGGCTCCGCCGGCGACTGG
>JABDAH010000035.1 GCA_013289265.1 Alphaproteobacteria bacterium
TTTTGATAACAGTCGCTATCCGAACCACTGCACATTTTGCCCCATCAGCAAAACCACTCGTCATTGCTCTTCGTTAAAGCGCATATTAGCTAGAGATAGATGCGTGAAATATCTCAGCGCTTTTGAAGTCTCCAGCGCCGAAGCGATGCTAAAAGCGATCAGCACCAAGGCTTAGGCTTAGGCTTAGGCTTGGGCTTTTGAAACAGCTCCCGCCGCCCTGCGATCAGCAGCGCGGGCATCAACGCCATCACGTGTCGGTTGGGGTAGGCTTTGCCTACCCGCCACATAATTTTCTAATGAGGGATCGGCTCTACGGCTTCTATAATCAAGCGCGTTGTCTAATGTAATGAACGGGCCTTGATAATCATATGAGACGGCCATAATTTTTCTCCGATAAAAAACGATTAAAACTGCTGTTTTATAGCACAAAAGAAACGCGTCGATAACTTGATAAATATTCAATTATATCAATAAATTGCCAACTACACTCTCTTAATCGCCGCCACCGCCAGTTGATCCACCCGTTCATTTTCCGGGTGTCCGTTATGGCCGCGGACCCAGATCATCTCGACCTTATGCGGGGTCATAGCTGCCTGTAGCCGTTGCCAGAGATCAGCGTTCTTCACCGGCTTTTTATCGGCTGTTTTCCAGCCGCGCTTGATCCATTGCGGCATCCATTCCAGCGCGCCCTGCTGCACATATTTGCTGTCAGTATAGAGCTTGACCTGCGTCGGCCGCGTCAGGGCTTCCAGCGCCATGATCGCTGCCATTAATTCCATACGGTTGTTAGTGGTATTAGGCTCGCCACCGGAGAGTTCTTTCTCCGTATCGCCACAACGCATTAGGGCGCCCCAACCGCCGGGGCCCGGATTGCCGCTGCAAGCGCCGTCGGTATAAATCTCCACCTGCTTCATCGCTTCATTCATGGGGCAAACCCGTAAGCAGAAACATTTTGTACACCTTGGTGAAATTGTAGTTTAATCAGATATTCCAGCGGATCTTTCGGTTTTACCAAAGCATCCGGCACCTGATGCAACCAATCATGCAACCGTGTCAGCAGGAAACGTAAGGCCGATCCGCGTGACAGCAAGGGCAGTGCTTCTTTTTCCGCCGCCGATAGAGGCCGTACTTCTTCGTAGCCGTTGATGAGGGCGCGCGCCTTGGTGATATTAAAAGACGCATCCCGTTCAAAACACCAGGCATTGAGGCAAACAGCCAGATCATAAACCAACAGATCATCGCAGGCGAAATAGAAATCAATCAGGCCACAAAGTCTGGGGCCATCGAAGAAAACATTATCCGGAAACAAATCGGCATGGATGATGCCTTTCGGCAAGTCAGTGGGCCAATAGGCTTTCAGGTGAGCGATTTCTTTCTGCAGAATAGCCCCGAGCCCCACGAAGATTTCATCAGCACGTCCTGCCGCGAACTCGACCATTTTCTCCCAACCCGGGAGGGACAAGGCATTGGCACGGTGCATCGGAAAATCCGCCACCGACAGATGCATCGCCGCCAGAGCGCGCCCCAGTTCGGCACAATCATTCGGTACAATGCGGGTAAGCGAAGCGCCTTTCAGGTGACTGATAATAACTGCAGCGCGCTTGGCTAGATGGCCCAGCACCTTGCCGGATTTCATCTTCTGCGGTTTCGGGCAAGGTAGGTTCTTTGCCGCCAAATGTTCCATCAGACCGATAAAAAACGGCAAATCCTCAGTATGAACACGCTTTTCGTAAAGGGTCAGGACATAGCGGCCCGCTGTTGTCGTCAGGAAGTAATTGGTATTTTCAACGCCAGAGCGAATACCGGTGAGCTCCACCAGCGTTCCGAGGTCGTAATCCTGCAGGAATTCGGACGCGTCTTGCTCAGAAATTTTTGTATAAACAGCCATCGAAAATGTCTAGCATCTCCCGCGATCAATGCAATCTTTTCACGCTTTACAGACCATTTATAAGAAATCATGAAAATCCTTTTCCTGACCTCCAACCGCGTCGGTGACAGCGTACTTTCCACCGGGTTACTGAACTGGCTGGTCGGCAATCACCCCGGCGCGGAAATAACCGTAGCTTGCGGTCCTTTCGCGGCTGACCTGTTCAGGGCTACGCCGGGGCTGGAACGGCTGATTATCCTGAAGAAACAGAGCTGGAACCTGCACTGGTACGGCTTGTGGCGCGACTGTTTTGATACCAAATGGGACATTATCGTCGATCTGCGTAACAGCCTTATCTCGCGACTGCTGTTCGCCAAAAAACGTTATTACGTCCCGCGCATGCCAACTGCCCATAAGGTCGTTGAAATCGGCGCGACACTGAAACTATCGCCGCCGCCTGCGCCGCATATCTGGCTGGATGCTGCTGCCAAAGCTGAGGCGGATAAAATCTTACCAAATAACGCACACATACTGGCGCTCGGCCCCGCTGCGAACTGGGCGGCCAAGCAATGGCCGGTTGAACGTTTTGCCGCTCTGGCCGAAAGGTTAACCGCCAAAGATGGTCCCCTTCCTGATGCGACCATACTTGTCATCGCCGACACACGGGAGCGCGACCAAATAGCGCCCTTATTGAAATCCATTCCCGACAATCGCCGGATCGAGTTGATCGGTCGCGATTTATTGACAGTGGGTGCTTGCCTGAAACGCTGCACGCTTTTTCTCGGCAACGATTCCGGCTTGATGCATATGGCGGCTGCCGTTGGCACCAAAACGCTTGGCCTTTTTGGTCCCGGTTATGAGGATATTTATGGCCCTTGGGGGGCGCATTGTGCCTATGTTCGCACCGATAAAAGTCGCGCAACATTGCTGGAGAGCCTCAGACATCCCGGCCCGCATCAGAATAATCTGATGGATAGCCTGAGTGTGGAGAAAGTTTTTGTGGCTGCGACAAAACTGCTCGCACGGAAATAATTAGTTACCGTTCCCCACAATCCCGTGAATAAAATCCCCGAAAGCTTTGGAGATTTCATTAGTCACGGCGCCGGTGAAGCCCCCGCCGCTTGACAGCAAGTCACGCTCCGGCACGGCGGCTTCAGCCTCGGTCATATAATCATGCCAAAGCTGGGCTGGCAGGCTGCCGCCTGTAATTTTACGCATCGAATGATTGTCGTCATTACCTAGCCAGACACCTGTTGTGTAATTGCCCGTGAAGCCGAGGAACCAGGCATCGCGGTAGTCGGAACTGGTTCCTGTTTTACCTGCAACAGGGCGCCCCTCCAGCGCTGCATGTTTACCGGTGCCGTAGCGCACAACATCTTCCATCATACCGACAAGTACGCGCACAGCATGTTCATCCACCGTCAGCGGCGGGTTGACGTCCGTATGGCGGTAAAGCACTTCCCCCTGACGGTTGCGGATTTCCTTGATGGCATAAGGTGTAATGGCGCGGCCACCTGCCGCCAGCGACGCATAAGCACCGGTGATTTCCAGCGGTGTTACTTCGCTCGCACCCAAAGCCAAAGCCGGATCATGCTCCAGTGGGGATGAAATGCCGAGAGCCCTCGCGGTATCGATCACACGGTCCGCGCCTACCCGTTGAAACACACGCACGGCAACTGTGTTAATGGATTCCGCCAGAGCCTCGCGTGCTGTTATCGGGCCACGATATTTGCCGTCAAAATTTTCCGGCGACCAATGGCCGAGTGTAAGCGGCGCATCGGGGATGATATCATCTGGCGACAAGCCTTGCTCAATAGCTGCCAGATAAACAATCGGCTTGAAGGCAGAACCTGGCTGGCGCATCGCCTGTGTTGCGCGGTTATACTGGCTGGTGCGGTAATCACGCCCACCCACCATTGCCCTCACCCCGCCATCCGGAGCCAACGTCACCAAAGCCGCCTGCGATACATCGCGGCCATCCTGCTTCGACAAGATTGCGTCGACATCGCGCTCCGCCGTACGTTGCAAATTCAAATCAAGCGTGGTGGTAACGATAATGTCCTGCGCGGCATCTTCCAATAGCGGCCCGGTCTGGTCCTGCACCCAGTCAGCAAAATAACGCCCATCGCCGCCGGAGCCGGGTTTATGGCTTGGCGGCGGCACGTAATCTATCGCGGCTTTTTTCTCACGCTGGGTGATGAAGCCTTCTTCGACCATTGTTTCCAGAACGATTTTACCACGGGCAAGGGCAGCGGCCATATCATGGCTCGGGGCATAACGCGACGGCGCGCGCAACAGGCCCGCAATAATCGCACATTCGCGCAAATTCATTTCGCTCGCGGGTTTTTCAAAATAAAGCCGGGAAGCGGCATCGACACCATAAGTGCCATTGCCCAAATAAACGCGATTTAGATATGCCGTCAGAATCTGGTCCTTGCTGTAAGTATGTTCCAGCCACAGCGCCAGCATCATTTCCTGCACTTTGCGTTTCATATTACGGTCCGGCGATAGGAAAAGATTTTTTGCCAGCTGCTGCGTGAGGGTGGAGCCTCCCTGCACGACATGGCCAGCCACAACGTTACGCGCTGCTGCGCGCATAAGGCCCCAGATATCAACCCCGAAATGGCTGTAAAAACGTCGGTCTTCGATAGCGATGATGGCTTCTGGCAGATATTTGGGCACGTCATCCAATGTAACATGGGTACCGAACAAATCACCGTAACGCGCGAACACCGCGCCATCTGCCGTTTCCAGCGTTACCGAGGGGCGGCGTTGCGGTTGTGTAATCTGGTTAATGTTCGGCAGATCAATTGCGCAGTAAGCGACAAAAGCGCCGATCAGAATGCCACCCCAAATAACCGCGAGTATGAGAGCGCGCAGCAAGAAAGGCATAAAACCGCCGCCAGACGATTTGCCACGACCCGTTTTACGGGCGCGCGGATTTTCACTTTTATATTTATCGACGCGGCGTTTTTTTGGCATGGGCACCAGAGGGGGCGAATGAATAGGGGGCGACTATAGCAAAGGCTGGAAAGAAAGAAATGGACTACCGCCGGTCAAACAATTTTTCCAGATCGGTGCGTTTGAGTTCGACATAAGTAGGGCGGCCATGATTGCATTGGCCGCTATTGGCGGTTTGTTCCATTTGGCGCAGCAGCGCATTCATCTCATCTAGGTTCAGCGCACGGCCGGCCCGTACTGACCCGTGGCAGGCCATGGTGGAGCATATTTCTTCCAGCTTGGCACGAAGGCTGCCTGCCTCGTCATATTCTGCCAGCTCCTCGGCCAAATCTTTTAGCAAGGTTTTGACATCCGTTTTACCAAGTAAAGCCGGTATTTCTCGCACCAATATCGAGCCCCGCCCAAATCCTTCAACCACCAGACCTAGCTCGGCCAGTTCCTCCGCCCGCGCCAATAAACGGGCTGCGGAAGGCTCATCAAATTCCACCACTTCGGGGATCAGCAAAATCTGACGTTTAATACCTTGGCTATCCAGCGCCTGCTTCATTTTCTCATAAACAATACGTTCATGTGCCGCATGCTGATCAACAATCACAACGCTATCAACAGTCTGCGCCACAATAAAAGTGCCGTGCACTTGCGCAACAGCAGCGCCCAAGCGACCCATAGGCGCTGATATTTCAGTGACAACAGAGGCGCGCGCTGCAGGCGGTATATCGGCCATCATATTTGCAATAGCTGCGTCGGTATTGGAAGAAACACCCTGCCAATTCCGGAAGCTTTGCCCACCGGTATTCTCGGCAAACCCTTGCGGTATCATAAAGTTTACAGGTGCCGATCCTTCCGCACGAAGCATCGTCAGAGCCTGCGGCGCTAGGATACTGGTCGTATATTGCCCGGCCTGTTCCAGAGCTTTGCGGATGGAAGTTACAATCAACCCGCGTATGAGACTGCTGTCGCGAAAGCGCACTTCGGCTTTGGTGGGATGCACATTCACATCGACATCACGCGGCGGCACGGTAAGAAACAGCACCAGCATCGGAAAGCGTCCAGACGGCAAAACATCGCCGTAAGCGCCACGCACGGCGGAGAGCAAAATTTTATCTCGAACAGGTCGGCCATTGACGAACAAATACTGCGCGCGCGAGGTCGGACGATGATAAGTCGGCATACTGGTGTAACCATTGACCGAGATTCCCTCGCGCGTGGCGGCTACAGGCACAGCATTTGTTATAAATTCATCGCTGATAATATCGGCCAGACGGTTTTTTAGAATCTCTTCACCGTCAAGCAGGCCCTGATTTTGCGCGTTAAAACGCACCGGGCGTTTGTCGTCTTCCTGCCAGATAAAATCCACTTCGGGATGCGCCATTGCCAGTTTTTCGATAGCTTCGCGCGCATAGTCATTTTCCGTACGCGTTGTTTTCAGGAATTTAAGGCGTGCGGGCGTTGCAAAAAACAGATCACGCACTTCGACGCGCGTGCCCTGCGCCATCGATGCCGGGCGCGGTTCCCCTACATCACCGCCGTCGATAAAAACCTGCCAGGCTTCGTTGCTGCCCTTGGCCCGGCTGGTGATTGTCATGCGCGAGACGGAAGCGATGGAAGGCAGCGCCTCACCACGGAACCCGAAACTCTGGATATTCCACAAATCCTCGTCAGGCAGTTTTGAAGTCGCGTGACGTTCGATCGCCAGCAGCAATTCATCGCGCGACATGCCACAGCCATTGTCGGTGACACATATCAACGACTGACCGCCATCGCGCAGGTTAACCTCAACCTGCGTAGCGCCCGCATCCAGCGCATTTTCAGCCAATTCCTTGACGGCGGCGGCGGGGCGCTCCACCACCTCGCCAGCGGCAATGCGGTTAACGAGTGATTCTGGAAGGCGACGAATAAGCATGCGCAAAGCATAGCGGAAATGGCTCTGCCAGCCAGCCTTTTTTGACTTTATTTTAGGTGATTTTCAGCTGTTTTTTCTGCTCAGGCGTGCATTTAACATCGTCAAGATTGGCGTTTTTAAAATCGGCATCGGTAATAATAGCGGTACTAAAATCCGAAGAAGTTAAGTCGGCATTGCGGAAATTAACCGACCGAAGATTGGCGCCGGCAAAATTGATATAACGCAAAGTCGCTCCCGACAGATTCGTCGGTAACTTGCGACCTTTTTCCAATTCCAGCGGCTGCAGATTGACATCCTGCAACTGCGCATTGCTTAGTTTTGCATTTGCCAGATTGACACCGCGCATATCAGCTTTCTGCAAATTACAATGACGCAAATCAGCATCATGCAAATCAGCCGTTTGCAATTGCGCGCCGGATAGGTTCACCCCATACAATATAGTGCCGATACCGCGCATCATCGTCAGGCAGGCTTTTTCGAGGCCCGTTGCCTGACGCAAGTCATAGCCGCTTAAATTAAGCAACTTGCCTTTCTGGCCGTTGCTGTTCACCCATGTCTCATGCAGCACGAGCAACTGGTCAAGAGGAGTAGGAAGGTCCTTCAGTTCATGCCCGGCCGCTTTTTCCGTCAATGCTCCGGCCAAATTTTCCTTCGACACTTCGCTGATATTGATAGAGGTCCCTACAAGGATGGCGTTCTTGAAACTGGCATCTTCCAGATCGCATTTGCTGAGGTCGGCGTTTTCCAGATTAGCGCCGCTAAAATTCGCGCCTTTGAGGCTCGATTTCTGCAGCTTGGTGCTCTTCATCGTCGCATCGCTGAAATTGCTATCGATAGCAACGGCACCCGCCATCTTGGCATTGCTCAAATTGGCGCCACTTAGATTAGCACCGCCTTTGTCGACAACCGTAAGGTTCTTGTGTGCCGCTTTCAGTTCACCGTCGCCGCCAGCATTGGCAAGGGATCCTTCACGCAAATCGACGCCTGTCATATTCGCGCCGACCAGATTGGCTCCGCGCAAGGCCGCGCCGCGCAAATCCGCGCGCGCAAGACTTGCACCCCGAAAATTGGCCTGCCGCGCATCGACGCAAAATAAAATCGCGCGGTCTAGCTTGGTTTCGGCAAAATCCGTTTCCACCATATAGGCACCGGTAAAATCGGCATCCGCCATATTTTTCTTGGCAAAGGAAAGCCCGCTCAAATCGTGGTGCGCAAAATTCGCACGCACACCGCCCATGCGACCATTGGCATAGTTCTCATGCTTTTTGATTATGTCATCTAACTCTTCCTGAGTTAAACGCACT
>JABDAH010000036.1 GCA_013289265.1 Alphaproteobacteria bacterium
GACCCCGCTATCGTCGCGGCGCAAAAGGCTGTTTGCGATAAATTGCAGATGCCCGTTAATCAGCATCGTATCCACGGCATGAATCATGGTGAATGGATCGACTGGGTCATGACCCGCATGGACGATGTCGATGTATTCCTATTCCTCGATATCGATTGTATTCCCCTAAGTAACACCAAGGTTATGAAGGGGATTGAGCTTGCCTCCGGCGGAATGTTGGTGGGAGCGGAAGGTGCTGCCAATCACATCGATCCGAACCGCGCTTATGCTGGTGCATGGTACACATTCATTAATCGCAAGGTATGGAATGCGCTTAACAGGCCTTCCGCCAAGCCAACACCGCAGGCAGACGTCTGTCAGGTTTGGACCGATACGTGGAAACAGCATAATTTACCGGTACAATTGATTGCACCTACACATTGCGTCACACCGAAATGGGATTTGCCGGGCCGCCCGCAGGCTTACGGTGTTGCGACAACTTACGGCGAGGATTGTTTTCATTTGTTTGAGTCGCGCCAGGGTGATGCGTCGCCGTTTCTAGATCGTTGCCGACAGATTCTCTCTGCATAGAAGAAATTTTCTGCTTCGCATGTTGCGCATCGTTCGCGCGCGCGAGTTGCACCGCAACATCTTCATCATTCGTTAGTAATTTGATTTCATAACCAATGCATCCCTGCACATCATCACGTTGATCGCAGATGTTTTGCATTTTGCATTTATCATCGCGGCATCATTTCATCACCGCGCGATGATATTACATGCATCATCACCTCAAAAATGTTGCAAGCTTGCAACGCGTCACTCACATAGATGCGTTTCAGATTCATTTTTTGAAGTGTAAATCAAAATGTTGTTGACAGTTTGCGAGTCTGGACACAACATGTGCTCACTCTACTCTAGTAACTAGGAGGTCTCTAATGGCTGCTAAGAAAAAAGCTGCGACCAAGAAGAAGACGACCACAGCTAAGAAAAAGAAGAAGATATAATCTCGGTCGCCTAGCGGCGATCTCGATTGTTTCTTCAACCCCTGTTCGATATGCCTCGCGACTGCAGGTAGCTCGAACAGGGGTTTTTGCTTTCTGGGGTTTGCCGCATTTGTACCAGCAGTAATTGCACAATAAAGCCCATATATATGGGCTTTTTGTTTGTCCGGAGTTTGGAGCTTTTATAAAATTTATGTCTCAGCGTCGCTCTGGCGCGGGCTGGAATCCAGATGCGCTTTCACTCAAGGCGAAACTGTTGGTGCGATGCTGAGGGGATCAGGTAGCTCGTGCTGATAGGCTATTCGGATTCTTGCCCGCGACGGAATGATGCTTCGCGTGTGATTCTTAATGCAAAAAATCGCGTGCCGATTCGAATCACTGCCACGTATGAATTTGCCAAACGGCAAATTCACCCCAGAATCGTTCCGCTAGCGGCGATAATTATCAGGTATCCAGGAAGCTGCGCAGTTTGCGTGAACGCGAGGGATGCTTCAGCTTGCGCAGAGCCTTTGCCTCGATCTGACGAATACGCTCACGGGTAACGCTGAACTGCTGGCCCACTTCTTCCAAAGTGTGGTCGGTGTTCATACCGATACCAAAGCGCATACGCAGGACACGTTCTTCACGTGGCGTGAGTGTTGCCAAAACGCGGGTTGTGGTTTCGCGCAGGTTCCCGAGAATGGCGCTGTCCAGAGGCTGAACCGCATTCTTGTCTTCGATGAAATCGCCGAGATGCGAATCTTCCTCATCGCCGATTGGGGTTTCAAGGCTGATTGGCTCCTTGGCGATCTTCAGCACCTTGCGTACTTTTTCCAGCGGCATGTGCAGCTTTTCGGCCAGTTCTTCCGGTGTCGGCTCACGGCCGATTTCATGCAGCATCTGGCGGCTGGTACGAACCAGCTTGTTAATGGTTTCAATCATATGCACAGGAATACGGATGGTACGCGCCTGATCGGCGATGGAGCGCGTAATAGCCTGCCTGATCCACCAGGTCGCATAGGTCGAGAACTTATACCCGCGGCGGTATTCGAACTTCTCAACCGCCTTCATCAGGCCGATGTTGCCTTCTTGAATGAGATCGAGGAATTGCAGGCCGCGATTGGTGTATTTCTTGGCAATGGAGATAACGAGACGCAGGTTGGCTTCGACCATTTCCTTCTTGGCGCGGTTACTTTCGCGCTCGCCCTTTTGCACCGTCATGACGATGCGCTTGAAATCCATCAATGGCAGACCGGCTTCGTCGCAGACAGAGGCGATTTCGGCGCGCAGGCGGTCAACTTCGCCTTCATGCTTCTCAACGAACTTGGTCCATGCCTTTACGTTCGGGGTAACATTGTCAGAACCGGCTTCGGAGAATGACTTGGTTGCTTTTTCGGCCTTCTTGACGCCTTTGGTCAGCTTGTCGACCAGTTTCTTGACGCTACCGCTGGATTTCGGGTTAAAAACATCTACCAGCCAGTTGCGGTCAAGCTCGTGATTGGTGTAACGCGCCAGGAAGTCTTCGCGTTTGATGCCCGCATCCAGGGCAAAACGGAAAATGCGTCCTTCAATGCCAACCAGACGGCGGTTCAGCGTGTACATCTGCTGAACAAGCTGTTCGAGACGGTGATTGTTAAGGCGAACGGTACGAACCAGATCTACTAGCTCATCCTTAACCTTCTGGAATTTTTTGTCGGACTGAGGAGTGATTTCCTCGCCTTTCTGCATTGCTGCATGGCGTTGGGCCTGCAGCTTGAACAGTTTGGAATAGGTACCAGCGATATTCTCGAAGGTTTCCATCACTTGAGGTTTCAGTTTTTCCTCAAGCATCGATAGCGACAGGTTCTCCTGTTCGTCGCCGTCTTCGAATCCGGCTTCGCCTTCCTCAGGCTCTGGCTTTTCTTCTTCGGTTTCTTCGGGTTGGGCGCTTTCGCCTTCGCCCAGCATTTCAGCCTCAGAACTTGGACCGCCGCCGTAGGTGGCTTCAAGATCGATAATGTCGCGCAGCAACATTTTGCCTTCGTTCAAGGCATCATGCCAGCTAAGGATAGCCTGAATGGTGAGCGGGGATTCGCAAATCCCGCCGATCATCATCTCACGCCCGGCTTCAATACGCTTGGCGATCGCGATTTCACCTTCGCGGCTCAGCAGCTCAACGGAACCCATTTCGCGCAGATATAAACGTACAGGGTCATCGGTACGGCCCAGTTCGTCTTCTTTGGCTTTTTCGTCTTCGTCTTTTTCTTCGCCGTCTTCGCCTTCGGCTTTCTTAGGCGTTTCGTCGTCGTCACCTTCGGCGACGCTGATGCCCATTTCGGACAACATCGCCATCGTGTCTTCGATCATGTCCGAATTGATCTTGTCCTGCGGCAGGGCGGCATTGATTTCGTCAATAGTGACGTATCCGCGCTCCTTGCCTTTCTTGATCATCTTCTTGATGGCTTCGACGGCATTTTCGATGATCGGCGCTTCTGACTTATCATCTTCGATCTTCGGCTCATCAAGCTTCAAATTCATCGGCTTTTGTTTTTGTTCTGGCTTGGGCGCAGCAACAACTTTTACAGGCGGCGGTGGTAATACAGCGGCTTTGGCTTTAACGGCTGGTATCTTTGCGGGTTGCGCAGCGGCGGCGGTGGCTTTTTTCACGGGTTCTTTCTTGGTGATCGGCTTTGGCGCAGGTTTAGCGGGCTTGGCTGCAGCTTTTTTGACTACAGGTTTAGCCTTTGCAGCTGGTTTGGCTTTTGGCTTTGCGATTTTCTTGGGTGCTTTCTTGGCCATCTGACTATTCCTGGCTTGATGATAAAAGAGTATCCGAACCGTTCGGTTCGCCTGATTCGGTTAACAGCGCTTCAACCTGACTGCGCAGCGTCATCAGACGGGTATAGTTTTCGTCCGAGGATTCTTCTGCATAACGGCGACGCGCAGATTGTAGGTCGACTTGAAGCTGCTCCTGCAAGTATTTGTTCCAAATAGATTTCCAACCTTGTCGTGCCTGATCCAGTGACCGGCCGGGGCGCGCAAAACCGACATGCATATAAGTAGTCTCTGACAAGACTTCTTCCAAGCCTGAATGGCTGGAATCGCCGCCCGATAACGCTTCACCCGTATGGGACAGATGGCGATAAAGCTCTTCCGCGTCAAGGGGTTCCTGCGACTCGAGCGATAAAATGTCGATTACACGCTGTCTTAGCCCCTCTAAATCTGGGTTTAGAAAGGCAATTGTGGCCAAATCCTCGCCAAAATCGGCAAAAAGACCGGGGTGGTTAATCATCAGGGCCAAAATCGCTTTTTCGAATAGCCGTTTGGCATTGGGCGGCAATTTGCGGTTGATCAGCGGCATTGGCGGCTGGGGCGGACGCCATGAGCCACCACGGTTGTTATTGCCGCGATTATCACGGTTCTGATTGCTGGCGTTATCGGCTCGCCAGTTGAAAGCAGTACTCAGGCGTTTTTGAATTTCATCCTGATAAAGCTGTCGCAGGGATTCATTGCCGATACGTCCCACACGTTGTTTGATCGCAGCGATAAAG
The DNA here is from genome assembly GCA_013289265.1 of Alphaproteobacteria bacterium. Classification (GTDB taxonomy): domain Bacteria; phylum Pseudomonadota; class Alphaproteobacteria; order UBA9219; family UBA9219; genus JAATFY01. The sequence goes on from JABDAH010000036.1 coordinate 4,493, forward strand.
CTGCCGCGTTCTTCCGGTGTACGCATCTGCCGTCCGGCTATAGTCATTTCCCAGATCACATCGATCATCGGCTTGGCCTGTTTCAGGATCGCATCCATGGCCGCCTTGCCGGATTGCCGCAGGAGATCATCCGGATCCTTCGCGCCCGTCATCGTCGCGATGCGGATAGTTTGCGATGGTGTGAGGAGGGGCAGGGCGCGTTCCATCGCCCGGCCAGCGGCGCGCAGTCCGGCATTGTCGCCGTCAAAACAGAGAATAGGACAATAGTCGCGTGTCGGATCGCGCGCATCCTGAGGCGGCAGTAACTTCCATAAAATCATTAGCTGATCATCAGTCAATGCCGTACCAAGCGGTGCTACCGCGCCACTATAACCGGCTTCTACTAAAGCGATCACATCCATATAGCCTTCGACCACGATAATCGGCTGGCCAGAATTCAGCGCAGTGCGCGCGCGCGAAAGCCCGTACAGCAATTTGCCTTTATGGAATAACGGATGATCGGGTGAGTTCAGATATTTCGGCTCGCCATCGCCCATAACGCGGCCGCCGAAAGCAACGATGCGACCACGGCGATCACCGACCGGGAATATGACACGGTTGCGGAAGAAGCTATAGAACTCGTTACGTTCTTCGGATTTCTTGGCGAGGCCTACGGCGGCAAGCTCTTCTATCTTGAAGCCTTCGCTGGTGAGTTTGCGCAGCATCGACTGTCCGTCATTAGGCGCAAAGCCAAGGCGGAAACGACGAATGGCTTCGTCGCTTAAGCCGCGACCGTGCAGGTAATTCAACGCTTCACGGCCTGAAGATGCAAAAAGTTGTTCTTCGAACCAGGCAGTGGCGCGGTCCAGTAGTTGATAAGATCTTTTTTCCTGATCGAATTTTTCACGGTCGACTGGTGTATCGCGCGGTACTTGCAATCCTGCCTGCGCGGCGAGTGCCTCAATCGCTTCTGGGAAACTAAGGCGATCATGATGCATGACAAAGCCGATGATATCGCCGTGCGCGCCGCAGCCAAAGCAATGATAAAATTGCTTGTCGTCGTTGATGTAAAAGCTCGGCGATTTTTCGTTATGAAAAGGACAGCAGGCTTTGTATTCCCGCCCCGCGCGGGTCAGACGAATGCGCTTGCCCGCTATCTCCGACAGCGGCAACCGGTCACGTAACTCGGCCAGGAATGCGGGGGTGAAGGACATTTGCCCTTAAGCCGCCAACTGGCTTTTTACCAAAGCTCCGGCTTGCGCAAAATCCATCTTGCCAGCGTAAGTCTTTTTCAGCTCGGCCATGACTTTGCCCATATCCTTGATGTCTTTCGCTCCGATAGAAGTAACGATAGTGGCGATGGCAGCCTTGATTTCATCCTCTGACATCTGCTTTGGCATAAATCTTTCGATGATGGCAATTTCTTCGTTTTCCTGTTTGACCAGGTCGGGGCGGTTGCCTTTTTCATAGAGCGCGACGGATTCGCGGCGCTGCTTGATCATCCCCTGCAGCATGTTGACGATAGCGGTATCGTCGATGCCCGTGATGTTGCCCATAGGGCGAGCGGCGATATCGAGGTCTTTCATCTTGGCCATGATCATGCGGATCGTGCCGACCGCGCGTTCTTCTTTTTTAAGCATGGCTTCTTTAAGCGCGTCATTGAATTGAGGGCGCAGCATAATCTAGGTCTCCTTTTTGTAATAAAGGGGGATGTTACGCGAAGCGGCGTATGGGGGCAAGGCGAGGATATTGTAGTTTTTACGGGCCATCTAACCATAAGCGTCATTCGGGCCTTCGCCGGAATGACATGATAGAGGAATCCCCTAATCCCGGATTGCTAAATTAAGCCTGACCTGCGACTTCGATCATGGAAGCGGTCATGGCTTCGGCGGGTTTCTTACCGCCCCAGATGACGAACTGGAAAGCGGGATAGAAACGCTCACATTCAGTCAGCGCGATTTCAACCAGATCTTCCAGCGCTTCGGTATTCGGCATGCGGTCGTTGCGCGCCAGAATTGTGTAGCGGAACAGCGGCGTGTTTTGTTGCAGTTCCAAGTCAAAATGACCGAGCCACAAACGGTTGTTGAGCATCGCGAGCAGATCATTTACATCGCTGCGTTTCGCGTCGGGGACTTTCATATCGAACTGACAGGAGAATTGCAGCGCGCCGATTTCGCGTTGCCAGACGAAGAACATGCGGTAGTGGCACCAGCGACCGGCAAGTTCGACGATCAGTTCGTCATCGTTCGAGCGTTCAAACAACCATTCGTTGGCGCTGACAATATCTTCGAGGATGTCGAGAGGATTGGAATGTGCTGCGTGATTCTGGGCCAATTGGAACGACATACGAAACCTCCGAGGTGAGGCTCTCTAAGTATCAAATGTCGAGACTGCGCCGCAAGAGTCTGTGAAAGTTTTCGATCAGTCTGCCTGTCGTCGTGTTGTTTGAGTCACAGGGCACGTTACCGGAATGAGTTTTACTTTCATTGCGCTAACGGATTCAAATGACTCAATTTTTGAGTCATTTCAGACTCTTGAATCATTTATTTTCGTTTAGTTTTGCCGCGCGCATGTTTAACAGAAGGTAAATTTACTTTCGTCGCTTTCTTAA
>JABDAH010000037.1:0-519 GCA_013289265.1 Alphaproteobacteria bacterium
GGTTCGGCGGCTTAGACACCCGTGGAGCGTACTGGCGTATCAGATCGCTGGGGATGACGGGTTGATACTGTTAAGCGCCGACGGCAAGGTTGAAGAACGCGAAACCGCGCCGGCTGAGAACACGTTGACTGATTTGTTGGAACTGCCGCTCAAGGAAAATCTCGGCGTTCTAATTCTCATCGACGAAGTGCTTATGTATGCCCGCGAGAAGGTGGCTCAAGACAAGGCATGGCGGGATCGACTTATCAACTTCTTCCAGTATTTAACGCAAGCCGCGACCAAGGTGGATCGTTGCTGCATCGTGGCTTCGCTACTGGCTACGGACCCGAATAAGAGTGATGACTTTGGCCGGCAATTGCTGGGCGAGATGTATGACATCTTTCAGCGGCAGCGCGAGGAGGCCGTTGAGCCCGTCGTGAAGGAAGATGTGGCGGAAGTGCTGCGCCGGCGGTTCTTCACCCCCGAATCAATTAAAGATCAATCGGCATTCAAACAGCACGTCATCGCTGCGATCAAAGG
>JABDAH010000037.1:529-5963 GCA_013289265.1 Alphaproteobacteria bacterium
ATACAAGCCGTTGATGAACAAATGGCCAAACAGGGTGCAGCAGTGGAAGACCGATTTTTGAAGAGTTTTCCATTCCATCCCGACTTGACCGAGGTTTTTTACGCGAAATGGACTCAACTAAATCGTTTTCAAAGGACGCGCGGTGTGCTGCGTACGTTTGCATTGGCCCTGCGAGAGGCCGAAAAATGGGATACGAGTCCACTCATTGGACCCGCAGTATTTTTGAGCGATTCAACCAAAAGCACGTTGTCAGAAGCCGCACGAGAACTTGTCACCGTCGCGGACACTGAGGAACACGAAGGCAAGAAAACATCTTGGACTGGGATCATTGACAATGAATTAACCCAGGCAAAACAAATTCAAAACGACTCAGTGGGTCTGAAGATGCGCGAAATCGAACAAGCTGTCATGGCGACTTTTCTGCATTCTCAGCCGATCGGCCAGAGTGCGCGCACACGCGACTTGGTCGTGTTGATTGGGCCAACTCGTCCAGACAAAATTGAGATTGAAAAGGGGCTGATCCGATGGGCCCGGAATAGCTACTGGTTAGACGACACTAACTTACCCGAGAAGGATGACCAGTTGCCCGGGACTTGGCGGCTTGGTAATCGCCCCAACCTTAATCAGATGCATGCTGCCGCTGCTTTGCAGATTTCCGATGACATGGTGAAGGCGCGACTACTGGATGAAATTGCTAAAACCAAGTTACTCAACAGTGGCGCATCGGCTCTAGGTGTGCGAGTTCACACACTGCCCACTAAGCCAAAGGACATTGAAGACGATGGACTGTTCCATTACGCGGTGCTTCCACCAAGCGCCGCATCAGACTCCGGAAAGCCCAGCGCAGAGTCGCGACGGTATCTCGATGAAACTACCGGAACGGAAAAACCTCGTGTATTCCGCAACGCTGTTTTACTGCTGGCAGCATCCAAGGATGGTTTGGAAGTGGCGCAGGCGCGGGTGCGTGAATATTTGGCATGGGAGAAGATCAAGGATGACCTCACGCCCAAAAATGATGAAGAAAAGAAGCAAAAAGGATCGGTGGACGTGGCACGATTGCAGACACTGGCAATCAACATCGACAAAGCGCGGGGCCGTGTGCCCGAGGCGATCCGGCAGGCATACTGTACCGTCGTAACTGTGTCGGACAAGGACGAGGTTCAAGCCTTTAAAATCAGCATTGCGGACCAATCCCATTTTGAAATTATAAAGAATGATCCCAGGTCGCGGATTCAAGATACTAAGATTACAGCAGAAGCTCTTCTCCCGGACGGCCCGTATAATCTTTGGAAAACTGGGGAAACCAGCCGGCGGGTCAAGGACCTTGCCGGCGCATTCGCACAGTTACCGCACTTGCCTAAAATGCTCAAGGCGCAAGCTATTGTTGAAACCCTCGTTGACGGCTGTTTGCAAGGCACTTTTGTACTCAAACTTATGCGACCGGATCGGACATTCCGTACTTGGTGGCGCGCGAAGCCGGACGAAGCAGCACTGGCTGATCCTGCCTTAGAATTAGTGTTGCCCGAGGCTGCCGAACTGGGGGAAATTCCAAGCGATTTGCTCGCACCTAAAGCGCTACCGTCTTTGTGGCAGGGCGATGAAATCATCGCAAATGCCGTACTTAATTACTTTAGTGGAAAAACAGTCGTCCAAGTAGATAGGGGCGGCTACAAAGAGGCTGTTCCGATTCCCCAGGCGTCCTCTGATGTGGTCAATGCCGCTATCGGCGAAGCCGTTGCAAGCGGCAAGATATGGCTATTGTCGGGGCCTGCGAGCCTTTTAGGCGAAGCGATTCCTGCGGGCGTTCTGGGTCCGAATGCTAAATTGCGTTTGCCTCCGGCGGCGATTTCGGCCGCCACAATCTTGCCCGAGGTTTTGTCGGCTGCATGGAAGGATGGCACTACAACGGCCCTATCCATAGCAGCAGCGCTTTCGCAGCAGATGGGTGAAACTCTGCCCTGGAAAACTGTCCGCGACGTGATCAATGGGGCGCTTCAGGCCAGATTCATTGCGTTGGCTGACGACTCATCGGCGTGGCCCTGTGATTTGCCAGGAGCGCAGGCAGTGAAGGTGAGAGTGCCTAAAGCTGGTGCCCACGGAGCCGGCGGTTCGGCATCAGACAGTGCGGGCGGAGTGCAACTGAAGACGCTGGTGGCAAGTGCCACGTTCGAGCCGTCCGAGATTCAGGACTTGGCCGATTTAATCCCGCAACTCCTGGACTTCAGAGCCAAAACCAAAGTTCCATTGAAGTTCCATGTCAGGTTGGAGGTCGGAGATGGAGCCCAAAAACCGTCTCCAGCGTTCGCGATCGATTTAAACAAGTTGTTGGACGGTCTTAAAGAAGGTTTCACTGTGGGATCTTGACCCAATCTAATGCTTGGCCGAAGCACTGAAGCTCCCAGTCAAATTTGCCATTGGTGGCACCAAAGAACCTTTTGATTTTTTGAGCCACTATTTTATGGGGTCTGCTGGGGCGCACTCGTTTTTCAAGGAAATGCCTGCTAGAATTGTTAACTTAATCAGTAGCGAAAAGGCTTATTTTTGAATTCAGATTTTTAGGTCACATTCCCCAAATGAAAACGCATTTCATCATCATTTCTTCCGAGTACCGAATAGCACTGTAAAAGGCATGCTGTGAGCAGCCGCGGTGTTAAGACCTTTGCCAGGGCTACGCTTGCCTTGCGCGCCGTCTAGGAGCTCTCGTATGTTAACCGTCCACAGTCCCTCTAAAGACCACTCGAACAACAGAGATGTCGTCGCCCTTCTGAAAATTATTCAATCGGAAATGGCCTCGCAAACTATCGCGTTCAAGGAGTTCAACGCAATGGTAGTTAATTTGATTCAAAAGAGCATTGAGAATGATCCGAAATTGGACCCCGGAACGGCCAAAGGTCAAAATCCATCGATTGAGAAATCCCCTTCTCTTAAGTCCCCCACTGATACCCAACAAAATATTATCGACTACGTCCGAGGTCACCCCGGTGCAGAGGCCAAAGAAATTGCCCGTGCCGCTGAAGTCAGTGAAGGTCACCTCCGCCGAGTCATCGCACGATTACGGCCAGAGGGAATTATCAACAAACGCGGTTCCGGTTATCGGTACGTTATTCGAAAATAACGCTACAACGTGCGCTACATCGGGCTACATACATTTCCTAATTGTTTTCGAATAATAACTCACTTCACCGCAAAGATGTTTTGCGATGAAGGCTTTTTCATTGAAGGGAAAACAACATGAGGAAATATTTTTGGATCGCGATCAATGGATCATGTGTTGCTTTAAGTCCGCCAAATCTGCCTTTGGCGAAAAACGAATTTAGTGTTGAGCCCACCCCGCAAATCATCATTGGATTTATGACTTACGCGCAGGCATCAGCCGCTGCAACTCTTTGTTTAGAAGCCGATCCCTCGATCGTGGATAGATCAGTCCTGACATGGATGGTAATGCAGCCGATAATTAGGCCAGATGTGCCAGCACAATCTCCGACAGGTAAAACTGCCTGGATTAAAAAAAAGGCAACTGAGGCAAAGTCTAAAGTGAAGAAAAAAAGTGGATGGTGGTAACGTTTCCTTCATCGTACCAGTGGTTTTTCATTTTACGGAGATGCAATATGAACCCATATATTAGTGATTTTATTGAAAAAGTTGATCAGCTCTGGACCCATTCAAAAGGCCATTTTATGCAAGTTTTGCCGTGTTTTCATGAAGACGGAAAATGGTTTAAAACTTCTTACAAGCAAAGCACAGAATATTCCGAACATTTCAAATGCGGTTACCATGGTTATTCCATGGTTGTGTGTCGCGACATTGCTTATATTGTTCAAACGTATAGACCGCCTGCCGCCGCGATTTTATTCAAAATTGGCCTCAATCTTACAGCCTATGTAGAGACGGCAGATGGAGATCGCCTTCGAATCAGTTGGGACTTAAATGATAATGGAACAGTTGTGCCTAGCTCGGCATGTCACTCATGGTCACCTGGAGAAGTGCTATTCCGTTCAATTAAATGGTTTGATGCGTCGGGCTCCTCCAATATTCACACTTTTTTTAAAATAGTCGGTGATTTGAGAAAATCTGGCATCTCGGTGCCGCTTGATGACATTCTTACAGTTCGGTCACGATTTCCTATGGAAATCTCTCTCGTAAAGGAAGGCTATTGTTACGATTTAGAGCCTATCGACCATATGGTGTTTAGAATACACGTTGGCGATCAATTTAGCGGTCAACGCCTTGTTATTTCTGTAAGCAATGGCATCGCAACTTTGTCCGTTTTCGACACGAAGAAAAATCTCTTTAAGCACATTCCCGAAACTGCGAACCTTTTCGGATTCCAATACAATCTAAAGTTGCCATGAATAAAGTTACCAAAGCGGTTAGGTATTAAGTTTGCGAGAAGGCCTAAATATTATAAGGCCAAATTTTCGAAAGCGCCTTCGCGCCTAAGCTTTTCTCCAAGCTTTCGAAGATAAAAGTTCATTTGCGTATAAGCACTTTTGCCAATAGTGCGGTAAATTCGGGTGATCGTGGCGTCTTTCTGCCCCAAAAAACGCTCCTGGATGCTTTCGACGGCAATTAGTTGCCCATCGCTGATTTCCTGTTCAATGCACCCAACGAGCAATTCGCTGGCGGACTTTCGCAGATTATGAAACTTAATGCCCTTCACAATAGATCCCCAGCGCCGGCCGACACGGTCGTAGGCCGAACCTTTAGGTTTGATCAAATAGCGCGGGCGTGCTTTATCGAGGAATGCCAGTGATTTTGTGTGAATTTTAACTGAGATCTTTGAACCATAGCGATGGTCGAGGAAGACTTCATCCACTGACCCATTATTTAGATATTTTTTAACCAAAGCCAAAGTCTCCGGCCAAAGCACATGATGGATTTCGAATTGATTTTGTGGCTCCTTTTCTCGATCCCATAAAATTGCCCCGCCCACGAGGTCGATTTCACTTTGTTCCAACCGTCCGATGTCCGCCTGGTACATGCCACAATTTAAAGCCAACAGCAGATCTAGTTGGCAGATCGTGCCCTTGGTTTTGGTCACAAGGTCTTTTAGGTCCGCGATGCCATGTGTAGTGATATTGGTTTGTACCGCGTCCCTCACTAGGCAAGCATCAACAATACCAGGCGGCACCTGCAAATCCGGCGACCCGTACCGGTTATAAAGCCATTGAAGTAGAGCCAAAGCGGCACTGAGATAATTTCGAGTGGTGCGGCGGCTGTATTTTTCCAGCAAGGCAGTTCTGGCTTTGCGAAAATGTTCGGGCCTCAGATCCACTGCCAAGACATCACTTGGAAGAAACTTTGCGGCCTGTCGCATCTGGGACATGCCCTTGGCCACGGTGGAATTTTGGATTTCCCCATTTTTAAGGTCACCTTGACGGTCGTACTCATATTGTGGGATCAACTCGGCAAAAGTGAATTCTGCAAATGCCCG
>JABDAH010000038.1:0-1977 GCA_013289265.1 Alphaproteobacteria bacterium
TTTTACAAACGAGTAATCGCCTTTTTTCATGGTTGTGCCCCTGATGAATGTTATCGCTAACTCCATCATTGGTGCGAATCGCGGGAGAGTCCAGCTTACCGAAAGGCTTGGCTCTCCCGTATTTTTTAAGGATTTTTTTTATAATACCCATAAATATTCAATAAACGCCGCGATTTCGGCACTTGAGAAAGCCAATGAGCTTCGACGAGTGCCGCATGCAAAACACTGATGCACCTCTCCTAGATTTCATAGAAGGACAGCGCCGTAAGGAGCAGGGGATAGCCCTTGCTGCGTCTGGATACGGCAATGAATGGATTGACCGCGCCAGATCAGTTGCTGAGATACTCGCTGCCCAGAACGGCGAGGTTACGATCGAGGATGTTTATCAGAAAATAGGCATACCACCACGCCCCAACATGGCTGGCTCTGTATTCCGTGGAAAACGCTTCCGCTTTTTAGGATTTGATACTGCCCAGCGCAAAGAACGCCAAGGCGGAACATTTCGCAGATGGGGGCTTGCATGAGAACAGCAGAGAACGCTTGGCCGCTCGAAATCTCCATGAAGGTTCAGCAGTTAATAATAAACGGCATGACTGCCGAACAAATATCCCATGAAGTACCAAAATCACGCAGTGCCATTTTAGGATGGGCATGGCGTAAAAAGATAACCCTCCCCAGAGTCAAAAAACCCTTCACTGAGAACGTTCAAGTCAAAGTGGCTATCACCCAGCCAGTCATCATTAAAAATGAGCCAGTGAGTCAGCAAGAGCCGCTAAAGGCATTCCAAACATGCCAATGGTTGTTTGGCGAAGCAAGAAACAGACATTTCTGCACCAACAAGGCGACACATGGATCTTGGTGCGAGGGCCACCATCGTCAGGTTTATGTGGTGAAGGGATGAGCAAATTACGCACAGTAATTCGCAAGGTGGATAACAACCATGCTGAGATTGTAAAAACATTCCGGCAGTTGGGCTATTCCGTTGTTTCAACTGCAAAACTTGGCAAAGGATTCCCTGACATCATTTGCGGGAAGTTTGGCCACAATTACCTTTTTGAAATCAAAGACGGGAAACTTTCACCCAGCAAAAAGAAACTCTCTGAAGACGAGGAAAAGTTTTTCAGGGAGTGGGGTGGAAGCGTGATGGTTGTTACCTCCGTGGATGAAGTTATCAATTTTGATTTGAAGCGGAGGGCGATTTGATGGCTAATCAGTGGTTCCGCATGTACGCAGAATTTGTTTCTGATCCGAAAGTTCAAATGCTTTCTGAAACAGACCAGAGGCGTTACGTCATGTTGTTATGCATACGTTGCAGTAACGATGATGAAACGTTTCATAATGAGTCAATAGCGTTTCAACTGCGTGTTTCACTAGAAGAATGGACTAAGACAAAATCCATATTATTAGGCAAAAAACTTATTGATGCTGCTAACCACCCAACGAGCTGGAACAAGCGTCAATATCAGTCTGATGTAAGTACATCAAGGGTTTACAAGCACAGAGAGCGACTGAAACAGTCATGTAACGTTTCTGAAACGTCACCAGATACAGAACAGATACAGAAGATAATATTTTAGCCCCCAACGCGCTGGCTGAAAAAAAACCAATACAAAAACAATCAAAACAGTTACCGGCTGATTGGAGGCCCAATGACGCACATCGAGAAAAATGCAGGGAATACGGGTTCGACGCCGACAAGCTCTGCGATGAACCAAACGGATTTATCAACTACCACATCAGCCACGGTAATCGCTTTGCCGATTGGGACAGGGCATTCTTCACCTGGATTGGAAATGCTAAGAAGTTCAGCAAAACAACCGCAACTCAACGCACGCCAGACAAACAATCAACTCCTAGCATCGCTGCGGCAGGACTTAGGGTCGCGGCTCGTTACCAAGGATCGGCTTAACGCTGATTTCGATGTTATTGGGACTGATGTAACCCTGAAAACACCTGCTGGTGAAGGTTGGATAAAGG
>JABDAH010000038.1:1987-5712 GCA_013289265.1 Alphaproteobacteria bacterium
CGCGGCGACATGGTTGCAATGGAGGTTACGCGCCTTCGCTCAATGACCGCAAAACGCAAAGAGGGCGAATTTGATTTAGAGCTTTCAATCGGCGCAATCACCGAAGAACTTTGCGAATATCCAGAAGATATTGTTCGCACCGTATGCCGTGAATGGGCTCGTACAAATACATTTTTCCCTGTTCTGAAAGAGCTTTTGGACGAATGCAATAAGCTAATGGAATTGCGCAAATCTCTGCTTTCTCAAATGCGCGAACAGCGAGTTATCAGCAATAAACCAAAGAACGAAGAATGGACGCCTGCAACTGAAGATGAAAAGAAAAAAGTATCCGACATGGTGGCTGAATGCATTCGTAACTTGAGCGCGGGATGAAACATGAAATTCTTGAAAAAACTATTCGGAAAACAGGAGAAATCCATTGAGCATTTTGCCTCCGAACCAACAATCAAATCAATCACGACAAATCTTAAAACAACCAAAGCGCCTGAAAAGCCCAAAACATCTGGCAAAAGTGGCAAGCCTCGGATGCATCCTGTGCGGAAGTCCAAGTCAGGTTCACCACATAAGAACAGGCCAAGGAATGGGTCTAAAGGCAAGTGATTTTGACACGATACCACTTTGCGAAAGACACCATACTGGCAAAGAAGGCATCCATACCTGCGGAAGTCGAGTGTGGCAAATGAGGTTTGGTACTGAGATTGAGTTACTGGAAAAGACGAGGGAGTTATTAGACGCAGATTCCCGTGAAACCAAAATTGGACATTTGCCTAAAAAATAGGCATATTCTAAAATAGCAGAATATAGCAGAAAGGCCATTATATGACATTCCAGAAGGGACAACCAAAAATTGGGGGTAGAAAATCTGGATCAGTAAATAAAGTTACAGCGAGCGTTAAAGATGCATTTGGAGATGCATTTGAAATGCTTGGCGGAGCTGAAGCACTTTTTAAATGGGCTCAGCGTAATCAGACAGATTTCTATAAATTGGCAAGCAAGCTAATTCCTGCTGACATAAATATGGCCATTAAAGAAACACCGCAAGCCAGAGTTTTCCCGATGGGAATTACAGAAGATGAGCACAATAGACTTTCCACTCCATCAGAAACAGTGGACTGCATTCACTAGTAAAGCGACTGAGATACTTTATGGCGGTGCTGCAGGATCGGCTAAAAGCCATCTTATGCGTGTTGCATCCATTATGTGGGCTTTGGCTATTCCCGGCCTACAAGTTTATATGTTTCGCAGAACATATGATGATCTAATCAAAAATCACATGGAAGGACCGACGGGGTTTCACGCATTGCTTGCGCCGTGGATTGGCAAGTATGTTGATATTGTTGAAAAAGAAATAAGATTTAATAATGGGTCGAAGATATATCTTTGTCACTGCCAGCACGAAAAGAATAAATTTGATTATCAGGGCGCTGAAATACATGTCCTTCTGATAGATGAATTAACGCACTTCACTGATTCAATTTACCGTTATCTTCGTGGCCGTGTTCGTATGCCAGAAGATATGAAAATACCAGAAGAATATAAAGGTTTATTCCCACGCATACTTTGCGGAAGTAATCCAGGAGGTATTGGACACCAATTCGTTAAATCAACTTTTATTGATGCAAAACCGGCATTTGAAATATACCAGACTTCTGATGAAGAAGGCGGATTTCTAAGGCAATTTATACCAGCCAATTTGAATGACAATCCTAGCCTTAACAGAGACAAATACAAACGCACACTAAGCGGACTTGGCAACGAAGCCTTAGTCAAAGCAATGCTTGAAGGTGATTGGGATATTGTCGCAGGTGCAGCATTTGATATAGACCGCCGCATTCATATGTTAAGAGCATTTACCCCTCCAAAACATTGGACCAGATTTAGTTCACTCGATTGGGGATATACCAAACCATATAGCAATGGATGGTACTGCGTTGCTGAAGGAGGAACTTTACTGGAGGGCTTAAACGGCCATCCAGATCGTTATATTCCCGATGGTGCGGTTATAAGGTACCGGGAGCTTTATGGCACTACAGGCAAGCCTGACGAAGGCGTCAAGGAGAATAGCGAAACCGTTGTTGCCAAGATATTAGCCCAAGAGAAAGAGGCTAATGAACGTATGGACTACCGCATAGCTGATACTCAACTGTGGGCTAAGAATGATGGTAAATCATCTGCAGAACGTATGATTGATGAAAGCAATAAGTTACTTAAGAATGGTAAGGCACTTCAAGGCTTTAATCCCAGAGGTTGCGAGAAGGACAGGCAGGCTAACTATCAGGAAGTCTCAAATCGTCTTAAGGGTGTTGAGATGGATGATGGCTATTTCATGCCTATGTTTTATGTGACAGAGAATTGTACTAACTGGTGGAGAACAGTTCCGCCGCTTGTTTTAGATGATATTAACCCTGAGAAGGGTCCTGGAGATAAACAGGAAGACCATGCATATGATGATACTCAATATGCTCTGCAATCACGTCCATTTAAGTTAACGGCTCAGCAACGCAATGATGCGCTTTATCATAGATTACGCAGGCAAAATAGGGTAGAATCCAATGATCCTTACAGGATAAAGAAGATTGGTAGATCATAAAAGGAGAGTGTCATGAAGAAGATGTATTTTGGATTAATTTTATTATTAGCGGGTTGTTCAACACCAATTACGACAATGCAAAAAGGCGATACTACCGTCACATGCGGCGGCGGAACTATGGGTTCAATTCTTGGTGGCAAATTGGGTTATCATATTCAAAAAGGTAATGATAAGGATTGCGTTGATAGCTATACATCTCAGGGATATAAAGTGATTGCCCCTGCCAAATGAAAATAGCCGTTTGGAAGACTGGCCATGAGATAGCTGATACAGTTGCGGAGGCTGTTTATGAAGGTTTACAATCCAATAGAGAAAATAATGTCGATTGTTTTATCTGTGAATCGCCATACTGGAGAGATCAAATCACAAGGTATGACATTCACATCGCCTACGGAATATTGCGCGGAACTACAGAAGTGTTTAGAGAAGCAGGTAAAGCTGGTAAGTCTTGGTTTAACATTGACAAAGGCTACTGGAAACCCGGACACTATGACGGCTACTACCGAGTAAGCTTACGCGGTACGCAGCAGACATTTGGCTTTGATAAGTTAGTTCCTGATTATGAGAGATGGGATAGTCTTGGTATTGAGGTGTTGCCAGACAAGAAAGTACCTAAAGACCATTTTATTGCATGTCCTCCAACTGATTATGTTTGCAAATTTTTTGGTTGCGATAATTGGTTCAGTGAGAAGTTCCCATTTTATCACTCAAGACAGCCGCCTTTTGTTTATAAGCGAGCAAAAGGTTCATCTATTCCCCTGCAAGAGGTTTTTGATAAATCACTTGGCACTGTAGCTACTTTCAACTCCTCTGTCGGATGGGAAGCATTGCGCCAAGGCATTCCAGTCGTTTCTGATCCGACACATTCTATAGTAGGTGCTTATCAAAAATTGATTGACAAACCACTACATACTGATACACATCTTACACGCGCCTTGTTTTCGGTCATGGCGGGTTTGCAATTGACTCTCGATGAGATGAGACAAGGTAAGCTATGGCCGCTAATGCAGACCCTTTTGTCGTGTACATCGGCTTCGACAGCCGAGAAGCAGTAGCTTCAGATATAGCGGCAGCAAGTATATCCCGCCATACAAGACATCCCCTTAAATTTTATTACTTAAAACATCGCGGCTTA
>JABDAH010000038.1:5722-5797 GCA_013289265.1 Alphaproteobacteria bacterium
CGAATTCTCACGCACAAGATTTCTAGTTCCTGAGCTGCAAAAATTCAGAGGATGGGCGCTCTTTATGGACGCCGA
>JABDAH010000039.1 GCA_013289265.1 Alphaproteobacteria bacterium
TACTTCATCAAGGGCGCGGCGCACGGCACGGTTGATCTTGTTCCAGTTGCCGCTCATGGGGCAGGTCTTTTCAACATTGCAGTTTTGTTCACCGCCCTCGGCGCAACTGGTCAGGGCAATGGGGCCGTCCATGGCTTCTACAATCGTAGCGATAGTAATGTCGGGGGCAGGTTGATTAAGTTTATAACCGCCAGAAGCGCCGCGCTGAGCACCGATAATACCTGATTTATTCAATTGTTTCAGTATTTTAGATGTCGTTGGCAGTGAAAGACCGGTTTTTTCGGCAAGGCCGGAGGCCGACCAAACCGCTTGATCCTCGCTAACCATTTGAGTTAGAAGGGTAACGGCATAGTCTGTCAGGCGGCTGAGTTTTATCATTCCGCCACTATATCAATTAGGACTAATATAGTCTAGATTATTCTGAAGTCTTAAATTTCTTGCCCTCAGCCCCCTTCTTAGGGTTAAAGTCGCGCCCCATGGAAAATGCCAAGACAAAATCAGCTGTCCCGCTTCCGGTCGATATCGCCAAGCTCAGTTTCGAAGATGCGCTGGATGAGCTGGAAAAAACTCGTGAAGCAACTGGAAAACGGCAAAGCCAAGCTGGATGATGCCATTGGCGCCTATGAACGCGGGGCGTTGCTGAAACGTCATTGCGAAAGTAAACTACGCGAAGCTCAGGCCAAGATCGAACAGATCTCGGTTGGCAGCGACGGCAAAGTCTCGACGACTCCCTTCAACTCGTAACCCGCCTGAAAAATCATGCCCTCCGTTAGCCCTACCCTCGCCTCCGCCATGGCGGATTCCGCAGCTGCCGTTACGCAAGCGCTTGATCGCCTGCTGCCGAAGTCAGATTTTCCGGAACAAAAATTATTCGATGCAATGCGTCATAGCGCGCTTGGCGGTGGTAAACGGTTGCGTCCGTTTCTGGTGCTCAGCTCCGCGCGTATTTTCGGCGTGGCCGATGATTGCGCTTTGCGCGCCGCCGCTGCGGTTGAATGCATCCATTGCTATTCGCTGATTCATGATGATCTGCCGGCAATGGATAATGCCGATCTGCGCCGCGGCAAACCAACAGTGCACAAGGAGTATGACGAAGCGACCGCTATTCTGGCTGGCGATGCGCTGCTGACCTTGGCTTTTGAAATTCTCGCCGATCCGCGCACGCATGAAGATCCTGCTGTGCGCTGTAAAATCGTGACGGCATTGGCAAAGGCTTCCGGTGTACATGGTATGGTCGGCGGGCAGATGCTCGACCTGATCGCCGAAACGACCCAGCTGGATATCGGCGCGATCACGCGCCTACAGCGCTTAAAAACGGGTGAGCTGATTGCCTTTTCCGCCGAAGCTGGCGCCATTCTGGGCAAGGCTTCCGTGCAGCATCACAATGCGTTGCGCGCTTATGCGCATGATCTGGGCCTTGCGTTCCAGATCATCGATGATTTGCTGGATGCCGAAGGAACAGAAGCCGAAACCGGTAAATCCGTCGGCCGCGATGCCAAGGCAGGCAAGGCAACCTTCGTAACGGTTCTGGGTGCCGACCGCGCCCGCAATCAGGCAAAGCTGCTGTCCGAACAAGCCATCCATCATTTGGGTGTGTTCGATGGCCGCGCCAAGCATCTGGAAGATGTCGCGCGCTTCGTTGTCGACCGGAAGAACTGATCAGCCATTCTTCGGTGTGTAGTGCTGCAGGGCTATATTGGCTTTGCCCGAAGGTTGCTGCTTGATCTGCGCCGCATATCGAAGTTGCAGCGGTTCCTTAGGCAGAGAACTACAGTCATACTTTCTGTTCATCTCAAAACTGTCATAGAAGTCCTGGCTCGGCAAAACATAGGCTGCGAAAAACTCTTTGACGGTCTGGTGCGCAGTCAGATTGCTTTCTGATATTTGCTGTGGCGATAAAATCCTGTCGATGCGTGTATTTTCATTCACCTGCACCAGGCGATTATCAATTTTTACGGTGCTGGTGTGTTTAGCATCAGTCATGTAGGCGACAGCCATAGGGTTACCGCGGTCTGGCCCCAGAAAATTAATTAAAACGAGCCGTTCCATGTGTGTAAGGCGTGCGTCAACCATGGAAATATCGATTTTAAAGACATTAGCTAGGTGCCATTTCAAATTGCTGCCTTGATCCTCCAGTTCAATACTATCGAGCGTTGGTGCTCCAAAATAATTGTCTTTAAAATTGTTGGCTAAATTCTGGCGATCCACATCTGTTTTCAATGTTTTATATTTACCTAATCCATCAATGGTTCCACCTAAGGCCGGCGGCAGCCATGTGACATTGGGCATATCCTTATCCTTGATACGCCAGTTGCCTCGTGCGTCGCGTCCGTTGGTATAGGGCATGGTTTTGGCAACCAGTAAATCGCCATGTTTCTGCATCAGGGCGATCATGGTCGGTGTCGTAATCTGGAACGGGCCCGCTGCAGTTTTGCCGCTGTCGCGCCCGTAACCCTGCATATTGCCAATATTCATATTACCAATTTCACGCTTGATAATAGTCAGGACAGTCGAGGCATCGGGTTTGTCGTCCAGAACTTTGGCAATTAACTTGGCCAGATCAACCAAGCCGTTTTCCTGAGCAAGCTGGTAATCGGTAGCCGTCAGGGAACAGGTTTTCTCATCGCTGGCCAGCAGTTGACTATAAGTGTCAATGGTAACCGGATGTCCCGCGGCATCGTTGGTCTTCATATTATACAAATCGTCTTCGAAGACTTGCACCAACAATTTGCTGCGGGCATCCGTAAATTCCTGTGGTGAAATGCCAAGCGGAAAGCTGTGCAGCATTGCATCCAGACGGGGCGTGAAGATATCTATGACCTGTTGCGCCTTCAGGCCTTTCGCCGTTTCGTTGGCCTTAAGGTTTTGCAATTCAGCGTCGAAAGAAAACAGCAGCCTCTCTTGCGCGCTCATCATCGAATGCGGGTTATTGGCAGCCCCTACAATTACATGGCTGAGGAAAGCGATAAGCTCTGTCTGTTGTTGGAGTGAGAGTTGATCCAGAGCCTTGGTTTGAAAAAATAGTGAAAGCTTGCCGTCATATAGGGACTCAGGATTAAGCTTGGGGTCAACTACCGATGGCCAATGATGCAGCGCGTAATAGGCAGGCTTAAATTGATCCGGCATATAGCGGTTAATGAACAGGACATACCAAGCTGGCGCGGTGCCGGTATCAAGCATAGGTTCAGAATTCTCAATGGCTTCCGAAAGTGATAACGGACCTGTAGGAAAATGAAAGAACCGTTCGACCTTTTCCCATTTTAGATGAAGTTTATAGGTATTGCCTTCGTGGGTGGGTACGTGAAGCAAAGAAGCTTCGACAGTGCCTACAGCCGTCAGAAGGAGGCCCGTGAAAACAAATAATCTCACGATGGGGCGACGGCCTTTGAGGGGCCGTTGACTTTTAAGGGCGCCTTTGGAATTTTTTGTTGGTGAGTTCATGGCAAATTCGTAAATTAATCACGTCCTTATAGCGCAAAAATAACATTTGGAAGAGTTTTTAATCAAGGTTCGTTTGTGCTAGCCTATGCACCCTAACTTCAGCTGTGTGTAATGTCTTTCTCTACTCGTCCCGCCTGCTTTGCTTTTTGCGCGCTGCTCGCTTTCGCAACTATTGCGCAGGCCGCGAACATGGCAGAAGTTCCTACACCGAGCCCGTCGCTGGCCATGCATGGGCAGGCGAAATATGCCGCAGGCTTCACGCATTTTGATTACGTCAATCCGGACGCCCCTAAAACCGGTACTCTGAAAATGGGCGTGACGGGAACTTTCGATAGTCTCAACCCGTTTATTTTGCGGGGACAACCGGCTCTTGGCCTTATGCCCGGTTACTTGTCTTTAGTGTATGAGTCGCTGATGGCGCGTAGCTGGGACGAACCTTTCACACTCTACGGCCTGATCGCGGAAAGCGTCGAGGTCGCACCTGACCGCGCATGGATTACTTTCAATCTCAATCCATCGGCGCATTGGTCAGATGACCAGCCCATCACGGCAGATGATGTTCTGTTTTCCTACCAGACCTTGCGCGACAAGGGCCGTCCTAACCACCGCAGCTATTATAAGAAAGTAGCACTGGCGGAAAAAAATCACCGATCATCGCATTAAATTTTCCTTCAGGAAAAATGCTGACGGTGGCATTGACCGCGAAATGCCGTTGATTATGGCGCTAATGCCCATTGTGCCCAAGCATGATTGGGCCCCTACTGATAAAGAAGCCAGAGATTTCAGTCAAACTTCATTGCGTTTTCCCATCGGCAGCGGTCCTTACAAAGTGGCGCAGCTTGATCCGGGGCGCTCGGTCACATATGCGCGTGACCCGAATTACTGGGGCGCCAATGTTCCGGCGCAAAAAGGCATGTATAATTTTGATACGATACGCATCGATTATTACCGCGATGACGGTATCGCCTTGCAGGCTTTCAAGGCGGGGCAGTTTGATTTGCGGCGTGAAGGTAATTCCAATCTCTGGGCGACGGCGTATGATTTTCCGGCAGTGCATGACGGTCGCGTAAAGCTTGAAACATTTACGCATCATCGTACGGAACCTGCATCCGGTTTTGTTTTCAATACGCGCCGCGACTTGTTTAAGGACAAAGCCTTGCGCGATGCTTTGCAATATTCATTCGATTTCGCCTGGGTTAATCGCAACCTCTTCCACGGCCAATATCATCGCACCACCAGCTTTTTTCCGAATTCCGAGCTTGCAGCGCCTGCCCTGCCCGAAACCCGCGAGCTGGAAATTCTGCAAAGATATAAAGACCAACTGCCACCGGAAATTTTCACGACGCCTGTAACGCCGCCCGTCAGCGACGGCAGCGAAGAAAATCTGCGCGACAATTTACTGAAAGCCAGCGAGATGCTGCGCAATGCTGGTTACACCCTGCGCGACAACCAGCTTTACGCCCCCTCCTCCACTCAGCCTGTCGGTTTTGAAATTCTCCTCAGTGACCCGGCGGAAGAAAAAGTAGCCCTGACATGGATAAGGGCGTTAAAGCGCCTCGGCATCGATGCGCATGTTCATACAGTGGACAGCGCGCAATATCAGGCGCGGATGGCCAGTTTTAATTTCGACGTGACGATCAATAAATGGATCAACTCACTGTCGCCCGGAAACGAACAAATGATGTTCTGGAGTTCTGTGGCGGCAGATCAGCCCGGCAGCCGCAACTACCCCGGTATCAAGGATAAAGTGGTGGATGCGCTCGCGGCATCTATTCCTGCTGCCACCAGTCGTGACGATCTAGTTGCAACTGTTCACGCGCTTGATCGTGTTCTGATGTGGGGGCATTACACAGTTCCGCTTTATTATCTCGGCAGTGATAACATCGCATATTGGCAAACACATGTGCAGCATCCAGTTACTATGCCGCTTTACGGAACGGTGCTGGAAAGCTGGAGCGCAACGCCTCAATAAATACCGGGGATTAAACGCCATGTGCGTTTGGCGTAGGCTTTGTATTCCGGGAAAGTCTGCGACAGAACTTTTTCTTCGTAATGCATACGCACGAATTGCAACACCGTTTGCAGCACGACAAGTGATATGGCGCCCACAGATAAAAATAAAATCATCGTGCCGAGGCTGGAGATGACTTCGGCGGCATAAAGTGGATGGCGGATAATTTTGTAAGGCCCAATGACGACCAGCGCGCGCCCTTCCGGTAAAATCGAAAAAGACCTTCCCAATTTCGTCAGGACATAAGCTGCAAAAACATTGCCGACGAGAATGAGGCAACTGC
>JABDAH010000040.1 GCA_013289265.1 Alphaproteobacteria bacterium
TATTAACCATGATTCGGCGCTCTGCGTTTTGCTTTTTAAGGGAATGAATTTCCATTTCCTTTGCAGTCCGACCTGTCATAATTAGGCACTTTTATCCTGACGCACGACAAGGTATCCGCTTTCCATGGCCCAGCCGCTCATCGTCAATGCTCCTTTCGCTGCTATCGCTGCCGTTGTCGTCGCCTGCGTATTGGTGGTCGGATTTAAAATGGGCATTGATGCCACGACGATTGCCATCGTCATTCTGGCAGGCATGACAAGCGGCCTTGCCTGGCTGACTTTCTCACTAAACAAACAATTCAACCAGCGCGAACAGCAAATGCGGCAGGCGCGTTTTGTCGCGGAGCGTGTGCAGGCTATGTTGCATACGGCCCCCGGCGGTTATTGCCTGTTCACACCGCAAGGCTTGCTGCGCGAAGTGGCGCGTGTGCCGCAAATTCTTGGCATCGAAAAACTCGCGCATATGGAAGATATTCTCGGCGGACTGAAAGAAGCGTCCGAATTCGTCGCCTCCTTCCGTAAATTGCAACATACCGGTGAAACTTTCACGGTGCAGGCGGAAACGGTGAAGGATGGCCGACCGGTTCAAATCATCGGTAAACGTTTCCGTGTTGGGCGCGAAGGACCACTGATCGATGTCTTGTGGTTCAACGACAGCCCCACGGCCGTTGAAGCAATGCAGAAACAATCGGCAGAATTGGCTGAGGCAGTGCGCCTATCGAAAGAAGCGCAAAACCTGCTGGATATCATTTCTATTCCGCTCTGGGCGCGTGGGCCTGATTTAAACATCGTCATGTGTAACCAGAGTTATGCTCGGGCACTAGACTCGTCGGCTGACGCGATTTTGCGTGATCAGCACGAACTGGTATCGCAAACTGCGCGCGGCGGAAGCGGCAGGACGTTGGCGTCAACGGCTCTCAGCACCGGCAAGGCTCAGAGCGAAAAGCGCCATGTCATTATTGCTGGTAAACGTAAATTGCTGGATATCACGGAAATTCCCCTCGGCACCGATAACGGGCGTTATGCTTTGCTTGGTTTTGCTGTCGATGTAACAGCAGAAGAAGATAAGGATACGGAGTTGCAGCGCCATCTGGCCGCGCAACATGAAGTGCTGGAGCATCTGGGTAGCGCTATCGCTATCTACGGTTCCGATACGCGTCTTGAATTCTACAACCGTCCTTATCAGCGCCTGTGGGATTCGGATGAAACCTTCCTGAACAGCAAGCCGACCATGGGCGAAGTGCTGGAAGATTTACGCACCCGTCGCCGTGCCCCGGAACAGGCGGATTTCCAGCGCTATAAGAAAGAACGTTTAAGCCTGTTTACGTCGCTGTTGGAGCCGCGCGAAGATTTGATGCATCTGCCGGACGGCACAACCTTGCGCATTCTGGCAGTGCCTCATCCGCTCGGCGGCATCATGTTCGTGCATGAAGACGTAACCGATAAACTGGCGCTGGAATCCTCGTATAATACGCTGATCGCCGTGCAGCGTGAAACGCTGGACAATCTAGCCGAAGGCATCGCCGTGTTTGGG
Source organism: Alphaproteobacteria bacterium (assembly GCA_013289265.1). Taxonomy (GTDB): domain Bacteria; phylum Pseudomonadota; class Alphaproteobacteria; order UBA9219; family UBA9219; genus JAATFY01. The sequence continues at coordinate 1,535 of JABDAH010000040.1, forward strand.
TCTGACGGTAAAGTGCAGTTGTTCAATCCGGCTTTCGCCCGTATCTGGAAATTGCCGCCGGATTTCCTCAGCGGCAATCCGCACATCGCCGATTTGCTCGAACATATGAAGGCGCTGTTTAATTTCGGCACTAACTGGGCTGAATTCAAAAACGAAATGGTCGAATATACGCTGGACCGCAGCTCGCGCCGTGGCCGCATCGAACGTGCGGATCAGGCTGTCATCGAATATCTCACCATTCCGTTGCCGGACGGCGCTGTTCTGAACAGCTATCTGGATGTCACGGATTCCGTGCGGGTGGAACAGGCTTTACGCGCCAGCAACACTGCACTAGCGACGGCGGACAGGCTGAAGTCCGAATTCGTTGCCAACGTGTCGTACCAGTTGCGTACGCCGCTCAATACCATCATGGGGTTTGCCGAAATTCTGACCAATCAATATTTTGGCACGCTGAACGAGCGGCAGCTGGAATATACCCGCACGATTATGGATGCCAGCAAGAAGTTGCTGTTACTCATTAACGACGTGCTTGATCTGGCAACGATCGAAGCAGGGCGTATGGCGCTCAACCGCCGTCTTGTCAGCGTGGCGGATTTACTGAACACCGCCAAACAAATGACGGCGGAATGGGCGCGGCAGCAATCGCTCGAGATCATGATCGACTGTCCTTCGGATATCGGCGAGTTCGAAGCGGACGAACATCGTATGAAGCAGATCCTGTTCAACCTCATCAGTAACTCTATCAAATATACGCCTGCCGGTGGGCGCATTACCTTGGAAGGCCGCAAGCGGGAGCAATGGATCGAACTTTCGGTGGTCGATACTGGTATCGGCATCCCGGAAGACGACCGCGAGCGTGTCTTCGGCAAGTTTGAACGCGCCAATTCGCAGGCCCGCCAGAGCGGCGCGGGACTTGGCCTCAGCCTCGTCAAAAGCTTTGTCGAACTTCATGGCGGCCGCATTGAAATCGATAGTGTTATCAACAAAGGCACACGCATTACCTGCTACCTGCCGATCAAGGAACCAGAAGCAGAAAAACCGCCATTATCGGCGTAATTCCGGCTTTTGCGCCGCACGCGATAGGCGTAGGATTGCCTCATGATTCCTCAATATAATCCCTTGCCCGATATGAATGCGACTGAGCAACTGGCGCAGCGTGTAGCGCCTTACCTGCGGCGTGGCGATGTGCTGGCTCTGCAGGGCAATTTGGGAGCCGGAAAAACGGCGTTCGCACGGGCTTTATTGCGCAGGCTGGGTGTGAAAGGCGAAGTGCCAAGCCCCACATTTACTTTGGTGCAGACATACGACACCGCCGATTTCATTGTGCATCACTTCGATTTATACCGCCTGAAAAGCGAAAGCGAAGTGGAAGAAATCGGCTGGGACGATGCCTGTACGGAAGGCGTTGTGATTGTCGAATGGCCGGAACGATGCGCCGACAGGCTGCCGGATAATTACCTACTGCTGCAATTCACAATGAATACAGAAGGACAGCGTATTTGTGATGCCAAACCTTACGGCGTATGGACCGAGCGCATGAAGGATACGCCGTGAATAATCCCGGACTCAATCGCGGTATAGAAATTGCCGGGTTTCTAGCGCAATCCGGTTGGGACGATGCTGATCAGTCGCCTTTTCACGCTGATTTCTCCACCCGGCGTTATGCGCGGCTGCGGCGTTCGGATGGCGCAACCGCCATTTTGATGGATGCCGATGCCGACCAGAAAACGGTGGAGTTTGTGCAGGTCGCCAAACTGCTGCGCGGTCTTTCCCTCTCTGCGCCAGAAGTTTTTGCCGCCGACCCGTTTCACGGCCTTGTGCTGATGGAAGATTTTGGCCGCGATAATTTTGGGCGGTTGCTGGATTCCGGCGTTGACCCGAAGCCGCTTTATAAACGCGCGGTGGATGTTCTGGTAAAACTCCATAAAGACTTTAACGGTTTCGATAAATCCGTTTTGGACCTGCCGTGTTTCGGTGGCGCTTTGTTTGCAGCACAGGTCGAACTATTTCTGGATATCTATTTCCCCTATGCGCAAGGCAGGGACGCTACGCATGCCGAAGGCGAGGGATTTCGCGCCGCATGGAAGCAGGCGCTGAAAAATATTGAAGCCCTGCCGCAAAGCCTTTTGTTGCGCGACTATATGCCGGATAATCTGATGGATCTGAAGGGCCGCGAAGGCGCGCAATCCGTGGGCTTGCTGGATTTCCAGGATGGTGGGCTGGGGCCTAGCGCCTATGACCTTGCCTCGCTTTGCGAAGCGGTGCGCAGGGATGCGGACCCAGCATTGCTGGACGAAATGATCGCCTATTATCATCAGCAGGCAAAACCAACACTATCACTGACGGAACTTACCACTGCCTGCCATATTCTGTCGGCGCAACGTCATATGCGTATTCTCGGTATTCTGGTGCGGGTGGCCAACGCAACCGGCCAGCGCGAAAAACTCAATTACATGCCGCGTATCTGGGAATATCTGCATTTTCTGATGCAAGACGAAGCGTTAAAGTCCGTGCGAGAGTGGCTGTCTTGTTGTCTTAACTCCTAACAGCAGGCGCATCAGACTCTGGTACCCCCAAAAGTCTTTGATGTGCTTGCGCTCCGATGTCTTCAGAGAACGCGGCTCGAATTTCGGATAGAACGTCTCTTACAGTTTCTTCAGCAAGTGTGCGCTGTGCCGCAGTCGGGCTGTGGCCGCCCTCTTTGTGTACAGCTCTCGCATTATGTTCAGCTAAAAAGTCACCGCTAGGTGGCGTATTTCTAGTTAGAACAATTGAATGAATAGCATGATCAATATCATATACTTGACGGATAACATCTTCGCCCGTGAACTTAGCGCCGTCATTATCGGTTAGTGCCTGGCCGGTCAAAACGACAATTCTGTTATCAGGGCTTTGCGCAAGTTCTGTTGTTTTGGCAAGGAACCCGGCAAATTGCCGATCCGTAAAGCGGTGAATTGTTGCTCCAATATCGGTGGCTTCAACATGACCTTGAATTTCATCATGATCTTGTGGCGCAGCTGTGATGCAAACTAAATGCTTGTTCATTTTTTTGTCCCTAAAAATTTAAACTGCATGCTTAATTTTATGCACAATAATATGATATCTGTGCACAAAAGTATTGGTTAAAAGAATTGCGTACTGTAACCTCTTAATATGATGAAGCTTTCTAATACCGCAATGGTTCTTGCCGCCGGGCTTGGCGCCCGCATGCGTCCGCTGACGCTGCAAAAACCTAAACCCCTGCAGCTGGTTGGCGGTAAAGCCATGCTGGATCATGCGCTGGATAAACTGGTCGCTGTCGGCATTAAACGTGCCATCGTGAACACACATTATTTGCCGGAGCAGATTGAAGAGCATCTCTCGCACAGACGCGATTTAGAGACTATCATCTCACGCGAGGCTGAATTGCTGGATACGGGTGGCGGCATCAAGAACGCTTTGCACCATTTTGATGGCAAACCATTTTTTGCCCTGAATGCCGATCTGCCTTGGATGGATGGTGTGCAGCCAAGTCTCGAGCGTATGCAGCAAGCGTGGGATGCCGGTAAAATGGATGCTTTGTTGCTGCTCATGCCGACGAATGAAGCGCGAGGTTTTTCGGGCAAAGGTGATTTTGCCATGGAGCCGGATGGCCGGGTGCATCGCACCGATTTAAAACCGCCTTATCCTTACGTCATGTTATCGGCGCAAATTCTGAAGCCTGAACTATTTGCGCCAGTTCCGGATAGAATTTTCTCCAACAATATTATCTGGAACGCGGCGGAGGCCAAAGGCAGGCTTTATGGTATCAGCCATAGCGGCACCTGTTATCATGTTGGCACGCCGGAAGATCTGACCAAGGCCAATGCCTTGTTGGAAACAGGGCAGGGGTGGGGTTTGTGAAAAATATCTTCACCATTCCGCCGGATATCGCCTTTGTGGAGGCTCTGGCGGAAAGAGTGTGGAAAAATACCGGCGGTGACAGCGCTAAACTTTCCGACCATCTTATTCTGCTGCCAACACGCAGGTCCTGCCGCGCTTTGCGCGAAGCTTTTCTGAAAGTGATCAACCAACCGGCAGCGCTTTTACCGCGCATGCAACCGCTTGGTGATATTGACGAGGAAGAACTTTATTTCTCCGTCGACCCAG
>JABDAH010000041.1 GCA_013289265.1 Alphaproteobacteria bacterium
TTCAGGGTCGGACAAGGATGCACCCTGCATTTTTGGCTTTAGCGGCGGCGCAAAGATTTTTAGCGCGAGATTCCGTTACGGCCTGACTTTGAATACGGTAGTATATTCCTTTAGCCCCTAAATCCGCTTTCACAACACGCAGCTGGGTTGCCCCCAAAGTTTCTGCATATTGCACTTGCAGTTTTTTCATCGTGGCCTGCGCAGCTGCCTGGTCCGGCAAGGAAGCCAGTTGAATGGCGAAGCCGCCTGAAAGCGTTGCGGAATCTTCCGGCGATTTATCAACCGATGCCGTTACATTTTTGATCACTTGATCGAGATTTGCTGGCGCCGCCTTGGGCGCAACAGTTGTGGATTTCGTCGCCGCTGTAGAAACAGTAGCTTTCGGTGCAGAAGCTACAGCCGGTACACCAGTTGTTACGACCGACGCTGGCGCAGCTACAGGCGCAGGCATAACTGTCGAAGGAGTCGCTGTTGTCTCAACGGGCGCTGCAGGCGGCGCCAGGGATTCAATCTGCGGTGTAGACGGCGCAGCAGCTTTCGGAGCAACAGCCGACGCCTGCGGCGTTTCGGGTGGCGGCAAGAGATGTTCCACCTGATCCTTAGGCATCACGCCTTTGCCGTCTAGTGATTGATAAACCTGCACATCCTGATGGGGAATATCGATGCCACCGGGATGCTCTGGCCGCTGCTTATATGTGCCGTCAGCTTTGATTACTGGAATTTCTTCAGGTGCCGTCGGTTTCGATGAGCTGAATTTCCAATAAAAGCCACCACCGATCAGCGCAAATATTACAAACAAAGTCAGGCAACGCCGCACGATATAAGAAGGGGCTGAAGAACGCGTACGCATAGAGCCGGAACGCGCGAAGTCAGAAGTGACCGGGCGTTCAGCAAAAAGTTCAGGCGGCTTCTTCGGGTCGTTCATTACGCAATTCCTCAAGCGGCGGGCAGCCCATAACGGCGAGGCCGCTTTGAATAACAGTCTGCACTGCTTTAATGAGAGTGATGCGCGTGCGGGTCAAGTTTTTATCATCCGGCACGATAAAACGCAGCGATGCGTTGTCATTTCCTTTGTGCCAAAGGCCGTGAAACAGTGCTGCGAGCTCCATCAGGTAAAAAGCGATTCGGTGGGGTTCCTGCGCCGTTGCTGCCGCCTCCACCACGCGCGACCAGTTTGCCATAAATTTGATCAGCAGAAGCTCATCCGGCGACGTGATGCCGGAGACATCCGTTTTCGCCAAAGCCTCTGCGGTTATTTCATTGACCGGAAAGATTTCCGAGGCATGCCGCAGGATAGAACAGCAACGCGCATGCGCATACTGCACGTAAAAAACCGGGTTATCGCGCGTCTGTTCCACGACTTTCGCGAAATCGAAATCCAAAGGCGATTTCGGATCGCGCGTCAGCATAAAGAAGCGCACCGCCCCTGCCCCGACTTGTTCCACCATTTCGCGCAAGGTTATAAGGTTGCCAGAACGTTTTGATAGTTTAACCGGTTCGCCATTTTTAAAAATTTTGACGATGTTATTGTACACGACATTCAGATGCGCCTTGTCATCGCTGAAAGCTGCAACCACTGGGCGCATGCGTTCAAGATAGCCGCCGTGATCTGTGCCAAGCATATTGATCATAAGCATGAAGCCACGCTGGATTTTGTTATAATGATAGGCGATATCCGGCATTATATAGGCCCAATTGCCATCGCGCTTTTTCAAAGGACGATCGGTGCTGTCGCCGAATTTGCTGGAACGGAACAGGGTCAACGGCGCGGGTTCCCAATCTTCCATCACCTTGCCCTTGGGCGGAGGCAAAGTGCCGACATAGATCAGGCCTTTGTCTTCCAAAATTTTAAAGGCTTTTTCCAGCGTGCCGTTTTCAATTAGTTCGCGCTCGTTCGTGAACACATCATGTTTAATGCCGATGAGGTCAAGATCATCGCGGATCATCCGCATCATATAGTCGACGGCGAAATTCCGGATAGGCACCAGCCATTCAGACTCGTCCTTATCCATCCACTTCTTGCCATCACGCTGCGCCAGCGTAACGCCAACATCTTTCAAATATTCGCCGGGATAAAAACCGTCGGGGATTTCGCCGATATTTTCGCCCAGCGCTTCGCGGTAACGCAGGTATGTTGTGCGTGCTAAAACATCAACTTGGGTACCGGCATCATTGAAATAATATTCTCGCGTCACGTCATAGCCAGCCTTTGCCAGCAAATGCGTCAGTGTGTCGCCGATAACAGCGCCGCGAACATGGCCTGCATGCATGGGTCCGGTAGGATTGGCGGATACATATTCGACATTCACCTTAAGACGATTGCCGATAGTGCTGTCGCCATAATGAATACCGGATTTCAGAATTTCCTGAATTTCCTGTTGCCAGATTTTGGGCTGCAATTTCAGATTGATAAAACCGGGCCCGGCAATCTCAACACCGGTGATATCCGGATTCTGTTCCAGTAGCGGCTTCAGAATTTCCGCGACAGCACACGGCGGCTTACCCGCGACTTTTGCCAGAACCATCGCAACATTTGTCGCCAGATCGCCATGCGCGGCCTCGCGCGGCGGTTCAACGACGAAGGTTGGCGCGGCTGCATTCAAAACCAGAGCCCCCGACTTTGCCGCCTCATCAACGGCAGTGCTCACAACAGCATGTATGGTTTTAAAAATCGTCATCCTAATTTCCTAAAGCATCGTCTCGGTTGAAAAGAGTTTCCTGTGTTCCTGTACCGCGAAACGGTCGGTCATACCGGCAATATAATCCGCTATTAACCGCGCTTTGGCATCGTCGCTTGGCGCGATTTTTACCAGCTCATGCCAAGCATTGGGCAGGCATTGCGGCTCCGCCATCAGATAGGCGAACAGGTCCTTAACGATATGCCGAGCCTTCGCACAAATGCGATTGACCTTGCTGTGCTGATACATGCGGCGCCAGAGGAATCCGCGCAGCACCGAAACGCTGGCCTGCATATCGTCACTAAAACTCACCACGGCTTTCGGCGCGTGGCGCACTTCGACGGCCGATTGCGGCTGAATGACCTGCAAATTTTTGCGCGTATTTTCCAGCAGGTCAGTCACCAGAAGCCCCACAACTTCACGCACCGTTTCATGCATCAGGCGCGCGCGGTCGACACCATGATAACGCGCTTCCATTCCTGCCAATGCAGCGCCGAACAGCGGCAGCTCTTTTAAATCTTCCAGGCGGAAAAACCCGGCGCGGTGCCCGTCATCAATGTCATGTGTGTTGTAAGCCGTGTCATCGGCGATGGCAGCAATCTGCGCCTCAATACCCGCAAAGCTGCCGATTTCCAGATCCCATTGGCTACAAAATTCCCGCACTGTTGGAGGCAATTTATACATGATAACGGGGCCGTTATGTTTGACGACGCCTTCCAGTGTTTCCCATGTCAGGTTCAACCCATCGAAACGTGCGTAGCGATGTTCCAACTTGGTCAGAATGCGAAAGGTCTGTTCGTTGTGGCTGAAACCACCATATGGGGCCATAGCCTCCGCCAAACCATCTTCGCCCGCATGCCCAAAACAGGTATGGCCAAGATCGTGGGCCAGGGCGATCGCTTCGGTCAGATCCTCATCGACTTTAAGAACACGAGCGACAGACCGGGCAATTTGCGCAACTTCCAGTGAATGTGTCAGGCGCGTACGGTAATAATCGCCCTCATTTTCTATAAAGACCTGAGTTTTATTACGCAATTTGCGGAAAGCGCCGGAATGAACAATCCTGTCACGATCACGCTGAAATTCGGTGCGGGTAGCGCTACGCGGTTCCTGTATCAGGCGGCCACGTGTTTCATTGGCTTTTGTCGCATAGGGCGCATATCCAGAAGCCATATCTTGTAAAATCTGGGTCATAGGGCCACATTACCTATGGATTAACCATTTTACTAGTGGCCTGCGATGCAAAATATGGTGCCAAATCTACGTATGACCGAGGCTGCCGCACGGCGGATCAATAAGGTGGTCGCTGATGAAAAGAACCCGGCCCTTATGGTACGGCTGGAAGTTCTGGGCGGCGGTTGTTCCGGCTACCAGTATAAATTTAATTTCGACGCTGCTTTTAATGTGGATGAAGACATTCTGGTTGAGCGCGACGGCGCGCGCCTGGTCGTCGACAAAACCTCACTAGAACTCCTGCAAGGCAGCGAAGTCGATTACGGCGAAAGCCTGATGGAAGCCGGATTTAGAATTAACAATCCCAACGCATCATCGAGCTGCGGGTGTGGATCTTCTTTCGCGGTTTAGGGCTGGACTATGGGCGCAACAAAGAAACGATGAACTTGACGCTCAGAGCACCTGTCATCAGGTATATACATAGTATGTGTCACGGTCTTTCCTGCCATTGTAGATAATAGCTCATGCACATGCCCTGCTATTTCGTTAGCCGCTGCATCAGTCTCGGTTTGAGGTTGAATAACAAAAGCAAGTGGCTTCTTTGGCAGAGCTTCGATTGAGGAAAACTCTACACCATCATAATCCAGAGGATCATAAGTCCCTGAGTTTTCTATATGGGCATTCAATCGGTCCGAGCGAGATAGTGCGCCGCACACCTCAGCCATCACATCCATAGAAGGGGTAAAAATAATTGAAAAAGATCTCATAATTATGGCTCCATAAAATGGTTTCATAAGGAATAACCCGCCCCTTATTCCCTGTACAGCCTTTATTTACCCGCCTATTTTAACCAAACATCCCCTTGCCAATAAGAAGAAAATCACATGCGCATCGCAACATGGAACGTTAACTCGGTGAAAGCACGGCTGCCGAATGTGCTTGAATGGCTACAGCAGGAAAAGCCGGATGTTGTTTTGCTGCAGGAAACTAAGTGCGAGACACAGAATTTTCCCGGCCTCGAATTTGAAACAGCGGGCTATAAATTTTGTGCGCTAGGACAGAAATCCTATAACGGCGTCGCTATCCTTAGCCTACATCCCATAGAAAGTGTTCTGGAGCATTTGCCGGAAGCTGGTGATGACGCCCAAGCTCGTTACCTCGAAGCCACCATTAACGGCGTCCGGGTCGCAAGCATCTACTTACCGAACGGTAATCCTGTTGATACTGAAAAGTTTCCTTACAAACTGGCGTGGCTGAGACGCTTGCAAAAACGCGCTGCGTCACTTCTGCAATCTGAAATGCCGGTTGTGCTGGGCGGCGATTACAATGTCATCCCCGAAGCCATCGACGTTTATAATCCCAAGGCGTGGGAGAATGACGCGCTGTTTCATCCTAAATCACGCGGCGCTTTTCGCGAGTTATTGCAGCTTGGCTATACCGAAGCTTTCCGCGCCCTGCATCCTGACCAAGCCCATGCCTATACTTTCTGGGATTATCAGGCTGGATCTTGGCAACAGGATAATGGTCTGCGCATCGATCATTTTTTATTATCGCCTGAGGCAACGGATCGCCTTGTCAGTTGCACGATTGACCGCGACCCGCGTGGCAAGGAAAAAGCCTCTGATCATACGCCAGTGATTTTGGAATTGCGGTAAA
>JABDAH010000042.1 GCA_013289265.1 Alphaproteobacteria bacterium
GATCTTCAAAATCCTTGACGACGCGCGTATCGGCTTCGATTGCCAGCTGAAGCACGGTAATCCGGTTGCTGGCCGCCCGGATTGCATTGTAACTGGTGTGAACGGCCTGCTCGAGCCGTGCGCGCACGTCCTGAGCCCTCAAACGCATCTCGCGTTCCTGAGTAACGCCCTCCATGGCTTCCGCAAAAGAAGTGCCCCCGCTGAGAGCCCAGTGCGCAACAAGCATTACACGCTCTTCATCCTGGGTAGGATAAACACCGTCAACAGGACTGCCTTGAGCGGCGCCGTCGGCGTCATAAACATGAGTTTTGTTGTATTCCAGAGATAATTTAGGTGCGATATTTGCAATAGATTTGTTGCGATTAGCATTAGCCGCATCAATCTTACGCAGACTGCTGAGATATGAAGGATTAGACGTCACCGCGGACTTCATCGCCTCTTGCGGATCAGATGGTATGGCAGGCACCAATATATCTGGTACTTTTAGGTGAGCCGGTACTGCATGCGTTAAACGCCTGAATTCAGACAGGTTGGATTGGTAATCACCCAATGCTTCGATGCGCGCAGATTCTGCCAATGTGGACCGCCCTTTAATGCGATCGAGATCGGCGCTGGTAGCGCCGCCACCCTCAACCCGGGCGCTCATGCGCTGCGATAAGTCATCGAGATAGGCTTTGTATTGATCGGCCAGCTTGATGGCGATGCGCGCCTGCGTCAGCTTCATAAAGACATTGACGGTATCAAAGGCAATGCCTTCTTTGACATCACGCAGGTCCGTTTCGGCAATATTTTCGTTGGCGTGTGTCCGAAGAATATCGCCGATGATGCTAAGATCGATGAGAGGTTGCCGCACAAAAAGACTACTGTCACGACGGTGATGGGTGTTATCCAGAACACGGGAGCCATTTGCATCATTAATAGCGCCAGGCTTCGATGTTTCCATACCGCTGGCATAGTTCATTTCGATTGACGGCGCATACTGGGAATAAGATCCTAATTTTTCCCAATGTGATCCGTCCAGTTTTGCATCCGATGCCTGAACTTCGAAATTGTTCTTGAGGGCTAACGCTACCGCTTCATCAACCCGAATGGAATGATCCATATCAGGGGCATCATTGCCGCCAACGTCCAAAGCCAGCACACCGTCGGTGCCGCTTAAATTTCTGATAAATGTTCCGTCCTGCAAATCCTGCGCGGATACTTTGGTATCCGGAATAATAACAGCTTGCGGCGGCTGGTCAGGTAGAGCCGCCGCAGTCTTTGACATCTCCGGTGGTTGCACCGGCGCATTAATAGGTTGTTTGGGATAAAAAGCGACGACACCCTTCGAATCCGGCTTGGCCGGTTTGTCCGTCGCCGGCGCTTCCTGTTGCGCAGCAGCCTGAGCCGCTGCAGCAACTGCCGGAGGTGCTGATGGGGGTATATTATTTTCGGACGCGGCGGCTTGTTGGGGGGCTGGCGCATCTTCCAACATCGGTTGAGATTCGGCAGCTTGCGGCACATAAGCCGGCGTCCAATTCTGATTTGCAGTACTTGGGGGCACAACAGCAGGCGCCGCAGCCGGTTCATTGGGAGTATTACTCTGTGAAATAACCTTAGGTGCTGGCGATTTTGCGCCTTTAAATGCAAGTGGGGGCTGTCCCAACCATTCAGTGGCAGGAGCAGCCCTATTTGCCATGGCTTGATTAGGCCGGATAACTAATGAGGGTTGCCCTATCCAGCCCCCCGCAGGCATACCAACAGAAGGCGAAACTGGACGTGCGACAGTGTCGGAAGCAATACCACTCCCAGAAGTAATCGCATCAGGTCTAGGTGTTTTAACAACCAGTGGAGGTTGACCAATCCATTGATTGCTAGTGACGTCATCCGAAAGGGCAGCTGAAGCATTGTTTCCCGTCAGAGCAACAAGCCCCACTGCCAAAGCAGCCATCATCGTGCCGCTGGCCCAGCGCATCGATCCCTTTATTAAACGAAAGTGCTGCCGACTTTTTAGCAAGATTTCAGCCATCTGCGCTGCAGACTCCCGGCGTTAGAAGCGGGTTCGCATGAATTGCTGACCAGAAACATGAACGCATGAAGGAAGCCTGCCGGTTTTTGGGGATTGGGGAAGATCAATAAAAATGACTTTGAAACGAACGAGTCGAAGAAATATCACGAGAATGCTGCAGTTGCGAGATTTTTTTACAAGGCACTTATATAATGGGCTTATAACGAAGTGGCGGGTTTGCTTTCGATTCATCTTATGAATAGAATCACCCGCAGCAGAAGCCAGGCATCAACCTATAGCTGCCTCATGTAACGGATATATAGAGTATGGCAGCATCCCTTCAATCGAAACCTGGCCAAGCGTTACGCTTCTTGGCGCGCCCTGCCCTGTTTTTCTATGCCCTGATCTGGCTGATGGGCTTATTGATCATCGGCACCGTCACGCAAAAATATATCGGCCTTTATCTAGCGCAGAAAACCTATTTCTCTTCTTTTATTATCTGGATTGGTGGAGCTGTCCCTGTACCCGGCGGCTATATGATAATGACACTGATTTTTATCAATCTGTTATCAAAACTCATTGTCGAGCGCTGGACCAAACAGAAAATCGGCACCCTTATTACCCATTGCGGCGCTCTGCTCCTGCTTCTGGGCGGACTGCTAACAGCGAGTTTCAGTTCTGAGGGCAGCATGGTTATCGACGAAGGCGGCACAGTTAATTACGTTGAAGATTATCATCGCAACGAATTGGCACTTACGAATACCGCCGATGGCTCTACAACAGTATTTCCTCAAAAGCAGCTTCAAATTGGCCAAGCCCTGAAGGTACCCGGCCTTGATATCGCTATCACGCCAGAAATGCTATGCGAACATTGTTTGATTACACAACGTGACGTACTCCTAAGCAATGACAAAACGCATGGCATGCTGGTGGCCAACGAAATGCGTGATGCGCCACTATCGCCGGAGGAGAACCAGAATATTCCTGGCATCGTTTTTACAATCTCAGGTACAAGCGCCAGTGACGGCCGCTACGGTATCTTTGAAAACATGCCGATTGAGCAGCATATCAATGTCGGCGATAAAAAATATATTGTCGCCCTGCGGCGCGAGCGTACGATCCTACCGTTCGACATCAAACTGATTAAATTCGAAAAACAGATCTATCCCGGCACCGATAAGCCGCGCGCCTTTCAATCTGAGGTCATTTTGAAAGACGGCGACCTGCAATGGCATAGCCTGATTTCAATGAACAATCCGCTGCGATACAAGGGTTATACTTTTTATCAGTCTTCGTTTATTGAAAATGAGCATGGGGCGGCGACCGTTCTAGCCGTCGTCAAAAATATCGGCGCTATTTTTCCTTATATCGCTAGCATTACTCTTTGCATAGGATTGCTGGCGCACTTGTTTATTCGCCTTCCCAAACTGAAAATTAAAACCGGGCGCAAGGCCACAAGATGAAACGCTTTGCCTGCACTTTGATTTTTCTCCTCCTGTTCGCAACAAATACTGGTCACGCTACTGACTTCGATTACTCAGCTTTCCGTGAAACTCCCGTTCTGCATGAAGGACGCGTCAAGCCATTGGAAAGTTTTGCGAGGGCCTATTTACTTGCGATCAATGGCAAGAGCGCCCTGCCCGATATGTCGGCGACGGCTTGGCTGGCCGAGCTCCTTTTCAATCCGGAAGAAGATTTCAAACGCCCCCTTTTTAATATCGCCAATCCGGATGTCGTGAACGCTCTCAGCCTGCCGTGGCGTAAGAAGCATCACTACTCGTTCGACGAAATTTCCAAAGCGATGAAGGATAACAACGCTACGCTCAAGGCTATTGAGGCAACGGACGATGCTGCCCGCACCTCAGCCCAACGACAGCTCCTTGAGCTGGACAGCAAGGCAACGGCCTATGTCCTTATCAGTGCGTCACTGTCTCTACTGCAACCACGCTTTCATATTCGGGACGCAGAGTTGGCGCGTGGCCTTCATTTACCTGCAAATAAAGACCTGACTTTTCTGGATTTAATGCCACATGAAGAGGCAATCTTCGTCGCCGTCGAGAAACTAAAAAATAAAAAACCGACAGAGCTTACCTCACAAGAAAAAGAGCGTGCTTTTCTGGTACTGGATTATGTTCAGATCTCACAGCATCAGCGCTCAACGCTGCTCCGCATCACGCCGCCACAATGGCAAATGGACGGCGATGAATGGCTGTCGCCGTGGGCTACGATTTTGGAAGGCCACGGCTCGCCGCAAAGCGCGGAATATCTAAGCCTTTGGCAAAAACTGGGTGACGCCTATGCGCATAATGATGCCGCAGCATGGAGGCAATATAGCGAGCAAATCCGTGACAAGGCTTTTGAGCTTGCTGGCACGCATGCATCGCCTTTTCGGCAGAAGCTGGAAGTCATTTACCTGCAGGCCGATTTATTCCATGCGGCGCTCGCTATCTATATCGCGAGTTTCGTTACTCTGATGATCTTCCTACTTAGCGGGCAAAGATTTTTCTATAAAGCTGCCGCTATTCTAATGCCGCTCGGCGCACTTCTCCATATGACAAATATCGCCCTGCGCATAACCATTATGGGCCGCCCGCCGGTAGCGACACTTTATGAAACGACAATTTTTGTGTCCTTTATTGCCGTATTTCTATCCTTGCTGTTTGAAGTCAAACGGCGCGATGCCACCAGCATGACGGTCGGCAGCATCATTGGTACTGTCCTGCTGTTCATCAGCACACGTTACGCCGCCGAAGGCGACACGATGGAAATGCTGGTCGCCGTCCTCAACACCAATTTCTGGCTAGCAACGCATGTCGTTGCCGTGACAATGGGCTACGGATGTTCGCTGGTCGCGGGAACGCTCGGCCATTTTTATCTCATCAAGCGCTTGATGCACCCCAAAGATACAAACGCCCAGGCCAATCTCATCAATTCCATATTGGCCGTTGCACTGATCGCTGCATTTTTCGCGACACTTGGCACTATTCTCGGCGGTATATGGGCGGATCAATCATGGGGCCGTTTCTGGGGCTGGGACCCAAAAGAAAACGGCGCGATGCTGATTGTGTTATGGCTGCTGTGGTTGCTGCACGGCAAAATCGCCGGAACTTTATCGCCGCTCAATTTTGCCTCCTGCGCCGTTCTCACTAATGTCGTGGTGGCGCTATCCTGGTTTGGCGTTAATTTGCTGGGTGTCGGCCTTCATTCTTACGGCTTCACCACCAACATCGCCGCTAATCTCGGCCTGTTCTGCGGTGGTGAGATTTTGTTTGTTATTGCAATACGCATTTTGCTGGCAACAAAACAACGGAAAGCAAGCGCATGAAAACAAAACTCATTGTCATGCTGATAGTTTTGCTGGCGCTGGGCGGTGCACTTTTTTACATGCAGTCGCTGATCCCTCAATCCATGAGCGCAGCAGAAAGAACTGCGCCACCTCAAAAAACTTTCGCGCCTTTTCCAGATGTGATATTTAAAAC
>JABDAH010000043.1 GCA_013289265.1 Alphaproteobacteria bacterium
TTTGCTTGTGCCATGTCAGCGATAAATTAAGAAGCAGCGCCCCTAGTGCTACGCCGAGGCTGAGTGTCAGTTGCTGCATCATGTTGTAAAAAGTGTTGGCGCGGCTGAGGAGCTGGGTAGGAATTTCGGCAAAGGCAATTGTATTAAGCGCCGTAAATTGCAGCGATCTGAAAAAGCCGCCCAACAGCAGAAAGATAAAGACCATGCTATGCGGTGTCTGCGGCGCGAACAAAGCGATGCCCATCAGGAAACCGGAATTGATCAAGGCGTTGATAATGAGGATAGGGCGAAAGCCCAAAGCCTGAATAATCGGCTTGGCGGTAATCTTCATCAGCAAAGCGCCTGCCGCGCTGGCAAAAGTCAGAAAGCCTGATGCCGCTGGTGTCATGCCAAACCCATATTGCAGCATCAGTGGCAAAAGAAACGGCAGTGAGCCAATACCAATACGTGTCCAGGTGCCGCCGAGAATAGAAGCTCGGTAAGTCGGATATTTCAGAAGGCTAAGATCAACAATGGGATGCTCAATCCGGCGCGTATGCCATAAATAAAGAACAAAGCAGACGGCGCCGCCGATCAGAAAGCTCCCGACGACAGTTCCGGGCAGCAGATGCCTGCCTGCCGTCTCGAAGCCAAAGACAAGGCCAGCCAGCGACAGCGCCATAAGGACGAAACCCTGTTTATCCAACGGTTCGCGGCAGCGGCCCCTGATATCATCGATGTAAAGGGTAGCAAGCAGGATGCCGAGCAAACCAATCGGCACATTTACATAAAAGATCCAGCGCCATGAGGCATAGGTAACAATAAAACCACCAAGCGGCGGTCCCAGAACCGGTCCTATGAGCGCAGGCGCTGTGACCCACGCCATGGCATCGACGAGCTGGGATTTGGGAACCGTACGAAGCAAAACCAGACGACCCACCGGCACCATCATCGCTCCACCGATACCCTGTAATATCCGTGATAAAACGAGACTGAGAAGGTCGGAAGACAGGCCGCAAGCGACAGAGCCCAGCATAAAAACGATAATGGCTGCACGAAAAACAACTCGCGCGCCGAGACGGTCTGCCACCCAGCCGCTGAGCGGAATAAAGACCGCCAAGCTGAACATATAGGATGTAATTGCCAGATTCAGATGCAGCGGATCTGTCTGCAGTGATTTTGAGATGGTCGGCAGGGCGGTTGCGATAATGGAACCGTCCAGCTGCTCCATAAACAGGGCGCAGGCTATAATCAGCGGCGTGATGATATTGCGGTTTGATGAATCAGTCATAAGTCGATAATGAGTCCACTTGCCTGCCTTGCATAACACACTTAAATTCAATGCAGAACCAGCGAAAGCGCAGAATGTGAGTAAAGCACTAAATCTTGGATTGAAACTCGGCTTGCCGCACGCTCAGGCGTCGCAATTAGCTTCGCTCCGAACGCCGGAAAAAATTCAGGATTTTATTAGCGCCCTGGCAATTAATTTTGAGCCGGAGGGCGATACATGCCTTTCGGTGACGGAGGCGCTGAGACAGCGCCGCGCTCATTGTATTGAGGGAGCTTTTATCGCGGCCTGCGCCTTGTGGTTGAATGGCATGCCCCCATTGGTAATGGATTTGCAGGCCAGGGGCGACAGCGATCACGTCGTCACGGTTTTTCGCCGCGGCAAATGTTGGGGCGCGATTTCCAAGAGCAATCATATCTGGTTGCGCTGGCGCGACCCGGTTTACCGGAGCCTACGCGAACTGACGATGTCCTATTTCCATGAGTATGTTCTGCATGATAAAAAAACCCTGTGGGCTTATTCCGGGGCCATTGACCTGCGCCGCTTTGAGCCGAAATTATGGGTAACAAATCCGGAACCTTGCTGGGATGTCGCGGCGGCGCTGGATACTGTGCGACACTACCCAATCATAACGCCGACACAGAAAAAACTGCTTCGCCTGCGCGATGGGGTAGAGCTGGACGGCGCGAAAGTGCTGCAATACAAAGCCCCGAACAAACAGGCTGCAAGGCGGTATTAGAGCAAAATAGTCGAATTAAAAGCGTCATTCCCGAAGCCGCTTTAGCGGCTGTCGGGAATCCATTGTATTTAAAAAGATGGATGCCCGCCTTCGCGGGCATAACGTTGAATATTAATTCTCCGGCAGTTGCGAGGCATCCCAGCCGCCGCCCAAAGCCTGAACGAGGCCAACACTGGCGGTCAAGCGACTGCTGAGAACCGACAGCGCCGATTGTTCATTGCTGAGGCGCACAGTCTGTGCCGTCAGAACATTGTTATAAGGCACTATGCCTTCCTGATATTGATTGAGCACCAGCGCTTCAGCCTGCCTTGCATGCTCGACTGTCGCATCAAGTGCCGTAGCTTGATCCGCCAGAACATGCAGCGATGACAAGTTGTCTTCCACTTGCTCGAAGGCGGTCAGCACCGTCTGGCGGTAATTGGCCACTGTATGGTCATAGAAAGCGCGCGCGGCTTCCACGGCACTGGCGCGGGCTCCAGCGTCAAATACGGTTTCGGTAAGGGATGGACCAAATGACCACAGGCTGCTGGAGGCCTGCAGCAATTTGCCCAAGACAGCGCTGGTATAACCCGCAGACGCATTCAGTGTTATGTCCGGAAAGTAAGCTGCCGTTTGAACGCCGATCTGCGCATTGGCTGCCGCCATTTGCCGTTCAGCCGAAGCTATATCCGGGCGGCGTTGCAGCAGGGCGGATGGCACGCTGACCGGCATGACGGGAATATTAAATTTCGTCACCGTAACGGCAAGTCCATAATCACTGGGCGCTTTGCCGATAAGGACGGCGATAGCATGTTCCAGCTGCGCGCGTTGCACACCTGTGTTGATGGCCTGCGCCCGCACGCTTTCCAGTTGAGTTTGCGCCTGAATAACATCGGCTTTAGCGGCAATGCCGACTTCATACTGGTTCTGGATGATCTGCAGGATTTTGCGGTCTGCTTCAACTGTTGTATCCAGCAAGCGCTTTACTTCATCGACAACGCGCAAGGTAAAATAGTCACTCGCCAAGGTTGCCTGGGCCGAAAGTTTAGCGGCGGCCAGATCGGCGGCGGAGGCTTGTGCCGTGGCCACATCGCTTTCCAGTTGGCGGCGGATGCGGCCCCAGACATCCAGCGACCAAGCAGCGTTGCCGGAAACGCTATAGCTTGTCAGAGCGGTGGTGTGCGGCTGACCATTGCCGGTTCTTGTCGCCCCAGAGTCGAGAGAGACAATAGGGAACAAGCCCGCACGGGTTTGGTCGGCGATAGCGCTGGCCTGTCGGTAAGCAGCTTCCGCCGCTTTTAAGTTCTGGTTAGAAACTTCAACCTGTCGTTCGAGCAAATCCAGAACCGGATCTTTGTAAATCAGCCACCACGAACCGCGATTGGTTGTATCGGCTGGTGCGGCAGGCATCCAGTTGCCCGCTTCTTTATACATGATCGGTGCAGGCGCAGATGGTTTGACGTAATCAGGGCCAACGGCGCAGGCGGAAAGCAGTAAGGCTGCTAGGCTGAATAGGTATCTGGTTTTTGTCATAGGACCGCTCGCTCTGCCCGGTTGCGTGATTTATTCCACCACAGACGCAGGCGATCAAGATAGAGGTAAATCACCGGTGTCGTGTAAAGCGTGAGCATCTGGCTGACCAGCAAGCCGCCAACGATGGAAATGCCGAGAGGCCGCCGTAATTCAGCGCCTTCGCCAAATCCGATTGCCAGGGGCAGGGCACCCAACATCGCCGCCATAGTCGTCATCATAATGGGGCGAAAACGCAGCAGGCAGGCGTGATATATGGCGGCGCGTGAATCAAGCCCCTGATCGCGCTCAGCCGCCAGCGCGAAATCGATCATCATAATAGCATTCTTTTTGACGATACCGATCAGCAGGATGACTCCGATCAGGGCCATGATGCTGAATTCGACGTTAAAGACTTTTAGAGCTAACACCGCGCCGACGCCCGCTGAGGGCAAGGTCGATAAAATAGTGAGGGGATGGATATAGCTTTCATACAAAATGCCCAGCACAATATAGACGGCAAGGATCGCCGCGAGGATAAGTAACGGCTCATTCTTTAGTGAATCCTGATAGGCCTGCGCGGTGCCCTGAAACGAGCCGTGAATAGTGGTGGGAACGCCGATCGATTGCATCGTCTGCTCAATTGCTTTTGTCGCATCGCTGAGCGATTTGCCGGGCGGCACATTGAATGAAATCGTCGTAGCGGCAAAATGTCCCTGGTGATTAACAGAAAGTGGCGTAGTGCCGGGACCATAACTACTGAAAGCTGATAGCGGCACCATTGTTTCCGCGCTGGTGCTAATCGCGGTACCGGTCGAAGCGCTACCGTGGCCGATGCTGGTTATTGCGTTGGTGCTGAGATTTTTGGCCTCACCTGTCACAAGAGCGCTGGTCGCTTGCGTACCATTTACTGCGCCGCCTGAGGTGCTGACATAAAGTTCCTTCAGCGTGTCCGGCGTTTGCCAGAATTCCGGTGCGACTTCCATAATGACGTGATATTGATTGAGGGGATTATAGATTACCGAAACTTGCCGCTGACCAAACGCATCATACAAAGTGTTGTCAATCTGGCTGGCTTTCAGGCCAAGGCGTGATGCCGTATCGCGGTCGATGGTGAGATCGGTTTCAAGGCCGCTATCCTGCTGGTCGGAATTAACATCGGCTAAATTCGGTACATGTTTTAAAGCCTCGGCGAGTTTTGGCGTCCATGTCCGCAGTTCTGTTAAATTATCGGCCTGCAATGTATATTGATATTGCGCATTCCCGGCGCGTCCACCAACGCGGATATCTTGTCCGGCTTGAAGGAAAAGCGATGCGCCCGGCACATGCGATAATTTCCCGCGCAATCTGCCGATCACCTGATCAGCGGAAATTTTCCGTTCCGCCAGATCTTTTAGCGTTACAAAGACGAAGCCAGAATTGGTGGTGCCGCCGCCGGTAAAAGCCGCAACACCGCCAACGGCAGGATCGGCTTTGACGATGCCGACGAAGGTCTGCATCTTCTGCTTCATCAGTTGGAAAGAAATGGTCTGGTCAGCCTGAACACCGCCCATCAACTGGCCCGTATCCTGTTGCGGGAAGAAGCCTTTGGGGATGATGGCAAATAGATAAATATTCAGGGCTATCGTTGCCGCCAGGATTATCATTATGATGATGCCGTGATTAAGCGCCCAAACGAGGCTGCGGTCATAGGCACGTTGTAACTTGATAAAAACATATTCACTGGCGCCGTAAAGGTGTGCGGCGAGGCCGCGCCGCGCCTGTTTGGGTTCTTTGTGTCTGGTTTTCAGGATACGTGAACACA
>JABDAH010000044.1 GCA_013289265.1 Alphaproteobacteria bacterium
TCGTCCTACAGATCTACCTTGGGGCGTTGTATTTCCACGCGGTGGCGAAGCGCCGCGCCATCCCAGTCAGCTTTACGAAGCATCGATGGAAGGTGTAGTTCTGTTCCTGCTTTTATTTGCCCTGTCGCGGCAGAAAAAGTTTCGCGCGCGCGAAGGATTCTTGTCGGGCGTGTTTTTGTTCGGTTACGGCCTATTCCGTTTTCTGGCCGAAGCGTTACGTGAACCTGATGCGCAGCTCGGCATTCTCGCCGGGGGCCTGACAATGGGGCAATGGCTATGCATTCCGATGGTGATGTATGGCTGCTATCTTATTCTGCGTTCCGAAAAGCGCACCAAGCGTCGGGCCAAGACGTCAAAAGCAAAAGCTGCTTAATGAGCAAACTGCTGCCGATTATTCGCGAGTTGATTGCAGCTAACGGCCCTATGACGATTGCCAGTTATATGGAGCTCGCTTTGCAGCATCCGGAATTTGGTTATTACCGGCATCATGATCCGCTGGGGCAGGAGGGTGATTTCATCACCGCCCCGGAAATCAGTCAGATGTTTGGCGAGATGATTGGCTTGTGGTGCGCCGATGTCTGGAAGAAGCTAGGATCACCGGAGAAATTTACGTTGCTGGAACTGGGGCCGGGGCGCGGAACATTGATGCAAGATGTCTTGCGGGCAACAGCAAAAATTCATGGTTTTCATCAGGCGGTGCAATTGCATCTGCTGGAAAGTAACCAAACTTTGCGCAAAATGCAGCAGGAAAAACTGGTTGAGCATCTACCTATTCATCTGGATGATTTGTCTCAGCTTCCGGAGTTGCCGACCATCATTATCGCCAACGAATTCTTTGACGCTTTGCCTATCCGCCAGTTTGAAAAAACTTTTCAGGGCTGGGCGGAGCGGCTGGTGATGGTTGTGGGGGATCAGTTGGCGTTCACGACATCGCCTCTGGATGCCATGCTGCTGCAGCTCATTCCCGAAAATTTGCGTGAGGCTAACCCCGGCGCATTTTTTGAAGTCTCACTTCCCACCACCGCCATTATGCGCAACCTGACCAAGCATATCATGCGCAACAAAGGCGCCGCTTTGATCATCGATTACGGTTTTGCGGAAGCCTCTGGCCAACCCACATTACAGGCGGTTGCCAACCATCAATTTGTGGATGTCCTTTCTCGGCCCGGTGATGTGGATCTTACCGCCCATGTTGATTTTGGTATGCTGCGAACAGTGGTATCGGGGCAGGGCGTGCATATTCTGGGACCCGTGGGGCAAGGTGAGTTTTTACAGGATTTGGGTATCGATATACGCGCGGTACAGTTGAAACAGCATGCGACACCGCAGCAGGCAGCTGATATAGAGGCTGCTCTCAAACGTTTGACGGATTCTGCCGATATGGGGACTCTTTTTAAGGTTTTGGCTGTAACATCATCCCCATTGCCATCGCTGGCTGGATTCTAACTGGATTTTCTATGTCATTTACACTCTCTGCCGACAATCTGCATGGCCTGCCGGGTATAAGGCACGAATTTTTCACGCGCGCCTGGGGTGATTGTGGATTAGCCCCTATGGGTGATCCGGAAGCGCAGCAGAAAAACCGCGCCAAAGTGGCAACGCATTTTGGCTTGTCTGCTGATAGGCTTATCAGCTGCCTACAAGTGCATTCACCAGATGTTGTTACGGTGACCGAACCCTGGACAATTGAAAACCGTCCGCAGGTGGATGCAATGGTGACAAAGGAAAAGAACGTTGCGCTTGGCATCCTTACGGCCGACTGTGTGCCGGTTTTATTTGCGGATTTGCGGGCGGGCGTTATTGGCGCGGCGCATGCAGGCTGGAAGGGTGCCCTCAGCGGCGTGATTGAAAACACGCTGGATGCAATGGAAAAACTCGGCGCCCATAAAAAATCGATCCATGCTGCGATCGGCCCCTGCATCTGGCAAAGCTCTTATGAAGTCGGGCCTGAATTCCCCGCACCGTTTCTCGCTGAAAGCCCAAGCAATACCCGTTTCTTTCGTCCGGCTTTCCGCTCTGATCATACGATGTTCAATTTGCCGGGTTATGTAGAGGCCAAGCTTCGGGCGGCTGGGGTTATCTCTATCGAGCAGTCTCCGGCTGATACATGTGCGGATGAAGTCCATTTTTTCAGCTATCGCCGCAGTACTTTGCGTAAAATGGACCGCGAAGGTAGCCTGATTTCGGTTATTGTTTTGAAGAAATAGGCTCGCTATTGTTTGCGGCATAGGAAAGAAAAACCATGCCAAAAACGCTTTACGCTAAAATCTGGAACAGCCATGTCGTTCATCGACAGGATGACGGCACTTGCCTCATCTATATCGACCGCCATCTGGTGCATGAGGTCACAAGCCCACAGGCTTTCGAAGGGCTGCGTGTAGCAGGCCGCCAAGTGCGCCGCCCAGACCTGACGCTGGCCGTAGCTGACCATAACGTGCCGACGACGCCGGACCGGGCACAGGGTATCCGCGAACCGGAATCACGCCTGCAGGTAGAAACACTGGCGGAGAATGTACGCGACTTCGGTATCGAATATTATTCGATGGATGATATCCGTCAAGGCATCGTCCATATCATTGGGCCGGAGCAAGGTTTTACGCTACCGGGCATGACGATTGTTTGCGGCGATAGTCATACTTCAACTCACGGTGCTTTCGGCGCGCTGGCTTTTGGTATCGGCACATCGGAAGTTGAGCACGTGCTGGCGACGCAAACACTGATCATGAAGCCCGCAAAGAATATGCGTGTGGATGTAGAAGGTGTCTTGCCACTCGGCGTAACCGCCAAGGATATCGTGCTACGCATCATTGGTGAAATCGGCACCGCGGGCGGCACTGGTTATGTCATCGAATATACAGGCTCTGCTATACGCGCACTGTCCATGGAAGGCCGTATGACGGTCTGTAATATGAGCATCGAGGCTGGTGCTCGCGCCGGGTTGATCGCGCCGGATGAAACGACCTTTGCTTATCTGAAGGGCCGCCCCAAAGCCCCCAAAGACGATGCGCTGGACAAAGCGATTGCTTATTGGAAAACACTGCCAAGCGATGAAGGTGCAAAGTATGACAAGGTAATTACTATAGATGCAGCTACAATTGCGCCGACCATTACATGGGGCACGTCACCGGAAGATGTCGCGCCGATAACGGGCAACGTTCCTGATCCTGCTGCTGCAGATACTGAAGCCAAGCAACAATCCATTCAGCGCGCGCTGGATTATATGGGGCTGAAAGCCGGAATGAAGCTGACGGACGTTGTGGTCGATAAAGTCTTTATCGGTTCCTGCACCAATGGCCGTATCGAGGATTTGCGCGCCGCTGCCGCCGTCGCCAAAGGCCGCCATGTGGCATCAGGCGTTCAGGCTATGGTAGTGCCGGGGTCAGGGCTAGTTAAGCAGCAGGCAGAGCAGGAAGGTATCGACAAAATTCTGATCGAAGCCGGTTTTGAATGGCGCGAGCCGGGATGCTCCATGTGTCTTGCGATGAATGAAGACCGCCTGCAGCCTGGCGAGCGTTGCGCCTCGACTTCCAATCGCAACTTCGAAGGCCGTCAGGGGCGTGGCGGCCGTACGCATCTGATGAGTCCCGCTATGGCAGCGGCTGCGGCAATCAAAGGCAAGCTTGCGGATGTGCGGAGTTTATGAGGGCGTAGCGAGTGAGGTCGTAAGCATAGCGACACCTAAAATATCGCCAAGGATTTTATCCTTCTCTTGATCGATAGCTAATTGCTGTTTCGGATCCATCTTTCCTGCTCCGGACTGTCCCTAAACCCCGTGCGGCGAAGGGGCTAATAGCTGATTCCGGGCTGCAGGAGCAGCCGCAATGGATGCGGTTGTTTTAGTCGGTACAGCCTTTGTATCTGCATTAGTTGTTGCAGATGCCGCCGGTGTTGTTGCCGTTGCAGTTATAATTTTCAGATCAGGCACGCTTCTGACAGCGATGGTTTTATCCGCTGATGCCGCGGGTGTAGGGGTAGCGGCAGCAGTAATATTGGTATCCCCATCTGTACTGGCAGTGGCCGTCATCGTGCCTTTGTCAAAACTGCGGCGTCCGGTTGCTGCCGGGGTGCCTGTCACAGACGCATACATATTCTGTGCGGTTTCGGCTGTGCCATCGACTGCCGCCATAGCCATTTGACGGACGCCGCTGCTCGTCGTTCTTTTGTCCCTGATTTCTTCTGCTAAGGCATGAATGCCATCGGCAGGTATGTTAACAATATTACCCGTTGCTACGTCATGGACCATATCTTTGCCGAGGGTCACGACGGTGCCCACTTGTCTACCGAGTCCGTCCTTGACCGCCTGAAATCCTGCTTTTGCTTTCTCGGCTGGTGTCAGGTGAGGAGGTGCTGAATCCATCGCCAAATCGGATGAAGGTTTGTCATTTTTCAACAAGCCTATTCTTTTGCCAGCATAAACTGCCAAGCCCACAATTCGTTTTAATATAGAATGGTCGTAAAGGGATTGGACAACTGCACCAGCTATTTGAACAGCCGGTTTACCTTGCGTGTAAGCATCAGCGCCTGCCACGGCGGCGCTACCAAATATGTTTTGGCTTGCTACCGTGCTAATATCTGATCGCAAATCTCTTGCGGGTTGGGTTGCCTCAGCCATTTAATTCAATCCCTTAAATATTTCGCACAACAAATTGTCGTCAAATACATGTTTAAATTTTTGCGGCTTTTACCACTCGTAAAGTATAAAGCGGTTTGCTTAAAAGCCTGTTAAATCAGAGAGATAGATTAGATATCTCTGCTATC
>JABDAH010000045.1 GCA_013289265.1 Alphaproteobacteria bacterium
CTTCACAAAAACCTCGTCGTCTCTGAGGCAGAATTCAAACCGCTGCTTGAAAGTTTTCAGGCGCTTGTTGACTTTCTTGGTCTTCGCAAATCGGCCAAGGAAAAATATTCGAGTGTCAAAGGCCTGCGGATAAAGAAATCAAGTCTCGAGGCGTTGATCTCAAAGATTTTCCAAAAGAATTGCGATGACCAAACAGAGATGACCCAGCTCCTGAACGAGGCAGCTACTGATCCCGTCGCATTTTTCGCGCAGCACTCCGAGCTTATGGAGGAATTAGAAATTGAAGAACCGTCGAATGATCTTTTTAAACTTTTACTTTGTGCGCTATTAAAGCAAAAGGGCAGACTGGTCGTATTGGACTGGAAACTTGATCCCCCCGATGTTGCGGACGCAGTGACACGACTATCGGATCAGAAAATTAAGTTATCACCTGTCAAAGATTCCCGACAAAGTTCCAGCGATCTACTAAAATCCGCTAATGTGCAGCTTGCCCAACACAAGCAGGCTTTGGCTCACATTCAGCTGGACTCTGACAGCTACAATTTGATCATGGTGCCGTTGTGCGATTGGAACGACATCACCCAGCTTGCAAAAGATTGCAAATTAAAGATTGTGTTGGGAGAAGAAGGTTAGAACTAAAGCAACTGACCCTAAAACACTACCCAACCCGACCACTACGCAATAATATTCGGCAATAGCTGGCTTTCGATTTTGATGATTTCGTCTTTCAAAAACAGCTTGCGTTTTTTCAGCCGCTGGATCTGAATCATGTCGGGAACGCCGCGTTGCGACAGGGCCTGAATAGCGTCATCGAGATCACGATGCTCTGACTTCAGGGCCTCCAACCGTTCCGTAAGATTGTCTTGTTCGCTCATTGCTTGCTTATCTATCGACTATAATTTGTCTGTGAGGGGGCTTTGCATAGCAGAAAAATTCGTTTCATGCCATGCTTCTGTTTACGTTGATTCTTACCTAAATCAAAGAGTTACTCATGCCTCAGCCTTCCAAACGTATTGCCATTCTCACCAGCGGCGGCGACTGTGCCGGACTAAATGCCGTTATTCGTGCGGTTGTCTTGCATGCGACAAGCCTGAATTGGGAAGTTATTGGCATTATGTCGGGCGCGCACGGCCTCATCAGCCGCCCGCCCCAAACAATGCCTTTGGACGCCAAAAAGGTTGATACGGTGATGATGCGCCAGGGTGGCACTATTCTGGGCACCACCAACAAAGGCGATCCGTTCGCCTACCCGATGCCGGACGGTACGATCAAAAACCTGTCGCAGGATATGGTCGAAGGTTTCCGTTCACTGAAATGCGATGCGTTGATCGGT
Source organism: Alphaproteobacteria bacterium (assembly GCA_013289265.1). GTDB lineage: Bacteria > Pseudomonadota > Alphaproteobacteria > UBA9219 > UBA9219 > JAATFY01. Next base: position 1,334 of record JABDAH010000045.1, read on the forward strand.
ATCGGCGGCGATGGCAGCCTGGGTATTTTATACCATCTGGCACAGCAAGGGCATTTCCCACTGATCGGCATCCCCAAGACGATCGATAACGACCTCGGCTTGACTGAAACATCTGTAGGGTTCGATACTGCCGTCGCCGTGGCGACCGAAGCGCTTGACCGCCTGCAACCTACAGCGGCAAGCCATGACCGCATCATGATTTTAGAAGTGATGGGCCGCGATGCCGGGCATATCGCTTTGGCTGCGGGTATTGCAGGTGGTGCGGATGTTATTCTGATCCCGGAAATCCCCTACGACATTCAGCATGTCGCGGATCACATTAAATCGATCCATGAAAAGGGCCGCAACTTTGCGCTCGTCGTTGTGTCTGAAGCAGTGCGCACTGTCGAGGGCAATAAGAAGATGAACGAGCTTTACGGCGGCCAAAAACGTTTAGGCGGCATCGGTCATGTCATCGGCGCGCAAATCGCCGATCTATGCAAAGCCGAAACACGCGTGACCGTTTTGGGTCATGTGCAACGCGGCGGACAGCCAAGCGCACAAGACCGTTTGATTGCCTCCGCCTTTGGTGTTCATGCGGTAGATCTGATCCGTTCCGGAAAAATGAACAGGATGGTGGCGTGGTCAAATCGTAAAGTGATCGATGTTGCGATTGAAGATGCTATTAAAGAAAATCAGCAAGTCGAATTGCACGGCTCAATGGTTCGCACCGCGCGCGGTATGAATATATGTCTGGGTGATAATACATCCATAAGTGTGGCATAGATCGTATCAATATCCCTTTATAGTCGCGCAAGATTACTGCTTTTTTTATTGCCCATTTTAAATTCTATCCAGACACAGTTGGATAGGAAGAATTTCTGTCTGTTTGGTTAAGATCTGTTTACCAAGCAACTGGAAAATATCAGTAAATTCAATCTCGTTAAGAAAAATCTCCATGATGGCGCTCTGCTGCATCGCACCTTTTCTCAACACTGAAACCTAAAACTGTGATACGATTAGTTCATTCACCGACAAACATCATGAAGGAGAATACTATGGCTCTAGCGCAGCGAATTGAGTCTTTGAAGAAGCGTCACACCGAAATTGATCATATCGTCCGCACAGAAGAAGCGAGACCCTCACCAGATGCGGTACTGCTGCACCAACTAAAACATCAAAAATTGAATATTAAAGATGAGATTGCCCGCTTGATGGGCGGCGGTGAACGACAAGCCGCCTAATTCTTTTTATCCTCCCTTTACTAAGAGCCTGATTGTAGCCCACAATCAGGCTCTTTTTTTGTCTCCACTTTTTAGTTGATAATCATTATTACTTGCATTATGTATTTGCGAATAACTCGCAATTAAAAAGGCGCATAATGTATCATAGATGGCTTATCGCAACGGTTTTTGGCGTTTTACTATCTTCTACCATCCCTGCTTGCGCGGAAGATTATGTATTAACGATCAAAGACAATCAGTTCTCTCCTAAAGAACTAACCATTCCCGCTGGCCAAAAAGTCAAAATCACCGTCAAGAATCTGGACGCCACTCCAGCTGAATTCGAAAGCTACGATTTGAACCGGGAGAAAGTAGTCGGTGCGCATAACGAGATCGGCGTATTCGTCGGGCCCCTCGCCGCAGGCAATTACAATTTCTTCGACGACTTTCATCGCGATACCACCCAAGGCACGCTTGTCGCCAAATAATGCTGGAAAGATTTTAAAATGTCGCTTCGTATAATCGCTCTGTTCGCCCTTACTATTACTTGCCTTCTGCAATCTCCTCCGGCCTTTGCTATCGACAAAGTATATTCGCCTAGCGTCACCAAGGGTGAACTGGAAACCGAATATGGCGGCAGCATTACGCATGACAACGATCCCGATAAAGACAATATTCAGTCGCACGAAATAGAGCTGGAATACGGACTGACCGACCACCTTCAGCTAGAACTTAATGGCACCTTTGACAAACAACCTTCCGACCCTATTCGTTCATCTGGCGTAGGTTTTGGAGGACGTTATCAGTTTTTTGAACAAGGCGAATACTGGCTCGATTCCGGATTGTTGCTAACCTATAACCGCGCCATACAGAAATACGAGCCCGATACGGTTGAAGCCAAGCTCCTGATGGAAAAGCAAACCGGCGATTTTCTTCATCGCGCCAATATCGGGATAGAACAGGAAGTCGGACGCTATTCGCAAGGTGGCCCGGACCGTGTCTTTTTGTGGAATAGCCGTTACCGCCTCGATAAACATTTCGAGCCGGGATTTGAAATACAGAGCGATTTCGGCAAAGGCAGCGATCATCTCGGTTTCGACCAACAGGAACATTATATCGGACCCGCCATGTTCGGACAGATTATCCCGAACCTGAAATATGAGGCGGCCTATTATGTCGGCGTTAGCAAAGCTGCATCGCAGGGTGCCGCACGCCTCCTGCTGGAATATGAGATGTATTTTTAAGCATCCTCATCATCGCGCGGCACGACTAGTTCCCAGATCGTCACCGTACGGCTATCGCTATCTTCGAGATCGCGCGAAGTCGGCACGATATATTGCGCGCATTTTTTTAATCCCTCATGCGGTACATAGGCACGGCCCGGATCGGACAACATAACACGCGTACCTTTCTCGAAATTCAGCCAGAGCCAGCGCATCATTGTCGCTGCCATCCCCTGCTGATAGCAAACGTCGCCGCCGAGGATAAGATCAATGCCCTTGACCGCCTTAGTCATATCAATGCCATTGATGGTATCCACCACCACATCATTATGTGCCGCGTTGATTTGTATGGCAGCTAGAGCTAGTGGATCAATTTCTACCGCTACGGAGCTTTTTGCACCCCCCTTCATCGCAGCTATAGCAGCGATGCCGCATCCGGCGGCGAAATCCAGCACGCGCTTACCTTTAACTAAATCAGGATTTTCCAGAATATAGCGCGCCATCCCCTGCCCGCCCGGCCACGCAAAAGCCCAGAATGGTGGAGGCAGGTTGCTTTGTTGCAAACGTTCTTCGGTCA
>JABDAH010000046.1:0-3840 GCA_013289265.1 Alphaproteobacteria bacterium
AAATGAGTGGCGATTTCTATCATGAAAGTATGGCGCCCAAAAGCGAATTAATGCTTTCATCGCAATAACCCTTGTAAATCAGGGCCATAATGAAACCTGTCGGCTGGTATTTGGGGCTGCGCTATATGTGCGGATCGGGGTTGATCGTGCGCGTCGCGGAACCTGTAAATGCTGCGCATAAAGATGTGCAATTCATTTTCGCGGATCGGGTGCTGTGTGAGGCCAAAAGCTGGAAAGAGATTTTGCAAAACTGGTGGGATGTCATCGCCGTCGGCGGGCATCTGATTTTGTGGCTGCCGGATTGCCGTTATGCATCGCTTGAAGAAGATGAGGTGCGGGTGACATTGCAGGATGTCGCGCAGGCGCTGGACTCTACATCCAGTGAAAAGGGCGGCTGGCAACTCTGCGAAGCGGATCTGATCGACGGGCATATTTATGTTGTCTGGCAGAAACGCGGCGATGCGATGCAACTGCGCACACCTTGGAAAAAGCAGCCGAAGCATTTGCTTGTTGCCCGCACCGGCGCGCATGGCGATGCGCTGATGGCCTCCAGCATTTTGCCGTGGCTCAAAGATCAAAGTTGGGCCGTCAGCTTCATCAGCAAACGCGCAGGCGTTGAGGTTCTGCGCTGCGATCCTCATATTGATGAGCTGATATGGCTGGCCGACGGCCAGGTGCCGGATGAGGAAATGCCTTATTACTGGCAGGCGTGGGAAAAACGTTTTGATCGCTGCGTCAATCTGACTTACTCGGTTGAAGGTGAGTTGTTAAAGCAACCGGGCCGGCCGGATTATTTCTGGCCTGAGGACCAGCGCCGCCAGCATTGCGGGCGTAGTTATTTGCGCTACACGCATCAGCTGGCAAATGTACCTGGGCCTTTGCGGGTTTGTTTTTATCCGGATGCGGATGAAAAAGACTGGGCAGAGCATAAAGCAGGTGAGACGGGACCGTTCATCTTGTGGTGTCTGCGCGGCAGCGCCTTGCATAAATGGTGGCCCCACGGGCCGCAGGCGATTTGCCAGTTGCTGGCGAAAACGAAACTGAATGTGGTCCTGACAGGAGATGATGAGGCGCGACCTTTAGCTGAAGAAATTCTGCAAGCTGTCAAAAATTATTACGGCGATACGTACCGCGTTGCTTCTTTGGTGGGCAGGCAATCAATCCGCGAGATCATGACGCTGGCGCATCATGCAGCTGTGGTCGTCGGACCGGAAACAGGTGTGCTGAACGCAGTATCGCTGCAGCCGGTACCAAAAGTTTTATTATTGTCGCATTCCGCGCCGGGTAATTTGTCTGATGACTGGATAAAGGTATGGGCGCTGAAACCTGTGTCGGCCTGTTATCCCTGTCACCGATTGCATTACAGCGCCGAATGGTGCCCCACAGGATGCGGCATCTAATCAAGCAGACGCTGTTGCTAAGAATGTCAACAACGTCAGCAGCGGCAAACCAACATCGCCAGATCCGATCAGGCTCACCGATAATGAGCCGCACATAACATTTTATTTCTCGGAAGCGCAGTTCGAGTTAAATGAACGCTGCGGATTGGGAAGAACCGTGTTTGATAACGGTTCAGGTCCTGTCCTTTTTACAAAGCGGGCCAACCCCGGTGATACGGATTCTTCTTACGGCTATGTCGTTGGCATCGAACTGAATAAAACGGTTATTCAACAGCTTCCCAGCCGCTCTGTTATTTCAGCAGCACCCTGCCTGGACTCACCTTCAGGCACTCGCTAATTTACCTCTATAAGTTGCAATATAATCAGCTAATTAGCCCATAACGCGCGGTTATGAAAGCATTAATATGCTTTTTACTTGCGCAGTTTTGTGATACAAACTGCCATCACTTTTAACGGGCTGCGGCTCATTTGCTTGGGGTAAATATTATGTCGAGTTTTGGTAATTTAGGTAAAGCATTGACTGTCGCCACCGCTTTGGTTGCTACGCCTGCTGCAGTTGCAGCGCAGGGCATAAACCAATCTCAAGCAACCATAAGCTCTACCACCTCTATCAATGTTAACGGCAATGAAGACCTAAGCCAGAATAAAGGTTCCAATACCACCTCTGCCACCGACAGCAACGTTAATACCAATCCCACAGTAAGTAGCGCGACGCAAAGCACACAAGCAAGGACGGGTTATGTCGATGCTATTGCTGCTGCCCGCCTCTCTAATACGCGAATTCCTTTTGATCCCAGCAACAACACCAATTCCCATATCACTAGCAACGACACTACCGCTACCACCGGAACTACCGGTGGACCTGCTGTAGGTGACCCTCTAACAGCCAACGGACAAAGCGCTATTTCAGGCGGCTCTGCAAATTCTACTGTTAACAAATCAAGAAAACCAACATTTATTGTCGACAAGGATACCGCTTTTCTAATAAGCAACGGCGGAAAAACGGACTACCAAATAATGGTTGTGAAATATGACCTTCCATCAAAAGAGGCGACGACTACCGGCCACACCATGCCCGATCTCCCTTTCGGAAACGAAAGCTATGATACTACGGGAGGCCGGCTGGAAGTATTATGCTTGAACAACCGTCCCTCTTTGTCCGTCGACGCAAATAATATTGCAAACCCAGCGACAACCGTAAAAGCGATCTATAACTTACTGAAACAAAATGCTGGCGCCGTATGCCTCAATGGTCAACCTAATAACGATGTCGTTGTTGGTCTTGTAGAAAAGATTTTTCCGCAAGCATTTCCACAAACCATCAAGCGCGTCACTTTTACGTTTCAGCCTCATCCCTGATTGAGGTAAACATCCCGATCAAAACCCCTCTCCTCACAGAGAGGGGTTTTTGTTTGCGCTGTTTATTGCGTCGGGGCGTTGCGCGGGAAACCAGCAATGACGTTGGCTTGGCTCAATGCGCCACTTGTTGCGCCAGCTGTCGTCATGACAACGGCAACGAAACGCTGCGTGCCGATATAGCCGACTTGCTGCAGGCTGTTGGCGCTGGCTGTGCCGCTGACGGCGGAGAAAGTGCCATCGAGATCAGCCGTGCCGCAAGCGGTATAGGTTGTGCCGTCGACGGATTGAATGGCAGACGGCGTATGCGTGCCGTCGGTCCATGTGCCGAAAGAGACGGTGATAACGGCAGCATCATAACCGCGCAGATCGACAGCTGTGCCAGTACCGGTACCGTTGGTACGGGCGGCAGGCGACAGGCTTTGGTTGACATATTGGTTGCGAAGAAGATCGCGGATTGCCATTGGGATTCTCCATTAGGATAGAAACTAGAGTTAAAAAAGAGATCAGAGAAGAAAGTGGTCAGAGTAAACCTCCGGCCACTGATCTCTGACCACCAACCACTAAGATGCCGAGAACTTCAGCAGCTTGATCGCTTCGAAATTGACGACGTCGCCGCCGGTGCGTTTGATGCAGCGGAACTTGATGAACGGCGCGCCGGTGTACGGGTCGCGCAGAACGCTGAGGCCCAAGCGATCAACAATGGTGTAGCCTTCCTCGAAATTGCCGAAGGCGACGGAGAAACTGCCGGTCGCAATCGCCGGCATATCTTCCGCCAGGTAAACCGGGAAGCCCAGCAAGGTCGCCGGCGTTCCCGCCGTCAGGCCCGGTTGCCAGATATAATTCTGCGCCGCGACCTGCTTGAACTTGCGCACCTGATCGGCGACAGCGCGCGGCATCAGCCACGCCGCTTTCGGCAGGTAACCGGCACGCAGTTTATATTGCAGGTCGATCAGCACATCCGCAGGGTTGCTGGATGCAAAACCGCCGTCCAGGCCAGTCGGCACATATTGCAAAGTGCCCCAGCTGCGCGAATTATCATCCGTCGTATTGGCACTGTAGCTGGTGAAACCGCGCGGCTGGC
>JABDAH010000046.1:3850-4140 GCA_013289265.1 Alphaproteobacteria bacterium
TACCGTCGCCGCTTACAAAGGCGGCATTTTCGGCGCGGGCGAATTTCGCCGCGACCTTGTTGATCAGCCACTCTTCAACATTAATAACCGCATCATCCAGCAATTTCTGAGTTGCCTTCGGTTGCGCGTAAAGTTCATGCACCGGAATGCGGATGCGGCCCAAACCGCCATCAGCGGTATCAGCAGGAACGCCGAGTTCCGAAATCCATGAGGCTGTCGGCTCATTGGTATCGCGCAGCATTTCCACCGCCTCGGAAGAAATGCTCATCACGGTGGCTAGCTGGCGCATC
>JABDAH010000047.1 GCA_013289265.1 Alphaproteobacteria bacterium
TTTCATTTAAGTGCTCCCTAAGATGTTAATAGTCTCGTTCTGGTTTCAAAACGACCAAGCCCAAAGGCTTGATACAGTTTGGTTTTGGGCAACGGTGCCGCCCGCCAAAGCTGTATCATGCAAATAGGCCATGTAAGGCCGGGTTTCAAGGGATTGTTAACAAATAGTCAAACTGTTTTGCGGGCTCTATCAGAACGCTTTAATGTTTAGCGTCATTCCGGCGAAGGCCGGAATCCAGATGCCCTACCAGTAAGAGTGGGCTGATCTCATTTCATCAACGGCTAGGTTTTAATGGGGAGCCCATCTGGATTCCGGCCTTCGCCGGAATGACGCCTCTATTAAGTGCTTGTGTACTATATATAGGTATGGATCGTTGCCTTGATCAAAGCCGGGATGTTTTGAACAAACATGCGGCCATGTTCAGTTTTAAGGACTTCCAGAAGGGTAATGGCGGTGGCGCTGGTCATGCATATCTGCAGCAGGCCGATAACGGGGTCGACGAAAAGCCGGTAGCCTTCGCGCTCGAAATTGTCGTCACTATCCATGGAGCTCCCCTGCGAATGCAGATTTGAAGGCCCTCCACCTTTATATGATTCTTATAGTCAGAGCAATTATAACAACGACTCTTTTGGTTAATTCACGGTAGCTGTTGCTTTAAACGCCCACCTATTCGCAAAGGCTCGATGGATGTTGCGCGGCCCGTCGCGTCATCCGTCGTAATAAGGACACCGCAGATTGTGGCCTCGCCTTCCGCCGGCGCCAGGCGCTCGCCGGGAATTTTGCGGGTGAATTTCCAGATCGCCAGTTCCTTTTTCATCCCGATCACGCTGTCGTAATCGCCGCACATCCCTGCATCCGATTGATAAGCGGTGCCTTTGGGCAAAATCTGAGCGTCAGCAGTGGGTATATGGGTATGTGTGCCGACGACGGCAGAGACGCGCCCGTCAAACACATGGGCGAATGCCATTTTCTCGGAGGTCGTCTCGCCGTGGAAATCGATGAAAATAGCCTGCACCGTTTGACCAAGGCGATGTTGCGCTATCAGTTTTTCAGTAACGGCGAAGGGATCATCCAGCACCGGCTCCATAAACAGCCGCGCCATGACATTGACGATCAGGATTTTGCGCCCGCCGCCTAGAGTATGGATGTAGGAGCCGCGTCCCGGCGTGCCGTCAGGATAATTCAAAGGCCGCAGCAGACGAGGGTCCTGATCAATAGTAGTTCCTTTTGACCCCAGATATGGTTGCCGGTGGTAATGCAATCGACGCCAAGGCTGTAAAAATCCTGCGCAATTTTGTTAGAGATGCCAAATCCGGCGGCAGAATTTTCGCCATTCACGATAACGACATCGGGCTTCAGCCGGTTTTTCAGATCAGGCAAATGCTTGGCCAGACCATCGCGGCCGCTGCGGCCCATAATATCGCCGAAAAAGAGAATACGCATGAGAGAAACTGATGGTTAGGGATTAGTATTTAGGGGTTAGCATTTTGTCCGGAAAGTTATAAACAGTTATCTTGCTAATCCCTAGCCCCTAACCACTAGCCTCTATGCTTCACGAATTCGCCCCGGCCAAACTGAACCTCTACCTGCATATTACAGGCAGGCGGACGGACGGTTATCATGACCTCGATAGTCTCGTGGCCTTTGCAGGCGTCGGCGATGAAATCCGGCTGGAACCGGCGGAAAACTTCACTTTTAAAGTCGAAGGACCGCAATCCAGAAACTTAACAGGATCAGACCCGGCTGATAATCTGGTGGTAAAAGCTGCGCAATCATTGGCTGCGCTGTTAAGTAAGCCATTGAATGTCGCCTTAACCCTTGTCAAAAATCTGCCGGTTGCATCTGGCATCGGCGGTGGGTCAAGTGATGCAGCCGCCGCTCTTCGCGCACTCGCCAAACATTGGGGTATTGCACCCAATGACCCGCGCCTTGCGCAGGCCGCAGCGCCGCATGGGCAGGATGTCCCCGCCTGCCTGAAAATTGAAAGCAGTTACTTAACGGCGACAGGTACCGCCACAGGGCCTGCTTTGCCATATGCCGATATCGTCCTTGTTAATCCTAACAAAGGCCTGTCGACGCCGCTGGTTTATAAAGCCTACCGCGAAGGCAATCAGGATTTTACGCCGCATGCTTCTTTTACTGATGCGCCCGCAGACCTTCTCGATCTGGTGATGCTGCTGAAAGAACGGCGCAATGATTTGCAGCCGCCGGCTGAGCAGTTAATGCCAGAAATAGCTGCTATTATTGGCGCTTTGGATGCAACGGAAGATTGCCTGTTCGCGCGCATGTCCGGCAGCGGCGCGACCTGTTTTGGTTTGTACGCTAGTCGCAATGCAGCACGTCAGGCAGCAGCAGCGGTGCTGGAAAAACATCCTGATTGGTGGGTGGTGCAGAGCTACATTCCTTGTCGCACTGATCCCCGTCAGCGGTTTTAAGCTTAATTCTAGGCGTAGCCTGATTTGCCAAATTCATCACGATTTCTGGTTCGCGACATTTTCTTGCGCGACGTAAAGTAACAATATTACAGAAAATTATATTTTTTATTCTCTTTATTTCGCCATTTATACGATTTTTAGGCGCTGCTTATATGGCGATAATATTATTATATATCAGTCAGTAAGCCATAACTATCCCCGTCATTATCCCCAGAAAATGAAGGGAATATTAACAAAAATCGTAAATTCGGCGTTGACACCCCCTATGGGCGGGGACATCCTCCGGCCCATCGCCTTCGTTAACCAGCAATGGGAATAACTTGCCGAAACCAAGATTTACTACGGCCCGCGCCAGTTCATTGCGCGCCACCCCCATCATTCAACTGCTTTTAACCGCCAGCCTCGCCGTAGGTATTGGGCTCGCTGGTCATGCTACGCATAAATCCGGCCCTGTTAACGATGTTGCCAAAGCCGTCGTTCCTGCTTTGCAGCAAACCGCACGTAATGTGGCGCAATCAGCCCCGGCTCAGGCTTTGGCTGCTGCCAAGGCTAATATTGCTGAAGCTGTAGCGCCTGCGCTCGTTCAACCCGTTAACACGACCCGCGAAGCCGAACTGGATGACGGCCAGACTTTTGCTGAAATGCTGGCGGATGCCGGCGCTGCCGATGCCGACGCGACATCTGCCATGAACGCGCTCAGCAAAGTTTATGATTTGCGCAAGCTGAAGGCTGGCCAGGATATAACTTTGTCTTTTGTGCGCACTGCGCAGCAGGAAACCCTAACCGGCGCTAACTTCCAGCCTGAAGCGACCAAGGAAGTGTCAGTCACTCGTGATGCCGAAGGCAACTATACCGCCAATGTGAAGCTTATCCCGATTGTGCGCCAACGTTTGGCTGCGCGCGGCGAAATCACCTCAACCCTTTACGAGGCAGGTGACCGCCAGGGCGTGCCGCACGCCATTATGGCTTCGCTGATCCATATCTATTCGCACGACATCGATTTCCAGCGTGACGTCCATCCCGGCGACAAGTTCGAAGTGCTGTATGACCAGCCGACCACCGTTCAGGGCAAGGCCGTAGGCGAAGGCGACGTGATTTACGCCGCCCTTACCGTTGGCGGCAAAATCCGCCCAATCTACCGCGTGACCTTCAGCGACAGAACCACAGAATTCTTCGACGACCGTGGCCAGAGCGTTCGCCGTACCCTGCTGCGTACACCTGTCGCCGCTGCCCACATCACTTCCGGCTTCGGCATGCGCATTCATCCGCTGCTGGGTTACAGCAAAATGCATAAAGGCGTCGATTTCGGCGCTTCTATCGGCACCCCGATCTTTGCCGCCGGTAACGGTGTGATCGACGATATCGGCTTCAAGAATGGTTATGGCCGTTACATCCGCATTCGCCACAACAACACGATTGAAACCGCCTACGCGCATATGAGCCGCTTCGGCAACAACATGCATCAGAGCTCGCATGTCAATCAGGGCGAAGTCATCGGCTATGTCGGCATGTCAGGCCGCGCTACCGGCCCGCATCTGCATTTCGAAGTTCATGTGAATGGCAATCAGGTTAATCCGCTCAGCGTCAATCTGCCGACCGGCCGTAGTCTGGATGGCAAACTGCTGGCTGATTTCCGCGCCGGCCAGGGCAAGGTTCGTCAGGAATTTTCAACCATTCTTGC
>JABDAH010000048.1 GCA_013289265.1 Alphaproteobacteria bacterium
CACTGCAGAGTGTAAGCAGCGTGCAATATTTCGATAACACAGATGCCGCAACTGTGTGGGCGAGCAGCAATTATTTCGTCGATACCATACGCGAACCGGGGCGGCTGGCGCTGCGTATGGGCGCTGTCTGGCCCGCGCCGTCGCGCCTCACCAACAGTATTATGGTGGAATACATCGTAGGCTACGGTGCCGACGGTAGCTATGTTCCTGAAACGATCAAAACCGCGATCCGGCAATTGGTGTCGCACTGGTATGAGCATCGCGGCGAGGCGGCGACGGCACCCAGCACACGCGGCACGATTGTGACGCCCGTCGGGCCCGTGCCGCTGGTTATTCAGGCTTTGCTGGACGCTTACCGTATTCGCAATATGAGTTTGTAATATGCGCATCGGTGAATTACGCAAATGCGTGACGGTTCAGTCTGAATCGCAAACGTCCGATAATGCTGGCGGTTATGCGCTGGCCTGGACGAATTTGGCGACGGTGTGGGCCAATATCAAACCCGCGAGCGGCAGTGAGGTCTACACCGCGCAGCATCTGGAGGGACACATCACGCATCATATAACGATGCGGTGGCGCAGCGATATCACGCTCACCACCGATATGCGGATTCTCTATGGCGCACGTGTTTTTAATATCCGAGCTCTGTTAAATACAGATGAAAGCAACCAATGGATCGACCTGCTGGTTGAGGAAGGAAGCGCCGTATGAGCGATGCTCTCTTTGCCGTGCAGCAGGCGGTTTTGAACGTGTTGGCCGCAAGCAGTGAAGTGCAGGGCGTGCTCGGCAACCCGCCGCGCGTTTATGACCATGTGCCGCCGGGGGCCACTTTTCCCTATGTCGCTTTCGGGCCGTTGCATGTCGCGCCCTATGACACAAAAACCGAAATGGGTTTCGAGCATATCATCACGTTAAATGTCTGGTCGCGTTACCGCGGCAGCAAGGAAGTGAAGGATATTTTTCAGGCGTTATATGACGTGCTGCACCGAACGACTTTGACCGTGACGGGGCAGGTATTCCTGAGTTGTGAATTTCATAGCGCCGATCTGATGCCAGAGGGTGACGGCCTCACTTATCAGGCGGCGGCGCGTTACAGCGTTGTGACGCAGAGCGCTTAGGGAGTAAAACATGTATAAACAACATCATTTCGATCGCAACGCAGCCGCATTCAGGCAGAGCGCCGAACGGCAATTTGCGGAGTTGAACAAGGCGGTGCGGTCACTGCGCGCTAATATGTCTGGCCTGCATAGGGCCTTGCATGTGCCCAAGCCCAAGGGCAGCAGACGTTACAGCAAGAGCGTCAGGGAAACTCCTTCTCTGTTGCAGAGAGCAGGCGAAAGCAGCCTCGGGCATTATTTCGCCAGTAGTTTTCTGTCGGATATTGGCCTCAGCAGGAGTGGCAGTTTTTATCCAAGTTCTTCGCAGACGACATCATTCTTGATGCAGTCGATGCGTAGCGGCCAGAGAATTATGTAAGGAATAACAAATGGCTTTCGATGAAATTCAAATGCCGCTGCGCGTCGGTTTTGGCTCCAGCGGCGGACCTGCTTTTTCCACCGAAGTGGTGGTGATCGACAGCGGCTACGAACGCCGCAACCAGAACTGGAGCCAGGCGCGCCGCGTTTACGATGCGCGCACAGGGGTGCGGTCAGCCGCGGATGTCGGTGTTATGCTGAACTTCTTCCATGCGCGGGCGGGCCGCGCGCGTGGGTTTCGCCTGAAGGACTGGAGTGATTTTGCTACTGCCAGTGACGGCGCCTCATCAACGTTATGGAGCGACCAAACCATTGGCACCGGCGATGGTACGAGTGTCACTTTTCAGCTCTGCAAAAATTACACCAGCGGGAGCAACACGCATCAGCGCCTGATTTCTAAACCAGTCAGCGGCAGCGTGACAATCGGTGTCAATGGCACGCAGGTGTCGAGCGGCTGGAGCGTCGATACCACCACGGGCATCGTGACTTTTGTCACGCCGCCTGCCAATGGCCGCGCCGTGACCGCAGGCTTTCAGTTCGATGTGCCAGTGCGTTTCGATACCGACCAGTTGGCACTCAGCGCCGATAATTACGCGATGTATAAGTCTGATATTCCGATTGTCGAGATCAGGAGTTAAAAGTTATGCGTTGTGATAACTCTTGCCATGTAAGGGCGGCGGGGATGGGGCGTTGGCATTTGAGTTGTTCAAGTTCTCGGATACTGAATGGTGTTATAAGCAGGCTACCATTTTTGAAGTGCAGAGCGGATTCTGGTGCGCGCTCCTTACAACTATCCGCATATAATACATGGGAAAATTTTTGAGGGGGCGCTTCTAGCGTAAGCTGGTTATTTTTAATATGAGCTGAGTACATGCCCTCGACATTATTATTATCAAAATTGATGCCCAGAGCTGGGTGCCCCAAAGTTAGGGGGATGTTGAAATGCGTCGCGATCAAGTCGATAGGAAAAGTAAGTGGAATATCTCCCATTCCAGTGTCTATAGTTGCAACGACATTTGTGTGGTCATGGTCTCCTTCAAGCCAGAGGAGGTTGGGCTTCTTGATGAGGGGCAAGTCCCCTATATTATTGAAGTTAACACCAAGAATTTCCCCGCTTGGAAGCATGGTGATGGGAAGTTTGTAACGATCCGCCACTTCGCTCACGGAAATGTCGTAATTAGTTCTTCTATCTATTCCATCAGCCTGAAACGAAATATGGCTGCGATCAGCAGCGCCTTGAAACCAATAAACATCGTCGACTGGAGGCAACTGTATATTCTCTAGACCGCTCATTTTATCTGTCTATCGCCTGTATTGTGGAGATCATGGGCGGGCAGAACGATTTTATAACCTGATCAATACCCGAACATTCTTGTTAAAGGACAGTACTGCAACTGGCTGAAACTAAAAAACGGAAAACATGGTTAATGCCATTTTTTGACGCAACAATCAGCAGAAATAACTAATAAATCCAATGAAACCCATCTCCGCTGCTTTGCAAACTCACCTTGACGGCGAGCTGACGACGCTTGCCTATCTGGTGAAAATCACGCGTACCGATGGCGCTGTCAAAGGCTTCACGACATTCGACCAGAATCTCACTGTCGGTGGTGTAACCTATAAAGCCGACGGCGCTATGACGCCGAGCGCCCTGCAAAGCACGTCTGGTCTCGCGACCGATAATATGGAAATCACCGGCATCCTGAACAGCAGCGATATTACCGAAACGGATATCGATAACGGGCTTTATGATCATGCGCGGATCGATGTCTATGCCTGCAACTGGGCGGATCTGACGCAGGGCACCGTGCAATTGCGGCGTGGCTGGATCGGTAATATCGCGCTTTCCGGCGGGCATTATGTCGCGGAGATGCGCGGCCTGCACGATCTGTTGCAGCGGCCCATAGGATCTTATTACACGGCGGAATGTCGTTATGATCTTGGTGATACCAACTGCACCGTTAATGTCGCGGCAGTGACGGTTACTGGCAGCGTGAGCGCCGTGACCGACAACGCCAATTTTGCGGATTACACGCGCACCGAAAGCGACGGCCAGTTCAATTACGGCAAGCTGATATGGACCGGGGGCGCCAATAGTGGCCTCAGCATGGAAGTCAAAAACTGGGACGGCGCAGCTCTGGCTTTTACTTTGTGGCTCGCGATGCCGAACGCCATTCAGGTCGGTGATACTTATACGGTTTATCCGGGCTGCGATAAACGCTTTACCACCTGTACCGCCAAATTCAGCAACGGCCTTAATTTCGGCGGATTTCCTTACATCCCCGGTGTCGGCAATATTTTGAAATATCCCAATGGAAGATAGCGCACGCATGATTGCCGCCGCCCGCGCGTGCCTTGGCACGCCGTTTCATCACCAAGGGCGACAACCCGGTGTTGGGTTTGATTGTATCGGCTTGATCATCGTGGCGTTGAAGGCCGTAGGTATAGCAGTGAATGACC
>JABDAH010000049.1:0-2403 GCA_013289265.1 Alphaproteobacteria bacterium
GGGACAACATTTTTCTTCACAATTAACCATCTTAAGGAGGTCACATCATGAATCGTCCTTCTCATATTCTATTGGTTGAGGACAATCCCGATGATTGTGAAGCCACGCTGCGCAGTTTTAAAAAAAATCGGTTTACGAATTCCATCCATTGGTGCCGAACTGGCAAAGATGCTCTGGATTATCTGCGACAAACAGGAGCTTATGCCGAAAGTCCTGAAGTTCAGGCGCCAGATATTGTGCTGCTGGACCTCAATATGCCGGGCCTTGACGGGCGGCAGGTTTTGCAAATCGTCAAGTCGGACGAAGCGCTTAAGTCTATTCCGGTGATCATTCTGACAACGTCCAGGGATAGTAAGGATGTCGATCAATGTTACGCATTCGGTGCAAATACTTACATTCAAAAACCGGTTAATTTTGAAGAATTGACCCAATCTATAGGGGCCATGAAGAGTTACTGGTTCGATGTCGCGGTTTTGCCCGAACGGCAGGAATGAGAAATAACCATGGATGAGCAACTTAACATCCTCATTATTGATGATAGTCCGGACGACCGCGACCTTTATCTGCGGTTACTCAAAAAAGTTCAGGAAACGACTATCCGCTGTCATGAAGTCAGTGAGGGATTAAAGGGGGTGGAAGCCATCGGCGAACTTGGCCCTGATTGTGTGCTGCTGGATTATTCGCTGCCCGGCGCCAATGGGATAGAAATTCTTCAGCTTATCAAAGCGCAGCACCCGATGGTTCCGGTCATTATGTTAACCGGGCAGGGAAACGAAGCTATCGCCGTGCAGGCGATTAAGCAGGGTGCAGACGATTATTTGTCGAAATCGTTTTTGACGGCAGATACGTTGTTGCGCTCGATCCGCATGGCTATTGAACATAGTCGGTTGCACCGTAAAATCGATGAGCAGGAAAAACTATTGCTCAAAAATGAGACCCGTTATCAGCAATTGATCAACGGCGTAAGCGATCATTCATTCTGTTGGCTGGATAAAGAGGGAAATGTCGAAAGCTGGTGCAGCGGCGCCGAAAAAATGAAGGGCTACACTGCAAACGAAATTTTAGGCAAGCCTTTTTCTGTTTTTTACGCAGAAGAAGACGTTGTTCAAGGTGCCCCGCATCGGGCATTGCAGAAAGCGCTGGCGGAGGGACAATGTGTCGAAGAAGGCTGGCGCATGCGTAAGGACGGCAGCAAATTCTGGGCCAGCGTCCATATCGATGTTTTGCGCGATGCATCTGGCGAGCCTATCGGTTTTGTAAAAGTTACGCGTGATATAACCGAGCGCAGAAATTCGGAAATTCAGCGGCAGCAATTGATGGAAAAGCTGATGCAGTCCAATACGGAGCTGGAGCGTTTTGCCTATGTCGCTTCGCACGATATGCAGGAACCAGTGCGTATGGTCATTAATTTCAGCCAAATGATCGCTCGTAATTACGGGGCAAAATTCGATGAAGAAGGCCGTAAATATTTGAAATTCGTGACGGAGTCCGCCGACCGTATTCGCAGCATGATAGATGATCTTCTTGATTACGCCCGTCTTGACAGTGAAAAACGCGGCCCGGTTCTCATCGATGGCGCTCTCGAACTCGACCATGTTCTCGCCAACCTGGCCGGGCTGATTAAAGAAAGTAACGCGCAAATAACCCATGATGTTTTGCCCCCACTGAAGGGCAACCCGGTGCAATTTATGCGCCTCCTGCAGAACCTTGTTGTTAACGCCCTGAAATATCAATCACCGGGCAATGTGCCCAAGGTTCATATAGGCCTTGAGGACCAGGGCGCAAGCTGGTGCATCACAATTGCTGATAACGGTGTCGGAATCGACGAAGCCTTTGTGCAGAAGATTTTCGAGCCTTTCCGTCGCCTGCATAGTTGGGAACAGGTGAAAGGTACGGGTATCGGACTGGCTCTTTGCAAAAAGATCGTCGAAAATCACGGCGGCAAAATCTGGGTCACGTCTGTCGTAGGCAAGGGCAGTACCTTCTTTGTCACCTTACCTAAACTTAGCCAGGATCAGGAACAAGCAGCATGATGGAAAATATCGACAATAATGATCAATCAATGGCGCAGGAATTTAAGGACTATGTTTACGGCGTATCGCATGATGTCGGCGCGCCTGTACGGGCGATGGTGGAGTTCTCCCGCTTGCTTACCAAGGATCATGCCGAAGGGCTAAACCCGGAAGGCAAACTCTATCTTTCGCTTATTATTGAAAGCGGCGAGAAACTGCAAAAGATGATGCTTGGCCTGCTGCTTTATTCCCGCCTTAATACCGAAGCGAAAGCTTTTATGCCAGTCAATTGCAACGCAATATTTCAGGACGCTGTCGACGAATTGAAGGACAAAATCGCCGCAACTAAGGCGCGGAGCGAAAGTGGCACGCTCCCAGAAATCAAAGCGGA
>JABDAH010000049.1:2413-3515 GCA_013289265.1 Alphaproteobacteria bacterium
CTGCTGGATAACGCGCTTACTTTCCAGCCAGCGGGGCAAACGCCGCATATTAAAATGGGTTTCGAGATGAAAGGCGATTTCTGGAAATTCACGGTATCAGATAACGGTATCGGTATTGACGAACGCTATAAGGAAAAAATTTTTCAGGTTTTTCAAAAACTGCATTCTGACAAGGATTACCCCGGCATCGGAATGGGTCTGACATTGTCGCAAAAAATTGTTCGTCGTCACGGCGGGGAAATCTGGGTTGAATCTTCCCCAGATCAGGGCGCGACTTTCTGCTTCACGATGCCGCTGCATTACCAAAAAGCAGACTAATTGTCTAAAATACAATACGCCTGTATTGAGAGCAGCATGCTGCCGTATTGCCTTTTTAAATTTTAGTAAGGATGTAGGGGGCATACTTCTTTTAGAATTAAATAGAAGGAGTATCACCACCATGCGTGTTTCTTCGGCCGCATCGCCGCTTCGAATCTTACTGATCGAAGATTCGGAAGGCGACGCGCTTTTAATTGAAAAGGCGCTGCATGAGGCCATGCCGGAGGAAATTTATATTAAAAAAACGGAAACGCTCGGAGGCGCTTTAAAGGTACTTGCCGAAGAAGCGTTTGATATCGCGTTGTTGGATAGATCATTGCCTGATATCGTCGGCTACAGCGGTTTATTGGCCATTCAAAACATTGCGCCAAAATTACCAGTCGTTTTCCTGACCGCCTACAAAAATGAAGAAACCGCTCTGGAAGCGATCGAACAGGGCGCGCAGGATTATTTGTTTAAGGACAAGATCGACAGCCATACCATAAGGCGGTCCATACAGTTCGCGGTTATTCGCAAACAGTTTGAGAGCGTTCTGGTTGTGCAGGCGAACTTCGACAATTTGACCGGGCTCGCCAACCGCATGCTTTTTGAAAATCGGTTGGATATGGCGCTTGCCAAAATGAAACGTCAGGGCGGCGGTTTGGGCGTGCTGTTTCTCGATCTCAACCGTTTTAAAGCCGTCAATGATCTGTATGGCCACGCCATGGGCGACAGGCTTCTCACCGTCACGGGTAAAAGGTTGCGGGCATGTCTGCGCCCTTACGATACAGCGGCGCGTTTTGGT
>JABDAH010000050.1:0-1974 GCA_013289265.1 Alphaproteobacteria bacterium
GCGCAGCTATGCGCGTTCGTTGGGACAACGAAGTGTTCGTCAACTTGACCTCGGATGGCTGGGAGCCGTTTTAGTTCAAACGGAATAGACTTGTACCGGCTAAATCGAAAAGGTGCAACATTAATTTTAAGAAGGCCTAGGGTTTAAGGAACTGCCATATTGGCCCACTATGTGATGGCTGCCTTAATTTGCGCAAGGCAGTTTTCGTCATCTGGCGAGCCTGTTGACCACTACAAATAAACTCATCGCCCATTTCTTCATATGTCATACCGCCGCTTCTTTGCCCAACACCAAAATGTCTTCGTAGCAATCTTTCTGCACGTGGTTTTAGGGTGAATAGGGCTCTAGACATATCTCGCCTAAGATCTTGTTCAAATAGCCACTGATGGGGGTCGTCTTGTCTAAAGCGATCGATTTGAGAAAGTGCCAGCCGAATTTCGGGAGAATCATCAAGTGGAACGTTCACCTTCGTCGCGGCATCCCGCCATTCCATTTTGTTTGGCGTTATACCAAATAATTCTGATGGCTTTCTGTTCAATATCGATGCCAGCACTACGGCGGCAGGGGTATAGCCGTAATCGCAAATCGGAGACGCAATACCCAAAAGAGTGGAGACTATGACCTTTTGATTCACACCTCTCTTCCAATATTTGCCGCGCGCAAAAGGCATAGCATTGACCACTTTGTATACAGCATCCATCAACGGGCGTTGATGGGATGATTGTATGACAACCAAAGCTTCTGCTTCGGACTTGATATTCACCAAGGAGGCATCAATCAATCCTATTTCAGCCAAGGCACCCATGCGCTTTTGTATATAATAATTCATAGCAATCCTCGTCGAAATATTCTTACTAATCCCAAAGGACAATACCAGAAGTCAATTAAAATGATTAGATAATTACTTTCATTGCTTATGCTTTGGCTTTCCGACCATCCTTCAAATAATCGGCCACCAAAAACGCCAGTTCCAGGGCCTGCGTCGCGTTCAGGCGTGGGTCGCAGAGGGTCTCGTAACGCTCGGACAGGCCTGCATCGGTCACTGCCGATACGCCGCCCATGCATTCGGTAACTTCCTGTCCGGTCATTTCCAGATGAATGCCGCCGGGGTGAACGCCTTCGGCCTTGCACACGGCAAAGAAATCACGAACTTCAGCCATAATCCGGTCGAAATCGCGCGTCTTGTAGCCTGACCCGGCCAGATGCGTATTGCCGTGCATCGGATCTGAACACCAGACAACCGCCTTGCCCGCTTTTTTAACAGCTTGCAGTAATGGTGGCAGATGTTTCTGAATTTTATCTGAACCCATACGAGCAATGAGGGTCAAACGGCCCGGCTCATTTTCCGGGTTAAGGACATCGATCAGGCGTAGCAAATCATCCGGATTGGATGATGGCCCGCATTTTAGACCGAGCGGATTTTTGATGCCACGCATGAATTCGATATGTGCACCGTCCAACTGCCGCGTACGGTCGCCGATCCACAGCATATGAGCCGAGACATCGTACCAATCGCCTGTTGTGCTATCGACGCGTGTAAGCGCCTGTTCGTACGGCAATAGTAAAGCCTCGTGCGAAGTGAAGAAGTCAGTCTCACGAATGGCCGCAGCCGTTTCGCCGGTAATATTGCAGGCGGACATGAAATTCAGCGCTTCATCGATACGGTCAGCGAGGTTACGATATCGCTCCCCCGACAGGCTGCGATCCAGAGAAGCCAAATTCCAGCGATGCACTTCGTGCAGGTCGGCATAGCCGCCTTGAGCAAAAGCACGGAGCAAGTTCAGTGTCGAGGCCGACTGGTTATAAACCTGCATCATACGCTCAGGGTCCGGCGCACGGGATTCCGGGGTGAAGTCGATACCGTTAACACTATCACCACGGAAGCTGGGCAGCGAGACACCATTACGCGTTTCCATATCATCGGACCGCGGTTTGGCGAATTGTCCCGCCATGCGGCCGATTTTGACGACAGGC
>JABDAH010000050.1:2028-3503 GCA_013289265.1 Alphaproteobacteria bacterium
TCGCGGATATTATTGGCGCTGAATTCGGAAAAGCTTTCAGCGCAATCGCCGCCCTGAAACAGAAAGGCTTCGCCCATCGCCACCTTGGCGAGTTTTTTCTTGAGGCGTCTCGCCTCCCCGGCAAAAACCAGCGGCGGCATTTTCGCCAGCCGCGCTTCAACGCCGGTAAGTTTAGCGGCATCGGGGTAGACCGGCATTTGCTTGACCGGTTTTGAGCGCCAGCTGTCAGGTGTCCAATTCTGTGTAGTCATGATCATAACCTTTAAATGATCCGCACCGATTCCGGGCGGCCCTTCTTACTTTAGGGAGTGCAAACTATTCGATTGTGGGATGAGAAGAAAGAGATGTGTTCCGGTGTTACCGGAACCAATAAAAAGTGCCATAAGCAAACGCGCCGCCGAGAGGGGCCTGCATGATTGTTTGGTTACGGGTTGCGGCGATAATCATGCAGCTAATATAGGGATAAATGCCCCAAAATGCAACTGCATGATTAGTTTCATATCAAGAAGTTTAGGATTCGAGTTTTTTGTCCGCTGCTGTCGAACCACCTTTGCCCGCTGCAATAACTGCCTGATCAGTTTTTGCTGTTCTTGAAGGTCCTTCTGGCAAAGAAACCGGTTCAAATCTTTCGCCAGATGCTAATGCCGCAGTAATTTGCCCAACTGTTTGCTTAACATATAGAGGGTGAGTATCCGGGGCCGTGCGTATATACTTTTGCGCCGCCATCCCCGGATGGTTCAAAATTAACGCCATCAAAATTAATCGCTGTATATGTGAAGGTGCCGTTACCAACCCGTTTCCCATGACTCTGGTTTTTATTTTCTACAATTAAGCGCAAAAACTTATCGCCATAGCCAGATTCAAGAAGCATCTGCATGATAACGTCTAGCGATGAATCAACCCCAAATGCTGCACTTGTATCACGGAAGGTTAGAACTGCTTCACGCCCTTGCTTACTTGCTACAATCTGCGAGTCATGAAATCCAGACAGGCGGCTAACATCAAATGCAAATCTGGTGCCCGGGAATGATTCTGCCTCGGGTGAATTTTTGACGACGAGCATAGGTTTGCCTGCGTCTTCATAGGCTTTCAAAACTGCTTCGAAACGAATGTTGGACGATTGGTTTTCACCTCTAAAATTACCTTCATATCGTGTCGATGATTCTCCTTTATGAACCATAAACCAAGCATAGCTAGTATCTACAGATGACGTTGATTTTAACGCGGCGCTTACCATAACTAATCCCTTCCATAAAATAATGACCTTATTGATATACCAAGCAACGCCATCCTTAAAAAGGGTGTTTTTAGTTGCGCAAATGAATAACGGCTATAATGCGTTACATGGTTAACGGTGCGCAGCTCGATAGTCGTAATGTAAAGAAATTCCGTATCTCATAAGTAATCCTTTTTTCTGAGGTAATCTTTTATACTCAGATATTCGTTATTAATCCTGCAAAAAGGAGCCAAAGGAT
>JABDAH010000051.1 GCA_013289265.1 Alphaproteobacteria bacterium
GATGCAAATATCCAGATGCTGCGATAGAGGCCGCTGACCCAGAACACGACGGCGCAAGTACCAGTGAATAAAAGCAGGGAGGTAAAAACGGAACCTGTGGGTAATGTCGTTATGTCATTGCCCATACGCAGGTAAAGCGCGAGTGCATAGGCTATCGCCGCGACGGCGATGTCATGAATAAAAGCAAGAGTGCGGCGGTTTAGGCGTTTAAAGCTCATGGGACAGTTTTATGCATTTTCCGAAGCAATATGGCAACACTAACAACGGCGACGGTAATGCCCATCCAAAGGCAATCGATGGCAAACAGGGCCGCTATAATCAGACTGATATTAGCATAGATAATCCAGTTAACCACTTTGTCATGCCGTTTAATGCCGACTACTGCTTGTTGGTAAAAATGCTGACGGTGCGCCTGCCATATTTTCTCACCACGCATTGCGCGCTTGGTAATGGTAATGCCGCTATCAGCCAGATAATAAAGTGGCAGGATCAGCGCGGGAATTAAGTGACCTTTGGTTGCAATCGACAACAGGCCAAAGCCGGTTAGAAAGCCCAAAGGTACGCTACCGACATCGCCCAAAAATATTTTGGCCGGATGCCAGTTAAGAACCAGAAAGCCGAGACAAACACCTGTCAGCAGCAAGGTTAGCGTCGATACAAACGGATCGCTGATATTGGTGGCAGATAATAACAGGCAGGTTCCGGTTGCCAGTGATATTGTCTCCACAGACGTAATACCGTCGATGCCATCCATAAAATTATACAGATTGATGAACCATGCCCAGCCGATAATCATGATAGCGCGGTCGAGCCAGAAGGGCAGGGCACCGACAAACAAAGTTTGCTCCGGCGTAAATACCATGCTGCCAAGGCAGGCTGCCAGAATATGCAGGCTAAGCCGCTTTACTGCGCTTACGCCCTTTTTGTCGTCCAGCCACGAAATATAAGTCAGTAATAGAACGCCAAGTAAAAGCCCGAGATGCTCGGTAAAATTATCCTGTATGAGAGTCGTTAGAATAATTCCTGGTATCAGAACGATAAGCAAAGCCCAGCCACCACCGCGCGGTGTCGGTACGGTATGGGAGCTGCGCTCATTAGGATGATCAAGTAAGGCGCGGCGCAATAAAAATTTACGCACCTGCAGCGTCAGGAAAAGACTGAGGATAAAAGTCGCGGAAATAATACCGCAATCAAGGATCATGTCAGTATTCATGCAAAATCAGGATCGACCAGATCGCGCAGGTAGGTGGCATATTCCGTTTTGCCCATTTCATCGGCGCATTTCAGAACCTGCTCTGCTTTGATATAGCCGTTCTTGTAGGCGATTTCTTCCGGGCAACCGATTTTGAGCCCCTGGCGCTGTTCGATGATGCGCACAAATTCCGCTGCGGTGCCGAGGGATTCATGCGTTCCGGTGTCCAGCCATGCATAGCCGCGACCCAACTGTATAACGTTCAATTGCTTTTGCTGTAAGTAAACGCGGTTAACATCGGTGATTTCCAGCTCACCGCGCGCCGAAGGTTTCAGGCTCTTGGCGATATCGACAACCTGATTGTCATAAAAATAAAGACCGGTGACAGCCCATTTTGATGGCGGCTCCTTGGGTTTTTCAACAACATCGACGGGTTTGCCTTTTTCGTTAAAAGCGATGACGCCGTATTGTTCGGGATGCGCGACGCGGTAACCGAAAACAGTTGCGCCGGTTTTCTTTTTGGCCGCTAGCGGCAGCAAATCCTGCAAACCATGGCCATAATAAAGGTTGTCGCCCAAAATCATCGCGACACTCTCTTTGTCGATGAATTTGCGACCGATGATGAAGGCTTCGGCGAGGCCGTTGGGCGCTGCCTGTTCGGCATAACTGATCTCAATGCCCCATTGTTTGCCGTTGCCCAGCAACCCTTTGAATAAAGGTAAGTCGCGCGGTGTGCTGATCAATAAAAATTCGCGGATGCCGGACAGCATCAGGGTCGTGAGCGAATAGTAAATCATCGGCTTGTCGTAAACGGGCATCAGCTGTTTGCTGATCGCGCGTGTTGCGGGATAAAGCCGCGTGCCGCTGCCACCTGCCAGAATGATGCCTTTTTGCGTGGTCATGCTACCTGCCTCCTGCCTTGCATCAATATCTGCATCGCCTCATCAAGCCCTTCACGCCATGGGCGCTGATTGATGCCGTAAACGTCGCGAATTTTACTGCATTCGAGAACGGCATAGGGTGGCCTAGCTGCGAAGCCAGGAAAATCGCTGCTCAGTGCCGGAAGGATTTGTGGGCGCTTGGCGGTGAAGGGCGCATAGGCATCCATCATCGCTTGTGAAAACTCTAACCTGTTCACTGCAGGCGTACCGCACAAATGAAAGGTGCCATAGCCACCACTTTTACCATGCATCAGGGTTTCAGTGATTTTGATGAGGGCGCGGGCGACATCCTGAGCTGCCGTTGGTGCGCAAATCTGATCAGTGACTATTTTAAGCTCATCCTTCGTCTCGATCGCCTGTAGCATTTTAGTCAGCAGGTTGGTGCCATAAGCGCTAAATACGGAGGAGATGCGCAGAATAACATGAAAAGGATGGGTATGACGGATAGCTTCCTCGCCCATCATTTTGCTATCACCGTACATATTAACGGGATGCATCATATCTTCGGTGGCATAAGGCGTGTTGCGGTCGGCGCCGTCGAAAACATAATCGGTGGACAGGTGGATCAACGGTATATCGAGCGTCGAACATTGCGCGGCGAGATTAGCGGGCGCATTGAAATTGGCGGCGATTGCCTGTGCGTGATCGGTTTCGCATTTATCGACGGCGGTCATGGCGGCGGTATTGATGATTAAATCTGGTTTAAAATTCTGGATAGTTTCCTGAACCATGCGGTGGTCGGTGATATCGCATTCGGCATGACCATATGCCCCTAACTGCCAATCGGTTGGTATAGGTTCGGCGCGCAAGGCCTGGCTAACCTGCCCATTAGCGCCTAACAACATGATGCGTTTGCTGGCCATCAATGCGTTCCTGTTTTCAGTTGGCCCAGGCGCTCGCCGCCGTAATTGCGTTTGTGAATAGTTTCGCACCATTCGCGGTTGCTTAAATACCATTCGACCGTTTTGCGCAGGCCCTGCGGCAAAGTCATGCGGGGACTCCAGCCCAGTTCCTTGTTTAGTTTACTAAAATCCATGGCGTAACGTTCATCATGCCCCGGGCGGTCTGTCACAAAACTGATGAGGTTTTTGTGCGGCAGGTGCGCAGATTGCGACAATGCTTCATCTAGCAGGGTGCACAGCTCATTCACCAAATCGATATTTTTATATTCCGCCGCGCCGCCAA
>JABDAH010000052.1 GCA_013289265.1 Alphaproteobacteria bacterium
CCGTGGCGGACGACAGGAACTGCAAAGTAATTTAAATCGCTATCTTATGACTATTTGATATAGTATGGTCCTTGCCAACTTTTGAGCCGATCTTCGATGCTTTGGTAAATGGATCGCAGTTTGATATCTTTAGGTTGGCTCCGCCATGTTGGTATTTTTATAAAGTAAATTTTAGAGGAAGATTTTATGCCGCAAACTATCGTACTGACAGCAGATCAAATTGAGTTGCAGCAACTTTGCTCGCGAGCACGAACTTCTGCCCGGACGGGGCTGTCGCCAGAAACGATCGCCAAATTGCAAACGGTTTCTCAAGCTCTTGCCACTAACAAATCAGCTGTGACAGGACATGCTGTTTACATCATTTCGGAACTGCTCCAGCATGACCCGACTTCTAATCCCGCAGATGCATTGAAGGTTATTCAAACGTTGGATGTAATGATATCATCAGGTGTTACTTTGGAACGAGACTGGAAGGAAATGATAACGGGGCGGTTAAGCGCAGCAGCTGGAGGGGAAGGTCTCGGCCGGGAGCCAAATGTTGCGGTACGCGCAGAAGCTTTGCGCACTAAATGTGCGCTTAGCTAAGAAGCCTGTGGGTTTCTCCTCCGGAAACCTCGGTTTTAAGCCTTCTTGTCCTCTCTCCTTCTTCTCTATCGACATTGGGCTTTGTTGGCATTATTTTGCCCTGCGTCGCTTGGGGGATACCTTCCTCGAGTCTTTTCTCTTTTCTGCCGTGGGCTTCTGTCATGAACAGTTTCGAATTCAATAAAGTGGTTGCTGCTATTCTTGTAGCGCTGCTGGTTGCCATGCTGGGCGGGTTCTTGGCTGAGGAACTGATCAAGCCGGAAGATCTGGCAAAAAATGCTTATGTCGTGGAAGGTGTTGGCGCTGCCGTAGCAGCTGAAACTTCGGCGGCTCCCGCAGGCCCCGCGCCGATTGCACCGCTGATGGCTGCAGCCTCTGCCGAAGCTGGACAAAAGACCGGCCGCGTTTGTGGCACCTGCCACAGCTTTGGCAAGGGCGAAGCCGCCAAGATCGGCCCGAACCTGTACGGCATCATCGGCTCCAAGCATGCGCATATGGCAGGCTTCGATTATTCCGAAGCGATGAAGGCGATGGCAGGCGACTGGACATTTGAAGAACTGAACGAATTTATCTTCAACCCGCGCGCTCATGTGCCGGGAACCAAGATGACTTTCGCCGGCATCAAGAACGATCAGGACCGCGCCAATGTCATTGCCTGGTTGCGCACACTGGCTGACAGTCCCGTAGCCTTGCCGAAGTAAGGGCGTGATCCGCTGGGCTGCCCTGCTTGGCCTGCTGGGCCTTGCGATTTTCACAGCCATTATTATCTGGAGCGGTTATCAGCCCCTGATGCTGGCGTTGGCGACTGCCGGTTGGGGCATTTTGTGGAC
Organism: Alphaproteobacteria bacterium; assembly: GCA_013289265.1. GTDB lineage: Bacteria > Pseudomonadota > Alphaproteobacteria > UBA9219 > UBA9219 > JAATFY01. Next base: position 1,416 of record JABDAH010000052.1, read on the forward strand.
CAGCCTGTTTCATCTTGTCTCGCTGCTATTTTCATCGATCGGCTGGCATGCGCTGGCGCCGGGGAAAAAGCGTCCTTCGCTGGGTTTCATCATCTACACTTTATGGCTGCGTTCTTCGGTGAATAACCTGATGCCCGTGGCGCGTATCGGCGGCGAAGTTCTGGCCGTGCGCGTGATGGTCAAGCATGGTGTCCGCAAAACCATAGCGGTAGCATCGACGGTGGTCGAACTCACCACATCCGTCATCGCCGTTTTTCTGTTCGATATTCTGGGCATAGGCTTATTCGTTTTGCATATCTCCGACCGCCATACAGGCTGGCAATTGCTGGCGGGCGTCTTGTTGTCGGTACCCGCCATCGTTGGGCTGTTGTTTGTGCAGCGCATCGGTTTGTTCGGCCTGTTCAATAAAGTCTTTGCCCTGATGATCCGTGACAAATGGAAGAAATTCTTAGGTAGTGCGGCGCAACTGGACCGCGCCGTGCATGCCATGTACCGCCGCAAACAGCGTGTGATTTTCTGCACCTTCTGGCAGCTGATGGCGTGGACTTCCGGTATCGGCGAGATCTGGCTGGCGCTTTATTATCTCGGCCACACAACCTCCCTGTTGAAAGCCTTCATGCTGGAAGCGCTCATTCAGGCATCGGCCAGTGTCGCTTTCGCGGTGCCGGGGGCGCTTGGTGTGCAGGAAGCAGGTTTTGTCCTGTTTGGACAGATGCTGGGACTAGCGCCGGAAACAGCCGTGGCTGTTGCCGTTATACGCCGTTGCCGTGATTTACTGCTGTTCGTGCCGGGGCTTATTGTCTGGCAGCTACAGGAAGGGCACTGGTTTTTGCGTTCAAGAAAGTCTGTATAGATTTTGCGACGTCTTGGGGATTAGTAAAATCCACGCGTGGATGGCGGAACGGCACCCACTGGAAACGCGCATACCATAATTTCCCTGCATGCGGCATCTGACTGTAATCATAGCTGGCCAGAGGACGGCAGCATTCGCGATCGCATTTTACATAATTCAAATTCTGCTGTTCTGATTCATAGAGCGTGAGCGCCGCGCGTTTTTTAACGCGCTCTTCCGGTGATAGCGTCAACAGAATTTCAGTATCGTTGGGTTGGGGAAAGGCCTGCGACTGCGCCTTGCCGTGATGGAAATTATATTCGGCAAATTCCAGGATACTGATTTGGCCTTTGAACAAGCTTGTAATCGCATTCAGCGCGTCATGATCGGCATTGCCGCCTTCAAAGGCAGGGACCCAGATCTGGTCGATGTTGTTTTGCGCTATTGCCTTTTGGATTTGCTGAAAAACAGCCTCCATATGCAGCCATAAATACCGCGCGGATAAGTCAGGCCAATTACTGGCGTTATTTAAGGGCGTGATGCCAAGGAAAGTGGCTACTGTTTCGGCTTCTATCCTGCGACGATTAACATAAGTACCGTAATTTTTGCGCTGCCACGGCCAGAGCGTGTCCTGCGCGATGCAGCCATGCGTGAGATAAAGCGCAAAGATCTGCGAGCCTTCGGCTTGCGCCCTGCCTATCGCTGCGCTGCATCCCACCACTTCATCGTCCGGATGAGGCACCAGAACCAGAATACGCTTACCGTAGAGATTGCCCATTATGAGGGCCTATGCGCATCATCGAAGGATTTTTTCCATACCGGAAATAAATCCTCGGCCAAAACATCCTGCCAGCTGGCC
>JABDAH010000053.1:0-383 GCA_013289265.1 Alphaproteobacteria bacterium
CCTTTTTCCTTTAACCGCAGCATCCATTCTGGCATTGGGTCCTGCGCTTGATTGGCATTATCCATGATAAATCTCAAATCTTTAATGTTTCAGAATGGTTATAACAACCGCGCGAAAAACGCGCCAGCGGCTTGTAAGGCTTGGCTGCAGGGGTTTTTAACCGGAATTAAGGGGGGAAACGGAGAATGTGCGCCTAGCGGGCGCGTCGATCAAAACGGCGGATGAAGGAAATAGTCGCGTTCATTCTCATAACTCTATGATGTCAGAAACAGGGTTTATGAGTCAATGGTTTTACCCAGACTTTTAAGCTACAGCGTAGTTCGGACCGGATTGCCGTCTCTGGCCAGATCAGCGCCAGCAATATCGATCAGAAAAGCATGACC
>JABDAH010000053.1:393-757 GCA_013289265.1 Alphaproteobacteria bacterium
CGCCACAAGCATTGCCTGGGCTTCCGGCGTTAACATTTCATGCCCCACTTTGTTGACAAGACAATGCCAACCACCGTCGGAATACACAAAATTTCCGCATTCAAGTTCGTGAACGTTATATCCAAGTTTAAGAAGCCAATCCCTTAATTGAGACTCTTTGCCGGGATCACTATTCAACGGCACTGCAAGCAAGTCACCATTAGTGACGGCGTTAATATTAGAGGCAAGATCCTTGGCCTCCTTCGCACTAAGACGGTAAATATTGCGCCCACCTCTGGTCGCCAATCTTTCAGCAGCTTTCCATGAACGATACGCAAGAGCTGCGCGACGAACGACCAGATCGCCGTAAGGTAAAAAACAAGCG
>JABDAH010000053.1:767-2960 GCA_013289265.1 Alphaproteobacteria bacterium
CACCAGCCAATACGGTTTCATCACCGTGAAAATGCGGGCCCTTTATTGTAAGCGGTAAAAATCTTTCATTAGGAAATAACCTTCTTAATTCTTCAACAGCAGCATAGGTTGTGCGCGGGCCCCAGCCAATAGGAATAACACCATTTGTTTTCGCCAGAACATCGCCGCCTTCGAGGTAAGAATCTTTTCCCTGAAGTTCAACGATATAGTCGGACCGAATAATACGGCGGATATCTTCGATTTCTTCGCGGCGCGTTGAACTTGGATGTTTGGCCAAAACAATTTTACCGCCGATGCAGGCGAAATTGTCGCGCTTGAAGGCTGCATCCGACGCACCATATTCGGCTTCCAATACCAGAACATCGAGATCCAGCGAGCGCAGACGCTCAATACCCGCAGACCATTGACTGAATGCTTTGCGGCTATAGGCGTCGGGATCGCGCGCGCAAATTTCGGAACCTATCACCATGTTTTGGTTAATCGGCTGGTCAATTGTAAAACGGCCATTTCCCGGCCAGGCGGCGATCAAAACCTGTTGTTGTGAAATATCCATTTACGACTGCAATCCCTAAGTTCCTAAATTTATCGGTAAAATCCGAACCACGTTACCATCAGGCAATGAAACTAAAAAAGCAAAAACCATGAATTAATTACAATATCAAGCCTCTATTTAACAAACCGCTTCCGCGCCTGTTTCACCGCCGCCTTAACCATAGCGGGCGCCGTGCCGCCGAAACTGATCCGGCTTTTAACGGCATTTTCCGGTTTCAGGACCGAGAAAATATCCTTGGTGATGCGGGCATCTATTTTCTGCATATCGGTCAGGCTGAGGCTATCCAGCCCGCATTTTTTCTGTTCGGCAAGCCGCACTATTTTACCGGTGATGTGATGCGCATCGCGGAACGGCACATTGGCGGCACGCACCAGCCAGTCAGCCAGATCCGTCGCGGTGATGAAACCGGCTTCCAGCGCTTTTTCCATCGCTATTTTGTTGGGCACCATATCGCGCACCATGCCGGCCATCGCCGCCAGTATTAAATGCAGCGTATCCACGGCACCAAACACTTGTTCCTTATCTTCCTGCATGTCTTTGGCGTAAGCGAGCGGTAGGCCCTTCATCACTACAAACAAAGTATTGAAAGCACCGAGCAACCGGCCCGATTTGGCGCGGACCAGTTCAGCCGCATCCGGATTGCGTTTTTGCGGCATGATCGAACTGCCGGTCGTAAACGCTTCGGACAAGGTGATGAAACCAAAAGCAGGACTGGCCCAGATCACAATTTCTTCGGCAAGGCGCGACAGATGCATACCGAGAATGCTGGCGCTGCTTAGAAATTCCAGCGCGAAATCACGTGCCGAAACGCCGTCCAGCGAATTAGCCATCGGCCGGTCAAAGCCCAAGGCCTTGGCCGTCATGTTGCGGTCAATCGGGAACGAGGTGCCCGCAAGAGCTGCGGAACCGAGCGGCATTTCATTCATGCGCTGTTTAGCATCCTGCAAGCGGCTGCGGTCGCGGCCCAGCATTTCGACATAGGCCATGAGATGATGGCCAAAGGTAATTGGCTGCGCCGCCTGCAGATGCGTAAAGCCAGGCATTAAAGTAGATGTGTGTTTTTCGGCCTGATCCAGCAGGGCGCTTTGCAAATCTTGCAACGCTGCATCGATGTCTTTGATCGCATCCATCAACCACAGACGAAAATCAGTTGCGACCTGATCGTTACGCGAACGCGCCGTGTGCAGGCGGCCTGCAGCATCACCGATCAGCGCCTTCAACCGTGCTTCGATATTCATATGCACGTCTTCGAGTGCGCGAGAGAAAGTGAATTTACCGGATTCAATCTCGCCAAGGATCTGGTCGAGGCCGTTTGCTATATCCTGTCCGTCTTTTTTGCTGATGATGCCTTTGGATGCCAGCATGGCCGCATGCGCCTTCGATGCTTTGATATCTTGCGCGTAAAGACGCTGGTCGATATCCACCGAGCAATTGATCTCCGCCATAATCGCGGCAGGGCCGGAGGCGTAATGCCCGCCCCACATGGGATTGGACTGAGGCTTGGAGATAGCGGGCTTCGCGACAGATTTGGAACGTGATTTCATAAAATTATAAATAGTTAGTTGTTAGTTAGTGGCGAACCATTCTTACCTAGTCGCCAATAACTAGCAACTGGTAGCTATGCCTTACTTCGCCACTTT
>JABDAH010000054.1 GCA_013289265.1 Alphaproteobacteria bacterium
GCCTTTCAGCCATTCAGTCATCAGACCGACAACAGCCTGATCGCTTGCACCAAATTCGCTGGAGGTCGCTTTTGGTAAATCGCCTAAATGACGCGCGGCCTCGATCACAGCCATTTGCATGCCAAAGCAGATACCGAAATACGGCACTTTCTTTTCTCGTGCAAATTGCGCTGCGCAAATTTTGCCTTCGGTGCCACGCTCGCCAAAACCGCCAGGCACCAGAATGCCGTGAACACCTTCAAGGTGGCTGGTGGCATCGGCGCCTTCAAACACCTGGCTATCCAGCCATTTTAGTTTCACTTTAACCTTGTTGGCTATGCCGCCGTGAGCCAGCGCTTCCGACAGTGACTTATAGCTGTCCAGCAGGCTGGTATATTTGCCGACCACGGCGATAGTCACCTCGCCTTCCGGCTCACGCACCGTTTCGACAATATTTTGCCAGCGAGTCAGGTCAGGTTTTTTGGTCGAGGGCAAATTGAAGTAACGGATTACCTGCTCATCAAAACCCTGATTGTGATAGCTGCCCGGCACATCATAAATCGTATCGACATCCAGCGCCGCGATCACGCGTTCCTGCTTGATGTTGCAGAACAAACCGATTTTCTTGCGTTCACCTTCCGGTATTTGCTGCTCGGCACGGCAGAGTAAAATTTCCGGCTGTATACCGACGCTGAGCAATTCTTTAACGGAATGCTGGGTCGGTTTGGTCTTGAGCTCGCCTGCCGTCTTGATATAGGGAAGCAGCGTAACATGAATATAAAGACTGCGTTCGTTGCCTAGTTCATTACCAAGCTGACGAATGGCTTCGAGGAATGGCAGGCTTTCGATATCACCGACGGTACCGCCAATTTCACAGATGCAGAAATCCTCATTGGTCAGATCGGCACGAACGAATTCCTTGATGGCATCCGTCACATGCGGAATAACTTGAACGGTAGCGCCAAGATAATCGCCGCGACGTTCCTTAGCGATAACAGTCGAATAAATCTTACCAGTAGTGACGTTATCGCTCTGACGCGAAGCTACGCCAGTGAAGCGTTCGTAGTGACCGAGATCAAGGTCAGTTTCCGCGCCGTCATCCGTCACATAGACTTCGCCGTGTTGCGTTGGACTCATCGTGCCCGGATCAACGTTCAGATAGGGATCGAGCTTCCGCAGGCGAACCTTGTAACCACGCGCCTGAAGCAACGTGCCGAGGGCAGAAGATGCAATGCCCTTGCCGAGAGACGACACCACGCCGCCAGTAATAAAAATAAAGCGTGTTGCCATACTTAAATCCTATTTCCTTTTACCTTAAAATCCATTCGCCATTCGCCTTGATGGCGTCATACATGGCGTCCGGCGCCAGATCGAGTTCACCGGGCCAAGTAACAACGCCACATTCAAGCCCAACCTGATTAAATAAAGCGATATCCGTCAGTACTGCAAAAACTCCGGCTTGTGGCGAATGAATAAGACCAGCCATGTTAACCGTACCTTGAACGCCGTCTTGAAAACGGACATGCAGGGAGTAGTTATCCAATGCCTTAACTCCCGAAACTCGCCACGGAGCGGTAGGTACAACCGCAGGCACTAAGCCAGTGGTGGAATTTTTTTCGGCTTCTGGTTGCGTGAGCATAATTCCCAGTCCTCCATAAGTTCAGTTTGATGCGCCTTCGCCCATTCCATGACGAGTGCCAATGCTCGAGCCGGCAGCTTGCCAGCTATTACTTGTAGGCCTTGTATATCAATAACCGCTTCATCTCCACTATAGAGAGCATGAAAATGTGGCGGTGCATGATCCTGCCAGAACAGTTGGATTAGAATACCATAAAATGAACTAACTGTCGGCATTCCTATTCCTTATTTATTGCGCTACAGGCACTTGCGGCACGGCTGGTGCTTGCGGTTCAGCTGGAGCCTTTTCAGGTGCAGGCGCTGTTGCCGGGATTTGATCCAAAGCGCTGTGGCTTTGATGCTCACGACTGGCGATGTAGCCGAGCGCAAGGCTATTCAGGATAAAGAGCGTCGCCAAAATGGCTGTCGTGCGGGTCAGCAAATTGGCTGAACCACGGGCCGTAAACAGGCCGCCCATCGTATTCCCGCCGCCCATCAGGCCGCCACCGTCCTGCGCTGTACGCTGCAGAAGAATGACGAGCACCATGGCGATGGCAATGAGCAATTGAACAACCAGTAATACGTTTTGCATTTTAAATCCTCTTAGTTTCGAGCTGATACGAGTAGTTTGACGCCGAATAACGCCAAAAATGTGCCTGCGATACGGTCAATCCATGATGAACTGCGCATATATAGTTTACGCATGTGCGTCGTTGATAGGGCGAGGCTTACAAAGCTGAACCAAGCAAACGACATAAAACCTATCAATAAAATGATGGCAATCTGCGTTTCGATATTGATACTCGGCTGCACAATCAGTGCAAAAACACTGGTAAAAAAAGCCAGAGCTTTAGGATTGGTGACATTCGTCATGAGCCCCATCACAAACGGATTTCTTTTGGGCGACACTTGCTGCGCTTCATTCGTGCCGGAAACAGCTGGCTTCAGACTTGCTTTCCATAGCTGATAGCCAAGATAAATAAGATAAAGGCCGCCAACGATTTTGATCGTTAGTAATAGCCACGCCATACGCGCGAGCATGTAGCTCAAACCAAAAATACATAAGAAAGCGTAATTCATATTGCCAAGGGCAATGCCAGACGCGCCCGCCAACCCTGCAGCCCTACCCCGCTTCATTGCCAGCGAGCTAATCAGCAAAAAATCCGGACCAGGTGACGCAAGCGCCACCAGAAAAATTGGCGCTATCTTCATAAGGGATAGTAAATCGACTGCCATAGACACTCCGCAACAAACAAAAACCCGCACGGTACTTTACGAAAATACCGCCGGAAAAGGCCCGATTTTTGGCTGGAACAAATTAGTAATGC
>JABDAH010000055.1 GCA_013289265.1 Alphaproteobacteria bacterium
GCAGTTGCAAAAATACTTTTTACCGTCGCGCCCGGTTCCGTATTCAGACCACCTAATCCTTGTTGAATAAGGTCTGCTACTGTCTCGCGCGCCGCAATTACGGAAATATCCAACAGATCCAGTGCATTAAACCGAAGCGCTGGAAGTAGTTTCTCTTGTGTCGCAATAAGGGAGGCCAATTCACGATAGGCTTTCAGACTTTCCTGCCCTCGTGTGTACAGGACTTTATCAAGAACTTCCTTGGCCGTGATTTTTGTTTCATTAGAAAGCCCCGTCATAATTATATCTCCTGCATAAATGGTAATAACGCAGGCTATCAATTAAGCGGCTTTCCTTCAAGTTCTTAAGGAAGTATTCCGATTATGGTTAACGACAGGGTGCTTATTCGACGATTACTTTCTTTTTCGCGTCCTGCTGCATGATGAACCATTGCTGCAAAATCGACAGCAGGTTGCTCCATGTCCAGTAGATGACAAGGCCAGAAGGCATCCTTGCCAGCATATAGGTGAACAAAATCGGCATGAACATAAACATGCGTGCTTGCGTTTTATCCGGCGGTTGCGGCGACAGGCGTTGCTGCAGGAACATGCTGGCCCCCATCAGCAGCGGCCAGATGCCGATATGCAAAGCCTCGGGCAAGGCAATCGGCAAAGCGCCAAACAGGGTGAAGACCGATGTCGGGTCCGGCATCGACATATCCTTGATCCAGCCATAGAACGGCGCTTGCCGTAGTTCGATACCGACATACAGAACTTTATACAGCGCAAAGAAAATCGGAATCTGGATCAGCTGCGGCAGGCAACCCGCCATCGGGTTTACTTTCTGGCGCTTGTAGAATTCCATCATTTCCTGGCTTTGCTTGACCTTGTCGTCGGCAAAGCGTTCCTGAATCCGTTTCATCTCCGGCTGCAGCGCCTTCATCTTCGCCATGGAGTGATAGGACTTCAGCGACAGCGGCAGCGTCACCAGTTTCAGCAGAACTGTGAAAACCAGAATGGCGATGCCGAGGCTGCCGAACCAGTTGCCAAGGAATGCCAGCAAATACAAAAACGGCTTGGTCAGGAAATAGAACCAGCCGAAATCGATGGCGCGGTCGAAATGCGGAATGTTGTATTGATCAGCATATTTATCCAGCAGACCGATGCGTTTGGCGCCCGCAAAGAAATGCGTGCTGTGTTGCGATGTAGCGCCCGCTTCCACTGTCAGTGGTGCGCCGCGGAAGTCAGTCTGGAACCAGCCTTGCTCCGGCGCCAATTGATTGGCGCGGTTATAGCTGAAAGCAGCTGAGATTTTCTCACCCGGCTGCGGCACCATCGCCACCAGCCAGTATTTATCAGTGATGCCGAGCCAGCCACCTTCGCTCCCAACCGCTTGCTTGCCGGTATCCATCAGCTTTTTATATTTATATTCTTCCAATGCGCCGTTGAAAACGCCCAGCGGTCCTTCGTACAAAACGGATATTGTTTTGGTAACTGGATCGCCTTGCCGGGCTACCAAGCCGAACGGATAAAGTGTTACAGCGCTTCCGCTCTTGTTGCGTACTTGATCATCGACCGTGAACATGAAATGACCATCGACACTGATCGTGCGTTCAAAAACTAAACCTTGGCCATTATCCCAAGTGAGCTTCAGTGGTTGATCGGTTGTCAGTTGCCTGCCATCTGCTTTCCATTCCGTCTGCGCAGTTGGAACAGGTATGGATGCATTATCGCTCAGCCAGCTGAACTCCGCATAATAAGGCGGGTTCGGCGGCGCAGAACCTGACGGCGACAGCAAAACAATGTTGGGTGAATCAGGCGCAACGCTCTCGCGGAAATTGATGAAAGACAAATCATCAATACGCGCGCCCTTCAGGTTGAGCGAGCCATGCAATTCCGGCGTTGTGATGGGAATACGTTTATCGTCTTTGATAACGTCGGTGCGCGGGCGCGGGATTGCCGCTTCATTGGCAGTCGCCGTTACCGGATTGGCTTTTTTCACTTCGCTTTCGGCGAGTACGCGCTGGCGATATTGTTCCTGCTGCGGCTTGATATAGAGATACTGAAAGCCGACCAGAATGATAACCGACAGGATGACGGCGACGATCAGATTGTTGTTGTTATTGTCCATGATGCTCAAGAGTTTAGAGGCTGGGTCTATAAATTATCCGCGTTTACTTAACATGTGGCGGGACGGGATCAAAGCCACTTCCGCCGCCTAATTTTGGCCAGGGATGGCAGCGGCAAAAACGGCGCATCGCCAGTTGCGTTCCTTTAACGGGGCCATGGAGTTGGATGGCTTCATCGGCATAGGCCGAACAGGTCGGCAGGAAACGGCAATTTCGCCCGATAAAATAGGATAGGCTGTGCCGGTAAAGCCAGATCAGGCTGCGCAGCGTAACACTAAGAATTTGCTGAAGGAAATCAGGCATTGGTTTCCCGCCAGACACCGAGTTTTTTAAGAGCGGTGACCATATCCTTTTTCAACTCGGCATGATCGCGGGTCGCGGTTGTCGCACGGGCGATCAGGACATAATCATGCTGGGGTGAGGCATGGACCGTTAAAAAATCAAAAGCCAAGGCGCGCAAACGGCGGCGGGCGCGGTTGCGAATAACGGCATTGCCAATTTTGGTGGTAGCTGTAAGACCGTAGCGAGGTTGCGGCTCTGCTTTTTGCGGGCCAAGTTGCAAAATAAGGCCGTTAGCCACCCACTTTTTACCGGTCGCATCAACCGCAAGAAACTCGGCGCGGTGCCGCATAACCGTTAGTTTAGCGGGCAAGGCACTCAGGCAGACAGGCGCTTGCGGCCCTGAGCGCGGCGTTTAGCAATGATCTTGCGGCCGGTTTTGGTGGCCATACGGGCACGGAAGCCGTGACGGCGGGCGCGGACAATCTTGCTGGGCTGAAAAGTACGTTTCATTGGTCGTTCCTCTAAAAGAG
>JABDAH010000056.1 GCA_013289265.1 Alphaproteobacteria bacterium
TGCCATGCGGCGGCGGGTAGCGCGAATTTCCGGAATAACGTCACGGTCATCGACCATAACGGGAGCATCGCCATTCTGTCGCAAAGCAACGTGTAAAACGGCGCGGTCTTCGGTGATATTCAGTTTTTCGCCACCCCACATGCGCGCGCGCGCATCTTCAATTTTTTGTTGCCGGGCAAGGTCGCCCAGCAGATCAATTGTTTCCGATGTTACATATTGCAGCGCGTAATTGAGACGCAGCCCTTCCACCTGCAGTTGGCACTTTTCCAACCGCTGAGGATCATTCAGAACAATTTCAGAAAGCTTTTCCTGTTGCAGCTTTTCCTTATGCTGGACTAGTTTTTGCCATGCAGGGCTTTGGGTTAATAAACTCATATCAATACCGGACCAGATCCTCAGTTTGTGTGGGCGCCATTCCCTCCGGCTTACCGACCATACTGATAAAAAGGCCATCAGGATTAAACCAGCGCCTTACAGCCTGATTAACCTGTTCAACCGTAACTTTACGCAACAAATCATTGCGACGATCCAGATAGTCGCGGCTTAAATGTTCCAGTTGGATACCCTCCAGCACTTCGGAAATTTTATCCGTAGAAGTCATCGCCAACGGCAAAGCCCCCGTCAGGTAATCCTTGGCACCGTCGACTTCCTTTTCGCTGACGCCGTCATCGTAAAAACGGCGCATAGTATCGGATATAACTTCCCAAGCCTGCCCGGTTTTAGGGTTATCCGTCGCAGCTTCACCGAGGATCAGACTACCGTGTTCCATCGGTGATATACCCATATTGATGCCATAGGTCAGGCCCTTTTTATCCCGCACATCCTGCATCAGGCGTGACGAAAAACCGCCGCCGCCCAGAATGTAGTTGGCGATTTCAGCCGCGTACCAATCCTTGTCATCACGCTTCGGCCCCGGCATGGCAAACAGTAAATTTGTTTGAGTGCCTTCCCGCGGCAGTAAAATAACCGCTTTGTCGTGTGGCCACACAACCTCGGAAATCGGCACAAATTTGGCATGCTTGGGCAGGCCGCCAAAAATTTTATCCAAAGCGACGCCTAACTCACGCGGTGAGATATCACCAGCGACAGAAAGGACAAGGTTGTCTCTAGCCAAATGTGATGCCGCAAAACTTTTAACATCTGCTCGGGTTATATTTGCCAGGGTTTGTGTCGACCCTAACCGCCGTGCGCCGTAAGGATGCTTCCCGAAAACATTCTGGAACAGCGCGTAGCGCCCCTGCCATTCGGGATTGCCGAACATCGTACGCAGGGCCGATAATTGCTGGTCGCGATGACGCGAAAATTCCACTGCATCAAAGTGCGGCTGCGTCACTGCCAAATGCAAAAGATCAAAGGCTGTATCTTTATCCTGGCTTAGAGCCTTGATGCTCCCTTCCAACGCGTCGCGTCCGGCTTCAAATTTCAGAGCAACAGAGTGATCCGCCAGCTGCTGTTGAAATGCGGCGGCATCATAAGGCCCCGCCCCTTCGGTCATTAAATTCATTGTCAGATTGGCGAGCCCCTGCTTATCGGCGGGGTCCCGCTCAACACCGCCGCGAAAGGCGAACTGCATGGATATCAGCGGCAGTTTGTGATCTTCCACCAGCCATGCCTTGATGCCTTTGGGGCTGATTATTTCCTTAATTTCTGTGGCCTGCGCCGGGGCAACTGCGCACAGAAAAACGGCAACACTGATAAGAAGGAGATGTTTCATCTGATCCCCATATCGCGGTTAAGCATAGGGCGCACCGCTTCACGTTGCGCCGCCGTCGCCTTGCTGTCCGGCAACAACATCGCCATCAGATTATGCGGATTGGCAACCAGATCACGCAGAGCCGCATTAACGTCATCAGCCGTGACCCGTTCAATACGGTCAGGCCATTCCTCAACATCGTTGACGCTGTGCCCCGTTGTCAGCGCCATACCAAAGGCATAGCCCGGCATCATCAGACTATCTCGCGCAAAAATTGCGGTACGTTCCAGCCGTTGCTTGGCGGCTTCAACCAGTTTGGCGTCCAATCCGTTTTGCGCAATTCCCTGCAACTGATCCTGCAGAGCCTTTTCCAACTGCTGCGGTGTTTTCCCCGGTTGCGGCGTCAGCGCAATTACAAATAGCGCATCACCGCGGGCATCCGGGTCATAGTTGGTTTCAACACCACTGGCCAGTCCTTGCTCTACCGCCAGACGACGGTATAGCAATCCAACCTCTCCGCCATCCAAAGCTTCAGACAAAACCTCGTAGGCATAAGCCTCGGTATTTTTCTGCGTGCTGTAGGATGGAACTACTGCCGTAAATTCCAACTGTGCCTGCTCCACACCGATATCAGTCATAACAAAGCGATGCCGCTTGGGATTGGTAGCCGGCGGTACAGGTTTGCGCGGTGCGATATCGCCGCGCGGGATCGGGCCGTAAATAGCAGCGGCCAGACGCATCACTTCTTCCGGTGTGACGTCGCCGGAGATAATCACCACGGCATTGTTCGGCGCGTAATGTTGTTTATAAAATTCCGCCGCTTTTGCAGCGGTTAGTTGTTCGATCTCCGGCTTCCAGCCAATTACCGGCACGCCGTAAGGATGATGCGGCAGCAAGATATGCCGCAATTTTTCACCGAAGCGGCCTTCGGGATTATTATCGGTGCGCTGCTGGCGTTCATTCATCACGACGCTAAGTTCCGGCGTTGCTGTTTCTGGCATGATCTGCAGATTCTGCATGCGGTCAGCCTCCATCTGCATAATCATCGGCAGCCGGTCGGCAGCGACCGTTTCATGATAGGAGGTATAATCGTAGGAGGTAAAAGCGTTATCCTCGCCGCCCTGCGCCGCGATCATTTTACTGAATTCGCCAGGCGCCATGTTGCTG
>JABDAH010000057.1:0-485 GCA_013289265.1 Alphaproteobacteria bacterium
CGTCATATCCAGAACATCGGCGATGGATTTATCGCGGTATTTGATTTCCAGCGTTTCGCGGTTGTAGCGTTTGCCGTCACAGGTATCGCAGGTCACGAAAACATCCGGCAGGAAATGCATTTCGATTTTGATCAGCCCGTCGCCCTCGCAAGCTTCGCAGCGTCCGCCTTTTACGTTGAATGAAAAGCGCCCTGCAGTGTAGCCGCGCGCCTTGGCTTCCGGCAGGCCAGCGAACCAGTCGCGGATAGGAGTAAACGCGCCGGTATAAGTGGCAGGGTTGGAGCGCGGTGTGCGGCCAATGGGCGACTGGTCGATATCGACGATTTTATCAACCAGATGCATGCCTTTGATGGCGGTATGGGGGGCTGGAATTTCCCGCGCATTATTGAGGAATTTCGCCAGCGAAAACATGTCGAAAATTTCTTAAGCCGAGTAATTTTTCGAGATTCATAATAACCTCCAAACCATTATTGCTGGCAGGTAGC
>JABDAH010000057.1:495-1487 GCA_013289265.1 Alphaproteobacteria bacterium
TTTCGATTACCAGTGTGGATTTGCCACCACCGGAAACACCCGTGACGCAAGTAAATGTGCCGAGCGGAAATTTTGCCGAAACATCCTTCAGATTATTTTCGCGCGCGCCGATGACCTCGATAAAGGAACCATTGCCAGGACGACGTACTGTAGGAATAGGAATTCCTTTTTTGCCATTCAGATATTGCGCGGTCAGGCTTTTGGTCGATTTCATCACTTGTGCCGGTGTGCCGGCGGCGATGACTTCGCCGCCATGGATGCCGGCGCCGGGGCCTATATCTATTAAATAATCCGCGCTGCGAATGGCGTCTTCGTCATGTTCCACCACGATAACGGTATTGCCGAGATCACGCAGGCGTTTCAGCGTGCCGAGCAAACGGTCGTTATCCCGTTGATGCAAACCAATGCTGGGTTCATCCAAAACATACAGGACGCCCGTGAGGCCGGAGCCGATCTGCGACGCCAGGCGAATACGCTGGCTTTCGCCGCCGGACAAAGTGCCGGAAGCGCGTGCCATCGTTATATATTCGAGGCCGACATCATTGAGGAAACCAAGACGGTCATTGATTTCTTTCAAAATGCGTACGGCGATCTCGCGCTGTTTCGGCGTCAGCTGATCCTTCAGACCGCGGAACCACGCGGCAGTATTCTTGATAGAAAAAGCCGTGACCTCGCTGATATTCTTGCCAGCGATTTTGACTGACAAAGCTTCCGGTTTTAAACGCTGCCCGTGACAGACTTCGCAGAGTTTGCTGAGCTGGTATTTACTAAGCTCTTCCCGCATCCAGTTGCTGTCGGTGGCGCGCCAGCGCCGTTCGATATTAGGAATGACGCCTTCAAAAGGTTTGTTGTGATTATATGTGTGGTTGGCTTCGCGGTAGGTGAATTTCACCGCCCTGTCGCCAGTGCCGTAGAGCAAGGCGTTACGGAATTCTTCCGGTAGTTTATTCCACGGCGTGACCATGCTTTGTTTATAAGTGCGGCACATGGCT
>JABDAH010000057.1:1497-2828 GCA_013289265.1 Alphaproteobacteria bacterium
GCACTTGCATGTAAAATGTCTTCCACGGCGCGATGGCTTCATCGGCAAGGCAGGCGGTTTTATCCGGCACAACCAGATCAGGATCAAAATAAAGTTTTTCGCCGAGCCCGTCGCAGGCAGGGCAAGCGCCGTGCGGATTGTTGAAGGAAAATAAACGCGGCTCAATCTCATCAATCGTGAAGCCACTGACAGGACAAGCAAACTTTGAGGAAAAAACTGTGACCTCATCCGTCGTGGTATTTTCGGCAAACATCAAGCCATCGGCCAGTTTCAGCGCCGTCTCGATAGAATCCGGTAGGCGGTTGCCGAGATCGGGCTTGATCACGATACGGTCGACGACGACCGAGATATCATGCTTTAGTTTTTTATTCAGCGCCTGCAGCCGCACCGGTAGTCGCACCTATGCCGCCGCATGTCCCGGCCGTGGAACCAGCGCGTCAACCAACACCGCACGAGCACATGCTGCAACAGCATGTGATACAGAAAGCCCCGCACCAGCCAGACGCGCCGCGCCCGGCACCGAAAGAGCTGGAAGTTCCGCATCCGCAGCAATCAGCGCCGCTACAGCCAAGCCATGAAGGTTGGGTCCGCCGGGCACCGGAACAGGCTACGCCAAAACCACCAGATGCTACGCATGCAGCGCCACAACCGCAGCACGAACAACATGAAACGCCTCATGCCGTAGCGCCTCACGAAACGCCACCACTGGCGGCGCCCCAGCATGACGCAGCTCCGGCGGGTCATGACGAACACAGCCATGACGATCATAACGGGCATTGATCTTTAAAAAGAAAAACCCCGGCTTTCGCCGGGGTTTGCGTTCATTCATTACGGATGTACCGTCTTTAATCTTAGAACGGAATGCTGTCATCCAGTTCAGGGGCGGAGGAGCTGCCGACAGAGGGGCCGAAGCTCGGCGCGCTATCGTCGCTCATGCTGCCTGATGATCCGCCGCCTTTGCTATCGAGCATTGTCAGTTCGCCGCGGTAAGGACGCAGCACAACTTCGGTGGTATATTTTTCGTGACCGTCTTTGTCGGTCCATTTACGGGTTTCCAGCTGGCCTTCGATATAGACCTTGGAACCTTTCTTCACATATTTTTCGATCACGCCGACCAGCGCATCGTTGGTCACGGAAATGCGGTGCCATTCGGTTTTCTCTTTACGTTCGCCAGATGTTTTGTCTTTCCAGCTTTCCGATGTAGCGACGGAGAATGACGCGATACGTCCGCCATTCTGGAAGGAGCGAATTTCAGGGTCCTTGCCCAGATTGCCGACGATGATGACTTTATTTACGCTGCCCGCCATGGAACACCTTTTTGCTAGATGAGA
>JABDAH010000058.1 GCA_013289265.1 Alphaproteobacteria bacterium
GACAAACCCTAGAATGGGGCTCAAAAAGGCCAGCACCAAAAGTAAAAGGATAAGGCGGCCTATGGCAGACATGCGGCGGGGAGGGGACTGTGTCACATGAACCTCATATAAACTGCAGTTAGCCTAGGGCAAAAAGAGGGGGTAGACAATTGCTTAGCTTTGCGGAAATGTGGCCGCTCACGAATGACCCCAATTGCAGAAAGCATCGCATCATGGATTTGAAGAAGTTGCCAATCGGTAAAAATGTGCCCCACGAAGTCAATGTTGTCATTGAAATTCCGATGGGCGGCGCACCTGTGAAATATGAAGTGGACAAAGATACCGGCGCATTGTTCGTCGACCGCTTCATGTACACAGCCATGTATTACCCCGGCAATTACGGTTTTATCCCGAATACGCTGTCAGGTGACGGCGATCCTTGCGATGTCGTCGTCGTCGGCCAGATACCAGTCGTTGCAGGCTGCGTAATGCCTTCACGCCCCGTCGGTGCTTTAGTTATGGAAGATGAAGGTGGGGAGGATGAAAAAATCATCGCCGTGCCAGTTGATAAACTGCATCCCTTCTACAGTAACGTACATTCATACAAAGATTTGCCACCGATCGTTTGCCAACAGATCGAGCATTTTTTCCAGCACTACAAAGATTTGGAAAAGAACAAGTGGGTCAAGATCAAGCATTGGGCCGATGCTGAAGAAGCCAAAGCGCTCATCCAGCAGGGCATGAAGCGGGCCGCCGAAAAACCCTAAGACTTAGCCACGCATTCGCGTCCAGCCGCATTGGTAGCTGCTGAATTGTTTGGTCGCGCCTATTTGCTCGGCATATTCCGCGACAAACTTACCTTTGCCACCGATGCTCGGCGGTTCCACAAGGGCGAATTTACCCTCATTGCTATAAGCGATGATGCTGAGCGGTGAGTCGTCAACGACAACCAGCGTTTCCGACCGAATGAGTGGGATCACTGCTACCAGCTCCTTGAGGTGATGAATAGCGCTAAGCGTGGGATTATGAAAATCAACATCGTAAGAATCGAGATAAAGTAAATCCAGATAAGGCATATCCGCAGGCGGTTTATCGGCCAAAGATTTTAGGTAACCGACGCTGTCGCCAGTATGCACTGAAACATTCGTACTAACCAACTGTTGGCATAAAGCCGTCGCTTCCGGATCGAGATCGACAGTGTATATTTTACTGCCCACATGATGTTTGGCATAGGTATCAAACAATAGGGTGCTGCAACCATCACCGGCCCAATTACCCGCTTCACGGGTGCAGCCTGTCTCGATAATTCCGACAGGGCGATCAAATTGATCAAGATGCACAAACATTTGTTCAAACGTATCCGCGCGCGCCGCGAGCAGCGGTTTTACGTCACTATTAAAATACTGCCAGAATTCTTTGGAACGCATGGACTGACCAGATTATTGGGCTAATGGACGATGGGGGGTCGGCAGGAAACGTTCTAAAACAGCTGCATCCAGTTTCGTTTGATCCGGCATGAGCTTGCCGATGACAACACCGTTTCGGTCAATGATATAGGTGACAGGTATAGCAGATGGCGCGCCAAAACCATTCATATCCGCATCTTCTAGCAAGGCTATGGGAATGTCATAAACATCCTTGGTGGCAGCGACGACATCCCGGTGGCGTTCACCATCGGTGCTGATAGCAATCAGTTCCACATCCGCGCGATGCTTGGCATAAAATTTCTCAAGCACCGGCATTTCATCCTTACAGGATGGGCACCATGTCGCCCAGAAATGGATGATAGCCATTTTGCCCTTCAGGCTGGCCAGATCGAACAGCTTACCGTTGAGATCAAGAATAAAAAGCCGCGGCGCGGGTTGGCCTACCTCAACTGTATCTGCATGAGCGATGGATACACAGAAAAAGAGCGCCAGAAATCCGATAACCGGAAACAGGTGTTGGAATTTCTGGCGCATTGGCATCACCCTAGAAATTATAACCGACGATAAACTTGGCCTGTATCGGTGCAATCAACTGATTGCCATTGATGTTCTGATAGATCGGCGTTTCGATATCACCGTATAACCTAATATTCTTGATATCATATTCGACGCCGGGGGAAATCAGTAATCTTGTATAGCCGGTATTATCGGGGTTAGAGGCCTGCCCGCTATCCCTGACGCGATATGACCCTATCAGTTGGAGCAGGGGGGCTATTTTGCCACCGCCGACCTCGCCCGCATTGTAATAAACACCGCTGGCGGCCGAGATTTCATCCCCCGGCCGGTAATGATCGCGGATCGAAACGGCACGCTCATACTGACTATTGGCAAACCAGTTAAATTGGTTGTCCTCCGTCAAAGCCCCCATATGATAGCCACCCAGCAGTAAATCAGTGCTGCCGGTACCTATTTCCGTGTCGCGGTCAAAGCCGTTATGGCTGAAGCTGCCATTGGGCAATTTAAGGCCAAAAGTAACGCCCGTGGACATATCCTCAGAGAAACCAGAATAAACGCCCTGCAGATGGATATCGCCAATATCGCCGTGATGAAAGGTGACGGTATCGCCGGTGTCTTCGTCAGTTGTTTTAAAATGACGGTTAACATAGGGAATGGTCCCCATAATACCCCAGCTGCGGTTAAACATATATTCACCGCCCGCGCGGAAGTAATTGGTACGCACCTGCTTGTCGTCATTATTGTCGCGAGACGCATGGGAGGTGCCTGCCCAATTCTGGCTCTGATTGGCAAAATCATATTCCAGCCAGACCGTGCCG
>JABDAH010000059.1 GCA_013289265.1 Alphaproteobacteria bacterium
GCCAGGTATTTTGGTTTTTGCGCTGATCTGGTTTCTGGCGGATTATGTGCGCGGACATTTCCTCACCGGCTTTCCCTGGAATCTCGAAGGGTATATTTGGGGTCGGGTGTTGCCGGTTCTACAAAGTACAAGCGTTATCGGCATTTACGGACTGACGCTTTTGACTTTGATCGTTGTTTCGCTGCCTGCCTTACTTGCTGATAACACGAAAACCAACCGCCGCTTTGTTTTGGGCAGTTTTGTAATGCTTGCGCTGATGGCTGGTTGGGGTGAATGGCGTTTGGTCCATGCAACCGGTGCTGTCGTTCCTAATGTGCGTCTCAGGCTTGTGCAGCCGAATACCGATCAGGCGCACAAGTGGATTGAGGATGAACGCGAAGCGCATTTCCAGCAGCTGCTGGAATTCACTTCGGCGCCCGCAGAAAAGCCGGTGACGCATGTGATATGGCCGGAGACTGCTGCCACTTATTACCTGACGGAAGATGCGCTGCACCGGGCGGAACTTGGCGCGCATGTCCCGTTAGGGGGTGCTGTTCTCACCGGTGTTATCAGGCGCAACCTTGATATGATGGGGCAGGCGCATTATTTTAATTCATTGATAGCGGTGGATGATAAAGCCCGCGTTATTGCTGGCTTCGATAAATTTCATCTGGTGCCGTTTGGTGAATACGTGCCAATGCGCAAATACCTTCCTTTACGCACTTTGGCTAACTTAGGTCTTGATTTTACTGCAGGGGATGGGTTGCATAGTCTCAGGGTTGTGGGTCTGCCACCTTTTAGTCCGCTGGTTTGTTACGAAGCGGTTTTTCCGGGCGCCGTTGCTGATGAAAAAGACCGTCCGCAATTTATAGTCAATGTGACGAATGATGGCTGGTATGGCCATACGGCAGGACCCTACCAGCATTTCGGCAATGTTAAAGTGCGAGCGATAGAGGAAGGGCTACCGTTAGTTCGGGCTGCAAATACAGGCATTTCTGGTGTCGTTGATGCTTATGGCCGCAGGGTGGCACGGCTTGGGGTTGGAGCAACAGGTTTCGTGGATAGCGATTTACCACAAGCCCTGCCGCCGACCCTATTTAGCCGTTATGGGGAAATCCCGCTATGGATAGGCTTCCTGACTATTGCCGCCTATGCATATTTAGGTTTCAGAAAGCATGAAAGTAATTCACGCTAGTTCTGCCTTGCAACCCGGCCAGTAATATCCTATTTCAGATGCATGCAATATGATGTTTTGCGGCCTTTAATTGGGAAAATACAGGAAAATAACGGATTTTGTTGGGTAAATTATCATACAAAGGTATTCGTTAATGACGATTGGTGCGATGAAAATAATAGACCAAAAAGGCGAAAAACGTTCTGACAGTCCCGACCCTGTGGATATCCACGTTGGCGGTCGACTGAAGCTACGGCGCAATCTGCTTGGCATGAGCCAGGAACAGTTGGGCAAGGCGACAGGCCTGACATTCCAGCAAATCCAGAAATATGAACGCGGCACTAACCGTATGGGCGCAAGCCGTCTGTTCCAGATCGGTCGCCTTTTGAATGTGCCTGTGTCCTATTTCTTTGAAGAATTGATGTCGGGAATGCCGCCCAATATCGGCTTCGCCGAAAATGGCCAGGAACCGCTGGAAGGCAATATCGGCAGCGATAATGAAATCCTTCATCGTCGCGAAACGCTGGAACTGATCCGCGCCTATTACCGGATCACCGATCCGAAGCAGCGCCGCACGGTTTATAATCTGATCAAGTCGATGGCGGATGATAAAGTCGGCGAGTAATTGCCGATCTCCTACTTGACCCTTCCTGTTTATCGTGCTGTTTTGACAGCTCATTCCTATCTTTTTGTTGAGCATCATGGACAGCCATCTAAAAAATTATCTTTTTACATCTGAATCCGTTGGCGAAGGCCATCCTGATAAAGTCTGCGACCGGATTTCCGATTCCATTGTCGACCTGTTCTTAAGCCATGATCCCCATAGCCGCGTTGCCGTTGAGACTTTGGCGACGACCAACCGCATCGTGCTGGCTGGTGAAATCCGTGGGCCGGAACTGATTACGCCGCGTGAGATGGAGCAGGCTGCACGTGATGCCGTGCGCGAAATCGGCTATGCGCAGAAGGGCTTCCATTGGCAGTGGGCCGATGTGCAGATTTACATCCATGCGCAATCCGAAGATATCGCTGTGGGCGTCGATGCCGCCGGTAACAAGGATGAAGGCGCGGGCGACCAGGGCATTATGTTCGGTTATGCCTGCCGCGAGACCGATACGCTTATGCCAGCGCCGATTTTCTATTCACACAAAATTCTGCGATTGGTTTCAGAAGACCGCCATGCGGGCAAACTGCCTCTGCTTGGACCCGATGCCAAGAGCCAGGTCACACTGGAATATGTTGACGGCAAACCTGTTCGCGCCGCGCGCATTGTTGTCTCCACCCAGCATGATGAAAAGATTGATCAGGCGGAAGTGCGCGCTTTGGTGCGGCCTTATGTGGAGGCTGCCCTGCCGAAGGGCTGGATGTGCCCGGATGAGCATTTCTATGTCAATCCAACCGGACGTTTTGTCATCGGCGGGCCTGACGGCGATGCTGGCCTGACCGGTCGCAAGATTATCGTTGATACTTACGGCGGCGCGGCGCCTCATGGCGGCGGCGCATTCTCAGGTAAAGATCCGACGAAGGTTGACCGCTCGGCTGCTTACATGGCGCGTTATCTGGCGAAGAATGTTGTG
>JABDAH010000060.1 GCA_013289265.1 Alphaproteobacteria bacterium
TCACGGTAACCGGTGCGGCGCTCGGTGATTTCGTGATGGTTGCCGCCCCTTATGACCTGCAAGGCGTGGATGCGACGGCTTATGTCTCTGCCGCCAACAGCGTCAAAATCAGGCTCACAAATATGACCGGCGGCACGGTCACGCTTGCCTCCGGCACTTGGCGCGTGCGGGTAGTAAAGGCGTGAAGTTAGAGAAGGAAGAGGAAGACATAGAGAAAAAATACTCGTTCTCTTTGGTCACTGATCACCAATTTCGCGACCCTAAGGATTCCCCCATGTCCATCGACGAACTTCTCGACCGGCGCGTGCCGCTGGCGCTGGTGGCTGCCGTTTTTCTGCAGGCGGCGACAGTAGTGTGGTGGGCGGCCACGAAGGACAGTGACGATCATTTCCAGCAGCAACGCATAACGAGTCTGGAAAAAGAAGTCGCCCAAACCAAAGACGGGCAGTCGCAAATGATCGAGCGTCTGGCGCGGATCGAGGAGCGGGTGAATGCCGAGCTTTTTTTGCTCGACCGGCTGGAAAAACAATGGGGAGCATCGAAGAAATAATGGACGGCACTATAACAGCATCATCGGTGCGAATAACACCCGCAATTCTTTCGGCGCGGCGCATTAATGCCGATGGCATAGCGCTTATCAAGGATTACGAAGGGCTGCATCTGACGCCCTATTTATGCCCGGCAAAGATCTGGACAATCGGCTACGGCCATACGCGCACGGTGCATTCCGGCATGCAGGTAACGCCGGATCAGGCGGACCAGATGCTGGATGATGATCTTCGTTTGATCGAACGCGCGGTGCAACGCGCCGTACAGGTGCCGCTGAATGATAACCAGTTCGCGGCGCTGGTCAGTTTTGCGTTTAACGTCGGCATCAATAATTTCCAGAATTCGACCTTGCTAAAGCTGCTCAATCGCGGCTGGTACGAACAGGTCCCGGCGCAGCTGACGCGCTGGAACCGCGCCAACGGCGAAGTGATGGGCGGCCTCTCCCGCCGCCGCGCCGCGGAAGCGCAGCTCTGGAACCGTAAAATATTTAACAGCATGGTGGAAGTATGACTCCATTTATCAAACATGGTCTGACTGGCATCGACGGCGAAAGCTGGGATCTGGGTCGCGTTTTGTGGGCGTTGATCGGTGTTGCTTTCGTGGTTTTTGCGGCGTGGTCGTTGTTGCATGGCGGCGCTTTCGATCCGCAGAATTTTGGCGTCGGCGCGGGTTCTATCCTCGGCGGCGGCGGCGCTGGCGTTGGTTTCAAGGCGCGTACGGAGCCTCCGAAAGAAGGGGAAGTCTAAATGGTAACGTCATTCCGGAAAACGCGCTTTTTTCACACAGTGAAAAATGCGTGTTTATCCGGAACCCAGTGGCAGGGGACGTAAGCGCTTAATAACTTATTACTCCCTTACTGACAGCGTAACTGGGTTCCGGATAAACTTTCTTTCGCCTTGCTAAAGCAAGTTGAAGAGAAAGCTTTCCGGAATGACGTTATCTTTTTGACGAGAAATAAACATGCCAGCCATTCAAAGCATCATTTGCGGAGCGATTATCGCGGCCTTCATAAGTTTGGGTGCGGTTATCTTTTTGCAGCATCATCAGATCGTCGCAGATAAAACAAATTATGAAAATTTGCTGAAACAAGGCACTGCCCTGCAGGTTGAAAATATGAATTGGAAAATTGCTGCCGAAAACCAGAACCAGAAAATAGCGCAACTGGGCATGCAGCAAAAAGCACTCGCGGCAGCGGCTGAAAAAGCCGTAGCAGCAGTTGTTATCAGGACAAAACATTACAGCACTCTTGTTGCGAAGATAGCCGTGCTGCAACCTTCTGCAGATGATTGCGCCAGCGCAAAGGCTGTTAAAGATTTTTACCTGCAAAACCGAAAATGAAATTGAGATTTCTGATTTTGCTTGTGCTGGCCTCATGCACGGCGCAGCAAGCGCCTGTCTTCACGCCGGTTGCCGTCGATATGCCGGTGCCTGTGATGTGCCGCGCGCCCGTGATATCGCCGCCGCCGGATTTAATGGCGACAGTGCCTATAGGCGCAAGCCTGACGCAATTCACGAAAGCTTGCGTTGAACAAAGCCTCATTGACCGCAGTGCGATTGCCCAATTTCAGGCGGCGCTTACAGCTTGCCGAGGACCTTAATTTTCCCAGCTTTCATCTATAAGGAGTAACCCATGGCAGATACATCCTACAATCCTGGCTACGCGCCCTATGCGAGCTGGTCAGTCCGGCAAGCGCCTGTGCCCGCTACCGTGCATAATTTGCCCGCTTCTATTTCCGCCAGCAGCCAGGTGCAATCCAGCCTGATTGTGACGGAAGGTTTTTCGCTGATCTCCGCCGGTGTGACAGCGAGCCAAGCGGGCGTGATGTCGGTCCAGCGTTATCTGGGTGCAAGCGGTACGGTGCCGCAAGGCGCGCCGGTGCAGGTTTCGCTGGCGGCGGCCATAGCGGCGAATCTTGATGTACTGGACGGCAAACCTTTGCGACGATTACAAATTCCAGTGGTTCGACATCGAACCTTACCAACTTTGCGTTGTTGTTGCAGGCGAGTGATATGAGCAGCAAAGATAATGCCGTCGACGGCAGCGCGGTGATCACAACAGGAGGCACGGCGCAAACGCTTTTCAGCGGCACCGTGCCGATCAACGGCTTTGCCATTATAATCCGGATA
>JABDAH010000061.1 GCA_013289265.1 Alphaproteobacteria bacterium
AACACAGGTGGCTGCAGTTTCTTGACGGCGTCGCCCGCGCTGCTGCCGGCATCCATTTGATGCCGCGCCCAGGACAGACGGATAAAATGGCGCTGCGCTGCGCGTAAAATCATCACCGGCGATGTTTGCTCCTCGATCAACCGGTCGATCAGAAGCTCGGCCCGTTTGATATCGCCGCTGCCGACCGCAAAGATCATATCGTCAAGCTCGGCAGCGCCCGCATCCTGCACAATGGCCAGAATATCTTCCATCGTCACGCTGCTCTGGCCTTTGGCATACAGCGCCAATTTGTCTAACTCGCTGCGCATTGCCATACGGTCGGGTGGCAGAATGTCGCACAGGAACAACAACACATCGCGGCCGATGCTTAATTTCTCGGCCTGCAAAATATCAGTGACGATACGCTGCTTGGCAGGACCTTCCTCGACATAGCACGCAATCGCTGCTGCTTTGCTTTCGTTCTCGCAAATAGTACGAAGCTTGGAGCGTTTTTCCAGATCGCCGCCTTCGATCAGAAGTAGACTATCGTTCGGTGGCATATCCTTTATGAGCGATGCCAGCCCCGGCGCCATACCCTCAGTCGCTGATTGCAAGCGTATCAGACGGCGTCCGCCGCCCAAAGCCTGTGCCGCCATCTCATCCATCAGGCGCGCGGGGTCATCCGCTATCATCGCACCGGTCAAGGCAGTAACGCGAAACGGGTCATTGACATCAGGCACGGTTTTTTTGGCCAGCGCGTCGGCGCGTTCGCGTACCAACCCAGCATCCGGGCCATACAGCAGGATGATCTGAACCGCAGGGTCAGGCTTGTGCAAAAAACCGTTGGTTTGGGCCGGCGAGAGTTTCATGGCAGTAGTTGAGCGCAAAATGCGCAGAATTTGTAGATATATTATGTGGTTAAGGCAAAAAATCTTAGGGGTAATTTACATGCTGAATCAACCCTACGGATTAAAAACTTATCCCCGACTCCATACAGTGCAAGTCTAACAAGGCCATCTCAGGGATAATTATGGACAATCTGGTCTACTTTTTTAACTTTCTAGGCTGTGTGCGCGTTCTTGTCGCATGCGCTTTGGAGCATCGTCTCCAGCGTATTTAGGGCGCGATGCCTGGCAATTTAAGCCGGGCTGCGCAGCAATGTTCAATGGGCAATCCTCAATATCAATCATCCAGCTTAATGGAGGTATTTATGTTTGGTTCTGACAATGAAAAAGACACCTACTTGCCTGAAACGCAAAGCCGCGATCGCGGAACCCCTGGCATTTTGATTATGACTGCCGATAAAACCGAGGATCTGGAATTTTTTTATCCTTATTACCGCTTTATCGAAGCCGGGTTTCATGTCGATGTCGCAACGCCGGATGGCGGTGCTTTTAAAGGCAAGCAGGGTTTAGGTCTAAAAAACAGCCTGAAAATAGAGGATGTTTCAGCCGCTGATTACGCCTTGCTTTACATTCCCGGCGGCAAAGCGCCAGCCGTGCTAAAGGATAACGAAGCTGCGATCACTGTCGTCAAAGCCTTTGTCAGCAGCGAAAAGCCCGTTGCCGCTATCTGCCATGGTCCGCAATTGCTGGCAGCCGCCAATGTCATTCGCGGCAGGCGCATCGCTGCTTGGCCGGAAGTCCAAAAGGAAGTCGAGGAAGCTGGCGCCACCTATGTGAATGCCGAAACCGTAAATGACGGCTTGTTTACAACGGCCCGCTGGCCGGGCGATTTGCCCGCTTATATGAAGGTGGTTTTGCAACTCCTTAAAGTGCCCACCACTAAGTCGGGCGGCAGCTATTCTTCCGCAGCATAAATAAGCATTGAAGCACTTATGTGCCGCCAATCGGGCGGGGCAGAGTTAATTATCGTCCCTTTATGCATAATAGCGGTAGGAGTGGGGCTTCTGTGTTTCACTCCAACTCTATAGGACTTATCATGCGTAAATCCCTCCTTGCTTTAGCGGCCTTATCGGCACTCATTTTTGCCAGCCCCGCTTTTGCCGACACTTCAGCAGATGCCAAAACCGAAAGCAGCTATACCGCCAAGGATAACGGCGGCTTCACCGCTAAAGAGAAAACCGAAAATACGGATGCTGCTGGCACCGCCACGGAACATACTGCAACCAAGAAAGTTGATATTGACAGCAACGGTAACAAGGAAACGACCGTTGACGTTAAATCGACAACCGATCCCAAGGGCCTGATGAACAAGACGTCGACCGAAGTGAAGGACAAGACCATTGTTAAAGACGGTCAGGTCAAGCATCATCACAAAAAAGTCGTCAACGGCAAAACCGTCGAAGACAAGGCAACGGATGTGCAGGAACCGCAACAATAAATAAACGCACTATAAGAACCATGGAGAAACGGCGCCTTGTGCATACAAGGCGCTGTTTTTTTGTAAAAGCTTTCTTATAAATTTGGCTCACTTCTCTGCAGTGCTTTTATATTTAAAACTCTAAGGTCCTTCCTGTCGGCGAGCCAAGGGTGCTCGCCTATCAACAAAAAACCAGGAGGATATTATGGGACAGCAAAATCAATCACAGGCTCCAGAAAAGAACCAGTCACAAAATCAGCAGATGAAGTATCAGCCAGATGTTCGCG